>CALUWM010000059.1 GCA_944324485.1 Candidatus Gastranaerophilales bacterium | reverse complement strand
TCAGGCGTCTCTGTCGGGACAAGACGCCTGTCGTAAATAATGTTGCAACGATCAGGGACGACACACATAGCTCCGGGAGAGCAGCTGATAACCGTCAAGGCTATGCTCGCTCTGCCTAGTTTTTCATCAACTTTGTAGTCCCTTGCAAATTTCTCTTCTACCTTTTCAATAAGCTTAGTTGCTTTAAGGACAGCGTTGACCCCAAGCCACGGAGCGGCACCGTGACTTGTCACTCCGGACACTTCGACGTTAAGTTCTACGCGGCCGCGATGACCGCAGTAAATTTTTAACGACGTAGACTCACATGAGACGACACCATCTATATGGATACCTTTTTTCTGGAAAGTATCTTCATAAAGACCGACCATCCCCATCTGCTCTCCAGGTTCTTCCATTACGACAAAACTGACGACATAATCGCCTTTTACGGCAAAACCTTCCTGTTTCAAGCGGATAAGCATCGCGCCACTGTAGACCTGGCATGCGATTCCGCACTTAGTATCAGCAGCTGCGCGACCATGGATTACTTCGGTCTTTTCAAGTTTTGTCCCAGTTTCATCATACATGTCATCAACATCAATGGCTCCGCCGTAAGGATCATATCCCATCCATTCCGAGACAGCCCCAATATCAACATGATCCATGTGGCCGTTGTACATAATTGTCGGCCCGTTTTCAGTACCATGTACAATACCGACTATATTTCCCCAGTCGTCACGAAAAACTTCATCATATCCAAGTTTCGTCAGTTCATTTTCCAATATATCAGCAACGCCTTTTTCTTCACCGGTCAACGATGGACAACGGATTAGACGCTGTGCAAGGTCAAGCATTTCAGGCTTCAGTTCAACTGCCAGGTCTTTTACACGTGCAAACATGGTGTTCTCCATAGTTTATCCCTCCAAGATAAATTTAATTGCCTACTACACTCGGCAGCCACGTGATAATAGGTGGGCATATTACACAAATAAACAGGACGACAATAAGCACAATAAGATAAGGCATATTCTCTTTGACGATTCCACCTAAAGGAGCTCCTGAAATATTTTTAGCTACAAACAGATTCATTCCAAGCGGAGGCGTCAGAAATCCTATGCAAAGGTTTATAGTCATCAAGACACCAAAATAAACCAGCGAATATCCGAGCTGAGTGATTATCGGACAGAAGAGAGGCGCAAAAAGCACTATATTAGAGGTAGTGTCGATAAAGCATCCTGTAACAAGCAGGAATAGCATTATCAATACAAGTATAAGATACCTGTTATCGGACATACCAAGCATCAACTGGGCCAGCATTTGCGGGATATGCTCCAGCGTAAGCAGACGACCGAAGACCGCAGCGCCGCCAAGCAGGAACATAACAGGAGCAGAAAGCATTGCCGCATCAACCAGCGCTATTCTGATTTTCTTCATATCAAGAGACCTGAATACAAAGCAGCCTATTATGAGTGTGTACATAACGCCCATAACGGCAGATTCTGTTGGTGTCGCTATACCGGCATATATGCTGCCGAGAACTATGACAGGCATAATTATGGCCAAGATACCTTCTTTTATTTTTTTCAATACCCAGAAGAATCCGCCGCCGCGAGGTACGCCATGATACCCACGCTTCTTGGAAATGTAATAGTTGACAGAAATCAAGGCAAGTCCCATTATGACGCCAGGGACGACACCGCCGATAAACAGAGCTGTAACGGAACTGCCAGCAACAACGGCATAGACTATCATCGGAATCGAAGGGGGAATGACCGGGCCGATAGTCGCAGCAGACGCCACAGTGGCCGCCGCATATTCATTAGAATATCCTCTATGTACCATAGCCGGAATAAGAATGCCGCCAAGTGCGGAGACAACAGCCGGACCTGAGCCAGATATTGCCGCAAATAGCATAGCCGCGACTATCGTGGCGGTTGCAAGCCCACCGGAAACTTCGCCGACGATAGCTTCAGCAACGTTAATCAATTTTTTAGCTATGCCAGATTGATCCATAAGAGTTCCGACAAGCATAAAGAAAGGCATGGCTAAGAGCGCCGTCGAATCCGAGCCCGTAATCGTTGTCTGAGCCAGCATTGTAAGCATCTGCATGCCGAGCATTCCAGATGCCACAAATCCAGCTACTACAGTTGATATCCCTAATGAAATTGCAATAGGAATGGTCAAAGCCAAACATATCGCAAGAGCCGCGAACAATGTAATAACAACCATATATCGGCACTCTCCTTAGTTTACTGTTTTTCTCTTATAGCCTTGAGGTTTGGAATTATCGACCCCTGGCATAGGCGGATGCAAAATCCACCCATACCGATAATACCTGGTATGTACATGACGGTTGCCGGCAGCCACGGAATGGCTGAAAAATACTGGGGGAATTCCATCATTGTCTGAATGTAGGTCCACATAAAATAGCAAACGACTACAGCATAGATAAGGGATATTACGTCACCTACAAGGTTTATATATACCGCAGTCCTTGGGAAAAAAGCATTGATTGCTTCCACCTTAAGATGAGTCCCCTTAAGCGCAGCAAGACTGACGCCTATCATAGTGCACCATATAAAAAGTATGCGCGCTGCTTGATCTCCCCATGCAAGAGAATAGCTAAAGCACATTCTCAAAATGACGTTTGCGCCAACGATAATAGTCATCAAACCAAAACAGATACATAGTATCCATTCTTCAATGTGATCATGCCACCGATATTCTTTTTCCATATGTATCCCCCTATGTATTGCAAATAACCATAAATAAAGGAGAGAAATCCACGCCAAAATAGTGTAGTTTCTCTCCTTTGCTTAGTCCTAGCTATTCGTCTATTTTATACTTTCTCCGATTTTCTGAACTTCAGCTATAACGTCTGCGCCGATAATACTTGCATATTTATCATACACCGGCTTAGCGGCTTTGCGGAATTCTTCTCTTTCTTCCGGTGTAAGATAAATAACGGTATTCTTTCCTCCTGCTTCATATTCTTTTAGAATATCATCATCATATTTGTAGCAGTAATCTCTTTCATATCTCACTGCTTCAATAGCAGCCTGCCGTATAATCTCCTGTGCTGAAGCGTCCATCTTGTCCCACACCTTTTTAGAGGCCATCAAAGGAAGCGGGTCATATATATAATCTGTCTTGATAATATATTTCTGGACCTCTCCGAATCCGGACAATTTTACGTTCCCTACAGGATTTTCCTGAGCGTCAACAACTCCCTGCTGGAGAGCTGTAAAAAGCTCAGAATACGCCATCGTAGTCGCTGCCGCACCAACCGCATCCCAATATGCGATATGTATTTCGTTATCCTGTACACGAATCTTTAAACCTTCCATGTCTGAAGGATGATGAACTGGAGTGTCTTTAGTCGTCAGCTGGCGCCATCCCTGCACCCCCCAAGCTAGGCCGACAAGCCCGGCTTTAGGAAGTTCGTTGAGGATATTTTGACCGATTTTACCATCAAGCACAGCTTCTGCATGCTTATTATTATTAAACAGGAACGGAAGGTCAAGCAACATCGTACTTTTTGTGAACGCAGCAAGGTTTGCAATTGCAGGGAACATGAAGTCAAGACTGCCACGCTGCAATGACTCAATCATTGAGCGGTTATCGCCAAGCGCAGAATTGGAATATACGTTAATTGTAATTTTTCCGCCACTTCTTTCATTGACTAGCTTAGCAAAGTACTTTGCGCCTACATCAAGCGGTGTACCGTCTGCTATAACATGTCCGAGTGCAAACTTGTACTCAGGACCGTTATAAGCAGTATCTGCAGCATAAGAGGTACCAGATAAACTGAATACCGCCACGAATATAGCTATTGCTGCGACTACCAATGTTCTTTTGACTTTCATGCTTTCTACACTCCTTAATGTTATATGAAATACGACTC
>CALUWM010000058.1 GCA_944324485.1 Candidatus Gastranaerophilales bacterium | reverse complement strand
AAGGAGAAAAGATGGGTGTTATTATCGTTCCGCTCAGTGTGAACATTGACAATCAATCTTATCGTGAATATGAGGATATCAAAACAGAAGAATTTATTCGATTAATTCATCAGGAATTTGTTCCTACGACTTCACAGCCATCAATTGGACAAAAAATGGAAGTATACGACCAATATGAAGATTGTGATATTGTGGACATCACCATGTGCGATGGTTTATCTGGAACTTATCAAAGTGCCTGCTCAGCCAGAGAGTCCAGCAAAAATAAAGACAGAATTCATGTCATCAATTCTAAGACATTGTGCACACCGCACCGTTATCTGCTTCAGAAGGCGGTTCGATTGGTCAATGAAGGAACTTCTTTAGATGAATTGCTGGCAAAACTGAATGAAAGTATTGAACACTCTTACAGTTTTTTGATCCCAAGTGACTTCTCATTCTTAAAACGCGGCGGAAGATTAACACCGGCAGCTGCAGCCATCGGCGGATTCTTAAGAATCGTACCGATCATGACTCAGACAGAAGATAAGATGAAGCTGGAAAAATTCGCTATGAAACGTACTTATAAAAGCGCTGTCGATGAAATTATTCATTTCTTAAAAGATCACAACGTTGATGATTCCTGGTACATCGGTGTCTCTCATGCCTGCTGTTTGGATAAGGCGCAAGAAACTGCCAATCGCTTAAAAGAAGAATTTAACTGTGAAATAGAAGTTCACGAATTATCGCCTGCCTTTATTACACAGGGCGGTCCTGGCTGCATTGCCATTCAAACAATCAAACGATAAAAACTCACTGCATAGTCCAAAAAGGCTATGCTTTTTTATTGTTTAAATTATAATAAAAATTCCTATTTTATAAGAAATTCGTTATAATGAAGGAAAGGAACACCCATCAGAGAGGAGGATGTTCATGAAGCGTTTATGGAGATTATTCAGTTTATTTCTTATCATCGTACTCAGCGGATGCACAATTTTAAATTCAGGAAATCAAACACCGAACATGTATATTGAAATGGCGCAGCTTACTGAAGAAGAGGAAAATATTTTGCAATTATCAGAACCTGAAGAAAAATGTTATCTCTATGATTTTTATTTGGATGATACCGTGAAAACGATTCAAATCAATATTTATGAATTAATTGATGAAAAATGGGAGAATACTTTAGGCGGAGAAACAATTGAATTTGAAGATTCACAAGGAAGAGCCGCTCTTATCCTCGATAATATCGGTTTCCAAGCTTACCTGCAAAATGAAGATGAATTCATCCTTTCAGCCTACTATTTGGAACAAACAGAGGAATTGGATTATTATATGGCTTCAGTTCTTACTTCTTTGCAAGAGAGAAAAGAAATTGTTTATGAACAAGAAATTCCGCTAGCCATTCAGATCAAAACAACTCAAGATAAAATTCACTCTTACAATGTTGATTTTTTCTTTAAGCCAAAACTCTATGCCCAGCATGATTATGAGCATGTTTATGCCATCACGATTCTGTTCAGTCCAAGAAGTTATGATGATTTGACTTTTCATAGCAAATGCCTGCAAAAAAATGAGGCTATCAGCCAGCGCTGACAGCCTTTTTCTTTAATCCAGATCTTCGCCGTTAGAAGCAATGACTTTCTTATACCAATAGAAAGAATCTTTGCGGTAGCGATTCATGCTTCCCTTGCCTTCATCATCCATATCGACATAAATGAAGCCATAGCGTTTTCTCATTTCACCGGTTGAAGCACTGACTAAATCAATGCAGCCCCAAGGTGTATAAGCAATCAGATTGACACCATCTTCAATGGCTTCACTCATTGCCTGAATGTGTCCTCGCATGTAATCAATACGATAAGGATCGTGAACTGTACCGTCACTTTCCAATGTATCAATAGCTCCCAAGCCATTTTCCACAACCATGATTGGTTTTTGATAGCGATCATTCAATTCATTCAGGATATAGCGCAATCCATCCGGATCCATGCCCCATCCCCAATCAGAATATTGAATGTATTCATTTTTATAGCCCATGACAAGATTTCCTTTGCCATCTTTCGGTTCATTATTATGAGTAGATTCGCAGCTGGTAGAATAATAAGAGAAGCTGTAGAAGTCCACTTTTCCTTCCATCAGAATCTGTTTATCTTCTTCAGAAATATTCATTTCGATGCCTTCTTCTTTCCAAATTCTTGGTGCATAGCTTGGATAAGCTCCGCGCATCATGACATCTCCGCTGTAATAGAACAAATCACGCATTTTCTTTTGATTAGCCAAAACATCTTTTGGATCACAAGTCAATGGATAGCTGACTAATCCGCCGATCATACAGCCCATCTGATATTCCGGATAATTTTCGTGCGCATATTTCACTACCTTTGCACTGGCCACAAATTGATTATGAAGTCCCTTATAAGCCTTATCCAATAATTCAGCCGGACAATTTGGGAAGAAAGATTTGATCATGATCTGAGAATTGATTTCGTTGAATGTCAGCCAATATTTGACTAAGCCTTGATATTCTTTGAAGATCACATGGCAGAAACGTTCAAATAAACCAATGACATCGCGATTGACCCATCCGCCCAATTCATCTTCAATGTACAAAGGTGTATCATAGTGAGAAATAGTCACTAAAGGTTCAATGTTATATTTGTGCAATTCAGTAAAGACATTGTGGTAAAATGCCAATCCTTCCGGATTTGGTTCTTCTTCAATTCCTTTCGGAAAAATACGGCTCCATGAAATAGACATACGGAACATTTTAAAGCCCATTTCCGCAAATAAAGCAATATCTTCTTTATAATGATGATAAAAATCCGTTGCATTATGATTTGGATAATAATAGCCATCTACAACCGCATGCTTTGCCCCTTTCGGCAAGCTTCCGCCAAACTGAGAATAAGCACCAGCAGTACCATCCGGCATCAAATAAGTAATATAACGAGGTGCAGTTGCACTGCCGCCAGTCGTCACATCGGTTTTAGCAGGGCCTCTGCCGCCTTCATTCCAGCCGCCTTCATATTGATTAGCTGCCGTAGCACCGCCCCACAAAAAATCTTTTGGAAAACTCATAATAAATTCCTCCTCATATGTATTTATTATATCTTTTTTTTCATACAATTGAACAGGCTTCAAACCCTAACAAAAAAGAGCTTTTCAGCTCTTCTTATGCAACTTTTTCTCCGTTGTAATCGCCACATTCACCGCAAACTCTGTGAGTTCTCTTCAGCGCGCCGCATTTTGGACATCTAACCAAAGTAGGTGCTGCTAATTTGTAATGTGTTCTACGTTTAGCTTTTCTAGTTTTTGAATTACGTCTCTGTTGAACAGCCATTGTTAGTACCTCCTGATCTATTCTTCTATCTTAAATTCCTTTAGTTTTGCTAATCGAGGATCAATTGCATCTTTCTTCTCTGCAATCAAATCGTCCTCTCTGACAACTTCCCAGCCTTTTCCTTTCGGATACTCGACAAGACCTTCCTTTACAACCTTGGTTGGAACTTCCATCAAGATGAGCTGGAAAATCACTGGGGACAGCTCAACGATATCTTTCTTGGGTTCATGCACATCTTCGCTTTCATTATTCTTATCGAAAGAATAAACTTCGCAGGATTCTGTATGAAATTCCACTTCTACATCTTCCAGAGAAATGGCACAAGGCACGACCATGACACCTTCAATCTTTAAATTGACAATTGCCAGATCACTTGTTCCAT
>CALUWM010000057.1 GCA_944324485.1 Candidatus Gastranaerophilales bacterium | reverse complement strand
GAATTGTTAAATTTGCTTTATAACTCAAAGCAGAATAACAAAACATTACTAGAGGTAAATCAAGGAGTTAAGGAGCTCATAAGAAAAGATATAAGCGGTATGATTGAGGTTATAGATGAATTAAATACACTAGGCTATACGCACGTTGTAGCAAAAAGAGGTATGAGGCAGCATTTTTTTACAACTATACCAGAGGATTATTTGACATTAAAGGGTGAAGAGTATATTGAGGATATGCAAAAAAATTTTACATAAAATAATTCAACAATAATTCAACTTTTTTACAAAAAACTACTAAAAATTATTAAAAATTAATTGATTTAAAATAGCTAAAATATTTATAATAATAGAGTTTGGGATATATTGCTAAAAATTGCAAAAAGTAAATTTCTCAACTCATAACCCGAAGGTCGTTGGTTCAAATCCAGCTCCCGCAACCATTTATAAGTAAAGAGTTTTAGAGGAATTCTAAAACTTTTTTTAGTGCTTATTTTTTAAAATAGGTAACAAATATCATAGAAATAGAATACAGGTGTAATTTAATATCCAGATTGATTTGTACGGATATTTTGATTATTTTGGCTTAGCCCGCTCTGCGAGGGCGTTTTCGGGTCGGAAAATTACGATAACCTGCAAAAATCAAACTGCCGAAATGGACTTTTTTCGGACTGTACGGATAGTTTGATTTTTTCTTAAAAAGCTAGCGTTTAGCACCGTTTTTAAGGTGTACGGATAGTTTGATTATTTTAGTATAGTCCAGTTGTGCTAATATCATAATATCAATATAATATAACTTATCTGATTTATGCCTAAATATTATGCAACTTAAAATTTTACTATAGATTACGTCTGTTTCGTTCTTTTTCTTCTTCCTTTAATTTATTGATGTGATTGATTGTATTTATCTCAGCATCTTTTAAAGACCTATTCATAAAACTAAGCAATCTGGAAAACTTACCTATGTATATACCATCAGACAAAGCAACCTCCATTATCTCAATTTCATTTGCAAAATTTGCTTCGGGTCTTGCTAGATATATAAAATCTCCTTTATTAATTTCTGTAGGTTTATTGTAATAGTCCGTTATTGTGTATCTGTATTCATCACTCATATAAATTTTAAATGATTCATATGGTAAATTTCTTTTAACTTCTATTACATAATGATTGGTATTTGGTACAAGAATGTATGAATTTATTTTGTTACATTCTTGTAATCTTTGTTTTATGAAGTTGATAATTGAATAATGTAAATTTTTGCCCATTACAACTCCTTTTTAATATCAATTTTTTCTAAAAATTCTTTATATCCATTTTTTTCGTTTTTTGTAAATGAAGTACAATTTAATTCTTTTTTAAACTTACAAGCGAATTCTTTTTTTGTTCTTTTTACAAAGTTCGCAAATTTTAAAATATCATTTTTTTCAAAAATTTCACTAAATATTAAAATATCAATATCATTAATATCTTTGTACTGAGCTTTAAGAATCGAGCCAAATATGTATACAGATTTTATTTCTAGTTGTTTAGATTTTTTACCTAAAAATTTATTTTTTATCCATTTGGCAATTTTTTCAATTTGTTTTCTGTTTAGGTATTCACATTTTAAATATATAAATTTTTCAAATTCAATAGGAAATTGAAAATTTCTATAATCAATAGATTCATCAAGGCAATGAGCTTCAAATGCAATTATATGATTCAACATTTTTTGAAATAAAGGTTTATCAGTAGAAGAAATTATTTTATCATTATCCTCAATTAAATTTCTTATTTTCTTATTATTTGGTAAGATTTCGTTTGTTTTTATGTTTCTCCATAATTTTAAATTTTGTTTTATCGGGTCTTTTTCAGAATTTATTGATGAATTTGGCCCAAATTCTCGAAACAAATTCTTATTCTTGTTTAATATTGTGCCAATCTTTAAACATAATTTATCATATGTAATAGGGAAAAGGGCATTATAGACCTCAGTCCTTTTTTGATAAATAATAAAAATTATTATTAGCAGCATAACTAGAGAACAACGCAATACAATTGTGTTGTTCCAGATATAATCAAGAAGGATATTGATAAAATAATCTGCCAATTTATCCATTTCTAGGTCAACCTTATTAAAATATTATCTTCCAAATCTTGAATATTATAAACAGTATCTAAAACATCAAAAGTTTCTTCAAGATTGTTTTTAGCACTGTTCCATCCACAGCCGTCAGTGAACCAGATAAATGTTACCCCATCTATTGTTGCAACTTCTTGTGCAAGTGTTTTATAACTTCTTGCTGTTTCGTTTAATTTTGAGCCTCCACTAGCATAGAAGTTAGTTTCAATTACATAAATTTGTTTATCTGTTTTAATTACAAAATCAAAACGTTTTTCCATTTTACCCTGATTAGAAATTGCGGATAAATTTATATTCCATTTTTGCTCAATTTCATGGATATACATTTCTTTAAAGTAATTTTGTCCCTTAATAAAACCTGCTTTTTGAATATAACTTTCAACAAGATTTTCCATTAAATGCCCGCCACGATTTTTACGAGCATTAGAATCTAAACCCGTTTCGACACCTGTTGCATAATCTACTAAATTATTTACAATATGGTTTTGTAGCAA
>CALUWM010000056.1 GCA_944324485.1 Candidatus Gastranaerophilales bacterium | reverse complement strand
CTTCTGTTTGCGAGCTGTCTTTCATAGCTGAACAGCGTTCCTTTAGTTGGTTAATCTTTTCAATAAATTCCATATAGTAAATAGCTCATTATTACTGAAACAGGTGTTATATGTTGATGCACAAGAGATGTTGTTGAATTTCTATATGAAAAAGAATTGACAGCAAGTGGTATTTAGCAATGGCAAGCATTAAGGAAGCCTGCAAAGGTATACGAGAGACCACTTACGGATATCATTGGGAATTTGTTTAACAAAAATAAATTAATTATTCAAATTTTTAAAACTTACAAGGAAAGTATATATTTCATTGAATCGTATTGAATAAAACTTTCAGAATCTAAACTTCTTTTTTGAGATGATAAATTAAAAACAAAATGGATATAAAATGGCGTTTGCGGTTGCTTTATGTAATCTTTTAGGGATTTCAACATAATCTCATTATAATCTTGCATTGTGTATGCTCCCTTTGTTTTTGATGGGATTGAAAAATTCATAATTTTTTGATACGGAAAATCATTTTTATCAATTTCCATTTTTGATAATTTTTCATTAATTATAAGTCTATTAACTTGTTTTTGTTGTCTTTCTGTAAGTTTGTCATCATTTATTTGAAATCTTTTTAAAGTGTCGTTAGTTTGAGTAGCTTCAAATTTTACAATATCTTTTATATTTTTCCCTTGTGGAATTGGGAATATAATAGTTTTCATTTTCCCGTTTCTTGTAATTAAATCTGGATGAATATATTGTGGTTTGCAAGTTGTAAACAATATTGTTGCATATTTTTGATAAGGAGCGTCTAGTAACGATTTAAAAAAATTAACTTTTTTCAAATTTGCACCACTTTTTTTTATATCTTTTATATTTTGTTCCGATAATGGAATTAAAGACATTTCTCTTGCATATGCAGGAGTCATTCCAATAACGCTTTCTGCGTTTTTTATGATAATAATTGTTTGTTCTCCTTTTTTGTCATAATTATCTTTTGCATCTTGCAACTTCTTTTTAATAATATCAATATTGGTATCATCATTGGCTGCTACTTGCACACAATTTACTTGTGTGGTATCAATAAAACCTTCTAGTAATTTTGATTCGAAATATTTATCTGGAGTGACCAATAAAACAGAAGGCGGTAATTGCATTTTTTTATTCAATGGAGAAAGAAGCAAATCATCAAAAAGTCCTTTTTCTTTTTTGTATCCACCAAAATATTTATCCAAAGAATTATTTTGTTTTTTACTACAAAAATTAATAAAACTTTTATTAACCTGAAAATAATTTGGCAAAAATGTGGAGTTATTAAGCTCTTTTTTGCTAATACTTTCTATTTTTTGACAAGTTGTGCTATATTTTGTCAAAATATTTATATCTAGATTAGTTGGTAAAAATATTTTCATTTTTACCCATTAGGTTTTAATTTATTTTTCATTGGCATGTCTTTAACAATTTCTTCAAGTTCTTTTAATTTGACATCTATTCTTTTTAATTCTTCAGGGCTTCTTTTTGTAAATTCGTTTTCTACAATATATTTTCTTATACTCCAAGTTTGAGCACGTTCAAATGAAAATTGTTTTAACGATTCAATAAATTTAATTACTGTTTCTTCTGACATTTTGTCATGATTTCGTTCTATCAATCTTGTCAGTCTTCTTGCGTCTGTGTAATCGCCATCGATTCTTGCATATTTATTAAATAAATCAATATATTTATTCATAACTTTATCTGCTGTTTTGGCATCTAAATCATCAGCAACTTGCTCAACAGCAAGGGCTAAATCTGAAACTCCATTATTTGTATTTAATGCTTTGTATGTTCCATATTCATATCTGCTTCCATATTTTTCAAACACAGCCATTGCATCCATTGCAGAAGCCTCATTTATATTTGCTTTTCTAAGTGCCATTTGTATGTATTCAATTTTATCGGCTTCAGAAGCAAATGTTTCAGGGGCTTTTGGGATAAATGAAATATTACCTTCTATCATTGCTTTTTTCATCGCAGACATTTTATGTCCCAACTCTTGAATTTGACTATCTTTTGAATTGGTATTCACAGCTTCAAACCACTCGTTTTCAATTTTTGTATATTCATCTGCAGTTGGAAGGAGTGTATGCGAAAACATGTCTGATAAATTTCCTTTACTTGGCGGAGTTGGCGGTGTTGCGCCTCCACTACCACCAGAAGATGGTGGTACATCTGCTCCTCTTGGCGGTCTTGGTGCATCTGGTTGCAGAGATGGATTATTAGGTTTCTTTTTAAATAAATTTGAGAAAAAATCACTTATTTGTTTTCTCTTAAAAAACGCTAAAATTGCAAGAATAACACCTGTTCCAATAGCAGTATAAGTTATAATTTTTTTCTTTTTATTTTTATTAAAAACTTTATTTTTACTCAAATTGACTACATCTGCTTTTTGAGCATTTAAATTTTTATTCAATAAATTGGTATCAGAATTTGGAATAAAAGCAGTACTGTTTGTTGAAAAATTATTAGGTTTTCCACTTTTTATATTATTCATAAAATCAGTCATTGATACCACCTTTGCTTTTCTCCTTTTTTAAAACATGTGAAGGTTAAAAATTGCTTTTTTATTATATCAAATTTGAAAATTTTTACCCATTAGGTTTTAATTTATTTTTCATTGGCATGTCTTTAACAATTTCTTCAAGTTCTTTTAATTTGACA
>CALUWM010000055.1 GCA_944324485.1 Candidatus Gastranaerophilales bacterium | reverse complement strand
TTGACCATAATTTCAATATCACTTTTTTCAAAACCAAAAGAAACTGAACTTGAAAGAATATTAAAAATGATTTTTTTATTCATTTTTCTGTCTGCTTTTAATTTTATTTCATTTTTTTTATTTGATTTTACAATAATATTTTGCGATTTTTCTTTAGCAAAATTTTTAATCATGTTGCAACAATCTTGGATTTGCTCAATTATATCTATATTTTCCAATCTTGGTTTTGGTTGTTCGTTTTCGTATTTTGTAAGGAAAATTGCATTTGAAATAATTTCAAATAAAAAATAATTTGAATTTAAAATTTCATTTAATATGTTTTTTTGTTCTGAATTTAATTTGCCGAATCTTTCTTTTAAAATTAATTCTAAACTTTGTATTTGTGCTAAAAGAGGAGTTTTTATATCATGGTTTAAAATGCAGGTAAATTTGTTTCTTTCTTTTTGTAACTTTTGATTATACCTGCTTTTTATTTGTTTAAATTTATTTTTTATTTTTTTTATGAGTTTTTTTTTAAAAAACATTTATTCCTCTGATTAAAATAAATTTGCTCTTACTGCCTTAACTGCTGCTTGAACTCTATCTTCAACAGCCAGTTTATTTAAGATATTTCCGACATGCGCTTTAGCTGTATTTGTTGATATAATTATTTCTTTTGCAATTTGCGAATTAGTTTTTCCTTCTATTAAAAGTTTTAAAACTTCTAATTCTCTTTCGGTTAAACTGTTTCTGAGTTTTTTATTTTCATATAAATTTTCTAAGTCTTTTATGTTTGGTGTCGGAATAGATGAAAATGCCATTTTGGCAATTTCTAAGTCCATCCAAAATTCTCCTGATGCAACCATTTTAATAATTTTTTTTAAATTTGTTTCATTGTTATTTTTTAAAATATAACCACAAGCTCCACAAGCAAGAGAAGCTAAAATTCTTTCTTCGTTTTCATAGGAAGTAAACATAATAACTTTAGTTTTTGGATATTTTTCTTTAATTATCTTAGTGGCTTCAATCCCGTTCATTTCAGGAAGTTCAATATCCATAAGTACAATATCTGCGGGTGTTTTTTTCATTTGTTCCAAACAGTCTTCCGCATTTTGAAAATCGCCAATCACTTTAAAATTTTCATCGTTTGCAAAATATTTTTTATGTGCAATTCTGGTCAACAAATAATCATCTACGACATATAAGGTGATTGTTTTCATATCAGCTCTCATTCCTATTCAGTGTCAAGGCTATGATATTAAACAACTTGCTGTTTGTATATTACCCGAGTCGGCTAATTATTCAAATATTTTTTTAGTTTTATCGATTGTTTCTTTGAGTTTTTCCGGCATGTTTGCCATATAGTATAATTTAATTTTTTGTGCGTACAACTCATAAGAATTTGGGAATTTTTTAATGGCATTATCTAATATTTTGATTGCTGAATTTATGTTTGTAAGTTCAAAATTTATTTCCGCTAAATCGATATAGTCTTTTGGAGATACGGGTTTAAATTTTTTTATTTGTGCAAATTGTGTTTTTGTTTTCTTTTCATTGCCTTGTAATTTATATAAAACATACAAATTATATTTATATATTAATGAGTTTTTGTCAAGAGAAAGTTTTTTGTTTAAGTATTCTTCGGCTTTTTTGACATCTTTTAATTTAAGATAATTTTGAATATAATATTTTTCAATTTCTTTTTTATCTGAATTTGTTGTTAGCTCTTTTATTTCATTCAAGCTTATTATTGAATTGTTGTAGTCTTTTAGATAATATTCGATTTTTGCTTTTTCAAGGTAGTATTTAGGATTTTTTTCTTTTTTTAAAGCTTCATTTATATATTCAAGGGATTCTTTAAAATTAGCTTCTTTGTAGCATATTTTTGATAATAAAAACTCCATTTCACTTGATTTAGTGTTTATTTTGGATGCTTTTCTTATTAAATCTAGTGCTTTTTTTAATTCTCCGGTTTCGATAAGTGAATATATATATCCATAATATGCTTCATATAATGAATCATCAATGTTAGTTAGAATTTCATAATATTTTTTTGCATTTTTATAGTTTTTATTTTCAAGATAATAATTTCCTAATTTAAAAAGCACCTCTGTATTATTTGGGTTTATTTCATATGCTTTTAAAATAGAATTTAATTTTTTTTCGTGATTATTTTCTATGGCATATATTTCTGATTCAAGCAAAAGTGTTTTTAGATTATCATCGTGAAATATTTTTTTGTATTCATTAAGTGTATTTTTTGCAGAGGCAACATCATTATTTTTTAAATAACAATTTATTAAGAAATTATATATTTCAGGATTTTTATCTATTTTTAAATAATTTTTTAAATTATCAATGGCTTGATTAATTTCACCTGTATAGTAGTTGTTAAGAGCCAATAGATTATATATTTCCTTTGTTGTTTCCGGAATTGCAGTGATTTCAAGATCTTTTGCTAAATTGGTTTTTAAAAGCTCATTGTTAAAAATGATAGCTTGCGAAAGATATTTTTTTGCATTTTCTTTATCACCTTCAAGATATGTTGTTTTTGCTTTGATAAATAATGCTTCTGACGATTTTGGATCAATTTTTAACATCATATCTGCATAGAAACTTGCTTCTTTGATGTCTCCAATTTCAAAATACATAGCTGCCATATCTAAATAATCATCTATGTTTTGATTTTCATTTTTAAAACTTATTTTTTCTATACTTGTTTTAGAAGATGTAATTTCATATGATTTTTTAAAATATTTATTTGCATTTTTTTTTTTTTGTTGTTTTGTATAACTTTTTCTAAGAT
>CALUWM010000054.1 GCA_944324485.1 Candidatus Gastranaerophilales bacterium | reverse complement strand
AAGCAATCAATAACATCCCGTCTTTTTTTGCAAAATAAACATCAGTTTTCACAATCTACCTCCACTGTTCTTACAATGCCTGTCAAAAGCAGTTGTGAAAGTGATTTTTTGAATTGTTTATATTGTTCAAGTTCTTGTTCTAAAAGTTTAATGTGCTTTTCTTTCATAGATAATATTCTAGCTATTTCATTCTGTTTTTTGTCTTCAGGATATGGTATTTTTATTTTTTTTAAATCTGCTTGATTTAATTTTGCACGACCTGCTCCATTTAATATAGATAAAATATTTTTATGAACTAGTGAAAAATACAAGTATAAATTTTCTTTATTTTTTGCTTTCAAAATATGAGCATGATTATTTATCCAAGATTTTCCTTTTACAAATTGTGCAATAGGTCTCTTATAATATTCATCAAAATGTCCACCATCTTCAGCCAATAAAACAAGCTCTTCATCAAATATATATTTATTGATAAAGTCTAAAACACCATTTGCACCATAATAAGGTATTGATCCTTTTATATTTAATCTTTCTTCGTCATTTAATGGAATTCTTTTATTATCTAATATTTCACAAACTTCTTCAATTTTTTTTATTGGATACTTCAGATTATTTTTATAAATTAATTTATTAATAGCAATAATAAATTCTTTATTTTTTTCTTCCAGCAATTTTTGTTTAAGTTCAATAACCTTATCACAGTAGTTCAAAATCTTCGCAATCTTCTCCTGCTCTTGTTTTGGCGGTATTGGTAAAATGGATTTATAAAAATCTTCATCATATAGGTTTAATAACCCATCATTTCTAACTCCAAAATTAATCCATTTAAAAAGTTGTTTATTCAAATAGCCACTACTAAATAAATGCATATAATATTTGGCATTATAACTATCCTCTAATCTAAAAGTGTTAAATACATTTGGAACAGCGGCTATTTTTCTGTCTTTTAAAAGGTATATACATCCTTGGGGATATTTTTTTGAATTTCCTTTGTTATAAGAAAAATCCCCTGCTCTTATCACTGTATAATTTTTATATTGTTCTCCAGAGAGTTCTCTTCCAAATTTTTCTGCTTGATTTACAAATCCAATCCCTGCAGAAATACTTAGTGTTTCTAGTTTTTTACATCCAGCTTTTTCTTGTCTTTTTGTACACATATCTATTAAAGGTAATTCTTGCCAATCCTTAGGAATTGTATATCCATGCTCGTTTTTATAACCCTCGGGAACTTCCCCTCGATTAATTAAATCTATTCTATTCTTAATTTCTGCTTTTTTATTCATCTAGAGACCCCGATTTTGATATTGTAAAAGTATCGTTATATGTGTAAAATACAACCTTATCTAAAATTTTATTGAATTTTTCTTTTAGTCTTTTAAACTCTGACTCTAATTTTTCGTCTTGCCACAAACCTATAAAAATTTTATTTAAGTTTGCATTATTAACAATGGCATCAATTATATGCTGATCGTTATCTGCAAAACTAACTCCCAGAGAGACAAGCGTATCGTTAATTTGTTCCAAGGATTCATAACAATGTTTTAAATACAAATTTTTATTTATTTTATCTAATTTGTTTTCATAGGTGCCATCTAAAATTACGAACGGCATATTTCCGTTATTTAAGTAATTTTCAATATTTTCAAGCATACCATCTTTATTAGTTGAACTCATTTTATATATTTTAGCTTCATTATCATTTTCAAAAATATGATATGCACCATGTATATGAAACAAGTTACATTGGGAATCTTTATCCCATATTAAATTTATTGCATCCGAGCTAAAACCATCATTTACAATTAGCTTCTTTAGTTCTGGCTTAATTTCACCTTCTTGTTGTGCCGCTATCCTATTATTAATTAAGTTTTTGTAGGTTGATTTTAAACCTCCCCTAGTGAATAAATTTGTTATTTCGGGAATATCATCATAGTGTTTATTTAGTTCATTTATTATTTGTTTTCTTACAAAATCCATTTTTTGTTCTGACATTGCACCCATTTTTTCATACTGATTATCAGATATTTTTGAATACAAATCCCTCTCAATTACATTTGAAATAATTGGCTCAATCCGTTCCATAGTTCTGTGAATAACTGCATTATTATCAAAATCATTATTTTGATTACTAATTTTAAATTTATTTAACAGAAAATATAATAATGAATCATAATTCAGTGTAAAGTAATTGTTAAACATCGATAAAAATTCAACAAATGGCACCGCCTTTTCTTTATCTATTCTTTGAGGCAAGCGTTGAAACAGAACCCTAATAAAGTCTGCGGTGATTTTTTTATCAATAATTTCTTGTATAATCTCTTTATATTGAATATTATCTGTTATACAATCTTTTAAACTTTTTATACATTGTTCAGGATTTTCTCCTGTTACACCGTCCAAAATTTTAATTTCTGATTTTAAATTAGATTGTTTAAAATGTTCATAGCTCCAGCACATCGAAAAACCATTTCCAAGAAGAACACTTTTTGTGCTGTTTTTATTAATTTCATTTTTTACTTCTGTCCATGTTTTTATAGTCACTTATACCCCCAATCCTAATTCTTTAAGGGCTTCTGCCAAGTCCTTTTCAACTACTTCAAGCTCAGATTTAATATTTTTGATATTTGTTTGCACTTGCGCAATATCTATAATTTCTTCTTCCTCAAAAGTATCAACATAGCGCGGAATATTTAAATTAAACTCATTTTCTTTAATTTCTTCAAAAGTTGCAACATAAGAGAATTTATCAACTGTTTCTCGTTTATTATAAACATCTAAAATATCATCGATATTTTTTTGAGTTAGTTT
>CALUWM010000053.1 GCA_944324485.1 Candidatus Gastranaerophilales bacterium | reverse complement strand
GCTATATAAAAGTATTACTAAAATATCTGGTATTAAAAGAAAAAAATCGTATGCAATCCATAAAAATATAATATACAGTATAGCCTTTAAAATATACTTCTTAATATGTTTGTTGTCTATTTTTTGTTCCATATTTTATCAAGCTCATCTTTTGTAATTATTATATAATGAATACCAAAAAGTAATTTTAAATTATTTTTTTAGTGTTTTTTATAAATCAAATATATAAAATTTTAAAAATTCTTTTCTTATTCTTAAATTTTAAATATAATAAATTTATGAAAAAAATCATTTTATTAATAACTGTAATCATTTTATGCACTGTACCTTTTTGTTTTTCTCAAGTTCGAAATTCAATTAAAGAAAAAGTAGAAAATATTTCACATCCAAATATTCCTAAAAAAATTGATGATGAATTCAATAGTTGTATAGAAAAAGAAGATATTACATATCACCAAATGCTTCAATGTACAATTGAAGGAAAAAATAAATATAACATTGAAATTGAAAAAATAGTAAAAAAATTAAAAAAAGTGTTATCGGATGAACAATATAGCGGATTAATCAAATCTCAACAAAAATGGCAAGAATTTTATGAGCAAGATAACTCATTTTTAGATAGCACTTTTGGCGATAATTATCCGCCATATATGCCGATAACCATTTCTGAAAATTATAAATTATTGAATGCAAAATATAGATTAGAACAATTGTATGAAATGCTTTATTCAACTGAATTATATAAGCAAAATGCCAATTAATTATTTTCTTTCATCTTTTTTATTCTGTTAATTCTATCTACCCATCCATTATAAAAAACTTTTTGATTAGGTCTTTCTACAATTCTATTGTCATAATATTTTTTTCTTAAGGCATAATACTTATCAAAATCTCCTTCGGATTTTTCTAAAAATTGTTTTGCTCTACCTACCCCATGGTTAATAGCTGAATCATAATGCAAATATGCAAGATTTTTATCTTTTATTTTATCCGCACCAGATGCTTTATAGTATTCCTTGTAATAAATTTCATCTGCTTCATCAAAAGTTATATCTTTTACATCTTTTAATGGTCTATTCATTTTTTTATTATAGGCATCAAAAGTTTTTTGAGTTATTCCTTTGTTTGTCCTGCCACCTAAATCATTTTTATTGTCTACAAAACCGCCTTCTGTTTTATATATATGCTTCATCATTTTATTAAAGTCTTCATCTTGAATTTTAGGTTTTCTTTCATCTGGGTTATCATTAGAAATTTTAACTTCGTTATCTTCTTTTGTTTCTTTATACTCGGCATGCAGCTTAAAAGGCGTTGTGTCTTCTGTTTCTTCATGTTTTTTGTTAACATTTGCTTTTGAATTATTCAATTTTTTGATTTCAATATTTTCATCATTGTTTTCATCATCTGTATCATCATTAATTGGTATCTTATCTTTTAATTTTACTCCATTAATTTCAATTTCACCTTCTTTAATATCATTTCTTGGCGTTTCTTTTTTATCGTTTTCATTAGTTTTATTAATTTCAGAGTTATTCTTTAAAAAATATAATTCTTCATCTGAATTATTGCCTGGCAAAGGCACTTTTGAATTATTATCCTTTTTATTTTTTTCTTCTTTCATTTTTGTTAATTCTTCATTTGATGAATACAGTACATGTTTTGGCTCTATTTCGTCACCTAATTCACTTATTAGCGAATTTCTTAATTCTTTTTCTTTTTTCTTTTTCTTTTCATCCTTGTATAAAATTTCTGCTGCATTTTTAAAAATGTTTTGATTTGACAAAATATTCTATCCTTTCATTTAATTAACACTCCCTGTATTCTATTGTATAGAGTTGTTGTTTGTAAAGAAAAACGGGCATAATTTGTAAGACCTTTCAAATTTAGGCGGATTTTATGGAATAAAACCTATGACAGTGGTATAATAGAAAATTTATAAAATGAAAAAAATTAAATAAGATTTTTATATTACTATTACTAAAATAATCAAACCAAGCGTACACTATAATCAAACCATGTGTTTCTTTGCACAAATGGAACTCAAGTTATCGTTCCATTTTCTTGGAGCGCACGGCTCCCTCATGCAAAACTTGCCCATTGGGGCAACTTTTGCTTCGGCAGAGTCCGTGAGGTCGAGAGTTCGAATCTCTCCCTTGCTATTTTTTGTGTTTTTTTGGATGTAATTTGTTGAAGCTGTTAAAAATGGTAATAGTGAGATTGCAAAACCTTATTCTTATGAAAAGACAAGCTTCTTTGGTCAATTAAATGAAATAGATGTAATTTAACGACCGGTTTTATTTGTACGGATACTTTGATTATTTTGGCTTAGGTCGCTCTACGAGGGCATTTTCGGGTCGGAAAATTAGATAACCCGCAAAAATCAAACTGCCGAAATGGACTTTTTGGGGACTGTACGGATAGTTTGATTTTTTCTTAAAAAGCTAGCGTTTAGACTGTTTTTAAGGTGTACGGATAGTTTGATTATTTTAGTATAGTCCAGTTGTGCAAGGAATTAAGAAAGCGTAAGCCAGAGTGAAGACCAAAACTACGAGTTTTGGTCGTAACTGTTGATAGCCGCCGTAAGATAATTGAGCAAACGAACGACAGCGCAAGCGATAGTGAGTTTTGCGAAATACCCACAGGCGGAATTTATGAGTAGAATTTTATTCTTTCATTTCGGAAAAATTAACACAAGGTTTTGAAATTTTAATGATACAAGAATGACATATACTCATTTTTAGCCAGCACAAGCGAGCTTTAGAATAATGGATGCAAAATCTAACATACAAGCAACTTTAATTGCGCAAGAATGTTAAAATTTGTTGTTAAAGTTTTTGGAGGTAAATCATACGAGATATTATACTCATCTCTAGAACCTGAAATACAAGAAATTCTCC
>CALUWM010000052.1 GCA_944324485.1 Candidatus Gastranaerophilales bacterium | reverse complement strand
ATATAATATTTATATAATAAATGATTAATTTTATAATTCAATAATTAAAATTGCTTAAAAACGATTTTGAACTTAATTAAACAATAATTTAATTAAAATATTATATAAATTTTATAAAAAAATCACTAAATAACAAATGTTCGTTTTTTGATATTACAATGTTTGCATTACCAAATTATAATTTTTAAAATTCTAAATATTTATAAATTAAAATTTAAAATTTTTTATAAATTTCTATAAATATTTTTTTAATCCTAAAATTTATTTTTATATTTAAAAAAGTTTTTATTTATAAATTTATTATTTTCAGATTAAAGATTGCACAAAATTTTATTTAATATATTTTCATAGTTATTATATATTTAAAAATGTGCTATCCCCCTACTCTACCGTTTTTATAAAATAAAAACGATTAGTTGTATTTCAAACTAATCTATAAATTGTAATTTGTCGCTGAGATTATCTTTCAGATTCTTCATCAAATTCCTTTACTCTTGTGTTTACACCATCAATAACTTTATATTCTCTTTTTGAATTTTTATAAACTTTTTTCTGTATTTCATCTTCTAAATCTATTCCTAATATTTCTGATAATCCTAATAAATATATAGCAACATCAGCTAGTTCTTCACCTAAATCATCTTTCTTTTTTCTCCAAGCCTCATAAGCTTCAGCAACCTCTCCATAAGTTAAGCAAAATTCTTTATTTACATCTGTTACATTAAATCCTTTATCTACTTTGTTCTGATATATGTCTTTTTGTAATTTCTTTAAATCTATCATTCTTATTCCTTCTTTCTATTTATTTTTTAATACATATTTCGAGAAACTCATATTGTTTTCTTTCATAAATATTTTAGCATATATAATTTTTATTGTAAATTTCAAACTTAACTTTTTATAAATCTGTACAAATATATAGCAAAATAAATTTTATAATGTTATACTTATTGTATGGAGGTAGTAACAATGATACATGAAATGAAATTAAACAATAACGCATTTAATAATATCAAAAGTGGTATAAAAAAATTTGAACTTAGGCTTTATGATGACAGGCGAAAAAATATAAATTTAGGAGATACTATTATATTTCATAACCTAAATAATCTAGATGATACTATTTCTGTAAATGTTCTTGCATTATTAAGATATCCTTCTTTTGCAGATTTTTTTAAAGATATTGATTACAGACTTTGTGGAACTGCAAATAGTTTAGAAGCAAAATTAGAACGCGTACACACTTTTTATACTCCTGAACAAGAAAAAGAATATGGAATACTTGCAATAAAAATACAATTAATATAATCAACTACATGCAAAAGACGCCGACAATGTCAGCGTCTTTTGTGTGATAGTTTTAAATTTTATTGGTTTACAATAATTGTTTTTTCTGCTTTTGACAGGTGTTCCGTCAATTCAGCAAATGTTTCAGCATACGAAAATGCTTGTGGTGGCACAAATCTAAACTTGTTTTTTAGTTCTTCTAATGAAATTGGACAATCTAGCTCATAAACCTTAATTATTGGATAAGCATATTTAGATTTTTTTCCTATATTAAAATCAAGGTTTCCATCTCCATTACTTTCCAATTTTTCTGGATATTTCACAATATTTCCAATTTCTATCACATATTTTAGTTGGCTTTGCGGTGCAGTTACATATACATACAAAAATTTAAAACTTTTTTTTGGTATATAGTTTCTAAATTCATGATTTTTTGTTCCCTGCACTATTTTAGAAGTTGGTTCTGGATTAATACTTACATATATTCCATTAGTTAATTCATCACTCATATTTCTCAAACTCCTTGATAAAATAATAGATACTGTAATGCCTAAATAACATATACGGATTATTAATCCAGTTTATCACAATATCATATAAAATATCAAGACCTTTAAAGCCTAAATCTTCTTTTAAGAAACTGTAGTTGATAAATCTTTTTGGGATATCTCCGTAAGCACCTTCCTTCACATACAGCGATTTTGACAGTTTAGCACCAGACCAATCAAGCACCAAAGGAGCATAAAATATCATGGACATATCACTTACTTTACATCCAAGATAAGATGCTACTTTATACCTCAATTCTTCCTGATAAAAACCTGCATAATCGCTTCCTGTAATTCTCAAAATTTCAAAATCATAGTCTGCACTTTGGTTTGTTGCAGTATAACTCATTCCTCTAATTAGATTTCTTAAAGGAGAATTGTATTCAAGCTTAGAAATTCCTTCATTAACATTTATTGAATACTCTCCATGTTCTGGGCAATAGAAAGTTATTGTGTTTTCAGAATATACATTGTTGACACTATTCTTGTCTGTCAAACCACAAATGGGACATGACATTCTTACTCTTAAATTGCCATATTTCTGATCCAGTTTCTTAGCAACATATTCTCTATTCTTTAATACAGTTTTAAAGACTTCCAGAGTTTCTGGTTGCTCATTGAATTCGTATTGGTACCTAATTTCGTAGTCAATTTCTGTTAATTTCTTATAGTGATTAAGGATTTCAAGATATTCTGCAAAATAGGTATCAATTTTACCAGTAAAGTTTAAACTTCTCTGATATTTCACTCCATCAATAACAACTGTTTCACTCGGTGCAGTCTCTATTACTTCATAGAGAATAGTAACTTTTTTCTTTGAGTCATATTCCTCAATTTTCCGTGCTAAAGCAAAGGCTAAAGCAATTGTTTCCAATGTTCCAAAATGAGGTGAAGAATTTGGTTGTGCACCAACGCTTATCTTAAGTTTGTTCTTGTGAAGTGTTCCAAGAATATAAGGAATAATTTCCTTATTTTAATTAAAAATGAGCATATCAAAACTAATATACTCACTTTAAATGTTATACATTTATTTACTTATTTTATTTAAAATTAAAATTTACAATCTGCAAGACAAATTACTATTT
>CALUWM010000051.1 GCA_944324485.1 Candidatus Gastranaerophilales bacterium | reverse complement strand
TATTGGGGGATGCTGAGAATCCTTCGGGGTGGGCTTAAACGCAGAAAAGACTCCCTCGAATGGGAGTCTTTTTTAAGTCTACCCTGGATGCGATTCGAACGCATGACCTACTGCTTAGAAGGCAGTTGCTCTATCCAGCTGAGCTACCAGGGCTTATATTCAAATAATACCAAATAAAATATTTCTTGCAAGCTTTTTCAAATTTCTCTACATTAAAGGAATTTCCACCGTAAAAACCGTATTAAAATCAGGTTCATCAATTAGTTTACCGCTTTCAAAAGAAATTCTACCCTTATGTTTTTCAATAATTTTTCTACATATTGCAAGTCCTAAACCGGTTCCCTGTCCCTTTTTTTTAGTTGTAAAACCCGCAGAAAAAACTTTTTTTCTATCAGACGCTTTAATACCTGTGCCATTATCAAAAATGCTTATACTTAAAAAATCGTCTTTAATCTTTGTTAATAACTTGATTTTTCCGCAATAAGAAGAATCTTTGCTCTTAATTTCTTCTATTGAATGAACGGCATTCATCAAAATATTTAAAAATACCTGATTTAGCATATTCGGGTAACAACTTACATAAGGAATTTTGCCATATTCTTTAATAATTTCAAATCCTTTTTTTGTTTTATGTCTTATCAATTCAAGAGTTAAATCCAGCTCTTCATTGATATTCGCCTCTTGTTGAACAGTCTCATCCAAACGAACAAATCGTTTTAAAGATTGGACAATATTTGTTATTCTTTTTATGGCTTCCTTATCTATACCATTCATTTCTTTCAAAATATCAAGTGTGCTAATATCAAAATCATTAAAAAGCTTCTCCATCATTTCATTATTTGCATTTATTGCTCCTAAAGGCGTATTTATTTCATGAGCAACAGAAGCAATTAATTGACCTAATGAAGCCATTTTTTCAGAATTAATAAGTTGCAATTGAGTCTCTTTAAGCTCTTTAATTGTTGATTCTAGTTCTTCTTTTTTCTGTGAAATCTGGTGAAATAGACTTGCTTGCATCAAAGAAGATGTAACAACCATTGAAATCCCTGTTAAAAGTTCACGTTCCAAGGCAGTAATTTCTTTTTTTGAAGTAAAAACAACCGCTATACCAAACAATTGTGAGTTTTTGATTATAGGCATAATTATTCTTATAGTTGAATTTAACAAAGGAATACAAGCACCTTCATGTTCTTTTATACAAGTCTGAATAGAAATTTCACCACTGTGTAATTCGTCTGTTAATGTTTTTGAATATATAACTTTTTCACCTATTTGTGGGGCATAGACCTCAGGATATGTATATTTAATTATAAAATCATTCTTATCATATTCAGCAAAATAACTTTTACTTGCACCAAAAACAATACTTAATTCCCTTAAAGACTTTTCAATTAATGTTTTTATATCTAATTCATTTTTAATACTCACAGAAATTCTATTCAAAAGAGCCATTTTAACAGCTTGGTTTTGGGCTTTTGAATTCGTAGATGCAAATTCTACATTTTGAATTCTCAATCTTTCGTTTTCTTCTTTTAATTTTTCTGTTCTAAGTTCATCAGTTATATCGTAAAAATAAACAATTCTATACCTTTTAACACTAAATGCTTTTATCATAAAGTGATAAAATTTATTTTCGTCTTTCTGATAAGTTGCAAATGTTGAAAAATTAACATCTTTTTTTATAGCACTAATAGGAGGACAATACGTTTTTAAATCTTCTGATTTTAAAAAACATAACTGATAAGAAAATTTATAACTCAATTTAGAAAGACAATCATAGCCTTCAAAATTATTGAAATCACCAAAAATTTTTTTAAAAGCCAAATTATGATACAAAATATTCTGTTTCTTATCATAAATAATAATTGGCTCTTCAAGATTATGATAAAAATTTATTAAAGCATTACTCATAATTTAATTAAATTATAATTCTTCGGTTTCTTTTTTTGTATAAAAACCAAAAGGTAATGGGCTAAAAGAAGCAAGTTCATTTTTCAATATAAATACTTGTTTATTTAAAGTATTAACTTGCTGACGCAAATTTTCATTTTCGGTTTTCGCACGAATAAGCTCAACTATTATCTCATCAAATCCATCCATTTTTTCACTCAAAATTTCGCTCATTTTAGAAATTAAGCTATTTTCAAGTTTATCCATTTGAGCTTGCAGATGAAATACAGGATGATTTGCAGTCATTTGAAGTGCTGTTTCATTCTTAATTCTATTTTTTGCTTTAGTTAAAAAATTCACTTTTTTGTTAGGATTTGTTATTTCAACCTCTTCTTTTACAATTTTTTTAGAATTTTCTTGAATTTCTTGAGTTTTAGAATAAAGCTCTTTAATCTTTTTTAAAGTATCAACATCGCTTTTAGTAAAATAAGCATTCCCCATAGAATCCGTTTTAGGTTTCAAACAAGCTTTCTTACATAATTTAACAACTTCTTCAATGTCGCTATCTAAAATAATTTCTAGTTCTTCAACATTAATTTTTTCTTCTACTGCAAGCTTTTGAACTGTATTAAATAACGAATCCTGCACGGAATCTCCCCTTTTATGTCAACCAATACTTTATATTTTTTATTATAAGATAATAATTAAAAAAGGTAAAATTTATTTCAAATTTTTTATAAAATGTAATATAATTTTTCATAAATAGGGGTTTTGATTTAAAAATGGAAAATAGAAAAAATGGCTTGTTTATAAGTTTTGAAGGAATAGACGGTTGCGGAAAAACAACTCAAATTGAACTTTTAAAAAAGTATTTAGACGAAAAAAAATATGAAACAATTGTTACATTAGAGCCCGGCGGATGTGAAATCGGGAAAAATTTAAGAGAAATTCTTCTTTTCCACAAAGGCTATGTATCAGATATTGCTGAAATGTTTTTATATCTTGCAGATAGAGCACAACATATACAAGAAATAGTCCTAAAAAATATAAATGAGGGACGAATTGTTTTATGCGATCGCTGCATTGACTCTACTGTTGCGTATCAAGGATACGGAAGAAAAGGAAACATTGAACAAATTAATTTACTAAACAAAATCGCAACCAATGGTATAGAACCTGATTTAACCATTGTTTTTGATGTTGATATTGAAACAGCACAAAAAAGAATCGGAAATACAAAAGACCGAATGGAAAAAGAAGGAATAGAATTTCATAAAAGAGTTCGTGAAGGATATTTAGAATTAGCAAAAAAATATCCTAAAAGAATTAAAGTAATAAATTCAAATCAAGAAATCGAAAAAGTTTTTTCAGATTTAAAAAGCATAATAGATGAAATTATATGATTAAAATAAGTAAAATTATTATACTCTTTTTCTTTTTAACAAGCCTTAAAGCAAATGCTGATTTACTTTGGAATATAGAAATTGCAAAAAATTATATTCAAAAAAATGACTTTCAAAATGCTAAAAATTACTTACACCACTATATTTTAAATAATCCTAATGATGAAGACGGTTTTTGGTATCTTGGAAAAAGTTATACAAAACTACAAGACAAAAAAAATGCAAATAAATATTTTAAAAAATCATATTAAATT
>CALUWM010000050.1 GCA_944324485.1 Candidatus Gastranaerophilales bacterium | reverse complement strand
TGGTGGTGCAGAAGTTACAAAGTTAGAACTTATAATCAATAAATTTATTGAAAAAGTCCGTACTTTTGAAATGTTTGAACTTGGTAGAATGATTGATTTTATTGTATTTAAAAGAAAAATTGCGTAAGTAGTAGCACTTGACATTTTAAAGAAAATATGTCATAATTAATTAAGATTTGTTAATTTTGTTGACATTATTGTAAAAATATGGTAAAAGAACGTTTTTATTATAATGTAACGTTTGTTAAGTATTTGACCTATCGTTTGTTCAATATAAAATTTAAATAGATTTACTCATGTATCATTATTATCGATACAAGGAGTCGCTGAAACGCCAGCAATGGCGTTTCTTCTATTATATGCATTATCAATATATTTTTGATTAGCTTCCTCTATTAATGCTTTTGGTGCTGTAAAATAATATGCAGACTTAATAATATAAAATTGTTTACCTGATTTTTCTTTGCATTTTTTTAGATGAATTCGATATTTTCTATGAATTAATTCAATTGTCAATTCATTTTTGTCGTTTTCATCAGGAATAATTTTAACATTTTCAGAATCATCAACGTTTAAAATAACAGGTTTTATCCAAGAAGATAAAAGGGTTCTTGGTATGGAAAACTCTCCAGGCGTACGAGGGACAGATTTTGCACCTTTCTTTTTAAATTCGGTTTTTAGGGCTATTTTTACACCTTGTTTTTTCAACTTTTTTGTATTTTGTTCAATTGTACAAATATGATTTATAATATCCATTTGTCCAACAAAGGGACAATTTTCACAAATAAAATAATTTGAATTATAACAATTTTTATTTCGAAGTTTTTCACAATTTAGTATATTTGGATTTAACCGTACCCTTAATCCATTTAAAAGCACAGGACTTGAATCATTACAAAAATCATTTAATAAATCTTGTATTTGTTCTTGAATAAATTTAACAAAATTTATTTGCCCATTTTCAATATAATCTTCTAATCGTTTGACATTTGGCAGCCAATCAATTTTTGTTTGCATAATAATCAGGCTCCCACATGAATAAATTTATTTTTTTTGCATTTTGTGGAGTAGAAATAACTAACGATAAATTGGTTTTCTCTTTTAATTTTTCCACAAGTTTAATTTTTGTCTTGTTTGCGTTTTCTAATTTTATATAATCTCTATTTGCATAAGATATAATTCCTGTTAGAAAATCTGTTAATTGTATTAATTCGGATTCGTGCGATAATACATTTTGAATATTACCGATATGGTGTTTTTTATCTAAATGTGTTTTTAGTGTGTTTAATTTTTTTGAACTATTTGGATTTTTTCTATCAAAATAAATATTATACAGATATTTATCTTTCATAATTTTATCCAATAAAACATAGAACATTTTATAATACCAATCTTCATAGGTTTGTTTTCCAAATCGAGTATGTTCTAATCTATGTAAATCCTTGTTTTGGAAAACTACAGCACGAAAATATAAATTATCATAACTGAAGAATAAGTCTAATAAATCTAAATAAAAATTTTCTTTTGAAAATGAAACTGTTTTCCATTTCGTCTCAGCAAAAGCATATATTCCATGTTTTCTTTTTAAAGCCCTTATTTCATCTGAAATTATTTTAACCGAATCTTTATGACATCTTATAGAACCAAAAACCATTGCACGTTGATGGTCATGTTCTAAATGGCAACTTTCATCGCAATAAACATTTACTTCTTTTCGTTTTGAGAACATGGAATCTCCTCCTTATTGCGATATTTTAACAAAAAATAAAACAAAAATATAGTTTAAAAAAGGAGTACTTATTATGACAACAAAGAAACCGAATTTTATTGTTAAATTTGACAATTCAAATCCAACAGAGGAAGAAAGGGCTAAAGCTATTTGTGATTTAATTTTATGTTTAATGAAATTGTCAGCAAAACAAGAGGCTAAAAAGTTTAAAACGAAAAAAGAGCAAAAAGAATATGGACAAAATTTTTCTAATTTTGCCTCAAAAGCCTTATACGACAACAATTTTGATGATAAAAAACAATAAAATTATGCTCGAACTTCTAAAACTCACATTATTATTGAGTTTTAACGATTGATTGTTTTTGGTATTGCCTTGTTTGAACAGGTGCAGAGCGCAAAAGCCCCATTTTAACAATAAAAAAAGAAGTCATCAAGACTTCTTTTTTAATGGTGGAGAATAGGAGACTCGAACTCCTAACCCCCTGCGTGCAAAGCAGGTGCTCTACCAATTGAGCTAATTCCCCATATTTAATTTTCAATACTAAGGCAAAAATTAATAATGACCTTGAGCAATTATGATAGTATATTAAACAAAAAAAATAATCAAGCATTTTTTTATAATCATGTTAAGATTATTCTATGACAATAAAGAATAGCATTTTAAAAAAGCCAAAAGTATCAATAATAATAACATATTATAATCTTGGAAACTATATTTCTGATTGCATTTTAAGCATATTAAAACAAGAATATACAAATTGGGAAGTTCTCATTGTAAACGACGGATCAGACAAAGAAAACTCAAAAATTGTTAACAGAATTACGCATGAAAAAATCAAAATCATAAACCTTAAAGAAAACCAAGGACAATTAATCGCCTTTATGAAAGGTTTGAGCCATGCAAAAGGAGAATTTATATGTATGGTTGATGCTGATGATATACTGCTTCCAAACTACCTAAATACATTATTATACATACATTTAAGAAATAATGTAGCTTTTGTTTCATCATCATGCGGAGAAATAAATCAAAAAAACGAAGTAGTGTCTCTAAATTACGTAAATAATCCAATAAAAGAAACTGAAACAGAATTTTCTTTATCAGAAACCCAAAATGTTTTTCAAACAAACCAAAATTTTATAATTAAACATCTAAATATCAAAAAAAACCCTTTCGGGCTTTGGGAATGGAATCCATCAACCTCGGCAATGTTTAGAAAAACTTCACTTGAAATTTTAAAATATTATCCTGATAAAAATTTTTGGAAAACAGGTGCAGACAAAGTTATTTTTTCCCTTGCACATTTAATCGGAGGGTCTATAAATACATCAGCAGTTTGCTACCTATACAGACACCATGACTCTAACAATTCTAAAACAACTCTGACTACGGGTAATAAAAAATATTTAAACGAGGAATATATAAATACATTAATAAATTGGAATAAAAAACTGAGATTAGACACATTATATATGTTCATATCTCACAAAAAAGATTTTATTAAAAAATATAACAAACTAAACTATGCAAAAATGTTTTACCATGTAATTTTTTGTTTAAATTTAAAAATATGTGCAAAAGTTATAAAAACCTTTGCACATAAATTAATTAAAATTTAACAACACAAATTATGCGATGACATCAAGCTTTTGACCACCTTGCATAGGAATTTGATTTTTTATTTGGCTGCCAACATTGCTTGCTGATATGCCATTTTGCCCTTGTGCGATTTTTGAATTTTCATCCAATTCAGCTTTATAAGCATCCCTTACGGAACTATAATCATTTGCTTTAAAGTTTAAAGAGGACAAATTGACTCTGGAAATCATCGAAGCATTCTCCTTACAACACACAATTAACAAAACAACTGAAAAGCAAAAATTGCTTTTACTTTTAAAGTATACCATATAATTATAAAAAAACAAAATAGGTTAAATATACTAATTAAAATAAATTCAAAGCAATAACAAAATTATAATTCGAATAAAAGAAGTAACTTTTTATTATTCCATACACCACAACATCAAAAAAGAGTTTGAACACAATCAAACTCTTTTTTGTAAATATGGAGCTGGCAACGACCTATCT
>CALUWM010000049.1 GCA_944324485.1 Candidatus Gastranaerophilales bacterium | reverse complement strand
ATACATATATGAAGATGATTCAAACCAAACCTCATTCTTTGACCAGAGCCGTAAACCCAATCTGAATATGGATATTGCGCAGGAACTTGAACAAAAACTGGGCTTAACCTTTACACCTGAAAAAGAGGATACAGAAAAGACCTTTGCTCCGATAGATATATTAGATTATATCTATGGAATTTTGCACTCTAATAAATACAGAAACAAATACAAAGAATTTTTAAAAATTGATTTTCCACGCATCCCATACCCCGAGAACGCTGATTATTTCTTTAAAATTGCTGAATTTGGCAAGCAATTAAGAGAAATACATCTATTCGAATCGCCCATTGTAAATGAATATATAACATCATACCCTATTAGCGGCGATAATGAGGTTGTTAAACCTGAATACAAAGACGGAAAAGTATATGTTAATAAGACTCAGTATTTTGATAACGTACCTGAAATCGCTTGGAATTTTTATATTGGTGGTTATCAACCTGCTCAAAAATGGCTAAAAGACCGCAAAGGAAGAATTTTAAGCTATGACGACATTTTACATTATCAAAAAATCATTGTTGCTTTAACAAACACCAACTATACAATGAATAAAATAGATGAAATAATAAAAATCTAAATTGTCGATAGGGGGAGTCGAACCCCCATGGACTTCTCCACATGAACCTGAATCATGCGCGTCTACCAATTTCGCCATATCGACATATGTATAATTATACACTAAATACTATGAGGGTGTGCAACATTATAAACATCTTTTAATCTTTGAATTGAGACGTGTGTATAAATTTGAGTATTTTTAATACTTGAATGTCCCAAAAGTTCTTGTACAACTCTTAAATCAGCACCATGTTCTAATAATTTTGTTGCAAAACTGTGTCTAAAAACGTGCGGTGTAACTTTTTTAGTAAATTGAATAGATTGAACAGCCTGTTTTAAGGCTTTTCTGATACTCTGATTTTGCAATCTAAACCCATTATAATTAATAAAAAGAGGGCTTGAAGGATTTTTTTCAGTTTTACAAATCAAATCTGAGACATTTTCTATATAATTTATCAAACCTTCCTTTGTTTTATTTGGAATCAAAACTATTCTTTCCTTTGAGCCTTTACCAAAAACTCTTATTTCATTTTGTTCAAGATTTAAATCTTCATAATTCAAGCCTGAAAGTTCAGATATTCTCATGCCTGAAACCCAAAGCAATTCAAGAATAATCCTATTTCTGTATCCGGCAGGAGTGTCTATTTTTATATTTCTTAAAATATTTTCAACTTCATCTTCATATAAAAAATCAGGCAATGTTTTTTCCTGTTTTGGCGCAGGAACATTGTCTGCCGGATTATATTCAATAATTTCTTCCTGATATAAAAATTTATAAAAAGCCTTGATTGAAGCAATTTTTCTTGCAATTGTGGTCTTTGTATAATTTATTTGTTGAATAAAATACAAATACTCGCTGAATTTTTTTGGCTCAATATCTTGCGGGTTAGTCTCTCCTAACCACAACAAAAAAGTATAAACATCGTTATAATAAGCACGAATAGTATGTTGCGAAAAATTCTTTTCGCTTTTTAAATATATTTTAAAATCTTGTAGATATTCTTGATTTAAACTCATAATTAGAATAATTATACACATTTTATACAAAAAAATTAAACATTTTTTTGTATGTAAAAATGTAAAGAAAAATTATATTATTATATAAAATATTTCCCCTTTGTTATATTATCATTTTAGGATATCCCCAATATAAGGAATTAGTTTAAATTGCAAAACAATTTCGATAGTCTTGATAATTTAGAATTAGGAGTACAAAAATCCTCCGTTGTACAAGAAAGAGCCGGCCTAGTTGCCGTGTATATGTACAAACAATTTATGGAATTTCATCAAGCAACAGTTAACACTAATGATATGTTTTCAAAAATGCTTGATAATTTGATTACTGTTTTGGAATACCTGAAACAATCGCTGAACATAAGAAATGTGCCTACACAAAATGTAACTTGCACAGTTGATTCTACAAAAACATTGGCAATTGTAAACGTATTATGGCACAAAATCAGCTTTACTTGTCGCTTTAACATTTCACCAAAAGCACTTCCAAGAAAAAATGGTTCGCCAATGTTTTGCGGAAGGATATTTGCAATCAATGGAGATTTTACAAAATTAATAAACGAAAAAGACGATTACGAAAAACAAATGGATATTTTACTTGCAAATGAAATTGCATCTTTATATGTTCCTGCTGAAAAAAACCAAGGAACAATTATGACAATAAGGCACAAAGACAACCAAGAACTATATATAAGTCAACTTGATGCACCAAGAGAATTTCTGCTAAAAGTAATTGAAATAGTTTGTGCCGGCGGAGAATTCCACAAGCAAAACACCAAAAAAACAGGATTTATATTTTAAACAACAAGGCCGGAATTTATCCGGCCCTTATATTTGTTATGCTTCAACTACTTTAGTACATACTATTTTTTTCATTAATCTTTGGAAAAAGCTCATTGCTGGTGGTTCAACTATTTTTGCAAGCATTCTGAGTTCTTTTTCATACTCTACACTCATCGGGTTGTATTCACATAATTCTAAATCTTTTTCGTAATCCATTGTGTCATCCTTGTTTGAACTAACCTCATAATATATAACGACATATGAAAGTAAAATCTTTAAATTATTTTTTAATTGTTTACAATTATTAATATTTTTTTAATGTAAAATTAGCATATGGAAATCAGAGTAAAATCGCTTGAAGAAACAAAAAAAATTGCTTTAGCTTTTTCAAAAGCGTTGGACGACAGTGGACTTTTTATAACTCTAACAGGAGATATAGGAGCAGGCAAAACGCAATTTATCAGATATGTTCTGGAAAATTTAGACGTTAGAGAAAAAATAACAAGTCCAAGTTTTGTTATATTAAATGAATATAAATCCACACGTTTTCCTATATATCATTTTGATTTATATCGTTTAGAAGAAAAAGGATTAAAATCAATAGTATCAGAATTAAGAGAATACTCAAAAACAGGAATGCTTACATTTATTGAATGGGCTGAATTTGCCTATGATGAAATTCCATCTGAGTCATTAAAAATCAATGTTAAATATGATGATGAAAATATAGACATCAGAATATATAATTTTGAAGCAACAAATTCCGAATCAAAAAAATTTTTAGAAAAATTTGAAAAAGAGGTATCAAAATGAACTCTCTTGCAATATGTTCAGCTTTAAATAACTCATACATAGCAATAAAATACGATAACAAAATTTTTTCAAAAACAATAAAGAGTGACGAAAATTACCACAGTCTTTATATAATTTCACAAATTAAAGATTTAACAGAAAAAAATTCCATAAAATTATCTGATATAGATATTATTACAGTAAACTGCGGACCAGGGAGTTTTACCGGAATAAGAGTAGCGCTTAGCATAGCCAAAATAATTGCAGGCGAACTAAATAAACCTCTTGTTGGACTCAATACAGCAGAAATATTACTGGAAACCTATGACTCAGATGCTCTTATTATGGATGCCAGACGAGATATGTTTTATTTAGGCGATAAAAATGAAATTAAATTAATTTATAAAAATCAAATATCAAATGAGCTTGAAAAATTAAAGAACAAAAAAATTATATGCGACAAAAATAGCTCTTTTCTTAACCCAAAATCAATTATTTATGAAAATTTAGAAAAAAATATCGCAGAAACAATGCTTCATTTAGCAGAAAAAAAATACAAAGAATCGAAAAACAAAGATGAATTCAATTATCTGAATACAAAAGCAAACTATATTCAAACACCACCAATATTTTAATTTTTTACGCAAATTTTTTTATTCAGGAATTTTAAAGATATGTAAACAAGAAAAATTTTTTTTAAAAAAACTTGTTGACGACTAATTTTGTTTATTATACGCTAAAATATGCTACATATTAGTATATAAAGAAAAGGTAATAAAAGTAAAATGAGCACAGCAAAAAGACAAAGAATCAGAGTATGTTTAAAAGCATACGATCATCAATTGATTGATAGTTCTGCTCAAAAAATTGTAGAAACAGGAAAAAGAACCGG
>CALUWM010000048.1 GCA_944324485.1 Candidatus Gastranaerophilales bacterium | reverse complement strand
AAATATGGGTAGGTGCCCGAGTGGCTAAAGGGAGCAGACTGTAAATCTGCCGTCAAACGACTACGGTGGTTCGAATCCACCCCTGCCCAAACTTTTATCACTAAAATAATTTGATAAAAGAAAATAAGCTAAGAAAATTATTAAAAATAAAAAATAAGAAAGAAGGAGAACTTATCTTATGGCTAGAGAAAAATACGAAAGAACCAAGCCGCACGTTAACGTTGGTACTATTGGACACGTTGACCATGGTAAAACAACTTTAACAGCTGCTATTACAGGTTGTATGGCTGCAGCTGGTCAAGCAGAAGCAAAAAAATTCGATGAAATCGATGCTGCTCCTGAAGAAAAAGCACGTGGTATTACCATTTCAACTGCACACGTTGAATATGAAACAGCTACACGTCACTATGCTCACGTTGACTGCCCAGGCCACGCTGACTATGTTAAAAATATGATTACTGGTGCTGCACAAATGGACGGTGCTATTCTTGTAGTTGCTGCAACAGACGGTGCAATGCCTCAAACTCGTGAACACATCCTACTTGCACGTCAAGTTGGTGTTCCTAACTTAGTTGTATTCTTAAATAAATGCGACATGGTTGATGACCCTGAATTGTTAGACCTTGTTGAAATGGAAGTTAGAGAATTATTATCTTCATATGAATTTGACGGAGATAATATTCCATTCGTTAAAGGTTCTGCTCTAAAAGCTTTAGAAGCTGTACAAGCTAACCCTTCCGTTAAACGTGGTGAAGATCAATGGGTTGATAAAATTTGGGAATTAATGGATGCAATTGATTCATATTTCCCAGAACCTGTTCGTGATTTAGATAAACCATTCTTAATGCCTGTTGAAGACGTATTCTCAATTACAGGTCGTGGTACAGTTGCAACTGGTAGAGTTGAACGTGGTATCGTAAAAGTTGGTGATGAAGTTGAACTTGTTGGACTTGGTGAAACAAAGAAAACAACTGTAACAGGTGTTGAAATGTTCAGAAAGTCTCTTGATCAAGGTCAAGCAGGTGATAACATTGGTGCATTGCTTCGTGGTATAGATAAAACTGAAATCCAACGTGGTCAAGTGTTAGCTAAACCTGGATCAATCACTCCTCACAAAAAATTCACAGCTAATGTTTACGTATTGAAAAAAGAAGAAGGCGGACGTCACACTCCTTTCTTCCCTGGTTACAGACCACAATTCTACATCAGAACAACTGACGTAACCGGTTCAATTAAATTTGACGGCGAAATGGTAATGCCTGGTGACAACGTTGTAATGGAAGTTGAGTTAATCAACCCTGTTGCAATTGAACAAGGTATGAGATTTGCTATCCGTGAAGGTGGCAGAACTGTTGGTGCCGGCGTTGTAGACAAAATTATTGAATAATAATTTATTTTAAAAAATCCGACAAGTAAATTCTTGTCGGATTTTTTTGTGCTTAAAATTATTTAAAATTTTAGCAATTATAGTGTGAACATTCTATGTTTTCTTTAACTGAGAACATAAAGTATCCTATTGCACTCAGACCAACAATAGAGTATACAATTCTTGATGCAATAGACATTTCGCCAAATAAGAAGCCTACTAAATCAAAATTGAAAGCACCTATTAACCCCCAATTTAGAGCACCTATAAGTACAAGCGCGTAAGTAGTCCATTTAAATACGTTCATTAAATTCATAAATCTTCTCCTTTGAAATCGATATGGATATTATGAAGAATATATGAATTAAAATTAATGCCCAATGGTTTAATATTTAAAGAATATAAATTATCCTAAAGCACTAAGTGAGCCTCCACCACTGTTGTTTGATGATGTGCTATTGCATGCTATTGTTCCTGCTGTTTCGGTTTGAGTAGTAAATAGGGGTGTTGGTGTGTTTTTTGCTATTGTTCCTGCTGTTTCAACACTTTCATTTTCTTTTTTTTCGTGTGTGATTTTTTGTGAATTCAAATTAACGTCCATTAAATTCTCTTTCCATTAAATACGACATTTGATATATTCCACAAAAATTAAAAAAATAAACCTTAATATTTTTTAAGTTTATAATTATTAATTATTTTTTAGAGTTTTCCGGAAATACAAAGTATTTTCTTAACAAGAAATTACCTATAACACCTACTCCGCTTGAAATTGTTTTTGCCCAGAAATTGTTTAAACCAATAAAAAGAAGCCCTAATGTTGTATAGTAATCTATTGTTCCCATGATTATAAGTGTAATTATATAAGTTATAATTTCAAAAGTTGAACTCCAGCGTGCCTTGTGGCGAAATAGAATTAAAATACATAAAATGTAGTTAATTAATGCAGATATAATAAATGCTATTGCTATGTTTATAATTAGACTATTAAAGATTTTTGTAAGTATCATAAATGAAATAATGTTTGCTATTGCACTTATTGCACCTATAAATAAATACAAAATAAATTGCATTGGAATGGGAGCTGTATTTGCACCATAGTGAAATATGCAGTAGAGTGCTCTGAGTCCATCTTTTGCTTTTATTTTTTTGCCTTCTTCGTAAGTCCTTGGGTTGTATGATATAGCACTTTCATACACTCGCCAATTACCTTTTGCAACGTATATAGTAACTTCGGGTTCAAAGCCAAATCTGTTTTCTTTTAGTTTTGGTGCAATTTCTTTTATGACTTCTTTTTTGAATAATTTATAACAAGTTTCCATATCTGTTATATCAAGATTTGTGTACATATTGGTTAAAAGAGTTAAAAATTTATTCATACATGTATGCCAGAAATATAAAATTCTTCTGGTATCTTGTTTTAAATATCTTGAACCAAAACTTACATCGGCTTTGTTTTCGAGTAATGGTTTTAAAAGCTTTATATAATCTTTTGGATTATATTCGTTATCTGCATCTTGAATTCCTATATAGTCGCCTGTTGCTTCAATAAAACCGGTTTTAAGAGCTGCTCCTTTTCCTTTATTTTTTTTGTGTGCAAAAAATTTAATTTTATTGCCATCTGAGATGTTTTTTGCAATTTCTGCGCTTTTGTCATTAGAATAGTCATCAACCATGACTATTTCAATTTCGATTGAATTTTCTTTAAAGAAAGTCTCATTTTCAAGTTCTAATATTCTTTTAACTGTATTTAAAAGAGTTGCTTCTTCATTATAAATCGGGATTATTAAGCTTAATTTTTTCATAAAAAAATTATAGTTTTTTTATTTTAAAAGCGCAAATATAATTAGAATTGTAAAAAATTTTGATTAGGATTTTCTTCTATTGTCTTTTGATTAAATAAACTGTAAAATTAAATTATGAATAGTGTTAATAAAGCTGATGTCATAGTTGTCGGGGCAGGACCTGCCGGTATTTCTGCTGCAATTGCAGTTGCAAGGGGCGGAAAAAAAGTTTTGCTAATTGAAAGAGCTCAATATGCAGGTTCTAAAAATATGTATGGCGGTGCGGTTTATACTACCGCACTTAAGGAAGTTTTTAAGGATGATTTTAAAACAATACCTTATGAAAGAATTATAAATTCCCATACTTGGGCTTTTTTAACTGATACCGGCTCTTTCGAAATGACCTATAAAAATGATGATTCATCAGCTTCATACGCTATAAAAAGGTTTAACTTAGAAAAATGGATGATTGAAAGGGCAAAAGAAGCCGGTGTATATTATATTCCAAATACTTTAGTTACTAATCTTCTTTTGAAGGATGGATGTGTAATAGGCGTTAAAACTGAACTTGAGGAATATTTTGCATCTGTTACAATATTGGCGGATGGCGTAAATTCATTGTTGAGTCGTCAGATAAATTTAAGAAATAATTTTGAACCAAAAGATATTATTTTATCTGTAAAAGAAGCTATAAAGCTTGACAAAAAGGTCATTGAAGAAAGATTTAATCTTAAAGATGACTGTACTAACGGAGTGAATAAATTATATTTTGGAACAGGATTTGGCAAAACAAAAGATGTAAAAAATCTTTTCATGATGACTTTTCTTCATACATTTAAAGATACCGTAATGCTTGGAGTCGGAGCAAATTTAGCAGATTTAACAAAAAATAAACTAAATCTAAATGAGATTTTAGATGAAGTAAAGAAACATCCTGATATTTCTCCTTTAATTAAAGACGGTGAAACAATTGAATATAGTGCACATTTAATTCCCGAAGGCGGTTATAACAAGATGCCAAAGCTTGTTTCTTCAGGCGTAATTATAGCCGGTGATGCTGCTGGTTTTATTAATAGTGTCCATTTGGAAGGTACTAATTTTGCACTTATTTCAGGTAAGTTAGCAGGAGAAAGCGCGCTAAGTGCAATAGATAACAATGATTTTTCGGAACGTAGTTTGTTGATATATAGAAAAAAGCTTGAAAAATCTTTTATATTGAAAGATTTGTATTCGTATAGAAATGTGATTGATAAATTACATTCTCGTTCAAATTCTTTATCTGTTTATTATCCTAAAAAAATAAGGGAGCTTTTTGAAATAGTTACAAGTGCTAATTGCATTTCAAAGGGCGAACAGATTAGAAATTATGTTAAAAGTTTTTTTAAAGACAGAAAGGTAACCGAGCTTTTTAAGGATATTTTTGCGTTCTTTAAGTGTGGTTTTGATGTATTTTTTGGAAAATAATCATGAATGAAAATAAAGATAATAAAAAATCAATTCAAGAAAAATTGGAACTATTAAAATATAACTGTGCAAATAGCTCTCATCTTATTGTTGATCAAAAGAAGTGCGCAAAATGTAAAGAAAAACCTTGTACTTTTATTTGTCCTGCGGGAGTTTATACTAAAGATGAAATTACGGGTGAAATAGTTGTGCAATATGAGAATTGTCTTGAGTGTGGTGCATGCAGAATTGCTTGTCCGAAAAATATCATAGACTGGAGTTATCCTGAGTCTGGATGCGGTGTGGTTTTTAAACATAATTAAGTAAATTAAGGAGCAAATATGGAAAATCAATATTTTTCAAGATGGTATGATAAAGATCCGGTTTTGTCGATGTCTATGAGGACTTTGGCTAATTCTTCGGATACAAGACAGATTGCAGTTGCCCTTAATTTGATTAAGGTGATAATTGAGCATAATATTCAAGATAATCAATATGAAAATGTTGAAGATATTATGTCTGCTGTTGAAGACGGACGTATTCAAAGAGGTCATTCTCGTTGGTATGATAT
>CALUWM010000047.1 GCA_944324485.1 Candidatus Gastranaerophilales bacterium | reverse complement strand
TTTTCGGGATGTAGCAGGGTCCCCAAAGCGAAGCGATGGGGGTGCGCAAGTCCCGAGAGTGAAGAAACAAAACAATATTTGATAATTGAATATATTTTCGGGATGTAGCGCAGCTTGGTAGCGCACCTCGCTTGGGACGAGGGGGTCGCAGGTTCAAATCCTGTCATCCCGATTTTTTGTTAAAAATCAGTCTTCCAGGTTGAACCAACGGTTAGCTCGTTTACAATCCCTATTGCTCGCTGTTGCTCGCAAAGGTTTTGTAAAACTCTGCATACTAATCCGTACAGCTCGAAATCTCGCTAACGGCTTAGTAAAATCCTGTCATCCCGATTTTTGAAAGATGGTAACACAATTAATAACCAAAATTAAGAATATAATATTTTATTCATTTGAGCCAATATATAATGTGCAATTTCTAGTTTATTGCAAGAAATATCGATAATTTCCTTGTCTTTTTTATAAATCCTAACAAAACCTTTAAAAGCATTTTTTTCAAGATTAATTTCATCAATCTCATCAAATGGAATTATTACATAATTAAAATTTAAAAAAGAATTCAAATTGGCACAATAAACAATTCTGTCTCTTGAAATATCGATAATCAATTTTGTGTTTGGAGTAATATTAATCAGTTTGTCAATTTTATAATCAAAATTATTTGCTATTTTTCTTAAATTAAAACCAATAACAAAATCTTCAAAATCTCTAATCAATTGAACGGAAGCAGGAAAAATAACACTTGAATCATCGTATTGAACAAAGCAAAGTTTATTATCTTTATATATAACATCTTGTATTTTATTTATTACAACAGATTGAATTGAACTAATGCCATTGGTTATATACACAATATTATTATAATCATCATAATATACTGAATTCTCAGTCATTTCTGAAGTTTTTTGTTTAATATTTTGATAAATTGAAGCAAAAAGCTCTTTTAAAAACACGTTGTCATAAACCATTAATTGCTGTTTTTCACCAAAAAAATCAACTTCAAAGTAATTATATTTTGTATCAATAGTAAAATAATTTTTACGCAAATTTATTTTTTGCATAAATGGTTTCTCTTTTGTTTTAAAATATATGAAAGTAGAATTATTAGGACAATACGCCCAAACATAATTATTCTCAAAATCACTTGCAGAAGTTATAGAAAAATTATATCCGGGAAATTTATCTTTAATTCTTTTTATGTTTGCAATTTTAAAAACATAATGTATAAAATCTTTAACCTCTTTATTAAAAGAATTAATAATAAAAGTTCTTTTTTCTCCTTTATGAATGTAATCAATCTTAATAGTTTTAGAGGATAATTGCGATATATCCGTTATAAATTGAAGCGCTATTTCTTCGATGTTATATGCCAGAGTCTTTTCATTAAAATTTTCAATTATAGCTAATCGTGTATAAGTTTTATTTAAAGCAAGAAAAAAATGGTTATGAATCATAACAATTTTTTTAGGATAAAACGCTTTTCTATCGAGTATCTCCTGCAATATTTCTATTTTTGTAGCTTTAGTATTGCCTTTTGCTTTTAATAACACCATAACAGCTACTAAAATGGCTGATAAAAATAAAACTATAAATATAATTGAAAACAATAATATCATTTATTATTATAACTTTCTTTTAAGGACCAGCATTGTCTTATAAGGTAAAAATTATCAATTAAATTTAAACATTTTTCAATGTAATTTTTACTTTTTAATTGACTTATTAAAAGTCTTCCATTTGACAACAATTCATCTTTTATTTGAACATCGTTTAATATTTTTATTTTTTCCACTATATTACTTTCATCAAGTGGATTAAAATACAGTGCAGCTTTTTTTAATTGTTGGTTATACCCCAAATGATCAGATATTAATACGGGACAATTAAAAAACATAGCCTCAAGAGCACTTATGCTATCAGGTCCTGCCAAACAAGGATATACCATCGCATAAGCATTGTTATACAATGCTGCCAATTGTTTTTGATTAACATAATCCAAAAAAACAACATCATCTTCTAAGCCTAAATTTTTAACTATTTTTAATAAATAACTTTTGTTACCCTTATCGTATCCGGAAAAAACAACTTTTAAATTAATATTTTGTTCTTTCATAATTTGTGCAGCCAACACTAATCTTATATGATTTTTATGAGTCCAAAATTGAGCAGGGTAAAATATATAACTATTTTTAAAAAGTCCGTTATTTTTCAATACTAAATTATCTTCACTAACATTTTTGACCCAATTTGGACATGGCAGATCTAATGTAATAATTTTTTCATCAATAACATTATATAAAGTCTTTATATCATTTTTCGCAACATCATTACATGTTATTATATGCGAAGCTGATGCAAGAAATAAATTTAATCTTCTCTCTTTTTTTTCAAATATCTGATTAGAGTTAAATTCAGGAAAATGCGGAAGAATTCTGTGTGCAACATCTCTTATTATCGCAAAATAAGGAGCTTCAATGTGCTCATGCAAATAAGGCTTCAAAAAAAACATAACATTTATATTGTCTTTTTTAAGCCTGTAATTAAGTGAATATATAGGTTTTTTATAATTTTTTATACAAAATGGATAAAAAGAAATTTCGGGCTTTTTGAAGTATTTTAAGCATACAAATTTTGCATTTTCTTGCTTTTTAAAAATATTCTTCTTGCCAAAATAATAAAAAACATATTCATGAGATGTGTTTTGTGATAATAATTCATCAACAAAAGAAAGCTCAAAAGTAAGGTCTCCTTGCGATTCAGGTTTTTTAATATCCCCTAAATAAATTCCTATTTTCAATAATTTTCTCCATATTACTAAAAAAGACGGCAGAAAACATTTTAAATAGTCTCAACCGTCTTAAATTTTCTAACACAAAGCAAATTAAGCTTTCGTAAATTTTCCTGCTCTAATACAAGATGTACAAACTGACATTTTTTTAACACTTCCATTTGCAAGTTTAACTCTGACAGATTGCAAATTAGGTAATTGTCTGTGCACATGTTGTTTATGAGAAAACGAAATCTTAGCTGCTTTTAAAGATCCTTTTCCACAGATTTCGCAATATGTTGCCATTTTTATATCCTTTCTGAAGTAACAATACATTAATGATATTTGATAAATAAAAAAAATCAAGTAGTAGCTTACAATTTGATAAAAAAATTAACTTTTGATGTATTATAGATTTATGAATATTTTAGTTGGTGTTTCTGGCGGCGTTGACAGTGCTGTCGCAATGTCTATATTGAAATCTCAAGGTCATAGCGTTATAGGTGCTATGATGAAGATATATGATGGCGAGATTAAAACCATTGCAAATTCTTGTTACGGCACAGACAAGAAAAAGGAGATTTCAGATGCAATAGATAATTGCAAACATTGTGGTTGCGATTTTCATCTTGTAGATTTATCGAAAGAGTATGATAAAATAATTTTTCAAGAATTTAAAAAAAATTATCTAAATGGACTGACGCCAAATCCGTGTGTAATGTGTAATAAATTTATAAAATTCGGTTTATTTCCTGAATATGCAAGAAAACTTGGTATTAAATTTGATAAATTTGCAACAGGACACTACGCAAAAAATGAATTTAATAATCAAACGGGAAGATATGAATTAAAAAAAGGTAAAAATCCAAAAAAAGATCAAACATATTTTCTATATAAACTTTCTCAAGAAGAACTTGCAGGTATATTATTCCCACTAGGAGGCATGGAAAAAGAAGAAGTTAGAAAATACGCACTTGAACATAAAATCCCTGTTGCTAAAAAAACAGACAGCCAAGACTTTTACAAAGGTGATTACAAGGATTTATTTCAAGTTGAAGAAAAAAAAGGTGAAATAATTGATATCTTTGGTAACATCTTAGGATACCACAATGGCATTTACAATTATACAATAGGGCAAAGAAAAGGCTTAAAAATAGCTTATTCTGAACCATTATATGTTATCGATATCAATAAAGAAAGTAACCAAATTATCGTAGGATGTAAAAAGGATACATTTAAGAAAGGGCTATACGCTAATGATATAAATTGGGTTTCTATTAAAAATCCAAACAAGCCTTTTGAAGCAACAGCAAAAATTAGATCAGCTTCAAATCCTGCAGAAGTTATTGTATATCCTGAAAATGATAAAATCAAAATTGAATTTAAAGAAAAAATAAGTGCAATTGCGCCCATGCAAGCAGTTGTTGTATATGATAACGATAGAGTCTTATGTGGCGGAACTATTAAAAGTTCATTTTAAAAAAAGGGGCAAATTATTGCCCCATAACCAAAACACAAAAAAATAATATGAAAAGTTATTCCATTTCTGTTACACAGCGAACTGAATATGCGGAATATTTACTCGTTCCATAAACAGAAGTTACCCCTTGACCAGATGAAAACATATATGCATCATAATCATCTTTCTTTTCTCCCCATATGCGTTGTGGCGTACATTCGTTATTATATGCACCATAACAAATTTTATTCCCTACGCATCGCGCCAATCCGTATCCAGCAGCATAATCACATACCATTAAACCATTATCACCAAGATTCACTGCATAAATACCCCAATTATGCATTTCACCATTATACGCCAATCTCCAATTTTTTCCGGCATAATTAAATTTGGTACATATTTCGTTTGCTGCGTTCCAATTACAAACAGTTCTTTCGCAACCCGAATAAGAACCATTGTTGGAATCACATGGAGTTGCTGTTGTTCCTTTCCAACAGCACTTCTGAGATTGTGAATAACAATAATCACTTCCAGTTTGAGCAATATTAACCGTGTAAGGTATTGGGAGCATCAAACTATCACCCATATTTTTTCTTGTGTAACAAAGATTGCCTATTTTAATAAAATTAGGATCAGAACAATCAAAATCGCTACTATTACTCTCACAACTTTTTTTATCTTCTGAAGGATGGTAGCCTTGATTGCAAGTTAAACAAGTACCATTGATATCACAAACAGCACAATTAGAAATGGTACATTTTGAACATTTGCCAGAACTATTTACATAAAAACCAGTATTACATATTTCACATTGAGTTGAAGAAGTACAAGTACTACAATTTGAAATAATAGAACATGAACTACATTTTGAAGCATTTTCAAGATAATAACCACCATTACATTGAGTACAAACATTTGCACCTTCACAAAGGCGACAATTAGGCATATAGGCACTACAGGATTTACTACATAAATTATTTGTGTCTAATACAGCACCAGAAGTGCATTTCAAGCACTTAGTAGCAGACTCGCACGCAATACACTGATCAGAACATGCGAAACATGAATTATCCTTAAGATAATAGGAACTACTGCAACTTAAACACTTGGTAGCATTACAACTTGTACAATACATTGAATATTTACTTGTGCAAGTTTTTAAAACATTTCCATCACAAAAATAACCACTTGGAGGATTATCACATATTGTTTCATCATAGGCATTTATTCCATCACAAAGTTTTCCTGTGGGACAATCCATACATTTACCGTTATCAATATAATAGTTATTATTAATACATTTAG
>CALUWM010000046.1 GCA_944324485.1 Candidatus Gastranaerophilales bacterium | reverse complement strand
TAACAGATATGATTGTATTCTTTCTAATCCCCCATTTGGAACTAAAGGCTCAGGCTCAATTCCAACAAGAGATGATTTTACTGTAGAAACAACAAACAAACAGCTAAACTTTTTACAACATATAGTAAATGTTTTAAAGCCAAATGGAAGAGCTGCTGTTGTATTACCTGACAACTGTCTTTTTGAAGATGTTGCAGGTGATGTCTTTAAAAATGTAATGCAAGATTGTAACGTACATACAATTTTGAGACTTCCAAGAGGAACTTTTACTCCATACTCTCAAGGTGTAAAAGCAAATGTGATTTTCTTTCAAAAAGGAAAACCAACACTAAATACTTGGATATATGATAACAGGTCTAATATTCCAAACATAACTAAAAAAGATAGACCTCTAACACTCGAGCATTTTTCTGAATTCATTGAATGCTATGGAAAAGATCCTAACGGACAAAGTCCAAGAACAGAAAAAGCATCAAAAGATGAGCGATGGAAGAAATTTGACATTAACGAAATAAAAGAAAGAAATTACAAACTCGATATTTCTTGGCTAAAAGACGATACTCTTGAAGATGCGGACGACTTACCGGAACCAAACGAACTTATTGAAGAAGCTCTTTCAGAGTTATCTGCTGTAACAGATGATTTAAATGAATTGTTAGTACTTCTTGAAAATAGTGAGGATGAATAATGGCAGAACTTCCTCAAAATTGGATACTTGCAAATTTAAATGAACTTTGTACAATTACCACTGGGAAAAAAGATGCAAATGCAGCTAAAGAAAATGGAGAGTATAAATTCTTTACTTGTGCTACGGAACCCCTGAGGATAAATACCTATATAATTGATGATGAAGCTATTATCTTGCCAGGGAATGGTGCTAATGTAGGAATGGTTTTGTATTATAACGGTAAATTTGACGCATATCAACGAACATATGTTTTATATAAAAATAAAATTAATACAAAATATCTTTATTATTATTTGAAATGTTATTGGGCTACATACAACAAAGATAAACAATATGGTTCTGCAACAAACTATATTAGACTTGGTAATTTAACTAATTTCAGGGTTAAAGTTCCACCACTTAATGAGCAAAAACGCATTGTTGAAAAATTAGATAAAATAATAGAATTGTTGATGATGTTAATACAAGATTAAACAAAATTCCAACAGCTCTAAAGCGTGCTCGTCAGTCAATCCTAAACCAAGCCATTACAGGTGAACTCACAAAAGACTGGCGTGAAAAAAATGCATATAGCTCAGCTAAAGAATTAATTTTAAAACTTGAAATTGAAAAAAATAATATATACGCAAAAGAGTGTGAAATTGCAAAGAGTAATGAAACTAAAAAGCCACAAAAGCCAAAATATTTTAGAATTGCAAATAATGTTTTAGATATAAATATTCCAAATCAATGGAGTTTTATTAATTTAAGCCAAACAATATATGATTTTAAATATGGAACCTCAACTAAAAGTGATTATTCTTATAAAGGAATACCCGTAATTAGAATCCCAAATATTTCAAATATGAAGCTTTCTTTTGATGATTTAAAATATTTGAATTTATCAGATATTGATAGTAGTAATAAAATAAAAAAAGACGATATTTTAATTGTTAGATCTAATGGTAGCCGAGATTTAGTTGGAAAAAATGCTTTAGTCAAAGAACTGGATAAAGAATATGCTTTTGCTTCATATTTGATTAGGATGAGACCTTTGATTAATAATCCAGAATATTTAATACTTCTTTTAAATACGGATGCTATAAAAGAACAGTTTTTTTCGAAAGCAAAATCTTCAGCAGGTATAAATAACATAAATACCGAAGAACTTGCAACTACAATCATTCCTCTTCCTCCATTAGAAGAACAAGCAGAAATTGTACGTAGGGTAAAATTGGCATTTGAAGAATTAGATAAAATAGAATTAAAATATCAAAAAGCAAAAGAATATTCTGATAAACTTACTCAATCAATACTAAATAAAGCATTTAGAGGAGAACTAGTTCCTCAAGATCCAAATGACAAACCAATTAGTCTTGATGATATACAAGTTCAAATAGCAGAAAAACCATCAAAAAAAAGAAAAACATTAAAAAATAATAAGGTGCAAGAAATGGCAAAGGAAATAATTGAAATATTAAAAGAGTATCCTGAAGGTATCTCTCCAGAGGAATTATTTAAAAATTCAAAATATTCTCAAAAAGATTTTACTGATGATGATATTATTGAATTTTATAAAGAACTTTCAAATTTATTAGACTTAAAATTAACTGAAGAAAAGGATTCTGTTAATCATAAAATATTAATAAAGAAGGTAAAATAGTGAAATTAAAAAAATTAGAAATAGAAAAATATAAAAATTTAGAAAATCTGGAAATTGATTTTATGGACTCAAATATTACTGCAGTACTTGGACAAAACGGCTGCGGGAAATCAAATTTGTTTGAGTTTATTTCAGAAATATTTTTGGACATTGATGAAGGGAAAAAACCGTCATCTAACTATAAAATAGAATATTCATTATGGGTTGATAATAAAACTGTAGATGTAACTATCGTATATGATAGCAAATATAAGATTAGCATTGATTCTGTAGATGATAAAAAAACTTATGCAAAAGTTCCTAAAACATATGAAAAATATTTACCAAGATTTATTTTTGCGTACTATTCTGGTACAAATCAACGTTTAAAAAAACGGTTTGACCAATCAAAATTTAAATTTCAAAAAAAATTTTTAAATAGTAATATAGAAATTCAAACGAGAAAATTTTTGTATGCAGAAAAAAAACACAGTTTATTTGTTCTTCTGATATTTCTTCTCCTAGATGATCAGCCTAAAATTAAAGAACTGCTAAAAGAGATATTAAATATTGAATCTCTCTCTATGGCCTTATTTAAACTACATCGTCCATATTGGGCCCAAGATAAAAAGTCTTATTTTTGGGGCTCAAAAGGTTTTGTTAGTGGATTTTTACAAAAATTGTATGAAAATGCAATAGCTCCAATAAAGATTAATGCGACTACTAAGATTGAAAGAGAACAAGGGAAACCCCGAGAAACTAATACTGAATTTATATATTTATATTTTGATAAGATTGAAAAATTAAAAAGCTTAATGAACTTGTCTGAAATAAAGAAAGATGAGACATCAGACAGATATTTATTTAAAGCTATTGAAAGTATGTATATTTCGGATTTGGTAGAAGATATTGTTATCAAAACAAATGTAAATAGAGCGAAAAATACTTCAATTAACTTTGATGATTTAAGTGAAGGAGAAATGCAGTTATTTACAGTATTGGGTCTTTTAAAGTTTACAAATACTGAAAATAGTCTTTTCTTGTTAGATGAGCCTGATACTCATTTAAATCCTAATTGGAGTAGATATTATGTTAATAAATACATAAGAGATATTATTGGCTCTATTGAAACTTCTAAAACCCATGTCTTATTAACCACACATGACCCTGTTTTAATTGGAGGCTTAAAGAAAGAAGACGTTGTTATAATGCAAAGAATGGATGACAACTCAATAAAAGCAGAACATCCTGAAACTGATCCAATGGGCTCTAGTTATGATGGTATTTTAACTGGAGATGGATTTGATTTAGGTAGTTCAATATCTCCTGAGTTAGAAGAAACTATTGAACGTAAAATGATTTTGTCGTTTAAAGATGATAAAACTCCTGCTGAAGAATTGGAGTTAAAAAATTTGAAAGAACAAATAAAAGATTATGATTATGCTATTTCTAATGATGATCCTTTATACAATGAGTACTTAAAAGCAAAATTTAGTATTATTGATAAACTTGGAAATATAAAATCAGAGTCTAGTACTAAAATTTTAAAAAAACTATTAAATATAGAGGATTAGTTTTGCGATACGTTGATATAAATTCCTTAGAAAATTTAGATGAATTACAAGAAAGATTAGACTTATGCAAAAATTGGAATTGCGTTAAAGAAGAACTGTCCAATTTAAGTCAAAAAACTTGTTGGTATTGTGAACACTATATTACTGGTAGTGGTTATGCTGAAATAGATCACTGGCGACCAAAATGTGAAGGGCAATATCCTTGGCTTGAATTTACTTTAAGAAATTATATTTATAGTTGTAAAGCTTGCAACAATACAAAATCAACACATTTTCCTTTAGTTGATGAAGCAAAAAAAGCAAGCTGTGAAATCGAGTTATCTAATGAAGAACCATTATTATTAAATCCATGCAATATAGATGATATCCGTTCAATATGTTATGATGCCTCCGGTCGTTTATATGCTACAAAAGTTGAAATGAGCGAAAAGGTAAAAATAACAAAACAAATTTTAAAATTAGACACAACTGCTCGCTTATCAGAAAAACAAAGAGCATTTAACCAGCTTAACGAAAAATTAAAATATATAAAAGATTTCCAAAAAATTCAAATGTTAACTGATATATTAATAGAACAGATAAATAAACTTATTACATATGATGAAGGCAATGAATTTGTTTGGTCTTTTTGTATGTACATTGAATCTTGGTTGAAGGATTATGAAGATGATTTTACAGAGATTCCGATTAGAGAAAAAATTAAATTCCCTCAAGATTTTTGTGAAGTATATTTAGGTGTGGCATAGTTCAAAAACACAAAAAATTAAAATATATACTTGCAATTTGTAACTCTTTAAGTGATGAATACGACACCTAAAAAGGAGGTCGTATGAGTAAGAGTAAGAAATACAAGATTAAACAAAAAGATTTTAGAAAGTTAGAAAAATTAGCTAAGCGGATTTACAATACAGTCACTGTAATTGATTATTTTTGCAGGACGCAACAAGAGATTGAAGAGCTATATAATCTTACTCCAGTCGTCGAAAATTTAAGACGAGATACTGATACCGTCAACGCATTTTTTATAAATTATTCTGAAAATAAGAATTTTTAGATGGTATTTAAAACTTGTTTTAATACCGTTCAAACAGTGTTCAAAAAATAAATTGTGTCTGAATGATACGTTTTGAAAGAGTTTGCTTGATATTTTACTCATTAAGAGTGATGAATGTCATTGCTGATAAGAGGTAACAATGATTGAATTAGGCAAAAAATACAAGCTTAAAAAGATTAAAGGTTTTATGAGCTCTGATAATGAGTATTACAAAGTAATTGGTTTCTACAATTTCGATACTGTAATTTGTGAAAACACTTGCGGAGAAAGGTTTGTATTTATGAAAGAGTTTTTAATAGACCCACAAAAGCCTGATGATATCTGTACAGATTTGATGTTTGAAAGGAAAAAATAATGAAAGAAAAAGACTATGCACTTTATGGAACAAAAGTTTTGAATTTAAAAACACAAGAAATCGGCTTGCTAATTTGTATTTGGAAAAACAAGTTTGCTGATGCAGAGATAGATTACGCAACTTGTGTTGATAAACAAGGCAAAAGATACAACATAGAGCTTGATAATATAAGAGGGTTTGAAGATGATTTTGAAAAATAAGCTGACAAGAGAAAGCTTAGAAATAACTTATCCTGAATTTAGAAAAAAGTTTGCAAAAGAAATCAGGATAGCTTTTGAAAGTTATCGTAGAAC
>CALUWM010000045.1 GCA_944324485.1 Candidatus Gastranaerophilales bacterium | reverse complement strand
CGTCTAGAGGCCTAGGACAACACCCTTTCACGGTGTAGACAGCGATTCGAATTCGCTTGGGGGTACCATTTAAAAAGCCACTTATAAGTGGCTTTTTTATTTTATTATAATTACAGTAAACTTAAAACGTGAATATAATTATTGTAAATGTCATTATAGAATTTAGGGTTTTTATATGAAAATTTATAACAATATTTTAGATACGATAGGATCAACTCCTCTTGTTCGAATTAATAAGCTTGCAGGCGGGAATGTTTTTGCTAAGCTGGAATATTTTAATCCCGCAGGTTCAATTAAAGATAGAGTTGCTTTAAATATGATATTAGAAGCAGAAAAAAATGGTTTAGTTAAAGAAGATACTGAAATAATTGAACCTACAAGCGGTAATACAGGTATTGGGCTTGCTCTTGTTTGTGCTGTAAAGGGTTATAAATTGACTATTGTTATGCCTGATAATATGAGCATAGAAAGGCAAAAACTTATGAGAGCATATGGTGCCAATCTTGTATTAACTGATGGTAAATTAGGAATGAAGGGTGCTATTGATAAGGCATTGGAGTTAAGCAAGAATAATAAAAACAGTTTTATTCCTCAGCAATTTGAAAATCCTGATAATTATAAAGCTCATTTTAATACAGCACAAGAAATTATAAATGATATGGATGGTGATATTGATATTTTTGTTGCAGGTATCGGAACAGGTGGGACAATAACAGGAACGGCACAAAAATTAAAGGAATATAATCCGAATATAAGAGTTGTTGGTGTTGAACCATATTCAAGTCCATATTTGACTAAAAAGGTTTCCGGTGCTCATAAAATACAAGGTATAGGCGCAGGATTTTGCCCTTCGATTTTGAATTTGTCGTTAATTGATGAAATAGTTGCTATTAAAGATGAAGATGCAATTAATACAACAGTCGAACTTTCTAAAAAAGAAGGAATTTTTGCCGGAATTTCAGCAGGGGCAAATGTTTTTGCTGCATTATTGGAAGCAAAAAATAATCCTGATAAAAATGTGGTTGTGATAATACCTGATACAGGTGAAAGATATCTTTCGAGCGGAGTTTTTAACTAATGTGATTCATAAGTTTGTTTAGAAGCTGACTTTTTGTGTGGTAGCCGGCAAACTGAAGTGAGATTTCACCATTTTTAAAAAGAATAAAACTGGGAAATCCTGAAACACCGTATTTGTGTGCGATGTCTGCATGTTTATCACAATCAAGTTTGCCTATCCAAAAACCGTTATCGCTTAATTCTTTTAAAACTGATTCTTGATTTTGACAATATTTACACCATGTTGTATAAAAATCAACCAATTTTAGTCCTTGTTTTGTTTCGTTTTCAAAATTTTTTTCATTTAATTCTACAAACATTATTTTCTCCTTTTTAAAAATTATATGTTAATGTTATTTTTTTGGCATTATTCTTTTTATTTAAGTATGGTTTATTGTTGAAAAAAAGAAAAAGGATGATATAATTAAAAACAGTTCTTTGAAAATTAAATATGGGGATGTAAAGGTTTCGACGGGGTGAAGTTTATCACTACGGTTGCATTTCGAGCCGAATAACTCGTAAAACTTTTCAAAAAATAAACGCTAATAACGTTGTAAAAGCTGATTTTGCTCCAAGAGCAATCGCTGCATAGTAGCGACAGCCACTCTATACGCCCAACTTGCCGGTGTATAGGGTCAATTATGCAAGTACAGCACATGTTTTCATTTAGCGATATGTGTCAAGCCATAGTTAAATGAAGTTGGCAGTCTTTAAAATTGCCTTTGGACTTTGATTGGTTGCGGTAATTTTCCGGTCATAGTTTAAGATAAAAGTGCCTATGAATGTAGATATCGTATTGGTATCATTTCGGACGCGAGTTCGATTCTCGCCATCTCCATTCTTTTGAAGTTTGAGCCGTACTCCGATGGAGTAGGCGAAAACGAAAAAGCATACGGATGTGAGTCCGTGACGGCGAAACATTGAGTTTCGGCGGACAGGACGAAACTGGACGATGGCGACGTAAAAATCTTTGATTTCACAGGAGCATAGTTCGATTTTACAGACATTATCTCCAGATTTTAGTCTAAGGTTCAGAGCCTTTGAGTATTTTAAAAAAAATAAACAGCCTGCTAATATTCGATTTTAGGGGCTTTTTTGCTATGCAAATTTTATAAGAGAATATATTGGCGGGACTTTAAAGAATTTATAGAAGAAATACATTTAAAATTCTCTATTTTTTATATAATCCAGAATTAAATAATTAGAATTTGATATAATAATTTATGTGTCCGAATTTGACATATTGATATATTAGATTAATAAAAAAGCGAATTTGTAACTGAGCCAAAGTTTGATGACATTGATATTTATAATGAAATTCCAAGTGGGATGTTTTTTGTTAGTGAAGATTATAAAAAAGGGGTAATAGATAAAGACGGGAAAGTTATTTTAGATTCAATTTATGATGAAATTTCTTATGAAATAAAAGGAAAAGAATTATTTTTCATTGCAAGGGCAAAAAATTACGAATTTAAATTTAACAACAAAGGAGCTTTGCTTGAATAGACAAATTAATTTTGAAAAGACAATTGAAATGCTTTGTAAAAAACAAAAAATATATTCTTTGTTGTTAAAAAAGATGGGCAAGCTAATTTGTTGAATGAGAAAGCTAAACTGATTGTATAGAAAAGAGGGTTGTATGACAGAAGATATTTTTGAAAAAATTTTTAAAAATCGCAAGAGATATTCTATAAAAGAATTATATAATAATTGCAATATTGTTCCTAAAGAAAGAGGCATATATCTTGTAGAATGCCCTGAAAATTTCAAAGTTGTTTTCAGTGATTATCCTGAAAGAGAATTAAAAATTAAGAAATATTTTTATGCGGAAGATCTTGCTGACAAATATAATAGAACGTTAAATAACAAAATATTGTATATTGGAAAGGCAGATATAAGGAAAAATGGTGCTGCTTTAAACGAGCGAATTGAAGAATTAATAAAATATGGATATGGAAAAGTGCCTAATCATAAAGGCGGAAAAGCTATATGGCAAATTCAAAATAACGAACAACTGCTTGTATGTTGGGAAACGCTTGATGAGATTAATAGAAAATGGAATAAAACTTTCGATACTGCTAAAAGTGCAGAACGAGCATTAATTGATTATTTTTATAATAAATATAATGAATACCCGCTAGCTAATATGGAAGAACAAGGAAAATATAAAAAACATTTATAAACAAATATTGTTGGCGAAATTTCAAATCTTCTGTTGCTTAAATTAAAATATAATTGATAGTAATTTTTTCGGTTGTGTGGCTAAGTACAAAAATTTGCCGCGTCTCGGAATCGAACCAAGGACACAGGGATTTTCAGTCCCTTGCTCTACCAACTGAGCTAACGCGGCAAATCTATTAAATTTTCAATTATTTCGGAAATCAGTTGGTAGAGCTTGCTCTACGTTTCTTATTCCGTTTCGCTTCGCTCCACCGGGAGCTAACGCGGCAAATCTATTAAATTTTCAATTATTTCAAGGCTATACTCTAACAGCCTAATATTTTAAGCTATTTAATCATAGCAAATAAAGCATTATAGTCAAGCATTTTTTAACCTTATTTAATTTTCAAGCAATATCTTTATTGCCTGACCGTCTCTGTGCATTTCTATTGCTTTCTTTGCATATTTCATGTCCATTTTTTTTGTTATTAATTTGTCAACGTCAATTTTTCCGCTTGAAATAAGTTCAAGTGCTTCTTTAAAATATTGCGGAGTATGATGAAAGGAACTTATAATTTTTACTTCATCATAATGAAGCCTTTTTGTGTCAAGATTTACACTGCTTCCTGAAGCGCATCCGCCAAAGAAATGGACATATCCACCTTTTCTGACAAGCGAGAACATTTTTTCCCACATTTCAGGCAACCCAACACATTCTATTGCAACATCCAAACCCCTACCTTCGTTTGTATGATTCATTATTATTTCTGTTGGGTCTTGGTATTTTGTTATATCAATTACAACATCAGCATTTGCAAAATCTTTGGCTAATTTTAATTTTAGTGGGTTTCTGCCCATTGCAATTACTTTTGCACCCTTTAATTTTGCCAAATATGCAAACATAAGTCCAATTGGACCTATTCCCATAACTCCTACAACATCACCTTTTTTAATTGGAGTTTTAGAAATTCCATGAACAACATTGGCTAGTGGCTCAGTAAAAGCAGCCTGTGCAAAAGTAACATTTTTAGGAATTATTAGTGTATTTTTTTCAGTAATTCTTCTTGGAATTGCAATATATTGGGCGTATGCACCATTTAAAAGATCTAAATTTTCACAAAGCTCAAAATCGCCTCTTCTGCAATAAAAACATTCGCCGCAAGGTGCGCTGTTAGCGCATACTACTCTGTCGCCAATATTAAATTTTTTGACGTTTTCATCTTTTTTGACTATTATTCCTGAAAACTCATGTCCAAATCCCGAGGGAGTTTCTTTAATTAAAACAGGATGACCTCTTTTAAAAGTTTTGACATCCGTACCGCAAGTTAAAGCAGCCTCTACTTTAACAAGGATTTCACCCTCTTTAAGTTCAGGGATTTTAATTTCTTCATATCTTATATCATTTGGTGCCCAAAAACGCACAGCTTTCATTTTCATATTTTTATATACGCCTTAAAAATTTTATTTCTAAAACTATCATCAACCGCATTAGCTAAATTGTCAAGCGAGTATTGCGTGCTAAGATTATTAACTTTGACAATGCCTTCATTTAAAAGGTGAGCAGATAATTCTATATCATTAGGGGACGGTGAATAACTTGAAATAACAGACAGTTCACGATAGTAAATTTCATTGTTTGAAAAACCTGAAAAATCATCTTCAACAGATGCAAAGACTATTATTTTTCCGCCGTCTATTATATATTTTAAAGCTGTTTCTATTGTTTTAGAACTTCCTGCAGTTAAGAAAACAACATCATATTTTTTATTTTCTATAAAATTAAAGCCTTCTTTGTTTGCAAATTCTTGTCTTTCTTTTGAAATATCTAATCCATGAGCATCTACGTTGAATGCTTTTAGTCCTTTTAGCATCAATAATCCAATTGAACCCAGTCCGATAACCAATGCACTATAAATTGAATTGTCTTTTTTGTAATCAAACCCCGCTCTTTTAATTGCTCTAAGACAACACGATAGAGGCTCAAGAAAAGCTTTCTCGTCATCTTTTAATGATGAATTCATTTTGTATACAGTGTATTTTAGGTGATTATCATCTACTTTTATGTATTCTGCAAATCCGGCTGGAAATATGTTTGAATTTTTAAAGGTTCTACACATTGAGTATGATTTATTTTTGCAAAATTCACAATTAAAACAAGGGTAATGGTGTCCAAGTGCAACAACATCACCAATTTTAAATGTGCTTGTGTCAGAGTTTATTTCATCAATTATCCCGACAACTTCATGACCTAGAATGATTTCATCTTCATTATTTTGGTTTGCGTGCTTGATTTTAACTAAATCAGAACCGCAAAGACCGCATCCCAGAACTTTGATTATGGCACCTTTTGAATTTAATTTTGGTTTTTCACAGGTTAATATTTCTACTTTGCCATTTTTTAATTTTGCATATTTCATACGGTTTAATTATACTATAAAATATGCAGGAAGATGAAATTAAAAAAAACATAAATAAGTGTTCTCGTTGTGCATTATGTCTTCAAAATTGCCCTATTTATCAAATAAAAAAAGATGAAAATAATACGGCCAGAGGTCTTATTTGCAAGTTATCCGGTTATGAAAAAAACATTTTAGTTGAAAATGAAATAAAAAAAGATTTAAAAATTTGTTTGAATTGTTCAAAATGCAAAGAAAATTGTCCTTCAAAAGTGAATACAACTTTAGTGTTTGCTTATAAAAATGCTAAGTTTAGCCCTTCGATAATAAGCCAAAGACTTTTTCTTATGGTTAAGCTTTTGCCTATTAAAATTTTATATTTTTTAAATATTTTTAAGAAAAAATTAAAGAAAAAAACTATTAAATCAAATGTTTTATATTTTAAAGGTTGTGTTGCCAAGGCTCAACACAAAATTACATATTTAGATAAAATTTTTTCTTCATCTGATTTCTTGTGTTGTGGATTACCTTATTTATCTTCGGGAGATATAAAGAATTACAATAAAGCGAAAATAAGAAATATAAATTTAATTAAAAATGCTTCAAAAGTTGTTTTTGATTGTGCTAGTTGTAAAAGAGCGGTAAGTGAATATGAAGAGTTGGACGAAAATGAAATAAAAAAATTAGTTTTCTTTTCAGATTTTTTATCGGAAAAAAACCTGAAATTAAATAAAAATTCTAAATATAGAAATAAAACAGTTGTTTTCCATAAGCCTTGTCATATGGATAAGGATGATTTTAAAAAAATTGAATTGTTTTTAGCTAATTTAGAAGGAATAAATTATAAAAAACTTGAAAATCCAGATCAGTGTTGTGGTTTTGGAGGTAGTTATTTTATATATCATCCTATTGTAGCTTTTAAAATTCTTTTAAAAAAAGCATTTGAAATCAAGAAATCAAAAGCGGATTTGATTTTAACAGCTTGCCCTTCATGCACTATCGGCTTAAGATTTGGACAAATTATTTCTTTGAACTTTAAAAAAACTTTGGAATTAAGGGATTTTGTTGATTGTGAACTTACAATTAAAAAAAAAAAATATTATAAATTATTGTTTAGAATATGTTGATTTTAGGAATAGACCCCGGTATCGGGATTACAGGATAC
>CALUWM010000044.1 GCA_944324485.1 Candidatus Gastranaerophilales bacterium | reverse complement strand
TTATCAAAACAAGGTGAATTATATCTTTTTACAACAAGAAATTTAATGCTTGCAACTAAATGGCTAATAAAAAATAATTTAGATAAGTTTTTAAGGATGTGACGAACGTAAAATTACCGTCATATCTTTATATTGATGACAGATGTATTTGTTTTAAGGGTAATTACAATAAAACTCTTGAAGAGATTAAAAACTTCAAAGTTTATTGGAAATAATTTATATTTACACCCACTTGACTTCTGTCTCAAAACGAGTGATGAATGTTTATTCAAGCTATATATTACTAATCATTTTTTGTAATCATAATAAAATGTGGAATCAATATCAACATTGTTTTTTTGAATTCATTTGTTAGAGGCTAAAAAGGAGAAGTAATTTTATAGCATCCAATTCTTTAAAATCAGGGTCAATTTTTTTGTTTTTTTAAAATATTCTTCTGTTTTCACTTTGATGTTCCTTAGATTAATTTCAGTGTATTTGTATATATTTATCTTGTTAAGCTTAATGGTTTTTAATGTCTCTACTAATGGATTAGTCATCTTTCTAAGGACAAACTTTTTTATTTTTCTTATCTTAAAAATATATATGGGAGAAAATTATGGATATGTTTTGTTTTCAATGTGAGCAAACAGCTCAGCAAAAAGTTTGTACAAAGCAAGGTGTTTGCGGGAAAACATCTGATTGCGCTATTCTTCAGGATGAATTATTGGATGGGTTGATTGAACTTGCAAATTGCGCTGAAGAAAATGATGAAAATGTTAAACTTATAACAGACGGGTTGTTTATGACTATTACAAATGTTAATTTTGATGAAATTGCAATACAAGAATTTATTAAAAAAATTAAAAATAACATAAATTGTGATTTTGATTTTAATATAAGAATGCTTTGGAATTGTAACGAAGATATAAGAAGTTTAAAATCATTAATTTTATTTGGTGTAAAGGGTATCGCGGCTTATTATCACCATGCTAGGGTTTTGGGATACAGAAATTCAGATGTTGAAGGATTCTTTTTTGAAGTCTTAAAATCAATACCTAAAAATTTATCTAAAGAAGAATTATTTAATTTGGTTTTAAAAACAGGCGAAATTAATTTAAAATGTATGGGGCTTTTAGATGAAGCAAATAGAAAAGCATATGGAAGCCCCAGACCCAGAAAAGTTACGACAAATATTGAAAAAGGACCTTTTATAGTTGTGAGCGGGCATGATTTAAAGGATTTGGAGCTTTTATTGGAAGAGACAAAAGATAAGGGTATTAATATATATACCCATGGTGAAATGTTGCCTTGTCATGGCTATCCTGAGTTGAATAAGTATAAACATCTAAAAGGTAATTTTGGAACTGCTTGGCAAAATCAGCAAAAAGAATTTGATAATATTCCTGCTTCTGTTTTATTTACAACAAATTGTATTATGCCTGTAAAAAATAGTTATAGAGATAGAGTTTTTACAACTTCCGTTGTGGGTTATCCTGATGTAGTCCATGTTGAAAATGATTTTAGCCCTGTTATTAAAAAAGCACTTGAGCTTGGTGGGTATAAAGAAAACCAAAAAATGACAGGAATAAATGGCGGAAGTGTTTTAACTGTTGGGTATGGGCATGATTGCATTTTATCCATAAAAGATAAAATAGTTGAACTTTTAAAATCAGGTGATATAAAGCATATTTTTTTAGTCGGGGGATGTGATGGAGCAAAAACCGGAAGAAATTATTATACTGAGTTTGTTAAATTAACTCCGAAAAATTCCCTTGTTTTGACTTTGGCTTGCGGAAAGTACCGTTTTAATGATTTGGATTTGGGAGAGATTAATGGCATACCTAGACTTTTGGATATGGGACAATGTAATGATGCCTATTCTGCAATAAAAGTAACACTTGAATTGGCAAAAGCTTTAGATTGTGGTGTTAATGATTTACCTTTGTCTATGATTTTATCATGGTATGAACAAAAGGCTGTTTGTATTTTGTTAACACTTTTGTTTTTGGGAGTTGAAAATATAAGGCTTGGTCCTACTTTACCTGCGTTTGTTTCTCCAAATATTTTAAAGATATTGGTTGAAAAATATAAAATTAAATTAATAACTACACCAAAAGAAGATTTGGAAGAAATTTTGAATTAACGGTTAAATAGTTATTTGCATATTTGTATAAATAACTATTTAATATTGTGTTCTTTGTTGTATTGGACTGAGCGCATATAGGCTTTATTTTTTTCAAATCTTTGTTTATATAATTTTTCAAAGTTATCTTGAGAATATTTATAATTTTCAAAAGTTACGAGAATTGCTTTATTAACTCCTAAAAGTGCAATAGGTGTCATAATGCAGAGAGTTATCACGGATATAATTAAATGCAAAACAAGTTTTCTTTTTTTGTTTTTTATTTTCTTTTCGTCTTCTAAATCCATTTTAATTTGAATTGCATCATTTATATATGCACTTCTTTCGTCTGTTGAAAGATTGTCTATGTAAGGTATAAAATCTTTTGCAATATATATAATATATTTTTTTACAACAGCATTATTTTTATCTAATTCTTCCCATTGTGATAATTCTGTTTCTTCTTGCGTATCTTCTAAAGAGTCTGAATTTTCTAAGGTTTCTTCTTTTTCAGGTTCATCCTGTTTTTCGTTATTGTTAGGTTCGTTTTGAGTTTGGTCTTGTATTTCTGAATCTTCTTGGGTCTCGTCTTGTTTTTCTGCGTTTTTTTCAAGATTATCAAGTGCTTTTATATCTCTTTTTATATCTGAAATTTGATTATCTTCATCATCAAAATCAGAAAGATATTCTTGTGCTTCATTATTTTCAGAAATATTATTTTTTTCTTGATTTTCTTCCAACTTAAAACTCCTTGAATAATAATTTGAATTATATCATATTTTTTCTTAAAAGGAATGTAATAAAATCATGATATAATGCTTTTATGAGAATTTTAATTTTGGGTAATAATTATTCCGCTGAAAATTTTTTTCAACTGTTTAAGGAAAATTCTGAAAATATTGTTTTTTCAAATATGAAACATCTTGAAAACTATGTTGAATATAGCGGTTTTGAAGATATTAAAGAATTTTGTTTAGTTAATGAAATAAATCTTGTATTGATTCTTGATGAAGAAATGATTAATATGGGTTTTCAAGAAGAATTAAGTGCTTTTAATATAAGTGTTTTCTCTCCTTCGATAGAAGCTATTGGCATAGTTGTTTCAAAGGCTGTTGCTAAGAAATTTATGCACAGAAACAGAATTTTAACTCCTAGGTTTATTATTGCTGATAAGCCACAAAGTGCTTTAGATTATTTGAAAAATATACAGATTCCTCAAGCGATAAAACCCGATGTCCATAATTTTCAAGAATGTAGTCAATTTGTAGAAACATATGGTCAAGGACAAAAAATAATAAATAAATTTTTTGAAAGCGGCAATAAAAAAATTATCGTTGAAGATTATATCGAAGGTAAAAATATAAGCGTTTGGACTATTTCTGATGGGTATAGTGCGAAAATCATTGCTACAACAGCTAAATACCAAAATAATGTTGCAATTTTTGAGCCTGATTTTATAGATGAAGAGTTAAAAGAAAATATTTTAAAGTCTGCAATTTTGCCCACAATTTCATCTCTTTCATCTCAGGGGGAAGAGTATGTCGGGATATTGGGATTTGATTTTATTTTAACCAGAGAGAATAAATTTTATCTATTGGGTTATAATAGTTTTTTTGATGATATAAATGTTGATTTTTTCACAAAAGGATTTGATTTAAATTGGGCAAATGTTTTTGACAGTTGTTTGGTGGGTGATGTTTTGTCAAAATTTGAATTTATACCAAAAGATGATTATATGCTTACTATAAGGCAAGATAATAATATAAAATTTTTATCTGCTAAAACAAAAGCAAACCTAAAAAGATATATAAAAGAGTTGGAAATAGATGATAAAGAGTTAAAAGAGGCTGAAAAAATATGGAAATATTAAGTATAATTCCTGCAAGAGGCGGTTCAAAAGGAATAAAAAGAAAAAATATTAAGCCGATTTTAAATAAACCTCTTGTTGCTTATACTATTGAGGCGTCAATAAATTCAAAGTATATTACAAAAACAATAGTATCATCAGAAGATGAAGAAATTTTAGAAATCAGTAAGAAATATGGAGCAGAGATATTAAAACGTCCTTTGGAATTGGCACAGGATGAAACAAAGACGGCTCCTGTTATGCTTGATGTTATTAAAAGGCTGGAAGAACAAGGATATATACCTGATTATGTTGTTCTTTTACAGCCTACATGTCCTTTAAGAAATGAGGAATATATTGATAAGGCTTTTGGTTTTTATTTTGAAGCATTAAAAAACGGATATGATAGCTGTTTTGGGGCGTATGATATCGGCTATACTCATTCTAAATGGAGAGTTTTGCATAATAATAAATTAGAGGCACTATATGATTTTAGAATTCGTCCAAGGCGTCAGGATATAGATGAGCACTATAAAATGTTAGCTGAGAATGGTGCTTTTTATGTTTTACCTTGTGAAGTTTTAAAGAAAGAGAAAGATTTTATAGGGTGCAATCCTATTGCATATGTGACACCAAGAATCATTGATATAGATACGGAAGATGATTTTATCAAAGTTGAAAATATTTTAAAGGCAAAAAATAATGCTTAAAAATATATGTTTAAAAATGATTTTAATATATAAATTTTTTTCAAAGTATACTCCTTCGGTTTGCAGGTTTGAGCCTACTTGTTCAACATATACTTATGAGGCTATTGAAAGATTTGGAATTTTAAAAGGTATTTATTTGGGATTTAAAAGAATTTTAAGGTGTCATCCATACTATAAAGGTGATTTATATGACCCTGTCCCTAATAAGTTTCATTGGTAGAATTTTAATAGTATTGCTTTATATAATCTTAATTTGCAACAAAAAAATCAGTGTATTAAAATAACGGAATAGAATATTTGGAGTAAATATGTGCGGAATAATTGGATATATTGGTAATAGAAAAGCTAGCGAAGTTCTCATTTCCGGACTTTCTCATCTTGAATATAGAGGCTATGATTCATCCGGTGTTGCTTTAATGCATGGAAATTCCGTTGACATATATAAAGCACAAGGTAAACTTGTAAATTTAATTGAAATTTTAAAGACAAAACAAGATATTTGCGATATTTCTCATATAGGTATTGGTCATATAAGGTGGGCGACTCATGGGCTTCCAACTACAATTAACGCTCATCCCCATACTTGTAATTGCAAGAATTTAACTCTTGTACATAATGGCATAATTGAAAATTATCAAGAGTTAAAGGAAATTTTACAAAATGAGGGCTGCATTTTTCAATCTCAAACAGATACTGAAGTTGCAGCTCATTTAATTGCAAGGGAATATGGAAAAACCCATGACCTTTTAAAAGCGATGCAATGTGCAGTTAAGAAAATAAAGGGTGCTTTTGCATTTTGTGCAATTCATAAATCTGAGCCGGATAAAATAGTCGTAGCTAAAAGAAATGCACCTTTAGTTATAGGAATTGGAGAAGGCGAAAATTTCGTAGCATCTGACATTCCTGCTATTATTGAATATACTAAAAAAGCAATATATTTATCCGATAACGAAGTTGGCGTTGTTGAAAGAAACAGTGTTCAGATATTTGATGAAAACGATAAGTTAATTGTAAATAAAGTTGAATATTTGCCTTTTGAAGCTGTTGCAATATCAAAAATGGGTTATAAACATTTTATGTTAAAGGAAATCCATGAGCAAAGTGATGTTGTAAGAAATGTTTTATCAGGAAAACTTTTTGGTGTTAATAATGAGATAAAATTGGACGAATTTAAATTATCTCCATCAGAAATTAAAAAAATAACCAGAGTTCAAATTATAGCCTGTGGTACAAGTCTCCATGCTGGAATGGTCGGAAAATATATAATTGAAAAATTTGCAAAAATTCCTGTTGATGTTGAGCCTTCAAGTGAATATATATATAGAGACACTATTGCAGATGAAAATACTCTTGTTATCGGTATTTCCCAATCCGGTGAAACAGCTGATACAATAACTGCTATTAAACAAGTAAAAGAAAAGAAATCTCATATTGCGATAATTACAAATAGGGCTGATTCAACTATGGCAAGACTTGCAGATAGTCTATTGCCTGTTAATGCGGGTATAGAAGTATCAGTTGCTGCTACAAAGTCATATATGGCCCAATTAATAAGCTTGTATCTGCTTTCTATATATTTAATGGAGCAAAAATTTGGTATAGCGGTTATTGGAGATGAAGTTAAAACTCTAAAACAAGAGTTAATTGAGCTTCCAAGCAAAATCGAAGCATTATTGGAAAATGCACAAAATATTCAAAGAGTTGCTAAAAAATACGCTAATTATAAAGATTTTATATTTATCGCACGAGGAATAAATTTCCCTTCTGCACTTGAAGGTGCATTGAAGTTGAAAGAAATAAGTTATATAAATGCAACAGGATACGGTGCCGGAGAATTGAAACATGGCCCGATTGCAATGTTGGATGAAAATATGCCTGTGCTTGCAATTTTAAATACAGGCGTAGTTTACGATAAAGTTCTTTCAAATTGTGAAGAGGCAAAAGCAAGACAGGCTAAGTTAATTGGGGTAACAAATTATATTGCGGATAAGGATATCGGTTTGTTTGATGATATAATAACTGTTCCTTCCGGTAGTGATTTAATAAGTCCGGCTGTAAATATTGTTGTATTGCAACTTCTTGCTTATTATATAGCTGAATATTTAGGTAAAGATGTTGATCAACCAAGAAATTTAGCTAAGTCGGTTACTGTGGAATAATTTATTTTATAATCCCATTTTGGAATAATATTTGCTTAATTTCTAATAGGATTTCATCTTTTAGTGTTTCTTTAAGAGCATTTTTAGTTGTAAAAGGTTCTCCTGAGTTTGCAATTAACCAATTTAAATTTACATTGTATTTTAATACCAGATTTTCTAAAAATTCAAAGGATGGTTTTCTATCCCCTCTTTCGTAACTCGTATATGCACGATATGTGATATTGGTTTGTGTGGCAAATTCTTCTTGTGATAAATTGAGTTTTTTTCTTATTTCTTGAAGCTTTTTACCGTACATAGAGATACTCCGCGCGTGTTAATTTTTATTAAAGTTACCAATATGTGTTGACTTATTTACCAAAATGTGTATAATGGTATATGTCAAGTTAGCAATATTGAATTATTCTGACTATATTATATTAGCATGAAAAATGGCATTTTTGTCTTTCTTTGTGCTGTTTTTTTGGGTTAAATAAATGAATTTTAGAATAGTTAATTATAAAAAACCATATGCTTTCAGCCTAATCGAATTAATGATTAGTTTAGTTACAATAAGTTGTATAACTGCTGCATTCGCTCCCGTAAT
>CALUWM010000043.1 GCA_944324485.1 Candidatus Gastranaerophilales bacterium | reverse complement strand
TTCAAAGTATATTAAGATTGTTGAACACTAGATGAGTGAACCAATTGAAATAAAACTTGATAATAAAGAGGTTGAATTAAGATTACTTGATTTGGCAAAACGAAGCGAAAACCTGCGACCGTTAATGAAAAACATCGCAGGTATTTTTACTTATTCTACCGAAGAAAACTTTAAAGAACAGGGCAGACCTGATAAGTGGATAGATTTAGCCGAATCAACAAAAAAACAGAGAACGAAGACAGGACATTACCCCGGTCAAATTTTATAAGTTTCAGGTCAACTGGCATCATCAATAAGTACATATTATGACAATGACTCTGCTGTTATTGGTTCAAATCTTGTTTATGCCGCAATTCATCAACTTGGAGGTCAAGCCGGTAAAAATCAATCTGTAACTATACCTGCAAGACCATATTTAAAATTAACAGATAACGATTTTGAAGAAATTTTACTCGAAATTATAAAATTTTTAAAGTAAATAAATAAAATTTGCATAATTTATAGAAAAGTTGTTGGGAAAAGAAAAGGAGAAAAATTATGACAACAGTAGAACCGATTAGAAGTATTGAAAACATTAAAAAATTAGAAAAATATTTCGCAAAAAACAATCCGAGAGATTTATTATTATTTACAATGGGAACTAATTGTGGTCTTAGAATTTCTGATATGGTCGCTCTTAATGTCGGAGATGTTAGAGGAAAATCACACATATAAATTATAGAAAAGAAAACGGGAAAATTTAAAAAATTCCCAATCAATAGTAAACTAAAACCAATGTTTGATGAATTTACGAAGGGGAAACGTTCAGACGAACCACTATTTAATACTGTTTTTAAAAATAGATTAGATAGATTTGGAGCATATTATATTTTAAAAACAGCCTGTAAAGCTGTCGGCTTAGAAGAAAGAGTAGGAACACATACTATGCGAAAAACTTTTGGATATCATCATTATAAAAAATTTAAAGATGTTGCAATGTTACAAAAAAATTTTAATCATTCTAGTCCATCAATTACACTTAGGTATATAGGTATAGAACAAGATCAAATAGATGAATGTTATACAAACTTTATTTTATAGTCTAAACCCCTCTATTCATAATGAAAAACATAACATTTTATTACAAAAATAGATTTCTATTTTTTGTTTATGTTATTATGGTTTCGTAGGAATCAAATTTTTAAACTTCACAAATTGGTTATAAAAGTAAAGTGAATACCTAAGAAGTGATGTAAAACTGTTTAAACTTGAATAGCAAGTTATAAATATAAGCTCATAGGAAAAAATTAATGATTTTAGTTACAGGTGGTGCAGGATATATAGGCAGTCATTGTGTTTTATCCTTGCTAGAAAAAGGACACCATGTTCTTGTGTATGATAATTTATCAACTGGGCATCTTAAAACTATTCAAATATTAAATAAATATGGTAATTTAAAATTCACAAATGGTGATTTGTTAGATTGTAATCTTTTACAAAAAGTTTTTGACAATTTTGATATAGAAGCAGTTATTCATTTTGCAGCTTTTTCTAGAGCAGAAGAATCAATGTTTGATCCTCAAAAATATTATACCAATAATATCGTTGGAACTTTAAATTTACTAAAAGTAATGTTGAGTAACAATGTAAAGCAAATTATCTTTTCATCTTCTGCAGCGGTATACGGAGAACCTATATATACACCTATTGATGAAAAACACCCTTTAAATCCTATAAATACCTATGGACAAACAAAGTTAATAATAGAAAAAATATTAGAAGACTATGGTAAAGCTTATCATTTAAAATCTGTAAGTTTGAGATATTTTAATGTTGTTGGGTGCGACTCTATTGGAAGAATTGGGGAGTGCCATGAACCTGAAACACATTTAATTCCTAATATTCTAAAAAATAACAATATATTTGAGATTTATGGAAACGATTACGATACAAAAGACGGTACTTGTATCAGAGATTATGTAGATATTGAAGATTTAGTAAATGCTCATCTTTTAGCTTTGGAATATTTAAAAAATGGCGGTAAAACAAATTGCTTTAATATTGGCACAAAAGAAGGTAATACCGTAAAAGAAATTTTTAAAATGTGTGAAGATGTTTGCAATAAAGCAATACCTTTAAAAATTATGCCAAGAAGAAAAGGCGACCCTGCTGTTTTAGTTGCTAGTAATGAAAAAGCAAAAGAATATTTAGGTTGGTATCCCCAAAAAGACCTAGAAGAAAGTATTAAAAATGTTTTGAATTGGCAAATGGAGTCGAATTTATAATGAAACAATACGACTGCAAAAAATTTGAAGAAAGTATAGTAGATATTTCTTTTGGTAATATCGAAGAATTTCCTATAATTTCAAAAGAATATGGCGAGTCTTTTGATATCTATAAACTTTTTAATATAATCCCAATTTATAAAAAGCAAAAACCCATTATTAAAAATAATACCTTTTTACTGTGGGAACCTTGCAGCAAAAGCCATGCAGAAGTTGTTCCCGGATATGCTGAATATTTATTAGACTTAGGCTATCACGTATCAGTTTTAATAACTCCTGATAGATATAAAAAGGGGTTATTTTCTAGATTTGAAAATAAAAATATTACATACAATGTAATGACACAAAATAAGATAAGAAAATATTTTAAAAATACTGATTTAAGAAATGTAAAAGGTGTTTTAATAACTACTATTGGTAAGTTATGTAATGAAATTAATTATAGAGACAGTTATAAATATTTTGCTAAATATGTTGATAAATCAAAAATATTCTTTGTAGAACATGAAGCAAAATATGCAATTGATGCAAATAGTTGGAATGAAAAACTTATTACGTTAAGAGAATTAAATTATAAAGGTGCAAAATCTGTTGTTGTAAATCCACATTATTTCGGAAAAGTAGAAATAACTCCTAAAAATAAAGAAATTACAAATTTTATTACAATAGGTGCAATTAGAAATAAAAGAAAAAATAATAATAGAATTATTGATGCTGTTGCAGATTTACATAACAAGGGTGTTCATAATTTTAAAGTTACTGTTATTGGCAAAGGTACAGTAAAAAATCTACCTAAAGAACTTCGAAAATACATTGATATTAAAGGGCGTTTGGATTTTTCTGATATGTATAATGAGATTGAAAAAGCTGATTTTATACTTACTTCTTATGATGAAAATAATTCAGCTCACCAAAGATATATTACGACAGGTACAAGCGGGAATTTCCAATTAGTCTATGGTTTTTTAAAACCTTGTTTAATTATAAGAAGTTTTGCTGCTATTAATGGTTTTAATGACGAAAATTCTATTTTGTTTGATGCAGAAAATGAATATTCCAAAGCTATGGAAAGAGCAATTAATCTTTCTGAGGAAGAATATACAAAATTGCAAGAGAATTTGGCACTATATCAAAAAGATTTGTATAAAAAATCTTTAGAAAATTTGAAGGAATTAATTAATGGCTAATATTCCTATGGTATTTTGTTTCGATTCAAGGATTATTTTAGGTGCATCAGTTGCAATAAAAAGTTTAATTGATTGTGCAAAAGATAGTACTTACTATGATATTAGAATATTTCATTTTGATTTAAATTTGAATGCACAAAAAAATATTTCTAAATTAGTCGAAAATACAAAACATAATATAGCTTTTCATTATATAAATCCTGAATTATTCAAAGGTGCACCTCATAATAATGGTTCTTGGACAGAATTAGTTTATTATAGATTGTTAATTCCTGAGATTCTAAGAGAGTATGACAAAGTTATTTATTCTGACGTAGATGTGCTATTTAAAGGGGATTTAGAAACGGTATACAATATTGATTTATCTAACTACGAATTGGCAGCAGTACCGGTAGAAAAAAATAATAAAGAAACAATGATTTGTCATAAATATTTCCCAGAGAATATAAATGAGGATATTTATATTTTTGAAAAAAAGAATGCAAAACTTAATGATTTAAAAACTCGTGCATAGATTAAAATAAATGGTTCTAAAAAGTATATGGAAGGTAATGTAGAAAGTAATGTCTAATCAAATTAATATATGTTTAGCGTGTGATAATAATTATGCAAAATATGCAGGAGTTGTAATTGCTTCTGTACTATATAATGCTGAAAACAATGACAATTATAATTTCTATATAATTCATAATGGATTAAGCGAAAATTGACAAAATGAAATATTATCTTTAAAAAATATAAAAAATTATGAAATTAAATTTATAGAAGTTAATGATAATTCGTATTCGGATTATAAAAATATTCAAACTAATAAATACTTATCTGTTGCTGCATGTTATAGACTAAAACTTCCATCATTATTGCCTTCAATTAATAAAATAATTTATTTAGATTGTGATGTGATAGTGAATTCAAACATTGCAAATCTTTATAAAATAGAAATAGGACATAATCTAATTGCCGGAATAAAAGATATTTGTGCACCTTTTGAAGGTTATATTAATTCAGGCGTTGTAATTTTTAATTTGGAACAGATGAGGCAAGAAAATATAGAAGAAAAATTCTTATATTGGACTAGAAGAAATGCAGAAATTATTACTTGTGGAGATCAAGAAATTATAAATGAAACTTGCAAAGGACGTTCATTAGTTATAGATGATAAAACTTGGAATGTTCAAACAAGTGAATTTTCTAAACGCTCTTGCTTTACAAATAATCCAAAAATTATTCACTATATAGGTAAATATAAGCCTTGGACAAAGTATTCATTATGTTATTACAAAGAATATTTTAGAAAATATTTGTAACTTACACCATGGGCAATGAATGCCAAAGAATTGTTTTTTAATAAATATATAGAACAACCTTTATCGATTTTAAGATATCCGTTAAAAAAACCATTCTTTTGGTTAAGTAAAAATTTTTATAATGCATTGTTTCAAAATCTTCTTTTAGTCAAAAAAAGAGGTATTGATAATGTATAAATTTTCTGTAGTAATACCGATTTATAATGTTGAAAAATATTTAAGAAAATGTCTTGATAGTATTATTAATCAAACCTTGAAAGACATTGAAATCATTTGTATCAATGACGGTTCAACAGATAATTCGTTATCAATATTAACTGAATATGCTCAAAAAGATACAAGAATTAAAATTCTTAATCAAGAAAATCAAGGTCAGGGAGTTGCTAGGAATAATGGAATCGATATTGCTAATGGAGAATACTTAGCATTTGTTGATCCTGATGATTGGATAGAGTTGAATACTTTAGAAATTTTATATAAAAAATTTAAAGAAACCGCTGTTGATATAATTAACTTTAACCATTCTTATTGGAATGAAAACGGAAAATTAAAATATCGATTTAAATTTAGTAAATTTGCAAGAAAATATTTAAAAATAAAGTTAAAAGATAATTCAATATTTTCTTGTAACAGTTTTAAATTGAATAATTTAGGAGATTTATACTTATCTGCTTGGAATAAGGTTTATAACACATTTTTTATAAAAAATAATAATATTCAATTTGCACATACAAGACAAGCTGAAGATAATCTTTTTGCTATAAAAAGTATTTTATTGGCAAAAAATATCTTATATTTGGATAAATATTTTTATAATTATTTGAAGAGAAGTAGTTCTACAGTAAACTCTTGTTCTGTTATTAATTTTGATATTTTAAAAAATATTAAAATTATTAAAAGTTTTGATGAATATAAATTGTCAGCTCTAATCGCAGGATATGATAGGATATCTGAAGAATATAATAATGCATATTTAAATTTATGTAAGGAATATTTATCAAATGCAGAATATCAAAAAATTTTAAATCCAGTAGAAAATCCGGCAGGATTATTTATGGCGAAAATATTTTCATTAAAAAACAAGAAAATAAACGGAGCTAAATATAAAGTTATTACTTTGTTGGGTTTTGAGATTATATTAAGCAACAATTTAAAATAAAAAATTTAATAAGCAACAAAGAACATCGTTTGAATTTCGTAAAAAAGATATTTGTAGAAATTTTAGTAATGTTTGTACCATCAAAAATAAAGCGTTCACAATGTCGTTATTTTTTAAGAAAAATTTCTTTTATAGGATTTAAACAATTTTTAAAATTTAAAAATCATAAGATATTAACTAAGACCGTTTTATCAATAGAACTAAATGAATGTCATGGCGAAATATTGCCAGGATATGCAAAATATTTTATTGATTGCGGATACCAAATTGATCGCCATTGATTTATACAACAAAACAATTGAAAACTTAATGAATATAAATAAAGATGATAAGAATTGCAAAGCTGAATTTTTACCGTCTATGGCAGATATGATTTCTTACACTCAAGAAAATAGATATCTTAATCACGATTATTGTCCTTATTTATGCAATTCCGCTATCATTTCCCAAGGTTCGAAATTCTATTAAGGGAAAAATAGAAAACATTTATTTAAATTTAAAATATCCATATCAAGTTGAAACTGATTTTTCAAAGGCAGATTTTGCTTCTCAAGATGAGCTTAAAAAATTGATAAAGATGTTCAAGAATGCTTGGATACTAATTATGAAACTGATTATGATATGATGCAATGTTCTCTTAAAGGAATTGAAAAATATAAAATCGAAATAAATAGGTCGCTTGAAGCTGCAAAATATTTAATTTCTAAAAAACAATATCATCTACTATTAAATTCTCAAAAAGAATGGGAAAAATATAGGCAAAAAGAGGACGAATTTTTAAATGAAACTTATGAAAAAAATTGTCCTCCTGACCTACCTTGTTTAATTGCAGTTGGCGATAAATATCATTCATATAAAAATAGAGCTGAAAATCTAAGCGGTTTTTGCGGAATATGGATATTATTTAAAGAAAAAGGCATTTTAGATAGCGGTTTAAATTTTGTACCTTTTGATAATTAATTGTATTTTATCAAGCTGTTTAATTTTAGTTTAAATTACAGTGTTTCTTTTTTTCATCCCATTTCCAATTGTATTTTAGGCAATTTTCTTTATTAATTTTAATTAAACCATATTCTGTGTTAACTTCTAAATTTTCAGCGCATAATCCGCTATCTAGACAAACGTCGGTATTAATAAATTTCATTACTGCGATTTTTAATGTGAAATAACACATAAATAAGAGCAATAAAAGTGTAATTATTTTTGCTTTTGACATAATATTTAAAAAATCAGCCTTTTTAACTATTTTCATATAAGCTATTATATAAAAAAAATTAATATTTGTCAGGAAGTCCATTTGGTCTATATATTTCAACTAAATCTCCGCAATAATTGTATGGATTTTCAATACCTTGTTTTCTTCCATATTCATTTGCTTGTTGATCTTCAGCAGAATCTTTTTCGCTTTCTGCTATGCTCATCCCTTTTATGTAGACATTTTTATATGAATCACTTAGTTCTCTCAAATCACTAATACCTTTTGCAACAATTGCACCCAATTCCCCTCTTTGGCTAGCTTGGCAGTTTGCTTTTGAGTGAAAATATTTATCTGCACGTTTTGTATCTGCTTTTTTCATATCATTATAATTTCTAATAAAATCTGAAATAGCGCCAAAAATTTGTCTTAAGCTATCTACACAATTTTCTAATTCAGCTTTTGTTGACTTGGTAAATATTTTTTGCAGTTGTGCAAACATCTTATCTATGCTTTCGCTAACTTCTTCTTTTAAACTATTTGCTTCTCCAATCATTTCTTCAATTTCATCATAAAATTTCCAACAGTCGCAAAGATCATCTTTATTATCATTTTCTTCACTCACTTCAATCCAGCATCTACAATTTGGGTGTGGCTTGTCTGGAATTTCATCAGTGTTTTTAAAATTTAATCCATCTAGTGCTTGGCATTTTTCACATGCTCCTTTTTCAGTGTGCCAAATATACGTATAATAATTAATCTTACCCTTTAAGATTGT
>CALUWM010000042.1 GCA_944324485.1 Candidatus Gastranaerophilales bacterium | reverse complement strand
GTTCTACGATAACTTTCAAAAGCTATCCTGATTTCTTTTGCAAACTTTTTTCTAAATTCAGGATAAGTTATTTCTAAAGTTTCTCGTGTCAGCTTATTTTTCAAAATCATCTTCAAACCCTCTTATATTATCAAGCTCTATATTGTACCTTTTGCCTTGTTTATCAACGCAAGTCGCGTAATCTACCTCTGCATCGACAAACTTATTTTTCCAAATACAAATCAGCAATCCGATTTCTTGTGTTTTTAAATTCAAAACCTTTGTTCCATAAAGTGCATAGTCTTTTTCTGTCATTCTTCACTCCTTTCAAGTATCAAATCTGAATAGATATCATCAGGCTTTTGTGGATCAATTAAAAATTCTTTCATAAACACAAACCTTTCTCCGCAAGCGTTTTCACAAATTACAGTGTCGAAGTTGTAGAAACCGATTACTTTATAATACTCATTATCAGAGCTCTTAAAACCTTTAATCTTTTTAAGCTTGTATTTTTTGCCTAATTCAATCATTGCTACCTCTTATCAGCAATGACATTCATCACTCTTAATGAGTAAAATATCAAGCAAACTCTTTCTAAATGTATCATTCAGACACAATCTATTTTTGAACACTTTTTGAACGGTATTAAAACAGGTTTTAAATACCATTTAAAAATTCTTGTTGTCAGGATAATTTATAAAATATGCGTTTACAGTATCAGAATCTCGCCTTAAATTTTCTACAATTGGGGTAAGATTATACAGCTCTTCAATCTCTTGTTGCGTCCTGCAAAAATAGTCCATAACAGTGGCTGTGTTGTAGATCCGCTCTGCTAGTTTTTCTAACTTCCTAAAATCTTTTTGCTTAATCTTGTATTTCTTACTTTTACTCATACGACCTCCTTTTTTAGGTGTCGTATTCATCACTCAAGACCAAAAGAAAATCAAGTTAAAATTCATATAAACGATGGTTTAAAACTTTTGTATAATAATTATAATTATTATATTATGGCAGAAAAGTCAAAAATTGAATGGACGGAATCAACTTGGAATCCTGTAACAGGGTGTACAAAAATTAGTGAGGGTTGTAAACACTGCTATGCAGAAAGAATGGCTCGGCGTTTACATGCAATGGGACAAAAAAAATATAAAAATTGTTTTCAAGTTACTATGCATGAAGATTGTCTTAATGAACCATTAACTTGGAAAAAGCCTCAAATAATTTTTGTTTGTTCCATGAGTGATTTATTTCATAAAAATGTTCCTGATGAATTTATAATAAAAGTCTTTGATGTAATGAACAAAGCACATTGGCATACTTTTCAGGTTCTTACCAAAAGAGCAGAAAGGTTGGAACTCATAGCTCCAAAACTTAAATGGACACAAAATATATGGCTAGGAGTAACAGTTGAATCTGATAAACAAAAAAAACGTATTCCTTATTTGATAAATACACCAGCACATATCAAATATTTGTCTATAGAACCTATGATAACAGAAATTAAAGATTTATCATTAGAAAATATTAATTGGGTTATAGTTGGAGGGGAAAGTGGACCAGGGGCTCGTCCAATACAAGAAAGCTGGGTGACGTCCATAAGGGATAATTGCGTGGAACATAATATACCATTCTTTTTTAAACAATGGGGTGGGATTAATAAAAAAGTTTCAGGATGTACTCTTCAAGGTCGTCAATGGAAAGAATTACCTGTATGAGCCCAGTATAATGCTTTTCGCATCATCTTTTGTATTTAATGCTTTAAATAATAATTTATTTGTTCTATTGCTTATACAACCTTTATTTGATTGCTTTGCATTAATTATAATAATTTTTTTATCAGATATTAAGTTATTCAAAGCACTTAAAAGTGCTTGTCTGTGTGGAATTTCTGTGCCATCAGAATCCTTCCAAGATAAAAACACATTGTACATTTTTTTAGATAATTCAAATAAAGTAATATCCTCTTTTTTTATTATATTTTGTATTTTTTCTTGCAGAGATATATATTTTGTTATTGGAGATGTACTTAATAAACTTAATTGCATGTTATTTTTATTTAATGTTTTATCTTCTAATTCTTCTGCGTATTTTTCTAAAAAACTATTTGCAACACCTATAGAACTTGTTATTAGACATAAATAAAATCTATTAGAGTCTTCCAGTTTGCCATTTCTCGTTCTTGTTATGCCTGCATTAATTACATAATCTTTATCTAATTTGCTAATAGCTCTTTTAATTAAATGTTGAATTACTACTTCGTTAGATCCCCCTTTAGACTTTACAAAATCAAACAATCTTTTTAAGTTATTTTCTGATATATTAAAGTAATTGCACAATTTACTTATATCTAGATCATCAATTTTCCCTAAAACACGTTCCTGAGCAGATTTATTTATCAAAATTAAAATATCTTTATAGTAAGGACTTTCATTAATTAAATTTATTAAATTATTAAAACTAAGTTCCAATGCAAATGGATCTACAAATATAAACCCCCATTGACTTGATTTTATATAAGTTTTTAAAACAGAAGAATGAGTTTCCCAAGAACCATCACAAATATTACAGGTCAAATCATCTAGGGATAAAAGTTGCCTTTCACAATTTATATTTTTTTTCAAATCTTTTATGTTTTGAGTATTTTCTTCTGCTACTATCATACTTATATTGGAAAAAGATCTTTTAGTTTTATCATTATATTTTGCAAACGAATCCATAGCAATTAAAGGAGAACCTTTTTGCTCATCCTTGAATTTTCCTGCACCAGCAAATAAGTCAATATATATATATGGCTTATTTTCTTTTTTAGAATAATTAATTCCGTTTGCAATACTAAGACTTGTATCAAGAGCAGATTTAAATAATCTATGTTTTATTTTGGTATGAGGTTTTTCAGTATCAAAATGATCATTAGCTATATTTTTCATAAGACAATTATAGCAAAAGTTATTTTAAACTTAAATTTTATAAACAAATTTTTAATTTTTTCGTTATAAATATGCTATAATTAAATAAAGGAGATGCATATGCCTATCAAATTCTCAATAAAATACGGCAATCAGACTGTAACTAAAGAAATGTTTTTAGAGACTTTAAATTATATTATTTGTTTTATTGAAAATCATTTTGATTGTAATTTAGAAATATATCGAAATGCATTATCAGTTTTTAAATCAATGATTAAAGCTACAAATGGCATAAATGATAGAAGACCAGATAAAGAATTGTGCAAACAGGCTTTTGATGTTCTTGAACAAATAGAAAATTTTAATGCAGATGAGAAAACCAAAAGACAAAATAGAGAAAAATGTACTTGGTGTAAACTAATGATCGAAAGATTTTATTAGTTCCATTAATACCCACTAATAGTTATCATATTCAAAGTCATCACAAGTATTTTTAATGTTTTTCATTAATTATGATATATAATATTTTTTTATAATTTCTTCTATATGCTCAATCATTTCTGGTACAAAATTAACATCTGGATTATCAAAATTTAAGAAATATACTGACATAGGTTTTATATCAAAAATTAAATCACTATCATCCTTAGCATTTTTTATTATTATACAAGGTTTACTTTTTTGTCTTGCGACTCCCAATTCATACATTACATTGGGATTTACAATATTCTTCTTTGATGGGTCATCAGATACATCAGCAATAAAAATTTGACAATTCTCAATGCACTTATCTATATAATTTAAGATATTCTTTGTTTCGCCTTTATGAGTCATGATTGGAAATAGTTTTAAACGATCATTTAATTTAGGATTCTTTTTTATGATTGTAGATACAATTTTTTGATAATTTGAGTTATATTGTTTTATTGTATCATCATTATAATATGGCATTGCAACAAAAATATTTATTTCTCCTCGTTGGATTTGTCTCATAGCATTTTCATACATATTAATCGGATTCTCAAAGGAGCTGTCATCATGCTTGTATTTTTGAGCCCAATTATTTATATCTTCTAAGTCAGCTTCAATATCAATTTCATTTTTTTTGTCTTGCATTTTTAAATACTGTAAATAGAAAATTAATTGTGGAAATTTTTTATAATTTTCTCTTAAATATTTGAATCTTGTCGTTTGATTTAATAACAGAATAGTATTACAAACAATTTCCTTACATTGTTCTTTATTAAAACTAATTTTATATTCTTCTTCTGGCTGTTTGCTATTATTTTCTTTTTTAAAAATTTCGTTTAAGATATTTAAATATTGGCTCCACACATTTTCTTGGCCTTCATTATCTAAATAATGAGATTTTTTAAATATCATATCATTATTTAAACTATTATATATGTCGCGTAGATATGGAAATATAAAATTTATTTCTCTAATGTTATCGTCTTTCCAAACATTAACATCACTTTTTACAATTCCACTGATATTTTCTTCCAATGTTAGAGGTTTGGATTTTGCATTTAAAAGATAAAATAAAAAAGCTTCATTATCGATTGCATTTTTTTCCTCTTGTTTGCTGTCCTCTTGTTTTTCCTCTTCATTAACATGCCATAATATTATTGAGAATGGAATATAATAATCTTTGCCTTTTTCATCGTAAGCTTCCAACCTATGATTCCCATCAACTCTATATAAACTTTTTGAAGGTACTGTTATTTTTCTATAATTTATGTTTTGAAATCTACCTAATTGTTTCCCTTTTAAATTTAAATCAATTTCTTCAATTTTAACATTATTTCTTGCTACTAAAATAATTTCTGGCAAAAAAGAAATTTTACTTCTTTGTAAAAAATTTTTAATATCATTTATATGTTGCAAATCTTCTTTTCTTTGATAGTTATTACTATCAACAATAGAAGCTCCGACAAGATCTGACATTTTAGAATAACCTCTAAGAACATATATACCATTTTCTACAATATAACCTTTTTCTTGTAATCTTTGTTCTGAATCATAATAAGGTACTATAGTCCCGCAATTTCTACCTAATATGCCTTCGAAAGTATATGTTTTCTTTTTATTACCTTTTGTCTCATTACCTTCTTTGTCTTCTTTTACTTCATCTATTACATTAGGTGAAAGTGTAATAGGGTTTATATTAGGAATACTTTGTGCTGCTCGAACAGCAATATTTGCATTTTTGATTAGTTCTGCGTATTGTTCATTAGAAAAAATTTTATGAAAATTTTGAACAGATTCAATAGCTTTTTGTGTTGGAGAATTATTAATAATGTCTAAAAATTTCGCAGCATTGGAACCAATTGGATCTGGGAATTTTATATCATTTTCTTTGCAATAATTCTCGAATTTTTCTTTATAGTCTTTTTCTAACTGTTCAAGATAGCTAGCTCCTTTAGAAGTTAAAAGATTATTTATTTTATATTTTTCTGGAGCATTTTTCTTGTAAATAAAGGTTATATAGCCTTCATTTTTCATATTATTAGTTATTTGGCTTGCCTTAATAGCAGCTATACTTGCATAATATTTAGATACAATATTTTTTACTTTTTCTTTTATTTCAGAACTTTTAATTTTACCATCTGGATAGTTTTGAATATTGGTATTTAAAAATTTAAAATATGATAATATTTTCTCAAGTATTTCTTTATTTTTATCCTCATCAGATAATTTAGAAATTCGATTTTTTTCTTTTTCTATAATTTTTTCTAATAATCTATCAGATTTGTTTACTTCTGTTGCTTCGGATTCTGGATTTTCTTTGAAAATTAATTGTTTAATTTCATTTAACCCTTTTTCAGTTAAAGTTATGCTTTCAAAATTTTCTAATCTTGTTCCTGGTTGGAATACATTCATTTTCGGTTTTAAATTAATAAAACCGTTTTGTCTTAATTCTTCTAATGCAGAATTGGCAGACTGTTCTTTACCATTAGCCATTCCAATCATTTCGTCAAGCACTATTGGTGAATTATCTTTAACACATTTCTTGAAATAATCTAAAAATATTGAATAAAAATCCATTATTCAAACAACTCCTTTTCAAATTCTTCTTCGGCAAGTTGGCGATTTTGCTCTGCTAATTTAGTTAATTTTTTAATTTTTGCTTTTAATTTTGCAATAGTATCAACAATTTCATTTTGTACATCTATAGCTGGTATAGCTATTTTTAAGCTATTTAGAGCATCTTGACTTAGACTTCCCATGATTCCACGAGTTTTAACTCTTTCCATTTGTATTTTACTAATTCTTGAATTAATGTAATATGATAGGAAATATGGATTAATTCGATATTTGTCATTTTTTAAACTAATTTTGAAAACTTCAGAACTAATTACACATTGCTTATCTTCCATTTCTTGATTAACTACTACAGCATTGCCATAAGTTCCCTTTCTGGTAATAAGTAATTCTCCTTTTTTCACTCTACCTTTTTTATTTTTATCTGCCTCGCCAATATATTTTAAGTCATCTAAGCATATTCGGTCTGGCTTAATATTGGCAACTCTTAAATAGGGTATACCTGTTTTTATATAGTTTCTTGAATCAATTCCATTAATTAGTTGTTTTATTATCGTTTCAAATATTACACAATCAAACTTTATTTCAGATAAACATTTATCAATAAGCGCAAATCCTTCATTAAAATAAAAATAATCCCACCTACACGTATCTTTAAAATGTATTAATCTCAATCCTTTTGTTTGTTTTTCCAAATTAATCTTATGAATATTTGTTTTAATACCTAACATAAAACAAAATTTTTCATCAATCTCTTGTTCAAGATTTTGTGCTTCTTTTTCTTGTTCTTCAGCCAGTTTTATTTTTGCATTGTATCTATCAACAATTTCTTTTTGTTTTTCCAGCGATGGTAAAGGTATTTTTATTTTTGTTAATAATTCATCAATCTTTATATACTTTCTATTAGTTGTTCCGCTAACAAATAAATCCAAGTATTTATGCAATTGAGGACAAGTAAACAACAATTGCAAGTAATCATTTGTAATTAAATCATTATTTATTTTTGCTAAAGCCATGTTTGAGGAAGCATAACTTGGTACTAAATTCTCAGTTACAACTCCAAATGCACCATTTTTTGTATCAACCTTACACCACAACAATAAATTGGGTTCAACCAACTGATATTTTTTCATATTCAAGTTTTGACCTTGAACTTCTCTATTTATATAAGCACCTTTTCCATATGAACGTACACCAATAATTTTATAAACTTTTTCATCTTCAATATTTATAATCCTACTAGAATGCTTTGATAAAAATTTCCCAAATAATACCTGAGGATACTTATTTGTTAATTTTAAATTAGTTATAAAATAACGTTTAGCAGTCCAATATGTTAATTCGGAAAATTTTATGAATTTTAAAAATTTATTCATCGATAACTTGTTCCTCACCGTTTATCACTCGTACCAAGTTATCGTTTACAAGCTTGTATGAAACCTCCAATTTATTGTCTTGCCACAAATTATTTTCTTGACGATATGTTCTAAATTCATTTGCAACATCAATAAGTTCATTCTCACATTTTGCTCCTGTTGTTGTTATGCCTGCTTTTTCAACTTGAACTATTGGAATTTGGTAGTCGAAAAGTTCTTTAATTTTTTCTCGACCTATTGTTTCAAATTCCTGTTCTTTTCGTTTTTCTATTTCTTTTAAAGCTTTTTGATGAGCTTTTTTATCGTTAGAAAGTTGGTTATCAATTTCCAATATTTCAATTTTATATTTTTCATCAATTTCTTTTTTTACTTGATTTACAATATCATTGTATTGTTTTTCTTCTTCTTTCGTAAACTTTTTAAAAAAAGAGTAAACTTGGTTTTATAGTTGCACCGGAAGCTATAAATACATCTTGTGGGATTGATGTAATTAAAAGAATTTTTGCTCTTGATTCAAAGAAATCTCTAACTTTTTGCAAATTAGAATTATTTAACACTCCTTCGGGAAGGACAATTCCCATTCTGCCACCAGGTTTTAAAAGATTTAAACATCTTTCCATAAATAGAACTTCTGTTAAGCCACTCACTTTCCCTAATTTAAACCTGTCTAGAACTTTTTGTTTTTTATCAATAGAATCATTTAATTCATTAATTTGTTTTATACAATCTTCACCATAGCGTTTTTTATATTCTTGGATTTTTTCATCGTCATAAAATTTATCTGTATCAGATAATCTATAATCCTTTTCAATTCTTGCTCCAAAAGGTGGGTTTGTAAGAATTACATCAAACCTATTTTCAAAAATTCCATTTACGTTGATTAAACCATCATGGTGATGAACTCCGCCATGACCATCACCATGCATTATCATATTCATCTTTGAAGTTCTTGCCATTCTTGGGTTTGCATCAGTACCATATATGCAGCTTGATGATAGTATTGAGATTCTTCTATTTTTCTCTGCTTCAGATTGTTTATGATAAGCTTTGTTCGGTACACTTATATCAATTGATAGCTTTTTAATATAATCACTATATTTTTCATTAACTTCAAGCTGTTCTTTTTCTGACAATTTTTCATATTCTTCATTAAAAAGTTTAGCTTTTAAATCTTTTTTATATTGTTCAACATCTTTTTCGATTTTATCTCTAACATATTCAAAAGCCTTAATTAAAAAACCTCCAGAACCACAGGTGGGATCGCAAATAGTTTCACCTTCCTGAGGGTCAAGTACTTCTACCATGAAATCTACTATTGTACGAGGTGTAAAGAACTGTCCTA
>CALUWM010000041.1 GCA_944324485.1 Candidatus Gastranaerophilales bacterium | reverse complement strand
ATTACGGGAGCGAATGCAGCAGTTATACAACTTATTGTAACTAAACTAATCATTAATTCGATTAGGCTGAAAGCATAATTCTTTTTCATAAAAATTCCCATATTATTTTAAGTGTTTGATATTTTTAATTAAACAATTTCTATCACGTTCGTGAACGAGATAGAAATATATTACTATTATTATTTTAAAAAAGCAAGAAAAATTAAAATAATGACAATAAGAGAAAAAATAAACAAAAATTATAAAAATAAAATCCTCATTCAAAAAGCAACAGCTGAAATTTTTAAAAAATTGAAAAAAAATAAAAGTAATTACCTTTTAAGTGCAGAATATGAAATTTCAACTTCGCTTTTAAGCAACATCGAAAGAGGATTAAAAGACCCTCAACTTACAACTATTTTTAAAATTTCAGAAGCCTTGGGAATTAAACCATCTGAATTTATCAGAAAAATTGAAGAAATTTTACCTGAAAATTTTAGTTTAATTGATGAATAAAAAATGCCTGAAATCAGGCATTTTCATTTTTTGTGTTTTGGTTATATTTTTTCTTCAAATAACTTGTCTGCCAAAGGTTGAGAAGTTTTGCCATTTAAACGTTTTGAAATCTTCTTTAATTTTTGACTCATAGTCTCCATTTCAGGCGTCCACACAAAATTTTCAAGCACATATTTTTCGCCAGCAACAAAATCACCCGACATTTGAATTTTGACTATTTCCGCCAACATTTGTCGAGCAATATACACCATCATATCAATATTGAGCGAAAGTATGCCGTCTTTTGAAATTTTCATTGCACCATTTTGAATAAAATAATAATTCTGCATAACCGAACGAACTCTATGAGCTTGAGTCAAATCAGGTTTTGATTTTAACATATTATCTGCAGCATAAGTTACTATAATCTTTTTTCTTTCTTCTTCGGTATACAAACCGGCTTCAGTCAATACATCCAACATTGATAAAGAAACCATATCAGCTTTATTTTCTTCAATTATGGATTTATATTTTCCCAAAGCTTCACAACCACCCTTAGGACCTAAAGAATGTCCGTTTTCATGCCCGATTGTAAAAGCATGATCCATTGTATCGTCATAATATTTATGAAATTCTTTATCTAAAATATTATCCAAACGCTCCTGAAGTTTCTTTTTCGCATCTTCATCTGTAATAAAACGAATTTGTCGATGATAAACATTTCTCCTTCCGCCGCCAATTGTTAAAGATAATTTATCATTATTAGGCAAATTCTCTGCTAGAGTAATACCAGCTCTAAAAGCACCCACATCACCAGCAACTTCAATTAAATCAACATCTACCATTGTTTGAGAAATATCATTCTCCTTTGAAATAACTTGCTCATATTCTTCAGAATAAGGCATATTTTCAGCCATTAAAGGAAGATAATCCTTAACCTTTAAAATATAATCAGTACCTTCCTTATTAACTATTCCGACTCTACAACCTAAATAATCCTTTGAAATAACATCAATATTATTTTCTTTAAGAAGTTTTGACAATTCTTCATTCTCAAAAACTGTTTCGGTCATTTCATCAGAATAATTTTCACGTGTAATAGTAAATTCCAAAGGTGTATCCTGTAAACTTGCCCATTTTTTATCAGCATAAGCATCTAACATAGGATCAGCAACCAAGAAAGCTTGCGATTGAAGCCTTAAATATTCATTAAATTCAACATTTGTTGAAACACAACTTGCCCTTAGCAATAACTCTGCAATTTTCTTGAAATCATCGGCAAATTTATCTACATAATCAATGGCTACAAGCTCATCTTTTTTAAATTTATTTCTTTCAACTACGCTTCGTTGATTTAAAATCCGTTTCACAACAGGTATTTTACCTGCCTTTATCATATTAATTAAGATTTTATGGAATTCCTCTTTATCCAAATCATCTGGATATAGACCTCTACCAGCTCTTTTTTCAAGATTTGCCGCTAATTTGACAAGATTTGATTCACAATCAAGTGCAAAAATTCCTTTTTGCGCATCAAATAATATTTTTGTTAGCTCAGCTCTTTTATCGCCTGTTTTTTGTGCTTTTTTAATTTCCTCATCCAAAAATTTTTGAAAAGGTAAGTTATGGGATGAATCAAGCTGCATATTAATTTTTTCAATTATTCTTGCTACTTTAACGAGATAGGAAAGAGCCGTTTTATCGCCGTCAGAAAGAGCTGTATATTCAACAGCATCAACATCTAACATATGCTTTGTTAAAAGATAATCTTTTGATGTTCTTTTTTCTAACTCTTCTAAACTTAATCCGAAATCATATCTCATAATCAAATCTATCCTCACACTACCTAAAAAATTATAACATTCGAATTTCTAAATTAATTGAATTGTAACATAAAATTCATATAACTAATATAAGTAGCAAAAACTATTTTTTAATAACTTTAAATAAATAAAGGAGAATAAAAAATATGCAAATTACACCAATTAGTTTTTTAAATATTAACAAAATTTCAAATATTAACAAAATTCCTTTTAAAGGTACCATTGAAGCTAGCGGAGATACATTTGAAAAAAGTTTAAATAAAATATTTAGTCCTGAAAATTTAAGAGGAATCTTTTTAAATCCCGAAAATGAAATCGGACACGGTGCAAATAATGTTGTTTATTCCATTCCAGACAACGATAAATTCGTTTTAAGAGTCTGCAAAAGTTATTTTCGACCAGAAAATATAACGAGTGCTGAATATGTTGATACCGATCAACACGAAGATTTCAATATAGGTCAAAAAATAGGTCATATTAAAGCAGATGGCGGACCTTTTGGAATGTGTCAAATAATAGAAGTTCTAAAAAAACAAAAAGGGAAATCTTATGGCGTTCCGCATATTTCTGCAATAACTGATGAAGGCGGCAAATTGCTTCCTAACGAAACACCTTATGATAATTATTCAAGAAAAATAAGCTTTAAAACTTTACTTGATAAAGCATCCAAGATGGATATAGGAGCTTATGAAAAATTATTGGAAATGTTTGATAAAGCCCAAGATGCCGACTATGGATTTGATCCTTTTAATTGCAATAATTTACTTTTAAGCGATGACGAAATCAATATGATAGATTTTAATCGTTCTAAAATAAAATGTAGTTACCTTGAACTTTTGAATATGGTAACTAATCACGAATATTTACATACATTCTATATGGCTCCTGATATTGATGAGTCTTTAAAACACCAAGCTTATGAACAAACAGTGACAATCATTTCAAAGTTCTTAAAAGCAATGCAAAATAAAGGACTAAAATTAAACTATGAATATCTGCAAAACAGAGAAAGCATGGACTTGTTAAGATGTTATGAATTTCAACATGCAATAGGATATGACGAAAATTCAGGACTTACAATTCCTCAACATCTTGAAAATATGGGACTGTTTGACTCTACCTTAGAAAATTCCAAATTATTCTTTTAGCCTTTGAAATAAAATCAAGCTTGTTTTCTTGCTTTTCTATTGTCGTGTAAGAATATTCCCTTGGTTGAATTGTTCTTTTGTATTGAACATCGCTATAACCAAAAAGCATAACATAAATTGGTGCATATCCTTCAGGAATTCTTAGATATTCACAAAAATCAGGTAAAATTTTTAAAATCGCTTCCATAAATCCGCACCATAAAGTTCCCAATCCAAGACTATTTGCATATAATTCAAAATAACTCAAAGCAATTATACCGTCTTCTTTTGGACATGGAGCATTAACAGGAGCGCAAACTACAACTAAATGCGGTGCGCCACGAAATAATATATCTTCACCCTTTAAAAATGCGTCTTTATATTTTGAAAATTTATTTAAAGTTTTAACAAGAAAATTTAAAGGTTTTTTGTCAATTAAAGAAATAATCTTTTTATTTACTTTTGACCTAAAATCATCCATTACATCGATGTTTTCAATAAAAGAAAAATGTAATTTATGATTATTACATCCAGTCGGCGTGTAATTCAACATATTTTTTAATTTTTCAATTGTTTCTTTTTTTACATTTTCTCTTTTATATATTCTTGTACTTCTTCTTGATTTAATCAAATTCAAAACGTCATCAGGGTTAATATTTCTTATTTCATCAGAATTTTCAGAATTTTTATTCATAATTGAAATCGCACCTGTCGGGCAAATTGCAAAACAATGCTGACATTCAATACATTTTAGAGGATTTTTCATATCAGGAATTTGATTGTCCTCTTGAACAATAGCGCCCGTTAAACAATCCTTAGCACAAAGTCCGCATTTTACACACTTACTTTCATCCACAACAAAACCATGTTTCATATTTACCCCCTGACTTTTTTTACATAATAAAATAAAAATGAAAAATTTAACATCAAAACGGCTCATTTGGTGGAGTTATTTTTTTTATTTACAAGTATAATCAGAAGACGGGAATAGTTTTAAAATAAAGGAATTAGTAAATGAAAAAAATTACGGCATTACTATTTGTATTCCTAACAGCAGTAATACCCGCATTTGCAAGTGAAGCAAACCTTGTTGTTCCTAATATCAAAAGCGATGCAACAAGCTTTAACTTGCTTCTAATTGGAATAGCAGTTGCTGTTATCGGAAGTATTTTTGGTTTAATTGAATTTTTAAGAATTAAAAAAATCAAAGTCCATCCAGTAATGGAACAAGTTGGAAACACTATTTTTGAAACATGTAAAACATACCTTGTTCAGCAAGGAAAATTTTTAATTGTGCTTGAAATATTAATAGCACTATGTATTACCTATTATTTTGGCGTTTTGGAAAAAATGGGACTATCAGGTGTAGGACTAATTTTAATCTGGTCAATAATAGGAATTTTAGGTTCATATTTAGTTGCTTGGTTTGGAATAAGAATGAACACTCTTGCAAACGCAAGAACATCATTCCAAGCACTACGCTCAAAACCCCTGAATTGTCTAAATATACCTTTAAAAGCAGGTATGAGTATAGGCGTTTTATTGGTTTCAGTTGAACTTATTTTAATGTTAGTCATTCTGCTTTTCGTCCCAGGACATCTTGCAGGTGCATGTTTTATCGGTTTCGCAATCGGTGAATCACTTGGTGCTTCAGCACTTCGTGTCGCAGGCGGAATATTTACAAAAATTGCTGACATCGGTTCAGATTTAATGAAAATACAATTCGGAATCAAAGAAGACGACCCCAGAAACCCCGGAGTTATTGCAGATTGCACAGGAGACAATGCAGGGGATTCAATCGGGCCTTCAGCTGACGGATTTGAAACATACGGTGTTACAGGAGTAGCTCTTGTAAGTTTCATTCTTTTAGGCGTATTCCCTCAATATCAAATTCAACTTTTAGCTTGGATTTTTACTATGAGATTTTTGATGATTATTACATCAATTATTTCATATTGGATTAATAATATTAAAACTTCAATTTACGCTAAAACTTGCGAAAAGAAAAATATAAGATTTGATTTTGAAGTGCCTTTAACAAACCTTGTTTGGTTGACTTCAATTTTATCAATAATTATGACTTTTTCAGTAAGCAAATGGTTATTGGGTTCAATGCCTGACAATCTATGGCTTGTTTTATCTCTAATTATATCTTGTGGCACATTGGGAGCTGCTTTAATTCCTGAAATGACGAAAATTTTTACAAGTCCAAAAGCAAAGCACACAAAAGAAGTTGTTGTTGCTTCTCGTGAAGGCGGTGCTTCGCTTACCATACTATCAGGTATCGTTTCAGGAAATTTCTCTGGTTTCTGGATTGGAGCGGTTATAGTCCTTTTAATGGGATTAGCGTACTTTGCAAGCTTACACATAACAAATGTTATGATATACCCTTCAGTCTTTGCATTCGGACTTGTTGCATTTGGTTTCTTGGGTATGGGACCTGTTACAATAGCCGTTGACAGCTACGGTCCTGTTACGGACAATGCTCAATCAGTATATGAACTTTCTTTAATAGAAGAACAACCTGATATATCAATGCAAATTGAAAAAGCATACGGATTTAAGCCCGATTTTGAAAATGCAAAAAAATATTTAGAAGAAAATGATGGTGCCGGAAACACATTTAAAGCCACATCAAAACCTGTTTTAATAGGTACTGCGGTTGTCGGTGCAACTACAATGATATTTTCATTAATTCTTGTAATTAAAAATACTTTGGGAATAACCCCGGAAAGCATTTTAAACCTTTTAAATCCATATACTCTGCTTGGATTTATTGCAGGCGGAGCAGTAATTTACTGGTTTTCCGGAGCATCTATGCAAGCCGTTACAACAGGAGCATACAGTGCGGTTGAATACATAAAATCACACATAAAATTAGGTGAAGCAGATGATAAAAAAGCAAATCTTGAAAATTCAAAAGAAGTTGTAAAGATTTGTACGCAATATGCACAAAAAGGTATGTTCAACATATTTGTTGCATTATTCTCTTTTGCATTAGCTCTTGCATTTTTATCAGCCCCTGCAAAATGTGATAATGCGCCGGTATCATTTTTTATAAGTTATTTAATTGCAATAGCAGTATTTGGACTATTCCAAGCCGTGTTTATGGCAAATGCCGGCGGATGTTGGGATAACGCCAAAAAAATTGTCGAAGTTGATTTAAATGAAAAAGGAACACCACTACATGACTCCACAGTTGTAGGTGATACAGTAGGAGATCCTTTCAAAGATACTTCTTCTGTTGCAATGAACCCAATTATTAAATTTACAACCTTATTTGGACTTTTAGCTATGGAAATAGCAATAAGTGCCGATTTTAGAGCATATTCTAAGATTGCAGGTATTGTATTTTTAATAATAGCTTTGATTTTTGTAATAAGATCATTCTATTCAATGAGAATTCCAAAAAGAAAAGAGTCATAAACCAAAAGCGGGATTAATCCCGCTTTTTTATTACTTTTTTGTATAAAAATACTTTTTATATTATAATCATCCCATAAGAAGTTTAAAAGGAGGTCAAATATGGGTTTAATGGACGGCAAAAAAGGTATTATTTTTGGTGTTTCAAATAAATTTGGAATAGCTAATGCAATAGCAGAACAACTACATGCTCAAGGTGCAGAAATCGCTTTTACATACGCTAACGAAGCAATGGAAAAAAGAGTTCGCCCAATAGCAGAATCAATGAATGCTAAAATGTGCTTAGAATGTGATGTAACTAAAGATGAAGATGTTAAAAAAGTTTTCGAAGAATACGCAAAAATCTATGACAAACTTGATTTTGTTGTTCATGCCGTAGCTTTTGCTAATAAAGATGACCTTGTTGGAGATTTCTATACCGTATCTCGTGAAGGTTGGGATTTAGCAATGCATGTTAGTGCATATTCTCTTGTTACAATTGCAAGATATGCAAAACCTCAAATGGAAGCTTCTGGTGGCGGTTCAATTCTTGCTTTAACATACCTTGGAGCAACAAAAGTTGTTGCAAATTATAACATTATGGGAGTTGCTAAAGCTGCTCTTGAAAGCTCTATGAGATTTATTGCCTCAGACCTTGGCAAATACAATATTAGATGCAACTGTCTATCAGCTGGACCAATTAAAACAATGGCAGCAAAAGGCATTGGCGGATTTGACAGAATGTTAAAAGCAAATGCTCTAAAAGCTCCTCTTAAACGCACTCCTACCGTAGAAGAAGTTGGAAAAGCAGGATTATATTTATTATCTGACCTATCATCTGGAGTTACCGCTCAAGTTCAATTTGTTGATTGCGGTGCAAGCGAAGTCTTTGCTTCACTTGATGAAATGGCACAAATTAAATTTGAATAATTTAATCTTAAATAAACCTAAAAAACCTGTGAATTATCACAGGTTTTTTAATAAATAAGCAATTTTTTTTATCAGCAGTTTTGTATAAATATCAATACTAAAAGGAGGAAAAACATATGAAAATAAATTCAATCAATTTTATGGGCTATTACAGAAACCCAGAACAATATGAAAAAAATGGCGCTACAAAAACCCAATAAAAACAAGCTATTTAACAGAATCAATGGAAGAACAAAATAAAATAGAAAGCATACAAACACAAATAATTGCACTTATGCAAGAAGAGCAAAAAAAACTTGATGAATTAAACCAACTGAGAAGAAATATCTTAAAAGAAGCGGCTAAAAATATAGCATTATTGGATGAACAAATCAGAAAAACAAAAGAATCAACAGCTAGTAAAATAGCCGCACTTCAAACAAAAATTTCACTTTAAAACATTAAAATATTTAAAATTACTCCACTTATCAAAGTTTATTATAAACTCTGCATAAATAAAACTCTTAACAGAAAGGATACAGTATGAAAATCACACCTATTGGCTATAAACCAACTTTTAAAAATAATAATAATAATAAAAATGGAGAATATAAAAATATACCACCTCAATATGATATAAACTCTGAATTTGAAAAAAAATACCAGAAACCAACTATTGCAATAATCAGAGAATATACAGCACGTGAATTAAAAAGACGGATAGAAAAAGTAAATACAGCAATTTCCGCAAAAGAATCTGAATTTAAAAAACAACTATCATCTTTTGAAGCTGGGAAACAAAAAATAATTACTATGGCAAAAAATACTATACAAATGACAACCGATGAAAGAGAAGAACTACAAATTATAAGAATGATGCAAATAAAATTAGCAGAACTTGAAGAACAAAAAAGAGAAAAAGCACAACAAATTGGACAAGAAATATTAGCTTTATATGCAGAAAGTCAAAAAATGCAAATGCAACTTGAAAGAATTTATAATCCCGAAAATCCAATTTATTACTAAAATTATAACTAAAAAATATTAAAACCGGTCATTTGACCGGTTTTAAGCACTTATACGAGCAATTTTGTTTCCTGCCTATTCTAGCAGGTGGGTGAGCGCCAGGGTGCATCCATTTCCGTTTATTCTTGGAAAACCAAGCGGTCTACTTCAAACACCTAGCATAGCCTTCTGAGCAATTCTCTCCCTATTAAATTAAATGTAGGAACAAAATTGTAAACCCGTACAAGGCCACTTACATTATAACATATTTATGATAAAATTAAACCCAAAAGGAGATAAATAAATGAAAAAAATTCTGATAGCATTAGTTTTAATCTTAGGATTTGTTTTTACATTTACAAATAAGATAGGAGCACAAATGAGCAATAATTTTACAGAAGTTAGAGCTGAGCACATTTTAGTTGAAACAGAAAAAGAAGCATCTGAAATTAAATCACAAATTGAAAATAAAGAAATAACATTTGAAGATGCTGCTAAAAAATATTCAAAATGCCCGTCTAAAGCAAATGGCGGAGACTTAGGATATTTTGAAAAAGGGATGATGGTTAAAGAATTTGAGTCAGCAGCGTTTGAAGCACCGACAGGTACTATAACAAATCCTGTTAAAACTCAATTTGGCTGGCATTTAATTAAAGTTATTGATAAAAAATAAAAAACAAAAAGTGTGTGAAGCTTGAAGTTATCAAACTGTTGAAGTTTGATAACAAAAGCGCAACCATTCAATTGCGACGTAGGATAATCGAGCAAACGAACAACAGCGTAAGCGATAGTGAAGTCTTGCAAGATACCCACAGGAGCA
>CALUWM010000040.1 GCA_944324485.1 Candidatus Gastranaerophilales bacterium | reverse complement strand
TATAGACATAATGTATGCTCTATATTGCATTTTTTGAGATAAATCTGTCATTATTTTTTTGAAACACCCCACAACAAATCAAGTATTTTTTGAGCTTCATTACTCATTAACCCATCTTGCAAAATCAAGTATTGTACTGCAATCAAAGTACATTCAGAACATATATTAACTCCTGGGCCTTTTACCATTTTTGGTACTTGCGTATTGGGTCTTTTACAAAAACTGCAATATTCAAGCTCTTGCTGTTTTTCACTTCCTTTGGAATGTTTCTTTTCAAAAGAAACAACTTTCTTCTCTTTCAATTTAACTCCTTAATATAATGTTGTTTACTTTATTTTAAAATAATTTTTAAATCTATACAATATTTATTTTTTATTAAATATTAATTTTTGTAAATAAAATTTTTAAAAATTTATCAATTTTTTATAAAAAAAATACTTTATATAATTACGAGTGATACTATTAGGAGTTTATTACTAATGGCAATAGGCGCACAAGATAAATTAGATAAAGCTTTAGTTCGAAAATATCAGAGTTTAAAAGTTGATAATGCGATAATTCAAAGTTCAATGGTTGATCCAAATAAAATGCTTGAAACAATGAATGACTATGCAAATGCTCATATGGAAGCTTTTAGAATTCATCAAGCATTAAAAGATATTTGTACAAAAGCGATTTCTATGAATATTCATTACACAAAAATGAAATCTGTAAAATCTAAGAAAGAACGAATAGCAGAAGCAGCAAGGAAAGTTGTTGCAGCACAAATGGCTAAGAAAAATGAATTAACAAGAAAGCTGGCAAAGGAACCTCGTCCAACAACGGCTTAAAATAAAATGAATAGGTTTTGTGTGTGTTATAACCTCTTATATAAAGAGGTTTATTTTTATGTATTTACTTATTACTTAATATGTAGTTTAATATACATGTGTCCCCGAATGTATGTGGTGAATTATGATAGAAATTTTAAAAACCACTGATAATAAACTGATTGAATTAGGAATAAATGAAGCACAGAGCGGTTCTTGGTTTAACTTAATCGACCCTACTTATGATGAAATTCAAAAAGTTTCACTTATTTTAAATTTGGACGAAAGTTTTTTAAGAAATTCACTTGACGTTGATGAACGCTCACGTATAGAAATTGAAGATGATTGCCTTTTAATAATTACCAACATACCCTTAATGGAAGATGAAGGTGCTTATGACACATTGCCTTTGGGTATTATTTTTACTGAACGTGGCTTTATTACTGTTTCATCCAAAAAAAATAATGTAATTTCTTCATTCAATAAAGAAACTTCGCATTCTTTTGACACAAGAAACAAAACAAAATTTTTACTTGATATATTATTTCGCTCAACAAAATATTATTTAAGATATTTGAATTATATCTACAAACAATCTGAAGAAATTGAAGAAGAACTTAGAAAGACTATGAAAAACAAAGCTCTTTTTCAATTATTCGAAGTTCAAAAATCATTGGTATATTTTACCACTGCGCTTCGAGACAACTACATGGTTCTTCAAAAAATTATGCGTTTAACTCAAACAGGAAAGCAAAATTCACTTTTAAAATTTTCTGAAGATGACATAGATTTATTGGAAGACGTTATTATTGAAAATAAACAGGCTTTAGAAATGGTAGAAATGCACAGAAACATCCTTGAAAATATGATGGATGCTTTTGCTTCCATAATTTCAAATAATTTAAATATAGTTATGAAATTTTTAACTTCAATAGCTATAATTTTTGCTATACCCACTATGTTTTCAAGTTTTTGGGGAATGAATGTTGCAGTTCCATTTGCAAACAATCATTTTGGATTTTTGATAGTCAGCATTATTTCTCTTATTGCAGCTATATTAGCTGCTGTATTTTTCGCAAGAAAAGGAATGTTCTAATTAAAAACTTTATTAACCTCTTCCCTATCATCAAAATGAATAGTTTTATCGGCTAAAATTTGATAATTTTCATGCCCTTTTCCCGCTAAAACAAGTACATCATTTTCTGATGAAATATCTTTTAAAAGCTTGATTGCAAGATGCCTATCAGATTCAACAAAGACAGTTTTTGGGTTAATTAAAGATAATCCTGATAAAATATCAGTTATAATTTGTTGCGGGTCTTCCTGTCTCGGATTATCTGAAGTTATCACTATTTTATCGCAAAGTTGTTGTGCAATTTTTCCCATTTTTGGTCTTTTTGTACAATCTCTATTTCCACCACAACCAAACATACATATTAAATTACCATTTTTTGGAGTTAATTCTCTTGCAGCTCTGAGTATGTTTTCAAGCCCATCTGGAGTATGAGCATAATCAACAATAACCATAGGACTTGTTTGTACTATTTCAAATCTTCCTGCGACACTTCTTGTATCTTCAAGTGCTTCTTTTATAATTTCTAAATCAATATTATTTGCAATGCCCGTAGCAATTGCCGCTAAACAATTATAAACGCTAAACATTCCATTTAAATGTAATTTAAAATTCATTGTTTTATCTTGATAAATGCAGTCAAATGTAACTCCATCAGACATAAATTCAATATTCTTCGCCATAACATCTGATTTAGATTTAACACCATATGTGATTATATTGACTTCATTATCAATTATATCAATTAAGCGTTTAGAATATTTGTCATCATTATTTATAACAGCAAAATTATCTTTTTTTAATCCTTTAAACAGTTTTGCTTTTGCGTTGAAATAATTTTCCATAGTAATATGATAATCAAGATGATCTTGAGTTAAATTGGTAAATATTGCACCTGAAAAATTACAATTTTTTACTCTAAATTGCTCAAGAGCATGGCTGGAGACTTCAGTTATGACGTTTAATACTTCCGATTTTAATATCTTTTGTAAAGTTTCTTGCATTTGTGGTGCTTGAGGTGTAGTGTGTTTAGCTTCAAGATAATCATCCTTTGAAGATAATTTATATCCCAATGTGCCTATTAGTGCACATTTTTTTCGAGCTTGTTCAAATATTTTTTGCACTAAATGACATACAGTCGTCTTACCGTTAGTTCCTGTAACCCCCATTAAATTCAATTCATAACTTGGGTTATGATAAAACACGGCAGCTAAATCAGCTATACTTTCTTGTGTAGAATCAACAATTAACTGAGGTATTTCAATATTTAACGGTCTTTCGCACATAAGAGCAACTGCTCCTTTTTCAAAAGCACTTTGAGCAAAATCGTGTCCATCAACGTGTTCACCTTTTAAACAAACGAAAATTTCATGTGAATTTATTGTATTTGAATTATACGAAATACCCTTTATATCAATATCTTTAAAGTTAAGCACTTCGTTAGTTTTAACATTTTTTATGATTGTACTTAAATCCATAACATATATCCTAATTTTTGATAACTACTATATTTTATCAAAAAGATTTATTTTTTGACATTTTTATCCGGAGTTAAATTTAATATTCTTACAATTTCAGTTGAAATTTCCTTAAATACGGGAGCGGCAATTGTTGAACCCCAGATGCCTTCACCGGATGGAGAATCAACAACAACATACAATACAACCTTTGGATCTGTCGCAGGAAAATAGCCTATCATTGAAGTGTATAGTTTATTTGAGTATCCTGTTCCGCTTGCATTGGGTTTTCTTGAAGTACCGGTTTTTGCAGCAATATAGAAATCATCCATTTTTGCAGGATTTCTTCCTTTTTCAACAGATTTTACTAATAATTCTGTGATATCTTTAGCATCCTGTTCTTCTAAAATCCTTCTTTTAACAATTTTAGTTTCAGCTTCTTCAGGTGAATATTTAATTAAATGAGGTGTTACCCAGACCCCATTATTTGCAAGAGCACTTACAGCAGAAACCATTTGTATAGCAGTAACTGAAGCACCATAGCCATATCCCATAGCACCATGCGTAGCAACATCCCAGAATTTTGGCTGAGGCAGCAGACCCACAGATTCACCCGGTAAATCTATACCTGTTTTTTCACCAAAGTTAAATAATTTTAAACTGTCATAAAATTCTCTATCTGTCATCATTTGCGAAATTTTAATTGAGCCGATATTTGAAGAATGTTCAAAAAGATAAACCAAATCAATTAACCCTGGAGCACCCTTGGTTTTGTAATCATAATTAACTACATCCCACCAACCAATTTTCATTTTTCCGGTATCATTTATTTTGGTATGTTTATTAATTTTTTTATTCATAAACCCACAGGCAACAGTAATAATTTTAAATGTTGAACCTGGAGGGTAAACATCGGTAATTGCCCAATTTTTTAGCTCCTGCATCGAATATTTTTCAAATTCATTAGGATTATAATTTGGAGCAATTGCAAGAGCAAGTATTTCACCGGTTTTAGGATCCATTACAATAGCAGCAGCTCTTGGTGCATGGAATTTTTGTATTGCTTTTAATAAATATTTTTCGCATACATGTTGAACAGCACTATCAATGGTAAGTGTTAAAGTTTTTCCTTTAACGGGAGCAGAAACATCCGCGGGATTAACACTTATATTATATATAATATCTCCATTAGGTGCTTTTTCATAAGTTATTGTTTTATCAACATATTCAAGATAATCTTTTGCCTTATATTCAATTCCGCCTGCAGTGTCTGCATTTGGATTATAGAAACCAAGTATATGCGAAGCTAAATTTCCTTGAGGATATACACGTTTATTTTTAACTTCGTAAGATAATTCTCTTAAACCTTTCTTTTTAATTTCTCTAACTGTTTTTCTATCCAAATCTTTTTTTATTGTTATTATTTTTTTATTTGTCTGAGAAAGTTTCTTAGTTAGTTCCTTAACAGGTATTTTCACATAAGGAGATAAAATTTCAGCCAACTCTGACGGTGAATGATCATAATAATTGGGGTGAGCATATAAAATAAATGTTGTTTTATCGGCAGCAAGCTTAAAGCCGTATCTATCAACGATTTCACCACGCAAAACATACATTTTTGAAGTTCTTTGAGTTTTTGCTTTATTTTTACAATGTCTTATATCGCATACTTGTAGCAAAAACAAATATACAACCAGCAAAAAACAAGTTATATAAAACACAGACTGCAAACATCCGATGCGTCTTTCAAAATTTTTATATTTCTTTTCTTTCAACTTCCCCTCAATAAATTACATTAATAGCTAACAATTAAAGCATGTTTTTTATTCTTTTTATTGAGATTTAGATTTGGTAAATCCGCAGCATCAACCTCAACAACATGTTTTGCCCTTTCTAAAAGATTGGTTTTAGAAACAGCTCTATCAATATTATAGTACGATTGCAATGAATCTACTTTATTTTGCAATTCTTCATTTTCGTAATTCAATTCAAGCGTAGCTCTTGATATTTGATTTAATTGAACTTCTTTACAAGATACAAAATAATAACAAACAAGACAAAACAAAACCAAAAATGCTAACAAACCATATAAAAAATTATTAACCCGAGAAATAATCATTTCTTTGTAAGGTTTTTCATTTAGAAAATAGCCGCTTATTATTTGGTTATTTTCAACAGTCTGTCCTATTGGATTAGAAGTATTTATTGTGTTTTTGGTATCGTTTCTTTTAATCTTACTTTTATTTTTATAGCTACTTATCAACTGTTCTACCTCATTAAACCCTCTTTGCAACTCGTAATTTTGCACTTCTTGAAGGAGGATTAATCTTTATTTCTTCATCTGTTGCAGTTATCGGTTTTTTGTTAATTATTTCCAATAATTTACCACCGCATTTGCATATTGGTTCATATTTATCACATCTGCAAGTGGAGTATTTTTTCAATAACTGTTTTGCTATCCGATCTTCTAAAGAATGAAATGATAACAAACTTATTATAGCACCAACATCAACTAAATTTATAACTTTTAATAATGTATTTTCAAAATTTAACAATTCATTATTAACTTCAATTCTTATTGCTTGAAAAACCCTTGTAGCGGGATGAATTTTTGATTTAATACGAGGAGTAGAATTTATTATAAGTTCACTTAATTCTTTAGTAGTGTTAATTGGTCTATTTTTAATGATTGCACTTGCTATTCTTTTTGAAAATCTTTCTTCACCATATTTTGAAAAAATATTTATCAAATCTTTTTCACTATATTTATTTATAATATCCCAGGCGCAAAAATCTTGCTGTTGATTAAAACGCATATCAAGAGGAGCATCTTTTAAAAAACTAAACCCTCTTTCTGCTTTAGTAAGTTGATGAAACGAAGCTCCCAAATCAAAAATAACTCCACCTGTTATTTTTTTTATACCTAAGTTATCAAGATGCTTATCAATATCAACATAGCTTCCTTTTATAATAGTAACATTTTTATATTTTTCCAATCTTTTCGAAGCAAAATTTATAGCATCATCATCAACATCAAAAGCTATAAGCCTGCCATCTGAGGAAATTCTTTTTAAAATTTCTTCGCTATGGCCACCGCCACCAAGTGTGCAGTCAACATAAATTTTGTTTGAGTTTTCGCAACACAAAGAATCTACTACCTCATTTTTCATGACTGTATAGTGTATAAAATCTAAATTTTTATTATTATCACTAATCATATTAAAAACTTATATTTCTTTTTATTTGCTTTAAAATACTTTTAAAATCATGCTGATTATCAGAAATAAGGTTAGTTTCATGAATCTTCATATATTGCTCAATAATATTTTTAGGTAAATTTTGATTTTCCTTTAAAATATCAGCAATACTTATTAAAAACTCATCTTGAGTCTCTTTGTAGTCTTCAATCTTTAATCTTAAGTCTTCATCAGCTTCTCTATGTAATAGTGCATCAAAAGCACATTTTATACTTATATCATTGTTATCTTTAGGAAAAAGAGTCAAGGCTTGTTGAACAGATATCTTATTAAGTATCACATCATAAATTAATTTTGATACCAATAATCTATTTTCATATTTTCTTAAGCCGACACTTTCCATTTAGGCTCCAACAAGATAAGTTTCAGTAACTGAATTTAAAATTTGCGATAACCTTACAATATCACCATTACAATATCTAGATGCTATTTCATTTAAAGAATTAATGATAATTTCACGATTTGACATAGTGGTTCTATAATAAAATTTTCTTCCTTGTTTATATCGCAAAAGCAATTTCTTTTCATGAAGTCTGTCCATGACGGTTTTAATTGTTGTGTAGGCTCTTTTATCTGTATAATTTTTTCCCATAGCATCATAAACATCTTTAACGGAATGAGTATATATACCCTCACTTTCCAAATCCCAGAGGACATTTAATATGGCACTTTCAAGAATCCCGTGCTTCGACAACATTTTAATATATTCCTTTCTTTTATTTTATTCTTAAATCAAAATTTAAATCTTTAGGCCCAAAGTTAATGCTGGAATTACCAGAATTTTTAGTTGAATTATCCCTATATATTATTATTCCTGATGATTTTTTTATAGTATCTTTTTCTTTTTGATTCTGAAAATCATTCATAAGTTCTTGAACTTTGCTTTCACGATAAAACTTAATTCCGTCCTTTTTACAACCAAAAAGAATACAACTAATTAAAACACAAAAAACTATAAAAGAAAATTTAAATATTTTATTTAACATTTTTACCTTGATTTATACGTTTGTTACCACAAGTTGATTAAATGGAATTTCTATATTTTCTTTATCAAACTCTTCTTTGACTATTTTATTAAAAGTACGTCTTATTATCCATTGTCCTTTTGGTTGAGTTTTTATTCTGCATTTAATACATAAAGAACTTTCTTTAAATTCATCCAAGCCAAAAATTTCTATATCTTGTAATATGTAACTTTTATACTCATCATTTTCACATATTTTTTTAAAACATTTTTTTAAAGTTTCAATAACATGCTCGACATCTTCTTTGTATGCAACATCAAACGCAAAAAAAGCGTAAGAATAATTCATCGTGTGATTAATTATTGTATCTATATAACCACATCTTATAAAACATATCGCCCCTGTTTTATCACTACGTACAGTAATTAATGGCAGTGTGATTTTTTCAACAGTTCCCGACATGCCTTGAATTTCAACATAATCTCCAACTCTTATTTGACCTTCTATAAGAATAATTATTCCTGAAATAATATCTTCGACAAATCTTTTTGCTCCAAAACCAACCGCTATACCAACCACCCCGGCTGTTGCTAAAAAAGGTTTGATATCTATTCCAAAAATAAATAATATGCTTGCTAAATATATTGCATAAATTACAAACTCACAAGTATGACATATTATTGTTTTTAGGGTAAGAATCTGCTGTTTTCTTTCGTTTGATTCAATTTTGGAGATAATTTTACAATAAAATTTATTAACTATCCATCTAAAAATTTTGACAGTAATCAACAGCAATAACGTGCATTTAATAATTCTCCAAATAAATACAATAATTTTAATATATTCGGGTTTAAGAGTAAATAATTCTAAATTTAAAAATTCTTCCATATTTCTAAACTCCTTATGAACTTTAATTATAAAAAAAATAAATCTAAAGGTCAAAATTAAAATTCACCTTTCGATTAATTAGTTTTTAATTAATTTCAGATAAACTAACGATGTTTAGGAGGAAGATTTGTCTTTTAGATATTCAAACGATAAACAAGATAACAAATTCATGTCTAGTCCCATAAAGAAAGACAAGAGCTTTTTCTGTTCTTTAGGTGATTCTTTCATGTTAAAAAACGAATATAGAAAAGCAATAAAAGAGTATCTTGTTTCTTTAATGATGGACAAATCCAATATCAGAGCGCATAAAGGCGCATCAAAAGCATATAAAAATTTAAAAGAATATGATAAAGCGATAAGACATTTAAAGAATGCCAGAAATGTTTATGGCTTTGATTCTGAAATATATTATGAACTCGGATTAAATTATTTATTAAATTCAGACAATAATAACGCTAAAAAGAATTTCATCAGAACAATAAAACTAGAGCCTGATAATAAAAATGCACAAGTAAAACTGGCACTTACTCATGAGTTATCTGGTGAGCAAGAAATGGCAATTTTAGTGTATGAAACAATTATTGAAAAATATCCAACATATATCCCTGCGATATATAGCCTGGCAGGTTTATATATAGAACAAGAAAAATATAAAAAGGCAATTACACTATTTAAAAAAATTATTTCAATTAACAATGAGTATTATAGAGCATACTTGGGCCTAGGTTTATGTTTTGATAAGTTAAAAAAATATATTTTAGCTGTCAGATTTTACAAAAAATATATTTCATATAAACCAAATTCAGACACCACAAAATCATTAGTCGGAAGAATTTATGAAATATATAAAAACAAAGAACCAGCCAATAAATCAAATCTCAAAATTGTAACAAAATAAAACAAAAATATTAAATATAACAAAATAAATTGACAACTGATAAAGCAACTCATATAATTTAAATGATAGAAGTGTAAATATTAAAAAGGAAGTATTACTATGAGAATTAAAAAAGGGTTTACATTAGCTGAAATTCTAATTGTATTGATGGTAATCGGTGCAATTGCAACGATGACAATACCATCATTAATGAGAGGTGTTACTGAATCTCAATGGAAAACAGCATACAAAAAAGCTTATAATACAGTGGTTAACTTAACTGCTATGGAAAGAATTTCAGGGCAATTACCTTCAAGCGCTGACACTGTTGGTATTACAAAAATGTTCCAATCGCTCAATTCAAATTTATCCGTAAAAGATTATGCATCAGGAGCTTCAGGTTTGCAAGAAGGTACAACATTAACAACCGCTTCTTTCTTCCCTGCTGTTAAATTTACAGATGCTGCCGGAAATTTGCTTGATCCTGGCGGAGATGATGTTTTAGATGCTTCTACACTTACCGATTTTTCTCCATGGATTGTTACTGAAGATAATTTAGCTTATATAGTTACAAAAAAAGAAGGTGCAACTTGCGGTACAAAACAAGATATAAATTCCGCTAAAACTTCTGCCGATGCAGAAACAGCTTCTTGTGTAGTTATAGTAGTTGACGTTAACGGCCTTACTAACGGACCAAACAGAGTTGAACCTCAAATTACAAATGCAGATGGTCTAACTGCTAGCAAAGCTATGAACGCCCTAACAGGTGACAGATATTATATTTATGTTGGTTTAGACGGTGCAACTGCTGGTTCTAAAAAAACAACAGTTACTGGTCGTATAGCAGCTGATATTAAGTAATAGTTATAGATTAAAAAAATAAGCCACTTTTAAAAAGCGGCTTATTTTTTTTAACGAGATAAAATATGAAAAATATTAAAGCTTTTACCTTAGCAGAAATTTTAATAGTTGTAGCTGTTATCGGCTTAATTGCGGGTGTTACACTTCCTGTTATTTTAAAAGGTGTTATTGAAAAACAGTGGCGTTCTTCTTATCAAAAAGCATACTATACTTTATCAAACCTCTACTCAGCAGAAAGATCAAGCGGGGCATTACCATATTCAAATGACGAAAAAGGTGTTTTAACCATGTTTAAAGCGCTAAACTCTTATTTAACAATAAAAGATTATGCAAAAGCTACAACAATAGAAAAAATTAAATCGGAACCTCTTTATGAAAATACTGATTATTATAATTCAGTAACTTTTGATAATGTACAAAAAGAAAATACATTGATGGTAGAAAACTCTTCAATTTCTCCTTGGATAATAACAGAAGACAATATGGCGTATTGCGTTGTAGCTGGTGATGGCTGTTCAACAAAAGAAAATATAAATATTGCCGGAAATCACAACAATGCAATTCAGCAAAGTTGCGTAATAGTGGTAGTCGATGTTAATGGTTTAAATAACGGACCAAATAGAGTTGAGCCACAAATAATGAATAATCAATTTAAGGAAAATATAGCTGTTGATACTTTAACAGGCGACCGTCTCTATATATATGTAGGATTAAACGGAATAACCGCCGGCTCTAAAAAATCTACTGTAACTGGTAGAATTGTTTCCGACCTTAAATAAAAAAACATACAAAATTTCATAAAAACCATTACAAACAATGAGGAATGTTGTTGAACCAACCATTTAATTTAACATAAAGATAGATTTTTCTAAAAAATCGGGATGACAGGATTTTACTAAGCCGTTAGCGAGATTTCGAGCTGTACGGATTATTATGCAGAGTTTTACAAAACCTTTGCGAGCAACAGCGAGCAATAGGGATTGTAAACGAGCTAACCGTTGGTTCAACCTGGAAGACTGATTTTTCCAAAAAATCGGGATGACAGGATTTTACTAAGCCGTTAGCGAGATTTCGAGCTGTACGGATTAGTATGCAGAGTTTTACA
>CALUWM010000039.1 GCA_944324485.1 Candidatus Gastranaerophilales bacterium | reverse complement strand
GGCTACTATGCTCCATCCGGTTCAAGTACTTGTTACAGTTGTTCTAGTGGAAGTTACAGCACCTCAGGTTCATCAAGTTGTTCAAGTTGCTCAAGCAAATGGTCCCATTGCTCATCTTGTACTTCAAGTAGTTGTTATTCTTGTAGTTCTGGATATATTTTATCCGGTGGAAGATGTATAGTACCATGTTCTTCCGGTCAGTATTATTCAGGCGGAAGCTGCAAAAGTTGCAGTTCAAGCTTTGGCTCCGGTTGTACTTCTTGCAGCTCAAGCGGTTGCAGTAGTTGTAGCTCAGGATACTATTTATCAGGCGGAAGCTGCAAAAGTTGCAGTTCAGGTTTTGGCTCCGGTTGTACTTCTTGCAGCTCAAGCGGTTGCAGTAGTTGTAGTTCAGGATACTATTTATCAGGCGGAAGCTGTAAAAGCTGTTCAAGTACTTGGTCTAACTGTACTTCTTGCAGCTCAAGCGGTTGCAGTAGTTGTAGTTCAGGATATGAGCTATCAGGTAGTAGTTGCGTGAAGAAAAAAGCAACTTTGGTTAGTTGTAGTTGGCATGTAGGTTCGGGTTGGTGTAATTATGATCCAACAGGAAGTTGCCATTATGGTATAATGGTTAATGACTCTTGTATATGTAGTTATAGTGATGGTTCTACTTGTTATGCGGGCTCTTATAATCATTATATGAAATGGCCATCTGAATGTACGCAAAGCGGCTGCCAAAAGGAGCTTCCTTACGGAAATTATGTACGTGGTAGCTGCTCTAGAACATCAATGGGCGGTAACTGTCCATTAGAAAAATAGTTTTGTGTTTTGGTTTGTGAGGGAATTAAGTCTTTCCCTCACTTTTTTTAAATTTAAAAAAAGCTCTTAATTTAAGAGCTTTTTAATATGTTTTTGCTTTTATTTAATCCAAATAGAATACTGTTACAACTTTATGTGATTCTTCTGCAAATTCAACAGCCTTATGCAAAGTGTTTGATGAATGAGATAAAAAACAAATTAACTGTTGACATTCTGATATTATTTCTCTGTTGCATATTCTGCTGGCATCGGCAAGAGTCATCATAGCCCTATCCGGATGTTCTATGATATTTGGCACGCCAATAAGTTGATCTTGAACATCAGAAGGTTGTTGTCCGATGGTTTGAGGTAGAATAATTTTTAATTTGTCAGGATTTGCTTTAAGTGCTCCTCTTATGGCTGCCGCATTTGTTCCTGAAGAGCCTCCTGATGTAATTATTGTGTTACCTTGCATAACAAGGCTTGTAGTTAGTGTTTCAATTATTTGTTGATGTGTAATCGTAAGGTTTCTTGAACCTATTATTGCTATTCTTTTGGCACTTTGTCTTATTGTTGCCAATTCCTGAGCTAATGTGTCAACATCATCACCTTCTTTGTGTTCAACTTTGTCCATATCTTCCAAAGGAACCATAATCGAGGGTTGACTTTGTTTGTCCATGTTTTCTTCCATATTTGTTTGTTTTTTCCTTTTAAAAATTTTTTCTTTGTATATAATAATAACATATTTCTTTAATTTTGGGAATATTTTTAAATAATTTAGGGGAGTTTATCAGTTGAAGTCAAGCTTTTTAGAAGGGTTAAACGAAGAACAAAATTCTGCTGTTATTGAAAAAAACGGTCCGATTTTGGTGTTAGCAGGAGCAGGCTCAGGAAAAACAAAAGTTCTGACCTCAAGAATAGCGTATCTTGTTTCAAGCGGTGTTAGTCCTAACGATATTTTGGCTGTTACTTTCACAAATAAAGCTGCAAAAGAAATGCAAGCAAGACTTTCAAATTATCTTGGTGAAGATATTGTAAAAAGAATGTGGGTTGGAACTTTTCACAATATTTGCGGAAGAATTTTAAGACGTGATCTTGAAAATTACAAAACAAAGGATGGTAGAAGCTGGGATAATAATTATGTAATTTATGATGATACAGATACTAAAACAATTATAAAAAATGCTCTTAAAAAATTTAATTTAGATGATAAGGTTTATGACCCTAAGGTAGTAAAAGCTTTAATATCAAACGCAAAGAATAAAATGCAAGATGCTTATCTTTTTGCGACAAACGCCAAAGATTATTATAGCCAAAAAATTTCAGATATTTATTTGGAATATGAAAAACAATTAGCTCAAAATAATGCACTTGATTTTGATGATATGTTAATGCTTTCCGTAAATTTATTAAAAGAAAATGTTGATGTAAAAGAAAAGTATGCACAAAGATTTAAACATATTCTTGTGGATGAGTTTCAAGATACAAATAAAGCTCAATATGATTTGATTAATATGCTTTATCCTTCAGATGGTTCAAAGGATGAACATGGTTCTCTATGTGCAGTCGGAGATGTGGATCAATCAATTTATTCTTGGAGAGGAGCTGATTTTAAGATTATTTTAAATTTTCAATCTGATTATAAAAATTCGAAGTTAATTAAACTTGAAAAAAATTATCGTTCAACAGGAAATATCTTAAATGCTGCAAATGCGGTTATTAAAAATAATGAACAAAGGCTTGAAAAGAATCTTTATTCCACAAAAGGAACAGGAGAAAAGCTGGTTTTGTTCGAAGGAGAAAATGATTTTTCAGAAAGCAGATATATAGCAAAAAAAATAGAAAATTCTATTTATAAAAAAGAAGATATTGCAATTTTGTACAGGACAAATGCTCAATCTCGTTCTATTGAAGAAGCTTTGATGAGTTATTCAATACCTTATAAAGTTGTAGGCGGTGTTAAATTTTATGATAGAAAAGAAATTAAGGATATAATCGCTTATTTGAAGTTAATTTATAATCATAATGATTCGCAAGCCTTTAAAAGAATAATAAATGAACCGAAACGTTCAATTGGGGATGCTACTGTTAATAAACTTTTTAGTTTTGCTGATGAAAATAGTATAAGTGTATACGAAACACTAAAAAATTTAGATAAAATTGATGACATAAATGCAAGAACAAAAGGATTACTTTTAAATTTTTATTCTTTGATTGAAGAACTTACGAGTTTACAAAATGAATATAATTTATCTGATTTTGTAAATGTAGTTATGCAAAAAAGCGGTTATATCAATATGCTTTTAGAGGAAAACAACATTGAAAATCAATCCAGATATGAAAATTTACAGGAATTTATAAATGTTGTTCAAGAATTTGAACAGGATGATTTTGCTCTTGATCCTGAAGATGATATGGGTGCTTTGGGAAATTTTTTATCGCAAGTTGCACTTGTTTCTGATATAGATGAAGTAAACGAAAATGAAAAGTCTGTTACTTTGATGACTTTACATGCAGCAAAAGGTCTTGAGTTTCCGCTTGTATTTTTGGCTGGGCTGGAAGATGGAATTTTTCCTCATGTTAGAAGTATTGATTCCAGAGAATCAAATTCTGAGCTTGAAGAGGAAAGAAGACTTATGTATGTCGGAATCACGAGAGCAAAAGAAAAACTATATTTAACTTATGCAAAATCAAGAAAAGTTTGGGGAAATTATCAAACAAATCCCAGAAGCAGATTTTTAAATGAAATTCCTGTTGATTTAATAGATGAAGATTTTTCTTCAAACAGTAATTATTCAAGTTCAAAATCCAGCTTTTCTTCTGTTACTTCAAAAATTAAGGAAAGGAAAGGTAATTTTGAATCATCAGGTGCTCCAAGCGGAGGATTGTTAAGCTCAATAGCAAGAATTAAAGCAAGTTCTCAAAAAGCTAAAGAGAAAAAGGCTGAAGATGTTATTCAAAAACAGTCTATAAATATAAACTATAAAACAGTTAATGCTAAAGTGGTTAAGAAAAATCCTAAAATTCAGGATGAAAATAAAAATTTAAGCATAAGTGAGATGATTGCAAAAGCAAAAGAAAAAGCTTCAATAAAACCAACCATTTCATCAAGATCAGAAGGGCTTTTACCCGTTGGAACAAGGGTTTTTCATACAAATTTCGGTGTCGGTAAAATAATAAATATTAACAAAGATAACGGACAAGCAAGTTATGTTGTAGATTTTACAAAGGCTGGTCAGAAAGTTTTAGATACTTTAACCTCGGGTCTAAAGACATTTTAATTTACAAAACTACATAAAAAAAATGTTATATATTGCTTGATAGCACCTTTTGGGGTTTAAAAATTGTAAATAAATTTGCAAAAATATTTTTAGGCTTATATAATTAAGCATGTAATAGATAGTATTATTAAATTGAGGTAAAAATGAGCACAGAAATTTTAGAAAAAGTTAAAAAAGTTGTAATAGATCAATTAAGCGTTGATGAAAGCTTAGTTACTCCACAAGCTTCTTTCACTGCTGACCTTGGTGCTGATTCATTGGATACAGTTGAATTAGTTATGGCTTTTGAAGAAGCTTTCGGATGTGAAATTCCTGATGAAGATGCTGAAAAAATTGCTACTGTTCAAGATGCAGTAAATTACATCGAAGCTCATATGGGTTAATTTCAAAAGGCTTTGTTTAAAATTTAGTAAAAGCTGCAAAATATTGTGTTTGCAGCTTTTTTTGAAAATACCATTAAAAAATTTTAGATTTGAGGATAAACTATGGAAAAAAGACGTGTGGTCGTTACCGGAGTCGGTATTGTAAGCCCTTTTGGTTGTGGGGTTGAAAAATTTTGGAACTCGCTAATTGAAGGTAAGTCGGGTGTCAAAACTTTAAAAAGAATTTCTTTAGAAGGTCATGCAGTAACAATCGGGGCTGAGGCCGATACATTTGAGGATGAAGTAAACGAAAAGGGACTTTTAGATCCTAAAGAAATGAAAAGAATGGATCGATATACTCAATTTGCTTGTGTTGCTGCGGATGAAGCATTTAAAGATTCAAAGTTGGATATGTCTAAGGAGGATCCTTACAGAGTTGGTGTTGTTTTTGGTTCAGGTGCCGGAGGATTTGATACATTTGAGAAACAACATATAGCAATTATAAATAGAGGACCGAATAAGTGTTCTCCTTTTACAATTCCTATGTTAATTTTGAATATGGCAGCCGGTAAGGTTTCTATGAGATTAGGGGCAAAAGGTTTAAATAAAGCTGTTGTTACGGCATGCGCAACAAGTGCTCATTGTTTAGGTGATGCTTATCGTTCCATTCAATACAATGATGCAGATGTAATCATTGCCGGTGGCTCAGAAGCGGTAATTACTCATATTGGGATAGGTGCTTTTGCTACTGCAAGAACATTATCCAGAAGAAATGATGAACCTGAACGTGCTTCTCGTCCATATGACATCGATAGAGATGGATTTGTTATGGGAGAAGGCGGTGCTTGTTTAATTTTGGAAGAATTAAATCATGCTAAAGCTCGTGGAGCTAAAATTTATGCTGAAATTGTCGGATATGGTCAAACTGCGGATGCGTATGATATGGTTGCTCCTGATCCTACGGGTGTTGGCGCTGCAAAAGCAATGGAATTGGCCGTAAAAGAAGCAGGTATTTCTCCAAAAGATGTTGATTATATAAATGCTCATGGAACCTCAACCCATTTGGGAGATATTGCCGAATCTCAAGCAATAGCAAGGGTATTTGGCGATTTGAATGTAAATCCTGATTTAAAGGTTTCTTCTACAAAATCTATGCATGGGCATATGATTGGTGCAACAGGTGCAGCTGAGTCTATTGTTTGCATTAAGGCAATAAATGAAAGCATTATACCTCCAACAATTAATCTTGAAAATCAAGACCCTGAGGTTGCTAATTTAGATTATGTGCCAAACAAAAAGAAAGAAAAAATAATTGATTATGCTTTAACTAATTCTTTTGGTTTTGGCGGTCAGAATGCTTCAATTTTATTTAAAAAATATAAAGATTAATTTAAAAGCCCCGCAAATATGGGGCTTTTAAATATCATAAAATTGTATGTCTTTAAAATTTGGTTATTGTGATAGATTATTGTTGTAGGTATTTGAGGTAGAAAAATGTTTAAAAAAGCTTTCACTTTAGCTGAAATTATGATAGTTCTCACAATAATCGGGGTTTTAACAGCAATATTGTTGCCTGTTGCCTTTCAAAGTGCTCCGGATGAAAACGTTATGAAATTTAAAAAGGCTAATAATACATTAGGTGCCGTAGTTAGAGAATTAATAAATTCGGATGAATATTATGCAGGCGGTGATTTTGGCATAAGAGCCAATGGTTCTCAAATAAAAGGTTCTAACGATGTTGAAAAAAAATATTTTTGCTCAAGTTTTGCTGACCTTTTAAGTACAAAAAGCGTTAATTGTTCAAATGTGAATGTAGCTAACGGTTCGGTTCAAACTTATTTAAGCGGAGCTGATAAAACTTCAACAGCACAAACTAATCTAGATACTTATTGTAAAAGTAGCGTTTCTACTGTTGGATATGAAATTGTAACATCAGATGGAATTTCATATTATCAAGCTAGTCCTGCTTTAACTTTTGGTTCTATTGCTTCAGGTACAACTAGAAATTTTGGCAGAGGGGGAAAATATCGGGATGCTAGTGGTTTTGATGCTAATTATAAAGTCTTTTGTATAGATGTAGATGGCGCAGGTCCTGAGGCTCCATTTGGATATGGAATTAGGGCAGATGGTAAGATTCTTCCCGGTAAGCGTGCATTGGATTGGACAAATAAATCAGTTCAACAAAATGATTAATATTTAATTAGAATAAAAATGCGACCGGTAAAATGGTCGTATTTTTTATGTGAAATTAGAATATTAAGAAATTGTTTATTTTTTTAATAATTTTATAAATCAGTGTTATTTTAAAGCTATAAGAAAAAATATAAAAGGAGATATATTAATTATGGCTAAAACAATTGGTATCGATTTAGGTACAACAAATTCGGTTGTTGCTGTTATGGAAGGTGGAAAACCAACGGTTATTGCAAATGCTGAAGGTTCTCGTACTACCCCTTCTATTGTTGGCTTTGCTAAAAACGGAGAAAGATTAGTTGGTCAATTAGCAAAACGTCAAGCAATTCTTAACCCTGATAATACAATTATTTCAATTAAACGTCATATGGGTGAAGATTATAAGAAAAATATAGATGGTAAAGATTACACACCTCAAGAAATTTCTGCTATGATTTTAAGAAAATTAGCAGATGATGCTTCGGCTTATTTAGGCGAAAAGGTTACATCTGCAGTTATTACTGTTCCTGCTTATTTTAATGACGCTCAAAGACAAGCAACAAAAGACGCAGGTAAAATTGCAGGTTTAGATGTTCTTCGTATCGTAAATGAACCAACTGCAGCAGCTTTGGCTTACGGTCTTGAAAAACAAACTTCAGAAAAAGTTTTAGTATTTGACCTTGGTGGTGGTACATTTGATGTTTCTGTTCTTGAAATTGGTGATGGTGTCCATGAAGTTTTATCTACATCAGGTGATACACATCTTGGTGGTGATGACTTTGACCAAAAAATCATCGATTGGTTGTGTGATGAATTCAAAAAACAAGAAGGAATTGATTTAAGAAATGATAAACAAGCAATGCAAAGATTAAAGGAAGCTGCCGAAAAGGCTAAATGCGAACTATCGAGCGTTGTTGAAACGAATATTAATCTTCCATTTATTACAGCTGATGCAAATGGTCCAAAACATTTGGATATGAATTTAACTCGTGCTAAATTCGAAGAATTATCACATGATTTATTGGAAAGATGTAAAACTCCTGTTGAAAAAGCTATTAAAGATGCAGGCATTTCAAAATCAGATTTGAACGAAGTTGTTTTAGTTGGCGGTTCAACTCGTATTCCTGCTGTTCAACAATTAGTTAAAGAATATACAGGAAAAGATCCTAATCAATCAGTTAACCCTGATGAAGTTGTTGCAGTTGGTGCTGCAATTCAAGCAGGTGTTCTAGCTGGTGAAGTTAAGGATATTGTATTGTTAGATGTAACACCTTTGACACTTGGTATTGAAACACTTGGTGGTGTTATGACTCCATTGGTTCCAAGAAATACAACAATTCCTGTTTCAAAATCTCAAACATTCTCAACAGCAGATGATAACCAGACAGCCGTTGATATTCACGTTTTACAAGGTGAAAGACCTATGGCAGGTGATAATAAATCACTCGGTATGTTTAGACTAGATGGTATCCCACCGGCAATGAAAGGTATGCCTCAAATCGAAGTCACCTTTGATATTGACGCAAATGGTATTGTAAAAGTTACTGCTAAAGATAAAGCAACAAACAAAGAACAAAAGATTACAATTACAAATTCGTCTAATTTATCTGAGCAAGATATAGATAGAATGGTTAAAGAAGCAGAAATGAATTCTGAAGCTGATAAGAAGAAAAAAGAAGAAGCAGAAGTTAAAAATAATGCTCAATCTTTAATCGGTGCAGCTGATAGAATTGTTAAAGATTTTGAAGGTAAAATTTCAGAATCTGATAAAACAAAACTTGAAGAACAAAAGAAAGCCTTAAAAGAAGCATTGGATGCAAATAAATCTAATGATGAATTGAAAAAATTATCAGAAGATTTACAGCAAACAATGTACGCTATTTCTCAAGCAGCTTATCAGCAAGTTCAACAAGAAAGCGAACAAGGTAATGCTACCGGAGACGCACAAAGCGAAAATACATCAAATGATAAAAAAGATGATGATGTAATTGACGCTGAATATACAAAAGAATAATTTTTAAAATTATAAAAACAGAGTCTGTTAATTGGCAGGCTCTGTTTTTTATTATATAATTTTCTTATGATTGAAAGATATTCACGTCCAGATGTTGCTAAAATTTGGAATTTAGAGCAAAAATTTTCATATTATCTTGAAGTCGAACTTGCTGTTATAAAGGCAAGAGTTGAGTTACATGAATTTAGCGAAGATATTTATGAAAATATTAAAAAAACAGCAAAGTTTGATTTAAAAAGAATTGATGAGCTTGAACAAATAACAAGACATGATGTTATTGCTTTTTTGGAAAATGTTAATGAAAATGTAGGAAGAGAGTTTTCCCCTTATATTCATAAAGGTTTAACAAGTTCAGATGTTATAGATACAGCTTTTGCACTTCAGATTAGAGATGTTTCGAAAATTATAAATAATGATTTAGAGAAGTTGATTTTAGCTGTTAAAAAATTGGCTTTTGAGCATAAAAATACGGTATGCCTTGGAAGAAGTCATGGCATAGGGGCTGAAGTGGTAACCTTTGGATTTAAATTATTAAATTTATTAGATATGCTCGAAAGAGCCAAAAAGCGTTTTAATTTTGCACTTGAGGATATTTTAGTTGGGCAGATTTCAGGGCCTTGCGGAACATATTCTAATATAAATCCTGATATAGAGCTAAAAACATGTGGAATTTTGGGTTTAAAACCTGCTAAGATTTCTACTCAAGTTATTGCAAGGGACAGGCATGCAAGTTATATTCAAGCAATTGCTCTTATCGGTGCTGTAATTGAAAACTTTTCTATTGAAATTAGGCATCTGCAAAGATTTGAAGTTGCAGAAGTTGAAGAGGGTTTTTCAAACGGACAAAAAGGCTCTTCTGCTATGCCTCATAAGAAAAATCCAATTTCGAGTGAAAATCTCTCCGGTTTAGCAAGGATTTTAAGGAGCAATACTATTGCTGCAATGGAAGATATTCCTCTTTGGCATGAGCGTGATATATCGCATTCTTCTGTTGAAAGAGTTATTTTTCCTGATTCCACTATTTTAATTGATTATATGTTAAATCGTTTTTTGAATGTTATTGAAAATCTTGTAATTAAAAAAGATAATATGTTAAAAAATGCTGATAAATATGGTGGTATTATATATTCTCAAAGTTGTCTTTTGAAATTAACCGAGCATAACATGACTCGAGAAGAAGCATACAAAATTGTTCAAAAAGAAGCTCTTGATGCTTTCAATAACCATGGTAATTTTAAAGAAAACATGAAAAAACATCTAAACGAAACTGAATTACAGGAATGTTTCAGTCAGGAAAAGTATTTAAGAAACATTGATGCAATTTTTGATAGATTTGAATAATTAGAATGGTTTTGTTTGGGAAAGTTTGTTTCTTAATTCTCTAAATTTAGCAATGTCTTCTTGGGCTTTGGAGCTTTCTTTGAATAAAGCTTGCGAAGCAGGATGCATAATAATAATTGAGTCTATATGAATTTCAAGAAAATCATATCTTTTTGGAGTGCCAACTGTGCCTTGGGCGATAATTTCAGCATTTGTAACGGCTAAAAATCTTCTTTCTTTGTCATTTAAAAGTTCTGTTAGTTCACGATTTGATTTTGTATACTTGGAAACATAGACCGTACCTTTGATTTCGTGGTCTTTTGTTACTATACATACTTCTACGGGCGTTGTATCTGAAGGTTGTTTAGTCATTTTATTCACTCCTGTATTATGTAATTATTATAACTTAATTTTATGATTTATGCCAATAATTTAATTTTTATGATAAAATATTTTTGCCGTACTTCACGGGAGGTTGCTTCTCCTTGACCGAAAGCTTATGTCGGGTGTAGAGTATATCATGAGGCAAATGAATTGTAAGTTTGAAAATTAGATAATTGTTGATAATTTAGATTTTTGTGGCGTAAAATCGCCCCAACCGAGTCAGGATGGAAACATAGCAGCTCTAAGGCAGGTTTTGCGGGTATGAAAATTTATTTAGTAGATTGTTTAGTCGTAGGATTATGATTTGTTTGACGATAGATATAGTACGGCATATGTCGATGTGGCGGAATGGTAGACGCGCACGTTTGAGGGGCGTGTGGAGAAATCTGTGGGGGTTCAAGTCCCCCCATCGACATTTAACTTTTTAGAGCCTTCGTTATGGGGCTCTATTTTAGTATTTAAGCTACTTTTGCGGGTTCCAATTACTGTTATTTTGGTTAAATTCAAAGCACTATTTTTGAGGGCTTGTTTAGCTTGCTCTGAGCGTGTTTCAAGGGTTCCAGTCAAGGTTTCAATGTCTGCTGAAAATTCTTGTTTTTTAGCAAGTTTTAATTGCCTCAAATGTTCAAATACAGGTCTCAATTTCACTGTTAATTTGTTAGTATCTTCATCATAAGTAATACTTTCCGTAATAGTATTTAATATCAAACGTTTCTCATCCAGTGTTGCTTTAAGATAAAGCTCTGGAATACGATTAGCAAAGTCTATTAATATACTGATACGTTTAGTTGTATCTTTTGAGTTCTCTGCTAGATATGCTATATTTCTAGCGATACTTTCTTTCTTAGCTTCTAATTTACGTAGGATTTCCCCCTTAGTAACATCACTAATATCATTATTCTTTTGAATTAGATGAGATGTAATGCTATCTACTACATCATCATATTGTTTTCTGAGTTCTTCAATAGACTTGTGCTCATATTTCTTTAAGTCATCAATAGCATTGAATATTTCTTTCTTGATAACTTTAATTTCTTTTTCTGTAATATCAAAACTATCAATTACCTCTTGAATTGCTTCATCAATCAAATTTTCATTAATGTTTTTCTCTTTCTTATGGACTTTTGAATAGTTCGAGCAATGATAATATACATAAGTTCCGCTATTGTGGGCACCTTTTTTTGTTACAGCTACCATTGAATATTTACACTTTGCACACTTAATAAAGTTAGAATAAGTATATACCATGCCTTTAGGGCTTTTTGAATCTGACCCTTTCAACAATAATTGCACTCTATAGAAGAGCTCTTCTGATATTATTGGCTCATGTTTTCCTTCGTATATTTCACCTTTGTGAACAACTTTACCAATATAAACTGGACTCTTTAGAATATCTTCAATACGTTTTTTGGGGTATGGTCTACCATTACCGTCAACAAATCCATACTTTGCAAGCTCTTTACCAACCCTATCATAGGAGAATAATCCCGTTGCATACAACTCAAA
>CALUWM010000038.1 GCA_944324485.1 Candidatus Gastranaerophilales bacterium | reverse complement strand
TTTTCTTTAATTTCTCCTATTGCTATAGGGTCAATTCCTGTAAACGGTTCATCAAGAAGTATAAAAGAAGGAGTTGCAGCGAGCGCTCTTGCGATTTCTACCCTTCTTCTTTCTCCTCCTGAAAGCGCAACAGAAGGTGCTGTTCTTAGTTTTGCAACACCAAACTCATTTAAAAGACTTTCTAAAAGTTCTTTTTTTTGTTCTTCATTTAATTTGTCGTTCATTTCAAGAACAAGTTTTAGATTATCTTCAACATTTAATTTTCTAAAAATCGAAGTCTCTTGTGGCAGGTATCCGATACCCAATTTTGCTCTTTCATTCATCGGAAGATGAGTGATTTCTGTTCTATTTTTGTTATCATCTTCAATGAATACTTTGCCGGAGTTTGCTCGAACAAGCCCTACAACCATATAAAAAGTTGTTGTTTTTCCGGCACCATTTGGCCCTAAAAGCCCTACAACTTCTCCTTTATTTACATCAAAAGATACATCATTAACAACTGATCTATCTCCATATATTTTGACAAGATTTTGTGCAATTATTTTCATAAATCTCTCTTTTCTTATTGATAAATTATATTATAAAAGTTAATTAAATATAATCATTTGTAGAGTTTTATTAAAAAATCAGACCCTTTTAAAATAAAAAAGCTTGTGTTGTTTTCAATTATTTCATAGTTTTTTTTGTCTTTTAATTCTTCTTTTAGTTCTAAAAATTCATATTTTTCAACTTTTATATATCTCCTTAGAACTTTTACATAAGGTACTGCCCAAGGATATAGCGCTCTTAGGTGTCTTTCTACATCTTCTTTGGGCTTATTTAAATTAATTATTACTTCTTTATCGCTTAATTGTGGTTCATAGCTTGCGAATTCTTCTTGTTGTTTAATTGGCTGGAGTTGTTTTTTGTCATATGAGTCTAAAAATTCTTTTACCATAATTTTTGCAAGCTGGGTTGTTTTTTCTTTTAAACTTTCTCCTGTTTCATTTTTGCTTATTGTTATTGCTTCTTGTGCTAAAATATCTCCTTTATCATAAAATTCATTCATAAAATGAATTGTTAAGCCTGATATGTTTTGGTTAAGATAAATTGACCAAAAATATGGGTTTGGACCTCTGTTTTTGGGCAAAAGTGCGGGATGAAAATTAATACAAGGGATTATATTTAGAATTTCTTTTTTAAATTTTTCAGCCCAAGAACCAACGATGATTATGTCGGGATTTAGTTTTTTAATTTCTTTTATAAATTTTTCACTATTTACACTGTTTGCTTTTATATCATATAATTTTTTTGATTTTATTATTGTAAAATCTTGTGATGGGTTAAAAATATCTTTTAAAAAAAGTTTTATTTTAGAATATTTAATTCTGTCATTTCGAAAAACGCCTGCTATTTTGTGGTTTGAATTTTGTATCCCTTCAATCAGGGAATAGAGCATTTTTCCGTATCCTACTAAAACAACTTTTGCCATAAAAGGATTATACATAAAAAATGAATAAATAAATCATTTTTGTTATTTAGCTTTTGATGTTTAAATATTTATTTTGTAAATAAAAAAGCGGGATGTCCCGCTTTTTTATTTATATTTCTTCTGATTCTTCCTGAACATCATCTTGAATCTGGTCTTCTTCATCAAGTCCTGTTTGATTTGTTTCTTCAAGAGCTTCTTGAGCTATTTCGTCAACCGTTTCTTCTTCTTCAATATAATCTTCAACTGTTTCATTGTTGTCTTCATATTGAGTTTCAACAGCCCTGTTTTCTATTTCTCTTGCTTGAGATTCTGATTTAATATCTATTTTCCAGCCTGTTAATCTGTGTGCAAGACGAACATTTTGTCCTTCTCTGCCTATTGCAAGAGATAATTGATCATCAGGAACAATTACAAATGCTTCTTTTCTGTCTTCTTCATCAGCTAAAATATCAACTGATATAATTCTTGCAGGAGAAAGAGCATTTACTATGTATTCAACAGGATCTTCAGAATATCTTACAATATCAATTTTTTCATTTTTAAGTTCGCCTACTATTGTTTGAATTCTTGTGCCACGAGGTCCTATGCAAGCTCCGACAGAATCAACTGAAGGATCGTTTGACCATACGGCAAGTTTTGTTCTAAAACCTGCTTCACGAGCTATTGATTTAATTTCTACTATTCCATCTTCAATTTCAGGTACTTCAAGTTCAAATAGCTCTCTAACAATTTCAGCATGTGCTTGAGATACTATAACTTGAGGTAATTTTGACGTTTCTTTAACATCTAAAACAAATACTCTTATGCGGTTTCCGGGTTTGTAATATTCTCCAGGGATTTGTTCACGAGAAGGCATAACAGCGTCTGTTTTACCAATGTTAACTATAACTGCTCTATCTGTTCTTCTTTGTATTATACCTGTTATTAAAGTACCTTTTTTAGACATAAATTCATCAAGAACCATTTTGCGTTCAGCTTCTCTGATTCTTTGAGTTATCACTTGTTTTGCACTTTGTGCTGCAACTCTTCCAAAATTTTCGGGAGTTACTTCGATTTTGACTTCATCATCAAGTTCAACATCTTCATCGATTTCTTTTGCATCAGTTAAGGAAATTTCGGTGTTTTCATCTTCTACATTTTTAACTACTGTTTTTGTTCTAAAAACCCCGATTTCTCCTGTTTCTTCGTCTAAAATTGCTTCGACATTTGTTGCGTCTTTGTCTCTTATGTGTTTTTTATATGCTGCAACAAGAGCATCGCAAAGTGAATTAACAAGAATTTCTTTTGAAATTCCTTTTTCACGTTCAAACTGTTCAGCCGCTTCAAATAATGCAGTTCCGATTTTAATCATCGTTTTTCTCCTTATTTTTATTTATTTCAATTTTATCGTTTAATTTTGCAGAGTGAATTTTATCTAGTGGAATAATGTATTCTTGATTTTCATACAATATTTTTATTCCAAATGATTGATTATAGTCCAGTAGTTTTGCTTCAAAAGTTTTTGGTATTATTCCTTCAATATTGTTTTTAAGTTTTATGATAATATCGTGGTTTTTAAAAATAATAAATTCTTTTTCTGATTTAAATTTTCTGTCAAGCCCCGGAGAAGACACCTCAAGATAGTATTTAAAGGGAATAAGTTCATCCAGCATGTCTCCTAAGCTCCTTGAAATGTTTTCACAATCGAGATGTGAAACATTATGGTCGTTTGAATATATAAATATCCTTAAAAACCATTTGTTGTTTTCTTTTTCAAAGGAAATTTCAAGAGGAATCAAGCCATATCTCATTGCTGTGTTTTCGATAACAGGCTCTATGGTTTCAATCAGTTCTTTTTTATTGAAGTGTTCTTTCATTTTTCATCCTTAAAAAAACAAGAACGCTTTTGTTGTTAAGCGTTCTAGTTTTTTAAATATTAAACTAGTTGATGGTTTTCCCATCGAACTAAGTATATCATGAAATTTTAAAAAATAAAACAAGGAACAAAATAAACTTTTTTTCGTCTGTATCTGTAAGTCAATCGTTTATTATTTTAGAGGAGTTAAGGATGAATGTTGGGTATAATTATGACTGCGTTGACTTTGATGAAAAAAAGGAAACAGAAGGACTAGCAGAAAGTGAAGATATTAAAACTTTTAATATAATTGTAAATAAAGATGAAGTCTTGCAAATGTATTTGAAAGATGTAAGCAGAGTTAAGCTTTTAAATCGTGAAGATGAAATTGAAGTTGGTAAAAAAATCAAGGAAGGTACAAAAAAGGAAGCTATTATTGCAAAAAAGAAATTAATTCAGGCAAATTTGAGACTGGTTATTTCTATTGCAAAAAGATACACAGGACAAGGGATTTTGTTCATGGATTTAGTGCAGGAAGGTTCTTTGGGTTTAATTAAGGCTGCAAGCAGATTTGATTATAAAAAAGGATTTAAGTTTTCAACTTATGCAACATGGTGGATAAAACAAACAATAATAAGAGCCATTGCAAATAATTCTCGTTCAATAAGGATTCCTGTTCATATGGGGGATAAGATAAGAAATTTAAAAAAAGCAATTATTAAACTCAGTGTGGATTTAGGAAGAGAACCGACAGACGAGGAGCTGGCTGATTATTTAAAAATTTCAATTAAAAAAATAAAAATGATTAAAGAAGCCATTATAAAAGAACCTGTTAGTTTTCATACACCAATAGCACAGGATTTAACTTTAGAGGATTATATAGCTGATACTGTTGAAAATTCTCCAAATCAAAGAATTGAAAAAATTGATTTTAAAAAAGATATATACAGTGCGCTTAATCTTTTAAATGAAAGAGAAAGATTTATTATATTAAATCGTTTTGGACTTGGGGAAAGAAAAATTAAAACATTAGAAGAGTTGGGGAAAATTTTGGGATTTTCAAAAGAAAGAATAAGACAAATAGAAATGGAGGGATTGAAAAAATTAAGAAAATCTGAAGAAACTCAATACTTGAAAGAATATCTGGTATAATGAGTTTATGAGAGAAAACTTAATTCAAATTAAAAACTTAGAAAAAACATATTCTTCTTCAGGCTCCTTTTTAGAGGTTAAAAAGGAGCCTTTGGCTGTTTTAAAAAATATTGATTTAGATATTGAAAAAGGCGAGATTATGGCTCTGGTTGGCGAATCAGGGTGTGGTAAGTCAACTTTGGCAAATTGTATTTTGAAATTAATAAAGCCGGAAAAAGGCGAGATTTTGTTTCATGGGAATAATATTCTGGAATTTAATAAAAAACAAACTTTTGAATATAGAAAAAAAATTCAAATGATATTTCAAAATCCTTATTCAAGTTTAAATCCTAAAATGAAAATATATGAAACTCTTATGGAGCCTTTGATAATCCATAAGGAAAGAGACAAAGAAAATAAAATAAATGAAATTATTGACTTGGTAGGTATTGCTAAATCGGATTTAAAAAAATATCCGCATGAATTTTCAGGTGGTCAACGTCAAAGAATTGCGATAGCTCGTGCTTTGATTTTGAAGCCTGAATTTATTGTGGCGGATGAACCTGTAAGCGCTCTGGATGTTAGTATTTGTGCTCAAATAATAAATCTTTTAGTTGAATTAAAACAAAAACTTGATTTGACAATTTTGTTTATTTCTCATGATTTAAATCTTGTCAGGTATTTGAGTGACAGAATCGCTGTAATGGATAAGGGCAAAATAGTAGAATGTGATAAAACAGAAGAAATTTTTAATAATCCTAAAGATTCTTATACAAGATTTTTATTATCATCAATTAGAACGATAAATATTTAAACAGTAACGTTTGCTAATAGATTATCAATTAGTTGTCTTGCAATTCTTGGACTTTTAGAGCCTTTTATTAAAGCCATTCTCTGTGCTTTTTCAATTAAAAGTTTGTCTTCTATGTTTATATTATTATCATGAGCCAGTTCAAGAACTATTTTTATAAATTCATCGTTTGTTGGTTTTTGGAAAAGCAAGTTTATTCCAAATCTTTCAGATAGAGATGAGATTTCATTTAAAGTATCATTTAGATGAATTTCATCACCTTTTCTTGATTGGAAATTTTCCTTGATTAAATGACGCCTGTTAGATGTTGCATATATAACGGCATTTTTTGGGCATTGTATTAATGAACCTTCTAATATTGCTTTCATAGTAGAAAAGGTATTATCGGTATCATCAAATGAAATATCATCAGCAAAAATTATAAATTTATATGGTAAATTGTTTAATTTTGAATAAAGCTTATCTAAATTAATCAGATTGTTTTTAAAGATTTGAATCATTTTTAAATTTTCAAATTCATTTAATAAAGCTCGAACGCTTGAGGATTTTCCACAGCCTGCTTCTCCATATAAAAGAATATTATTTACTTTTAGTCCGTCTAGCAGTGCTTTAGTGTTTTCATAGAGTATTCTTTTTTGTTCTTTATATTCTTTTAAGTCTTTAAATGTTATATTTTCAATAAATTGTACAGGTTTAATTTCAAGGTCATTATCAAAGATAAAAGCTTTATTGTTTTCGAATATATCGAAGGTTTTGCTTTTAATTTCTGTTAATTCAATATTTTTTGTTTCATATAATTGTAATCCTGAATTTTTAAAATATGGTAATTTTTTAATTAAAGTCTGATTTTTGGGAAATTTATCATTTAAAATTTGTGTTATATTTTCATAAGATATTTTAGATAAGTTATTTATTATTTCAAATTCTTCTTCGGGATTTTTAATATTTTTGTTTGCAATTACTTCATATGCGCAATTTTTAAGACAATTTGAAAAATCTTCAAAATCGCTTTTTGAAAGTTCTATTATAAATTTATTGTATGCCTTTAGGTGATTTTCAAGGTTTTTTTCTTCGACATTTGAAAGCAAATTCAGTACTTTTAAAAAATTTTCAATAGTTGAATTTTCTTTTATTGAATTTAGTTTTATTAGAAAATATGTTGAAAGGTATATTTCTCTTAATTTTTCCATAGTTATTTTTCCATAAAAATCGCTAGCGCATGTGGGTTTAAGATATAATTTTTTTCTATGTAATCTTTTATTTCTAAATTGTAATTTGTAAAAATCGATGAATCTAAACAAATATGCCATGATTTTCCAATTTGACTATCAGGAAGTATTATGTTTAAAGGGTTTTCGTTTTTATTCATTGCTACATAAATTCTTTTTTGAGGGTCATTTATGATAAAGCCAAAGAATGCTTCGGCTGTATTTAACCAGTACCCGTCATTGTTTGTGTGTGCTATTTGTCCGTTGTCATAGTGAAAAGTTAAGGATTTGATAAAATCTTTGCTTGTGAATATTTTATGTTCATTTCTGAATTTAATAAGATTTCTTATAAATTCCATTATTCGGTTTTCAAATGTATCTTTTCGAATTGCTTTTTCCCAATTTAAGTAATTTGTTCCGTCATCTTTATTGTAGCTATTATTATTACCATTTTTAGTGTGCATTATAATATCTCCAATTTGAATCATCGGAGTTCCATAGGATAGAAATAGTATAGAAAGCTGTTTTCTGATTGCATTTTCTTTTAAATATGAATTATTATCATAATCTCCTGATATTTCCCAATCCGAGCCTCCTTGAGTGGATGAACTTTTGTGTTTAAAGTTATTCAAATCAAACAGAGTAAAACCGTCATGAGAAGAGATATAATTTATAGATTTATTTTTTTCTTTAAAAATTGAAGGTGAACCTTGAATTATATCTTTTATTTGCACAGGTGCAATTTCATATGGTCTTAAGGTTATTTTTCTTATGGTGTCTCTATATATATCGTTCCATTCTGCCCAAAAAGGCGGGAAATTACCAAGTTGATAACATTCTTTTCCGCCACAAGTCCAAGGTTCGGCTATAAGGACTATTCCTTCTTGATTTTCTTGGAAATCGTCAATAACTTTTATATTTTTTTCTTCTAACTTTTCCTTTAGTTTTCCGGCAAGTGAGTTTACACTGCAGTAGCTTTCTTCGCAAGTACAACTGTTTTCTAACAACGCAGCAGCTAAATCAAATCTAAATGCGTCTACTCCTTGATTTGTCCAAAAAACGATTGAATCAATAACTAAATCTAAGACACCTTCATTATTTACATTAAAATCGTTACCACATCCTGAGTTTGAACGATAATAACCGTTGTTATATACCTTATAGTATGATGAATTGTCAATTAAAGCATAGGAAAAAAGATTTGCATCATCTAAATTATGATTAACAAGCCCGCCTTCTCCGGTGTGGTTATATACCATATCAAGACAAACTTTTACATCATTTTTGTGGAATTCGTCAATCATTTGTCGAAATTCATTTAAGATGTTTCCATAACTTTTATCATAGGCATATTTTCTTGCAAGACTAAAATAATCCAGAGGCATATAACCCCAATGATTAATTCCGTTCTGTTTTGAATCAAATTCATTCAAAGGTAAAAATTCAATCATTGTAATACCAAGATTTTTAACGCTTCTTGCAAACTTGGCAGCACCTTTGTATGTGCCATGTTCAGGCATGTTGATATTTTGAGTTAAATCTTTTATGTGAACTTCTCCAATAATTTCAGAATTAAATGGTCTTGGTTCAACTGTTGTAATTTCTTTGTCATCTTGTGGAAAAAATACTGATTTAATAGCCCACTTGGCATTATCTATAAGATGAAAGTTTCCGCCTGAGCGAAACATATTTAATCCCGGATTAACATCGGATGGTAGATGCGACAGTTCTTTACTGTATGGATCAAAGGCAATTTTATTAGGATTAAATCTGTTAATGTTATTGTCAAATTTTGATTTAAAGCCAATATCTGTTCCGGGTTCAAAATTTTCTTCATATTCCCAGTTTGCTCCAAAAACCCTAAAACCGTAGAAAATTGGTTTTTTATGGCAATTTAAAACATAGTCTTTTACTTTTGTTTCCCATATATTGTTTTCTTTTTTCTCCATATTTAATGTCATTATGGGATTTTCGCCTTGCGGATTTTCAAAGATGCAAAGTTTAACAGCAGTTGCATTTTTTGAATACAACCTAAATTCTACACATTTTTCTTTTTCATTGTAGTTTGCACCAAGAGGTGTTTTATCATTCGTTATTATGTTTCCCATAATTTACCTGTTCTAACGGATTGATGACAATTCCCGATAATAATTTCGGATAAAAATATGTTGATTTTTGAGGCATTCTAAGCCCCTCTTTTGAAATATCTATTATGGTTTTCATTTTTGGATATGCCATTATAAAAACAGCGGTTGCATTTTTTTCTATTGAATTAAAGGCTACGGATTCTCTTTTTTCGTATTTGATACCTTCTTGAGCCATAAGCTCTTCTTGTGTGAAATTTAGTTCTTTTTTTAGGATAATTTCATGTAAAACTGTTAAATCTAAGTTTTGTAGTGCTTTCGGGGTTTTAATTGTTTCTTTTATACCGGATTTTAGCTTTAAAATATAAAAATTTTTATCCCCTTTTAAAATTAATCCTGTTGTAATTTGTTTTTTATTTTCTTCTTCTATTTTATTTAAGAATGTTTCTTTTTCGGTTGTCGTTTCAATTTCATAATATTTGGAAATTTTTTCAAGAATATTTTGAGTTTCTTTTTCAATAATTCTATGAGTTGGATAAATTATCAGATTTTCATCTGCGGCATTTGTAAAATAGCTCATAACATATTGAGCATAATTGTTTTCAGGGTGTTCTTTTGCATATTTCATTGAAGTTTCATAACGATGGTGACCGTCTGCAATTAAAAGAGTTTTGTCTGATAGCGCATTTTCAATTTTTTTAATGTCATCTTTATCATCAATTAAATAAATTATATTTTCAACTCCAAGATCATCTGTTACCTGCATATAAGGTTTTTTTGAAAGGTATTTTTCAGCAACTTTTTCTACAAGGAATTTTTCATCATTATAAACCATAAATATTTGCGAAAAGAAAGCTTTTGTCGCACTTATAAGTTTAAATCTGTCTTCTTTTGGTCCTCCCATTGTATATTCATGGGGTAAGATTTTTTTGCTTGAAAAATCTTCAATTTTATTTCTTGCAATAAATCCTTTTCTTTCTATTGTTTTGCCTTTTTCATTTTTATATCTTTGAATAATGTAGAATATTGAGGGTTTTTCTGTTTGAATTAAAATTTTTTCTTTTTTCCAATTTTCAAAATAATTTTTTGCATCTTCATATCGATTATCGCCCTTTGTTAAAATGAGGCGAGCAATGTTGTATTCGCTTCTTTTATATAATTCATCTAAATACTTTTCATCTATAACGTCATAAGGCGGAGCTATGACATCTTTTATGTTAATTTTTTCTTGATTGTAAACAATTGCTTCTAAGGGTTTGATTTCCATTGTACTTTCCTATTTTCTTTTTTAAATTCATTTTAAATTAATTTTTTAATCGTGTAAACTTTAAAATACTTTGTAACAAATGTTACAAAAGATTTCTTTCCTGTCAATTTTTCTTTTAAAAAAAACTTTATATTCATGTGTGTAATAGTAGTTTATAGGTTAGTTTCATGGCGTGTAGCATTAATAACACGAATAGTTATTGTAATGTAAATAAAACAGGTAATTCCCAACAAAGCTTGTTTTTAAGTCAACGTTTTGCTGAAATTGAAGACAAACAAGGCTTTTTGGGCAATATTTGGAATGGTATAAAAGAAATTACAAATTTGGGGCAAAGTGCTTCAGACTGTGAAAGTATGCTTGAAAAGTTTAATTCAGGAGAAGTATCTTTTGAAGAAGCTGCTCGATACATAGACAGTTTTGAAAATAAGCAAGAAAATATGTCAGGTTTATTATCTAATATATTAACCGGTGTTGGTGCAATAGCAACGACAATACTTACTGCAGGAACAGGATCTATTGGTTGGGGACTTGCTCTTTTAAAAGGTGCTCCTGTTGGTGCATTGTTAAAAACCTCAATAAATTTATTGGATAGATCTACAAATGATGTTAGCGGTGATGAATTTGATTTTAAACAAATAACAAAAGATGCTATATCTGGAGCTATGACAGGTGCAACAAGCGCAGTATCTTCAGGGGTTGGACTTGGTATTAAAACAGGTAAAATCGGAACATCAATTTTAAATGGTGCAAAATGTGGTCTTGTATGCGGTGCTGCTTCTGGTGCAGGAAGTTATATGACTGACGTTGCATTTGGAGATGAAGATTTTAGCGGTACTAAGCTTATTTCTAATACTGCAACTTCTGCTTTCGTTTCGGGAACGGTAGGAGCAGTTGTTGGCGGTGGAATGTATGGAATAGCAGATATTGCAGGTAATGTTGGTAAGGAAGTTTCAAAAACAACTGCTCGTGCGATTGTTTCTGATTCAACATCAAGTACTACAAGAAAACTTTTAGGACAGGCGGAAAGAAATGTATTTTTTAGTTAATTTACTTAACAACCTATTGAAAGACCAGCGCAAAGATTTATGTTTTGTCCGGTTATACCTTTAGCATCTTGTGAAATTAAGTATTCACAAAGCTTAGCAACTTCAATAGGTTGAATAAATCTTTTTTGGGGTGTCACATCGAGTACCTCTTGTTCTTCTTCTTTTGAAAGAGAATTTTTGGTAAGCGGAGTTTCAACCCAACCTGGATTTATTTGGTTTACGGTTATATTGTATGGTGCAACTTCAAGGGCAAGGGCTTTTGTAAATCCTCCAAGTGCAGCTTTTGTAGCTGAATAGAGGCTGGCATTTGCTTCCCCAACCACGCCTGAGATTGAGCCAATATTAATTATTCTTCCCCATTTGTTTTTTTTCATTTCGGGTATTATTAAATTTGCAAGAACATAAGCGGATTTAAAATTTAAATCTATAAGATATGATATTTCATCAAATTCCATTTTTTCAATTTGTTTATATATGTATTGACCCGCACAATTAATTAGAATGTCTATATCTGAATTAAAATATTCCTTTGCTTTGTTATACAGATTTTCAATCGAGAAAATATCTATAAGGTCGCAAGCATAATAGTTGACTTTGTCAAGTTTTCTTCTTCCTGTTAAAAATAAATCGTTCCCTTCTTTTGATAAAAGGTTGGCAATTTCTAGTCCAATTCCTGAGCTTGCGCCTGTTATAAGTATATTTGTCATATTAATCGAGTCCTTCGATTTTTATATAATGTGAACTTAAAATTTTATCTGTAAAATTTTGGATTATCACTTCCCTTTGTTCTTCGGTTAAATCTCGCAGGGATTCTATTGCGATATGTACATTTGGATTTTTATCGTACCATCTTTTAAAGTCCTTTGGGTTAAATGATGAAACTTCTTGTATGATTTTTGCATAATCTCTATCTATCATTTTTGAAGCTTCAATTATTATATCAACTGCGATTTCACATTGTTTTTCGATGGATAAATCTTGCAATAAGTTCATAAAGGCGTTTAAATATTCGTTTTTTTCATACCATCTTTGAAAGTGTTTTTTCATAATTAAATTATAGCAAAAAATATTAATTTTTTTAAAAAAAAGACTTGCTAAAAGCTTAAATCTTTAATATAATCCAAGGAGAGATATAGAAAGGGGTTCTAAATGAACAAAGAAGAATTAGTACAAGAAATTTCAAAAAAAGCTAAAGTTACTCAAAAAGAAGCAGCAGAAGTTTTAAGCGGTTTAGTTGAAACTATCCAAAAAACTGTTTCTAAAGGTGAAAAAGTTACTTTAGTTGGATTTGGTACTTTCGAAGCTAGAAAAAGAGCAGCTAGAACAGGTAGAAATCCTCAAACTGGTAAAGAAATTAAAATTGCTGCAAAAACAGTTCCTGCTTTTTCAGCTGGTAAAAAATTCAAAGAATTGGTTAACAAAAAATAACTTCTTTGAAGGTATAAATTTAAAAGCTGTGCATATTGCACAGCTTTTTATTTTAAAATATCTTTTGCAATTCTATAAATAAATCTTATTTTTTCTTCTTGAGCGTTTTCCAGTAGAGTTATAATTTCTTTTAATAATTGATCTTTGTTTTTATTGTGGTTGAAATTAAATAATTCAACTATTTCTACTTCAAGAGCATTGGCAATTTTTTCCAGTGTAGGCATTGTGGTAAAGTATGTTCCTGTTTCAATATTACCTATTTGCTTATAATCTATCCCAACAAGTTCACCCAGTTGTTCTTGTGTTAGTTTTTTTTGTTTTCTTAGTTCTTTTATTCTTTTGCCAAATAATTTTAAATTATTCATAAAACCTCTTGGCTTATTATATTTTCAACTTTTTAAATTTGTAACCTAGTCAAACTTACTAAATAAGTTGACAATGTATAATTAACCAAGTAAAATGTAAGTTAAATTTGGTTTTTTTATTAAAAAGAGAAATTTAACTTATGATTAAGATTATTATGAAAAAGATAAAAGCATTTTCTTTAATTGAACTTATGATTAGTTTGATTGTAATAAGTTGTATAATAGCAGCATTCATTCCTGTAATATCAAAAAAATTAAATAGTTCTAATGTATCTGTTAC
>CALUWM010000037.1 GCA_944324485.1 Candidatus Gastranaerophilales bacterium | reverse complement strand
AGAGTTTCAGGATATGCGGTTAATTTTATTAAATTAACTAAAGAACAACAAGATGATGTTATTTCAAGAACATTCCACTCTCAATTAGGTGCTTAAAAGAGTAAAATTAGTAAAGTTATAAAAACCGATAGATTTTCTATCGGTTTTTTCATATTAAGAATGTATAAAATAAGCTTGTATTTTTGTAAATATTTAGTTCTTTTATAATATAATGTTTCTTGTCCTTAGTTGGAGTATTGTATTTGAAAAGTTCGAAAAAACTAACATTACATATATTTATTGCTCTTGTTGCGGGCATCTTGCTTGGGTGGTTGTTTCCTAAATTTGCTGTTAAACTGCAACCGCTTGGTGATATGTTTTTAAGAATGGTTAAAATGATTATTGCACCTTTGATTTTTGCAACTTTAACAGTAGGCATAGCGGGACACGGTGACGTTAAAAATTTAGGTAAAATAGGCTTAAAAACAATAATCTATTTTGAGATTGCAACAACAATAGCTCTTGTATTGGGTCTTGTTATGGCAAATATATTAAAACCCGGAGTTGGTTTTAATATTGACGTAAGCTCAATTTCAATGGCTGCAGTTGAAAAAATGAAAGCTGTTCCTCAAGGACACTCTTTGATTCACATGTTAGTGGACGCTGTACCCGAAAGTGTTATTGAATCAATGGCGACTGGTGATTTGTTGCAGATTGTTGTTTTTGCAATATTTTTTGCTCTTGCCGTTTGTGCCGTTGGGCCAAAGGCCCGTCCGGTTTTGGATTTTTTGCAAAGCACTTGCGATGTTATGTTTAAGTTTACGGAATATGTTATGAAGTTTGCGCCTATTGGAGTTTTTGGGGCAATTTCTGCAACAATCGGACAAAATGGTATAGGGATTTTAGCAAGCTACGCAAAGTTAATTGGAATCACTTATCTTTCCTTAATTGCTTTTGTTGTAATAGTTTTAGTTGTTGCTTGCAGAATTATAAATGTCCCGTTTCTTGGAATTTTAAAAACAATTAAAGACCCCGCGCTTTTAGCTTTTACTACGGCTTCATCTGAAGCAGCTTTACCTAAGGCTATGAGCCAGATGGAAAAATTCGGCGTGCCTAAAAGCATAGTTAGCTTTGTTATGCCTATGGGCTATACTTTTAATTTAGATGGTTCAACTTTATATCTTACTCTTGCAACTTTGTTTTGTGCGCAAATTGCCGGAATTAATTTATCAATCGAACAACAATTAATGATAATGTTTACTCTTATGTTGACTTCTAAAGGTATAGCCGGAGTTCCAAGGGTTTCTTTGGTTATTTTAACAGGTACTTTGACAAGTTTTGGTTTGCCTGTTGTAGGTGTTGCAATTTTACTTGGAATAGATCAAATTTTAGATATGGGGAGAACAACTGTAAATCTAATCGGAAATTGTGTCGCTACAACTGTTGTAGCACGCTGGGAAAATGAATTTGATCATAAAAAAATGGTTAAATTTTTAGCTCAAAAAGATTAAAATAATGCTTGATAATTGTCCTTACGTCTGATTTAAAAAATGTTATAAAAAAATATACTGTTTCTATGAAAATTTTATTTTATGACATGGGTGATTTTGAATTAGATTATTTTTTGGATAAGATTCCAAATAAAGTTGAACCGGTTTTTTTTAAAAAAACTTTAAATTCTTCAACTTATATTGATGAAAAACATTTTGATGCTGAAGCTTTGAGTGTTTTTGTTACTTCAAATTTAAATAGTGAAGTATTATCAAAATTTAAGAATTTAAAATATATATTTTTAAGATGTGTTGGTTTTTCAAATGTTGATTTGAATTACTGCAAGGAAAATAATATTTATGTTTTTAACACACCTAATTACGGAAACTCTACGGTTGCAGAGTATGCGTTTACTTTGATTTTAATGCTTTCTAAAAAAATTCTTCAATCAAAAAATGATTTATCAGAAGGAAAAGTAGAAAGAGACGAGATAACCGGAATAGAACTTTTTGATAAAACATTAGGAGTTGTAGGTGCAGGTGCAATAGGAAAAGAAATAATTAGTATTGCAAAAGGCTTTAAAATGAATGTTTTGGTTCATGATTTATATGAAAATGAGTCTTTTAATTTTGTTTCTTTTGATGAGTTGTTAATAAAATCTGATTTTGTGGTGATTTCTTGTCCTTTAACGGAAAGTACAAGAAAAATGTTTAACAAAGAGGCGATTTCTAAAATGAAAAAAACCGCAATATTGATAAATGTTGCAAGAGGTGAAATAGTTGATACAGAAGCACTTTATAATGCTCTTGTCAATAAAAAGCTTTTTGCTTGCGGGCTTGATGTTGTTGAATGTGAAGAAATGCTTTGTGAAACATATAAAAAATGTTCTAAAAATGATAGTTTAAAGGAGCATTGCTTAAAAAAATACTTTTTTATTCAAAAGATGATGCAATTGGATAATGTTATAATTACCCCTCATAACGCATACAACACAACTGAAGCACAAAAAAGAATTTTGGATATGACATTAGAGAATATTATTGCTTCTTTTGATATAAAATCTGGCACTAAAAATTTAGTTTTGATATAATAGTTTTGCTATGAAAACAATTAATAATTATATCGAACATACCGTTTTAAAACCGGATGCAACAATTTATGATGTTGAAAAATTAATCAACGAAGCTATTGAATATAAGTTTTTTGGAATATGTATAAATCCTTCTTATATTAAATTTGCAAAAGAAAATTTAAAAAATACTGATACTAAAATAGTTACGGTTGTGAATTTTCCGCTCGCATCAAATACTATTGATACAACGCTTTTTCAAGTTGAAAATGTATTGAATTTAGGTGTTGATGAAATAGATACGGTTATAAATATATCTGAATTAAAAAATAAAAATTATAAAAAAGTAATTTCTGATATTAAAAAAACAAAAGATGTTTGCTTAAAGCATAATTTAAAAGTTATTTTGGAGACTGATTTGCTTTCAAAAGAAGAAATCATTATAGCTTCAAAATGTGCCGTAGAAGCAGGTGCGAATTTTGTAAAAACTTCAACAGGTTTTGTCAAAAATGGCATAGGAGCAAAAGTTGAAGACGTTAAGTTGATGTATAAGACTGTTTCTTGTGAAGGGCTTGGCGTTAAGGCAAGCGGCGGTATAAAAAATTATAAGCAAGCAATGGATTTAATAAATGCAGGTGCAAGCCGACTTGGGACATCAAGCGGTGTCGATATTATTTTAGGAGAGGTTAAAAATGTCTAAAGAAGAAAACAAAATCACAATTCGTTCAGATAGGGATACTGATTATACTTTTATGTATAAAGGTGAAGAAGTTGTCCTTAAGGCAGGAAGCGTGGTTTCTGTTGCAGATGGACTTAAAAATGTCGTTTTTCCAACTGTTGCTATGAAAATAATGAATAATCTTATTGTTATTAAGGAAGATGTTAAATAATGGATGAAAATAGTTCAAAACAAATTATAATAACGGTTACCGGTAAGGACAAAGTCGGTATAGTTTCTGCTATATCAAAGTGTTTGGCAAAAAATCAGGTTAATATTGAAGATATTAAACAAACAATTATGCAAGATAACTTTGTTATGATAATGCTTTGTAGTATTGAAAAAATTGCAGTTTCGTTTAAAGACTTTAAAGATGATCTTTTGAATTTAGGGGAAGAACTTGGTATGGAAATTTGGGTTCAAAAGAAAGATATATTTGATAAAATGCACACTATATAAAGGTTTTTATGTCTAATTTTAATCAAAATCAAATACTTGAAACAATAAGAATGATAAAAATTCATCATCTTGATATTAGGACAACAACTCTTTCATTAAGCCTTAGAGATTGCATGAGTCAAGATACAAAGAAAACTGCAAATAAAATATATGATAAAATAATAAAATATGCTAAAAATTTTGTTGCGTTAGCTAATGAAATTGAAAATGAATATTCTATTCCTATTGTAAATAAAAGAATTGCCTTGACTCCAATTTCTCTTGTTGGTGAATCTTGTGATAATTGTGATTATGTGTTTATTGCAAAAATGATAGATAAAGCAGCAAGTGAAGTCGGGATTGATTTTGTAGGTGGATTTTCTGCCCTTGTTGATAAAGGTTTTACAAATGGAGATTTAAGATTTTTTGAGCAAATTCCTGAGGCTCTTGCACAGACACAAAAACTTTGTTCTTCGGTAAATCTTGGAACTTCAAAAGCAGGGGTTAATATGGATGGCGTCTTAAAGACCGCCGATGTTATAAAGAAAACAGCCTTGCTTACAAAAGATTTAGATAGTATTGGTGCTGCTAAATTTGTTTGTTTTTGCAATGCAGTTACTGATAATCCTTTTATGGCCGGTGCTTTTTGTGGCATTAATGAAGCTGAATGTGCTTTAAATATTGGAGTTTCTGGCCCCGGAGTTGTGGCTAGTGCTATTGAAGAGTTGCCAAAAGAAGCTGATTTTGGTGAAGTGAGCAATCTTATTAAAAAAATGGCATTTAAAATAACTGTTGCAGGAGAACTTATCGGAAGAAAACTTGCTAAAAGAATGAATATACCTTTTGGGGTTATTGATTTATCTCTTGCTCCAACACCTTTGAGAGGTGATAGCGTTGCTGAAATATTTAAGGCGATGGGCTTAGAACAAGCAGGAGCTCATGGTACAACTATGGCGCTTGCTATGTTAAATGATGCTGTTAAAAAAGGTGGCATTATGGCTTCAAGTTATGTTGGCGGATTGTCAGGTGCTTTTATTCCGGTATCTGAGGATGCCGGTATGATTGAAGCTGCTGAAATTGGTTCTCTTACTATTGATAAATTAGAAGCAATGACATCAGTTTGTTCTGTTGGGCTGGATATGATAGCAATTCCCGGAGATACTCCAAATTCTACAATTGCAGGAATTATTGCAGATGAAATGGCTATTGGAATGATAAACAAAAAAACAACAGCGGTTAGAATTATTCCCGTAATTGGAAAAGGCGTTGGTGATAAGGCTGAATTTGGTGGTTTACTTGGATATGCTCCTATTATGAAAGTAAACCCATATTCTTCATTAGATTTTGTAAAAAGAGGTGGCAGGGTGCCTGCTCCGATACATAGCATGAATAATTAATTATTAAAAATTGTTTCAAAAATGTGTAATTTGGGCTTTTTTTGATAAAATATTTCTTGAAAAAGGATAGAGGTATTTTATGATAAGTTTATTTTCCCGCAAAAAACAATGTAGTGCTAATTTTAGCCCTAAAGAGCTTGATGTTTTGTTAGCAAAAATTGCTCAAATATATAGAATTGAAGAAATTAATCCCGATAGAAAAAGATATTTATCTAAGACGATTAAAAAGTTTGGATATCTTCCCTACCCGCAATTTAAAGTTCTGCAAGAACTTACTCCGGCGGAAACTATATATTGTTTAGTTGAAAAGCTTGTTTATGCTAAAACGTTTGTGGTAAATAAATTTATTGATTTTGATAATCCTTCCGTATTGGCAAGAAGAAACATCAAAAATTCAGATTGGTTTAAACAAGAAGGGCACAATATTAAACTCCTTTCTTTAAGTGGACTTGGAGATGGAAATGCCTCAGAAAATGCTGGAAAATTTTTAGACTGGGTTAAATGTCTTATTACTTTAAATTCTGGTAATGAGGAGTTAGGTATTTTGCCTGTTACTTTATATTTAATTCCTTTTAATGAACGTGAGTTTGACTGTGCTTATTTGCCAAAATCTTCAGATGTTTCAAATAAATTACAAGATGATAATTTAATGAAATTTTTGGGATTGGATGCAGAAAGTCAGGTTAAATTATTCATACAGTTGGCACAATTATGTAATCATCCTGTTATATACGATATTTTGCCTCAAACTGCAAGATTTTCAAAAGTTGTTTTAGCTAATCCTTATGTTGCACGTTGGATGGATTTAAATGAACTTACAAATAGTATTATTGGTTATTTAAATGCACTTTGTGCGCAAATTATGCAAAAAAGAGTGTATAAAGATGAAGATGTTATAAGTACCCAGAAAAAGTACATAGAAAATTTAAAAGGTAATTATAAAAAATATTCTTCAGAAGAAGAAAAAATAGCAGCAGAAATAGAAGATGATATTAAAGAATACAAAATTTTAGTTTCTTATAAGATGAGTTTTGCCCAAAAGCAAGATGAATTATCTAAAAGAGCTCAAGAAGTTATTAATTGTGCTGCAAAGAAGCATATTAAGTCTGAAGTTGATATTGTTAATCAGGATGAAATAGTTGCAGCTTTAATTAAAGCTGGTCTTTGGACCATGTCAGGTGGTGCTTGGTGCTCTGCCGGGGTTCCTGTGTTTGATAAAATGAATAAGGGCGCACAGTATCCTTTGTTTAAACATTATAATTATAAAGGTGAAGATGTTACTCATTTTGCAAATTTAGACTGTCAGACACCTTATTTCTTTTATCATTTTGAAATAAACAAGTATAACGGAGATGTTATTGATTTTTATGTAGAATATGTTTCAAAATTGCAAAAAGAATATAATTTTGACGGCTTTAGGATTGATCATATAGACCATATTGTAGATGAGGTATCTCAAGATAAAAAAGGACAACCTTTAAGTTATAGAATTCCTGCGAAAGTTCTTTCGAAAGTTAATTCTACAATGAAAAAGAAGGTTCCTTATTTTGCTACTTTGGCTGAATATATGCTATGGGATGGGTATTTTAAGGAATATCATAAGGATATGAAATTTGATGTTTTGTGGGGAGATGATATAGTTTCCCAAAGTACAAAAACACCCGAACAAATCATTAATGATAATTTACGTTTATCTACTTATAATCAAAGAAATGCAAAGACAAATTCCCTTGCAATTTTAAAGACATATAATAATCAAGATGGTGAATTTAGAGATATAAATCAATACCCCGGTCAATTGGGGGCTCAGGGAGCTTTGTTTAAATGGTTTAAATTAAAATTTATTCCCGGCGGAAAGTTTGCAAAACGTCCTGTTTTACTTGTTGACGGAGATGAAAGTTTTACAAAAGTTGGTATTGAAAGAGTTATTTCAAAAGAAGCATCTATGGTGAGAAATTATGATTGGGATTTCTTTGAAAAGTTTAATGCGCTTGATTATTTTGCTCAAAATGATAAGCTTTTAAATTCAGGAAAAGCAGTGTTACATAATCAAGAAAACAATGGTTTTGTTTGTTGGGAAGTTGTTCCTGATGAGTCAAAAAAAGTTAAAAAGGGTGAAAAACAACCTACATATTTAATTGTCGCTAATTATTTTGCTCCGTATGAAATCAAAGATGTTCAATTTGAAGATGGACACATAGAAAAGAAAAATGTTAGAGGTACAATTACTAGAGATAACATTGTAAAACTAAAAAGAGGCAAAAAATTAGTTTCTTATTTTGATTTTGAATTAGATGAATTAAATAAATGTATGTTTGTAGAAAAACCGCTTGAAAATGATATAGTTAAACAAATTACATTTAAAGAATTAAGACCAGGAGAATTTAAGGTTTATAAAATGGTTTAAAAAAAAGGGGCGAAATGCCCCTTTATTATATTTTGGAGTCAATGACAATTTTTAAGCAAAAACTTTAAATGTTTTTTCTACGTTATCACTTATAACTTTTTCTACGGATTCCATTTCTGTTGAGATTGCATTTTGTTCTGTATCAAGTTGTTGTAATCTTAATTCTAATTGTTGGTCTTCTTGTTGTATTACTTCAGTTTGTGCATTGATGTCAGAAATTGCTTTTTCATATATAGTTTTTTCGTATTCATAATCATTATAGGCATCATCATAAGCATCTTTATCCATTTCTTGAACGGTTGAAAGGGAGAAAGTCAAACCTTTTAAATCATTAGGATACGAATCGTCATCAGCTATTACAATAGAGCTGTATCTTCCTGTATCAGATTGTTCCAGAGTTGCAATTACTTGAGTAGTTATTTCTTTTGTATAAGTATAAGGGTATAAAATATTATATTTTTCTATTTGTGGATCACCGGAAGTCATATCAAGCAACTGTTCTTCTGTTAAGAAGCGGTTTTTACCTTGTGAATCTTGATAGAAATAATATTGTACATCTTTTTCAGTACAGCATTTATCGTATCCGGGAAGATTTTTGTTTGGTTCTGCTTTATAAATTTGATATTGATTTATTAAAAGTGAACCGTTTTCTCCTGTGTAAGCATTTGTTTTGCTTTCATCATAAACAACTGATGTTGTTGCTTTATTTCCTGTGTCTACCAAGGGTAGAGTGTATGTATTATATGTTGATCCGTCTTCATTTTCTATGGTTTTTTTGTTGACAGTTCCTAAGCTATATGAAGTATTTTTTGAATCCATATACTCATGTTTACTTGTTAAACTTACAATGTATTCGTTTTCTGCGTTATAAGTTTTTGTTAAATTTGAAATAACGTAATCTTCTGAAGCATATGAGCTTGAAGAATTTTCAAGGACGTAACTTGTTGAATAATAGTCCGATGTTGCAGGTGGAGTCGGAACGGTTAAGTCCATCATTTGATTATATAAATTTGCACTTTCGTTTGATAGAGCTGTTCTTTGTTGGTTTATTTGTTGACCTTGATATTCAACATTACTCTTTCTTGCGGTTAAACCCAGAAATCTTGCCTGACTGGCTGCCATACCCATAACTGTCATTGCCTCCATTGTTTGCTTACAATAGTATTTACGGGTTATATTTAATGAATCTTTAGTACAAATAAAGTATTTTTTACAAAAGTTTACAAAATTTTTTGCTTAGAATATAATTAAATTAGGAAAAAATATGACACAAATTATTGGAAACATACATTCTTTGGAATCGTGCGGAACTGTTGATGGTCCGGGTATTCGCTTTGTTGTATTTATGCAGGGTTGCCCGATGCGTTGTTTGTATTGTCATAACCCTGATAGCTGGGATTTTAACGTTAATAAAAAAATGACAGCTGATGAAATATTAGAAAAGTATGATAGTGTTAAAGAATTTCTAAAAAATGGCGGTCTGACTGTTACAGGAGGAGAGCCTTTAGCGCAGATTGATTTTGTTATCGAATTATTTAAAAAGGCAAAAAATAAAAATATACATACTGCCATTGATACATCAGGTGTTACATTTAATAGAAATGATACAAAAAAAATTGATGAACTTTTAAAATATACTGATCTTGTTATGTTGGATATTAAGCATATAGATAATGCTCAGCATAATAAATTAACAGGTCATCCTAATGAACAAATTCTTGATTTTGCAAGATATTTGTCTGAAAAGAAGGTTCATGTTTGGATAAGACATGTTGTTGTTCCTTCTATAACATATAATAAAACATATTTAACAAGGCTAGGTGAGTTTTTGGCTACATTGAGTAATGTTGAAGCACTTGATGTTTTACCATATCATGATATGGCAGTTTCTAAATATCAAAGTTTAGGAAAAGAATACCCGCTTAAAGGTATACCTCCTTTGACAAAAGAAGAAGCAATAGACGCAAGAAATATAATTTTAGATGCAATGAAAAACGCAAAGAAAAATATAAAGTAATTAGTTTTCATTTTTAAATTTTTTGAGTGAGTCTTCTTTTTTCTTTTTGATTTCTGCTTGAGTTTGACTGTCTCCCTTTTCAACGGCTGTTTTTTCGATTTTCTCTTGTTCTTGGTTTGTTGTTTTTTTGAGTTTGTATACAAAAATGAGGATTTCTGCTATTGCTTTGTATAAATCAGGAGGGATTTGCCTGTTTATATCTACAAGTCTAAATAAAGCTCTTGCAACGGGCGGATTTTCAATTACAGGAATATTGTGTTCACGGGCAATTTCTTTTATTTTATGCGCAAAAAGCTCTGTGCCTTTTGCGACAAGCATTGGTGATTCCATTTTTTCTGCATCATATTTAATAGCACAAGCAATGTGAGTCGGGTTTGTTACAACAAAATCACAGGTTGTAACTGCATCCATCATTTTTTGTTGAAGAAGTTGTTGTCTTCTTTGGCGAAGGGCTGCTTTTACATTTGGATCGCCTTCAGAGTTTTTGTATTCGTCTTTAACTTCTTTAAAAGACATTTTTTGGTCTTGCAAAAATTTCCATTTGGTAACCCCGTAGTCTGCTGCTGCAATTATTAAAAAAGCTATTCCTGCTTTTATGATGAAGTCCATCATTAGAGCACCGAATTGAATCATGATTGCAAAATGATTATCAATAGCTGCAAGCATTAATATGTCTTCAAAGTGCTCTTTGTATACCATGTAGCCTATAATTCCTAAAATTATAACTTTTGCTATATTTTTAAATAGGTCAAATAATGTTTTAGGACTCATAAGGTTTTTAAAATATTTAGTTGGGTTGAATTTTTCTGCATTAAATTCCATTGGCTTTGTTGTGAATAAAGGTCCGATTTGAATTAAGTCTCCTAAAATGCCCATAATTGAGGCAAGTACAAGGATGGGTAAAAGTATAAGAGCGGTTGGTATTATTGTTTTTGTAAAGAGGTAAGCGTAACCTATTTCATCAAGATGTTTGTTTGGTATTTGTTCATAAATTATTGTAAATAATGCAGTTAACTGCCCCCATATTAAAGGTGAAAGCATATAAATAGCACTAAACATTACAATGATTGCAAGTGCTGTTGATAAATCTTTAGATTTTACAACTTGTCCTTGTTCTCTTGCTTTTCTTAGTTTTTGCTGACTTGCTTCAAATTGTTTATTCTCATCACCCATAGAATTATTGTTCTAATTTGATGTCTGCAACTTTGGGGTCAAGCAATTTTTTGCCAAATTCTTCAAATTCTACTTGAACTAATTGTCTTTGTTCGTATTTAACAGTTTTTGTTACTGTTCCTGTACCATATTTTTTATGGCTTATTTTGTCACCTATTTTAAATGCTGGTTCTGTATTTTCATTTATTTCTTCTTTAAAAATAGGTAAGCTTTCGTTTTCTATCGGTTTTTCTATTATATCGGCGTTTATTGATGTATTTTCATCTATTTCAATAACTGTTTCATTTTTAACAGGTTTCGCATCAATAATCTGCTCAAAACTATTATCAAGCGATGTACTTGCAAGGTCGCTTAAATTAAGCTCTTCATCGTCATCAACATTTTGTATTTTATATTCTATATTGTCTATATTTGTGTTTTTCTTTTCGTATTGTTCGGAACTTTCTTTTGCTATTTGGAAGAAATCTAATTCTTCATCAGAAAATTCTATTGAGTCTTGATTTTCATTTAATTCAAGCGGATTTTCTTCATTGTTATCTGACATTGTAATTGAATTATTTTCGTCCGCTTTTAGATTTTCTTCAAAAGTTTGTGCGTTTTCTGTATTTTTATTTGTTTCTGTTTCAGATATATTTTGTTCTTCTTCTTTATTTTCAATAGTTTTATCTGGCTGTTCTTCTATTTGAATTTCGTTTTCAGTTTTTGTTTCAGATTCTTCCAGAGTATCTTTTAAGGCTTCTGTAAATGAATCCGTTTCTTGTTTTTTTTCATTCAGGATATTGATTTGCGGTTCTTCTTGTATAATATTTTCTTCATTTACTTTGCTTAATTCTTGTAGTTCTTGAAATTCATCAGTCGTTTCTTTTTTGCTGTAATCAATCTTTTCTGAAACAGTTTCAAAATCATCTTGTTCTTTTTTTTCTTCAGGTTTATCTATGGTTTTAGGGTTTTCTAATTCTTCTAATTTTTCTTGATATTCTTCTTTAATTTCTTCCGTAGTTTCTTCTTTGGTTGAAATTTCTTGATTAAAAAAGTCGTCTGTTTCTTCTGTAAGTTGATTTTCTTTTGTTTCGTTTTCGAATCTTGTTAATTCTTCCATTAATTTTTCTGAATCAGATTTGGAAGTTTCTTCTTTTGGTGCTCCTTCGTCTTCTTCGATTAATGAAAGAGCGATTTTTCTGTAATTTTTTCTTTTTTCTTGGACTTCAAGTTCATAATCACGTGCTAAGTACAAGAAATTATCTGTATTTTCGCCAAATATAATACATCCATCCGAAATAAGGTTTGACAGTGCAAAATTTGCATCTAAGAAGTCTGTTCTTTGATACAAACTTGGAAGAAGAATGTAATTTTTGCAATATTGCATAATTGAAGGAAGTTTTTTGTAGTTATAAGATACATTTGGTACGAATTTTATGTTCTTTTTTTGGTCATATACTTTATTAATTAAATCTACATCACAATTTTCATCGTTAATTCTTGTAATTAGATAGATTTCTTCATTTATATCTTCAATAATATATTCAAGATAAGCTTTTTGCCATGACGCTTCAATTCCGGATAAATCGAGAATTGTTATAGGGTTTTTTTCAATTGTTTTAAAAAGAGTTTCATTGTCTTTTTTTGTTCTGGCAAAAATTTCATCCATCTGGAATTTCTTCAGTCTGGTTAAAAGGACTTTTAGTTCCGGATAAGGTGTTGCTTTATATTGTTCAAGAAGAACTCTGGTAAAAGCATTAAATGGAATAAATCCACCTTCTTGTTTTTTTGCAAATTTTTTAATCTCGTTTATTATTTCTCCGCCAATTGCTTGGAATTCAAGACTTGCGTCTGATAGACATTTATCGAATATGAAGTCTATTGTTGTGTAATTTAAAGGCATTCTGAAATTTTTAGAAGCCTTTATTTTTTTGGCGTTTTCAAATTCTAAAATTCCTGTTGAATCTATTATGACAACATTTTTTTCTGTTGATAAATTTTTCGCAAGATTTAGAGAAATAGCATTTGCATTTTCTATTTTGTCTGCTAAGACAATCGCATTATTATTGAAGAAATCGTATTGAACATCGAGCGAGCATGATGTTTTTGTGTTTGTTGCAAAGATAAATGTTTTTTTATCTTGATTAATGAAGTTTTCTATTTCTTCTTGTTTTACTTTTACAATTTCGCATTCTCTGTTTGGAGTGAAGTTGTCATAAGGCATTACTTCATTGTTTTGTGCAATTTTGTAAAATAATTTTAACTTTGCAATGTTTTGTGAAGCATCAAATTTGTTGTCATATATTTCAACAATTTGTGCAATATATCTGTTGTTATCAGATTTTACCATCAAAAAATCAAATAACTTGAAATCTTCCACTCTGGGGTTGAAAAGTATTCTTATACTATTGTTTACAGCATTTGCCACTTGCATTTGTAGACTTTCTTAAAGTAGTAAGTTAATTATACCAATAAAAATTTCATAATCCAACATAAAAAATATTTTTTTTAATATATTACAACAAAACATGTATTTTTTGCAATTTTATTTTTTATTTTTCTAATATACTTACTAAATTAATACTTGACAGTTTTGTATGTCCACAATAATATAGTATTTATAAAAGTGCCGATGTAGCTCAATGGTAGAGCAACGGTTTTGTAAACCGTAGGTTGCGGGTTCGAGTCCCATCATCGGCT
>CALUWM010000036.1 GCA_944324485.1 Candidatus Gastranaerophilales bacterium | reverse complement strand
CAACTGTTTGATTGTTTAGTCTGATAAATTCATTAGAAATTTTTTCTTTTTGTTCATTTACAAGGATGTCTAATAGTTCCTCTTTTGTTGCATATAAAATTTTTGCACTCGATAATTCTCCTTTTATTAAAGAAAGAATTTTTTCACGAGTTAGAGGCTTTTTATTTTCCTCTAATTTTATTCCTAGATAAATACTTTTGCGCAAATATTCTATCCTTTCATTTAATTAACACTCCTGTATTCTATTGTGTAGAGTCTTATTTTGTAAAGAAAAACGCTCATAATTTGTAAGAACTTCCAAATTTAGGCGGATTTTATAGAATAAAATCCTAGGTCGCGGTATAATAAAGAATTTATAAAATGAAAAAAATTAAATAAGATTTTTATTTTTTTTATTAAAATAATCAAAATAACGGTATACTATAATCTAATCAAGTATTTCTTTACAAAGATTTCAATTTTAGAGGCTTTTCTGTGATTAAAAATAGTTTAAAATTAAAATCTGCCGTTCCAAAAATTTCTAAGCATTTTATCTTTTGTACTATGCTTACTTATTCGTGATAAATGATAATCGATAAAATTTGCATAAGGAGAATTTATAAATGGGTTTCTAGTTAAAATTAAATTTTCATCTAATGAATCGCAAATTAATCTTGAGGTATCATCTGCAACGGCTTCTAATGGATTTTCAAGAGCATATTGAGAAATAGAAGAAACTTTTTTTGCGAATTTTGTTCGATATTCTTTTAAAAATTCGACAGAAGTTGCAAGTCGTAATATTTCGCCTGCCTTTTTTGCGCCATATCTTTTTAAAATTCTATCTTCGTGTGCCGAATGAGAAAAATCGTGTAAAAAAGTATATAAGAAAAAATTGCTTGATGTTTCGCCATTTTGAAATCTAATATCAGATAACCAATCTATATATTGCCAAGGGCAATCTTGGTTAAAAAACAAAACTCTTGATGGAATAATTGTGTCGGTATCTTTTAATAATTTAGTTGGAGTTAAATTGCATAAACCATATATTGTTTCAGATGAATTTATTGAATAATCAATGTTTAATCTTGCAAAATCATCAACATATATTGCTTTTGGTAGTGCAAATTTTTGGTTAAAAGTTTTATTTAGTGTTTCAATAATTTCTATGATTTTAGCGCAACTCCAAGATATAACCTTATTATCCTTGAAATCGCAATCAATATTCATCTTTTTTATTTGTCTTGAAATTTCAACAATATCTGCCTGCTCTATTTGTTTGGCAATCTGCGGTGTTAAACCTCTTTGAAAAGAAATTGTATAATTAATTTTATTATTTTTTATTGGTGTGATTTGCAAATTTATTTCCTTGTTTATAAATTTAAAAATCCTGAATATAATTTTTTGTTATAAAAATCTTTGTTATGGTACAAAAAATTTATTCACTTGTTTTATAATAACTATAGGTAAAGAATATGGATTTAGCTATAAACAATTCAATTCCTTTAAAGACTAAAAATACAGCTAGAAATAATCAAGTACAAAAAAGTCCTTTTGTGCAATTTAATGTGCCCAAAAAAAATTCACCAATTCCTTCAAGCATATCTCAAGCATACTTATTACCTCAAATAAATCAAGGTTATAAAAAAGTTGAAGTTTTTGATGTTCCAAATGTAGGTAAGGCAACCACTTTTGAATTATTAAATGGGCATAAGATAACTATTCTTCCAAAAAAAGGTTCATGTGAAATATGTACATATGTAAAAACAGATTATTTAGAAGATATTACAACCTCTCATTTTCTTGAACATTTATTAGCTGATAGCGAAAATACTTTTAATAATTCAACATATAAAAAAGAAATATCGAAAATGGGGGCAATTTCAAACGCAACTACAAAACCGAATAATATTGAATATAGGTTTAGTTATCCTTTTAACGATAAAAAAGATATTGAAACTTTAATTCAAATGCAAGCTGAAATGCTTCAAAAACCACAATTTAATCAAGAAAAATTTGAACAAGAAAAAGGTATATTAATTTCTGAATATACTCAAAATGATAAAAATACACAAAATATGGAAGATGAAAATAGTGTTCTTAAAAAAAGAATAATTAACTCCCTTTTTGGTGCAAATTTATCTTTAAATACTACTTCTAATGAAATCAATCAAGTTAAAAATATTACATTAGCAGATATACAAGCTTTTTATAATAAGTATTACCAAAATCAAAACATGCAAACTATAATTGTAGGTGATGTTAATCCTAATGAGATAATTAAAACATTCGCTAAATATTTTAATAAAGTAAATGTCGGAACTAAAGTTCAAGACGTTCAATTTACTCAAACAACTCTACCTCAAAAAGCTCAAAGGTTCGATTTTAAATTTAATTACAACAAAGGAAACCTTGCTCAAATAAATTTTCCTGCGTTTAGTTCTGATTCAGGTAAGGATTTTGTTATAGCACAATTGTTATCAGAATTAGCAAAAATTAGAGAAAGTGATTTTGAAATTGATTTTATAAATGCTAAATACCAAGGAATTAAACCTGTTGCTTTTGTTGTAAAAGCAAACTATGAAAATAATGACAGAAATGCTAATTTAGCGCAACTACAAAAAGACTTTATTGTTTTTTTAAATTCTGAGATTACTCAAAAAGAATTTGAAACAATTAAAAAAAGAAGAAAATTTTATTCGCTTGCCATGATGGAATATTCGCAACTATTGGCACAACATTTACAAACTCAAAATCCAAGCAAAGATTATCCAATTCAAGAAGCGAAATATTTATCTGAAATTACAATTAATGACCTTAAAAATTTTATATCTAATTATTTAAAATTAGATAAAGCATTATATATAACTGTAAGCGATAATTTAAACACACCCCAACGAATTTCTTTTAAGGGTTCAAAAGATACTTTTAAAATTAATGCAAATGAATATATTTACCCAAATAATTTGCAATTGCTAGTTAATTCTGATGATGAAAATAAACAAGCTAGTTATTGTTTGAATTTTGAAACAGAAGATTTGAGGCAAATTAAACCTGCAACATTAAATGTTTTATCGTATTTATTACAACTTGCAATTAGAGATAATTGTAAGCATGAAATCCCATATGAACCATATTTAAATTTAAGCGCAAATTCTTTATATATTTCAGGTGCTTCAAACCCTGAAGATGTTGTTAAATTAATAAATTTGATTAATGATGCAAGTCAATATAGGCAATATTCAAATGAATATTTTGAATATGTTAAAAATATTTTAAAAGGCCAAATGCAAGACGATGAATTTTTTGCAAAATTAACTGAACTTAATTTTGCTGATAATCAGTTTGCACACCCACTAAGTAGATTTACAAAAAAAGAAGACAAAATAAAAGCAATTGATGATGTTACTTTAGTTGATGTTTATGAACTATTAGATAGAATTACAAAAAATTCTCAAGCAAAAGCATCTTTGGCATTACCAAAAACACAATTTGAAAATAATAAAAATGAAATTTTTAATGCAATTAGTAGTGGTTTTAATTGGCAATTCCAACCTAAAAAAGAGATTGACTTAGAAAAATTATTAGGAATTAAACCAAATACTTCAACAAGATCTAAAGTTTTATTGGATATAAAAAATGATAATAATGCTAGTGTTTGTTTTAGTTTTAAAATTGCAGGATGCAAAGATGAAAAAGAAGCAATCGCAGCTGATATGTTATCAATTATTTTAAATGAAAGAATATTTAAAAAAATTAGAGAAGAATTAGGAATTAGCTATTATCTTGGTGCAACTTATGAACAAGATAGCGGTTCAAATCATTTGAATTTACAATGCGAATTTAAAGCCAATAAAACAAACTTTAAAGATTTAGAAAGAGTAATTAAAGAACTACAAAATGAAGTTAATAAAATTTGTACTAATTTAATTTCAAAAGAAGAGCTCGAAAGTTTAAAACTAAAATATAAAAAGTATTGGCTTGAAAATTCATATACTACAACCGGTAAAGCAGGCCTTTTAAATTCTTTTTCTATTAAAGAAAATAATGAAAAATATCAAGTTATTGATTCTATAACTGAAATAGAATTGTTGCAAAGTGCAAAAACCTACCTTGCAACAAAACCTAATATTATAATTCGAGCTAATAAAGATGTGATAAATTCAAACATTGGGTATATCACAGCCCTAGGACAATTAGTTTAACGACCAAATCTTTTCTTTTTTTCTATAAATTCTTTATAAATAATAAATTCTTGTTGAGTCATTCCGTTCATGTGACTTTGCATACTTTGTTGTGCTGGTTGTGATGCTTGAGATAATCCTGTGCTATGTCCTGGGGGTGGAGATAAAACTTGTTGTGATGCACTACGAAATTTTGGTTGCTCTTGAATTATTTTTTTTGAACTAACTTCTTTCGGCGATTTCTTTGCATTTTCAAAATAATTATTTACTTCTCTAATACGATTATTTTTTTCATATTCTGAAATTTTACCGGCTTCAAAGTCTGCATTAATTTCTTTTATTGCCTTATCTTGACCTTGCATTACATTAACATTTCTTGGACCTTTATTAAATACAACTAATGGTTGTTCGTTTGTTGGCAATTCCACATCTTTTGAACGTTTTTTAAAAACATCACTTATAGATTCTTTAATTTTTTGTGCAACTTTTTTGATTTTTTGTCTAATACTCAAAACCTCATCTTCACCCATATTAATAACCGGTTTTTTCTTTGCACATTGAGATACATCTTGAATTGAATCAAGTGTTAATTTCTTTTTTATTCCTTGGGTGATTTTATCCATTGAATCAGGTGCAAGTTTTTTAATTCCAACCATTACTTCATCTGCTGATTCTGTAACGATTTTTGAAATGTTTGCACCAAAATAAAGCTGATTTTGTTGTTTTAGTGGATTTTGTTTGACAAAACCACTTATGTTTTTAGACTTAAAGCCTAATACGACACTAATGCTCATAAATTTTCCTTCCCGATATCGATAGTATAATTATTATTAAATTAAGACGAGTTTATATTAAAGAATTTGGTTTTCAATTGTTTGAATTTGATATATTAAGAAATGTTATTTTAAATTTAAATATAATTTATTAAATTGTTAATATTATTTTATATTTAGTAAAAAAAGAATTGCATAGATAATTTAGGAAAATTAATATTGCAGCTAAAATTAATTGATTAGACTTTTTTATCTATTATATTTGCGTTTGAAACTTCAAGGAAAGCGATGTAAATTCATCCGCTGAAGCACTGTCGTCAAAGTTGTAATGCTTAAAGTGAAGTTGTTTGTTGTTGCTTCGGTTTTGAGAAAAACAAATTTTAAATTAAATAATCATAATATTATGTATTGCCCTAGTTTATAAGTAATATGTTTTTGATTAACTTGACTTAGTTTAATATTTTGCAGTTGTACGATATTTTTATCTTCTGTATGTTATCATTTTTATTTGATGCCTCATCTTGCTTTATATCATCTTTAAGTTCTACAAAAATTAAATAAGATTTTTATATTTCTTTTACTAAAATAATCAAACCAACCGTACATTATAATCAAACCATGTGTTTCTTTACAATTAGCACAAGGTTTTGGAAATTTTTAATTTAATTTATAGGGTTATTTAACTTCTGTTTGTATTACAATATATATTTTTTTCATCCCATTTCCAACCGTATTTCAAACAATTTTCTTTATTAATTTTAATTAAACCATACTCTGTATTAATTTCTAAATTTTCAGCGCAAAAGCCGCTATCTAGGCAAACATCGGTATCTATAATTTTTTTAATTTCATTAAAATTAAGATTTTTATCTTCATAGCTATTTGAAAAATCCAATAAATCAGTAATCTTCGGCAAAAAAACTGAAGATAAAAATAAGAAAATTATTATGATTAATTTATACAATTTAATTTTTTTAAATAAATTCCACCATAAACAAACCATTAAAATAACAGCTAAAACATAATGAATAACTATTTGAAAATCAATTATTTTAAAATTTGATATATAACTTCCAAGATATGTAAGCCATAAAATTATAATAAATGAAATTAATAAGTTAAAAATAATTTGAAATAGTTTAAGAAACAGTTTTAAAACGTTCATTTGCTAGCCTTTATATTTTGGCACCATAAATTTCATTAGAAAAAATTTTGCCCATTTGTTGACCTTTGCGGTTTTCCTTTTGATTATCTTATTTTCGATTACTTTTTTAATTTATTTAGCAACTTTATTTGTATAAGTTTTTAGCTAATTTTTATTTTTCAATTCTATGATAGTCAAAAGTAAATTCTATAACTATGCTATCTCTATTTAGGCTCTTAGGAAGTGGTTGAAAGGGGGCCGTTATCTGGATTGCTTTAATTGCGGATTTATCAGCTGAGTCAATTCCCGATGATTTAATAACTTTGCTTCTTAATAAGTCTCCATTTTTTGAAATTTCAAATAACACTATTACAATTTTATTTTGATTTTCTGTTGTCGGAATCCAATTTAATTTAATCCTTTGCTCAATATTTTTCATATATTCATTAAAATCAGCAGTTTGTTTTGAGTTTAAAATTACAGGCTCATTGCTCTTTTTTTCAATATTTACTTCTCTTGTTTCAACTAAATCAGCTGCAGTTAATTTCTTTTTGTGGTGTGTTTTTTCTTTAGTTTGTAAACTTTGATCGGCATTATTTTGAACATCGTTTGTTTTATCGACATTATCAGATAACGAGTCAATTAAAGAAAGTATTCCAACAGCAACAAAAAAAATTAACGCCAATATTATTCCCAATATGTTCATTGCTGCAGGCTTAGTTTTATTAAAAGCTTTCATTATTGCCTCCCATTATAATCATGATTATTTTTTTAAAAACAAATGACACAACAATTCTCCTTTTGATTATTTCAATATTAAATCAGTGTTTTTATTATATTTTTTTATATTAGTTTTATTTTTAAAAGCATATATAGAACCATTTATATAATCTTTGAGTGGGAATTTTGGATATTTTTTTAAGAAATCTTCATAAGATTTAATCCACTTAGAGAGTAATATCTCTTTATTTGCAAATGGATATTTTTCTCCTTCATACCATTCATTTATAACATTAGAGTATGTTCTATTATTTAAATCTTCATTAAAAATTATTTGCAGTTGTAAAAAATCATTAACGGATTTACTTAAATATTGCCCGTATTTTTGTTTTAAATATTTTGCGTCAACAATCGGGTGAAAATATAATGTATGTTCATTAATATGAAATTCAAATAAATTAGTTAACGGATCAGTTATACTAATATCCCAAATTTTGTTATTATTAACGTATGTATAATATTCTACTTCTTTGCTATTAAAAGAGTCATTTTCTTCAAGAGGTTTTTTTAACGAAGCATATTTCGTAATTGGATAATAACTGTCGCTTAATCTATCAATGTTGTTATAAAATGCAAGAAAAGCAGCATCTTTGTTTTCTTGGCTTGCATTACCTTTTAAATAATCGGAGATAATACATTCTTCTTTTATTATCTCTTTTAAGATTTTTTTATTTTTTGTTATATTAGGACTTGTTTTTTTGTTTTCATCAAAAATTTGCTCAACTTGATATGCTGAATATAAGATAGGAGGTGTATCAATGCACATATTTATTATTGCTGAAATTATCGGAACTGCAAACAATAAAAATATTGTCGAAAAAAATCTTTTTCTTCTTGCACCCCAAGCGATTATATTTATTATGTTTAACAAAAATAAAATCGAAATCGAATAGGTTATAGTGTTATCTAATAAGGGCAAGAAAAGAACTATTGTCGTAAGTGCCTGAATAAAAATAATTCCTCGAACTGTATTGATTTTTTCAAAAGAACAGAGAGGCTTAATAAGTTCATATAATAAAACTATAAAACCCGCTAAAATTGCTATAATATTAGTTATAGTGTCAATCATAAGAGAACCTATACTGACTGTATTTTTGTTTGAATCAGGGCTGAATTGAGGTTGCACCGGCGGATTATTATTAATAGAATAAGTATCCAATGAACTTACTGAATTATTATTAGAATTATATGATATTTGGACATAATTTTGTTTTGGCTTTATTTCCCAAGGGTTGTGTTTGTATTCATCTGCTATTTTGCACCAAATACATTCGCCATTTTTATTATAAAAATGTCTTTCGTTTTTATTACATTGTGCTAAGTTATCAATTTGTCTTTTAAGTGCATTAATCCAATCTTCTGAAGTTGGTCGCTTAATATTGGGTTTTGAGCTAAATGCTTGTTCAAATAATGTTTTAATTTCATCGTTTAAGGAATTATAAATTGTATCATACAATTTTATGGGTTTAGGAGGGTAAATACCTTTTTTTCTTGCATCTTGTGCGTATATATAACAACCATTTGAAATTGATTCAATGATTTCTCCCGGAGTACCTGTTCCGGAATAAGGATGACGGCCGAGCATAATGATTTTAAATATCATAACAGCTAATCCAAAATTGTCATGATTTGGTACTCTAACCGTTTTATGCAAGTCTTTACCCAGAAGTTCGGGAGGTAAATATTCATTTGTTGCAACTGTGCAATAAAAATAACCTCTGGAATTTTTTATTTGAAAAGAATCGCAATCAATAGAATATACAATGCCATTTTCTTTGAAATCATTAATTCCGTCTTCTTGTGCATTAGCGCGATTTCCAATTAAAAAGTTTCTTTCATTTACATCACCGATGACAATTCCTTTGTCGTGTAGCACTTTAAATGCACAAGCTAAATTGTATGCAATATAAAATAAAAATTTCCATTCATTATCTTTAAAATATTGTTTTCTATCAACAGTGTCAAACAATAGATGAATCTCATCTGAGTATTGAATTTTATTCATTATAAATCCAACAGGCTCATCATCATAATAAACAATACTTTGCGGCCAACCTGCTTTTGACATAATAGTTTGATCGCACATATCACACATTATTTTTATTTTTTTAATTAATTGCTCAAATTCCTTGCCTTTACTTCTTTTTTTATCATTGTATATTTTTACAACTAAATTAGGATTGCCTTCTACTTCATAAACATCACCTTCACCACCGGGTTTAGGCGTTCCTGTTGCGATTATTTTATTGCCATATTCATCGAAAAGTATTAATGTTTGCATTATGATAATTTTCCTTAAATTAATTTATTAGTTATAGCCATTTGGATTGTAAGAAGATCCTTTACCTAGATTGCATCTTTCACACAGTGTTCTAAGGTTTGATAATTCGGTTTTACCGCCTTTAGATACAGGTATTATATGATCAACATGAAGTTTTACCCCATCTCTTGCACTTGCCCCACATAATACACAGCGATGTCCGTCTCTGCATAAAACTTGATAGCGTAATTTGTCTGTCATTAATGCTCTTTGATATTTAGCAGATTGTTTGTATCTCCTTGCTTTTAAGCATTCATTGCAATAATATTCAATATTGCCGGAATTTATTTGATATCTTTTGTTGTAGCGATTTTTGCCTTTAGGGCTTGTATAAAATACAGATACATATATTGTAAATTCAAGAGCAGGTTTTAATTTTATTTTTTCACATTCAATTTTTTCAAGTGCTTTAAAAAGGAATTCGTTTAATATTGTATTTTGCGTTAATTGATTATAGTTATAATTATAATTCATAATAGAATTAAATTGATTTTGATAAGAAGTATGTTGTTTTCGGTTGTGTTTTAAAACTTCTAATGTTTTTATGTATTTATCTAAATTTTCGTCAATAATTCCATTCATATAATTATTGATATTAAAATTATCATATTGTGGTTTGCTGTTGCAATTTTTACAAAATGTTTGTGATGTATCAAATACATTAAAATTTTGTCTGGAGTTTAAATTTAAAATTTTATTTAAACAAATACTGTTTTTCTTGATATATTCGACATTTTTTTTATGAAAAGAATATAATAGAACACAAACAACAGACACACATATTACAATCATTACTTCCATATATTTATACCATTCTTTATGTATTATTGTTTTCTATTGAAGATACAATCACTAATGTTTTATCGTCATCAGTTTTTTGTTTAACTCGTTCACAATCCAAAAATCCAAAAATAAACTCTGATGTATTTTTATCTAGTCCACTGTTATTAAATTCCTCGAGTTGAGCAAAAATCGGATTGAAAAAATTTATGTGAGGTTTTTTTAAAGTAAAATTATATGAAATTATCTCAATTCCATCCGTATACATAACTAATCTTTTTATATTATCAGAATTAAATTCAAACATAAATCTTTCAGAAATATTTTTCTCTGTGGCAAAATAAGTTGTATTTATATATTCTCCATTTTGCGGTTCAAAAACGCAATTCAAATCTTTGATATCACCTTTTGCAATAACACCATCTCCAATTTGAACAAAAATATTACCTTTTTCGCTGAGCAGGGCAAATAATAATGTTGTTGCAAATTCTTTTATTGAATCGATATTATAAATTCTAACAGCCCTGTTTATCACTTTTTGAAAATGCAAAAACCAAGATAATATAACTTCCCTATTTAATGAATATATATCATTATAACTAAGCCATTTTTCAGCTTTTCTTGTAAACAATCTGCATATATACGAAGATGACTTATCGGAAAATTTTGCACTTCCTGCACCATCTGCAACAGCAGAAAAGAAATAATTTATATTATTTATAACTTTTTTAGTAACAAGACAGTAATCTTGCTTTGTTGTGTTACTATCAAGATGAGAAGTACCAATAACAGAAGCTAGTGCATATTTCCAATCAATATTAGGATTAACTGTATCCAGATAATCGGTTTTAGTTTCTGGCGACACAATTAATCCTCTACCCAACCGTCAATTGCAGGTAGCGCAACTTTTTCACCAATAGTTGAACTAGAGCGAGATACAGCGGAATCAGATAACCATCTGAATAATTCTTTAAATTTCATTCCTGACAATTTCTTTGGTGGCCTATTCGGAGTACAAATTTGACTTAAGGCTTCCATATCTACGTCATCACCAACGCCTATTGCAAAAAATGAGAATTTCTTTTCTGCTTCGCCTTCGTGAACTAATTTTACTATTTCTTGAAATTCACTTGAATCAAACTCAAGCGGTTCACCTTCTGTATCAGTTGGAGTTCCGTCTGTTATTAAAACTATCCAAGGTCTATAATAAGAAATTCCTGCAGCTTTATATTGATCTTTTCTTATTTGAATTAAAGAATATGCAGTCTTAATTGCTAAATTCATTCTTGTAACGCCTTCTGCTTCAATTTCAACAGGCTCATAATCTCTGGGAGAAATAAAGCCATCGGTATAATTTTTTATTGTTGAATCAAAAGATATAACCGCTAATTCAACGCGCTTTGACGCTAATTCATTTTTTATTAATGCGTTTTTAAATAATTTTAACCCTTCATTTAATTCATTAATAGGTTCACCTTTCATTGAACCCGAGGAGTCAACAAGAACAATATAAGGACATCTGGACTGAGAATTTTCAATAAATTCAATTAAATCATATTTTTTTTCATTGTTATTTTCGTAAGGTACTTGACTGTACATTCTTGTTCTCCCTGTTATATTTGTTAATATAGTTAAATTCTACATTACGCTAAAATATCTTGTCAAGTCAAAATATCCGCATCGTTGCAAAATTTAAAGGCGTTATTCCTGCTGTAATTTACAATGTTATCTGTATATTAATTAACAAAAAATTTATATGTTTTTATTTAATTAATGGACAAATCTTTTGGGAAATTTTCTAAACATATGTTAAGCCATTCTTTATTTGTATTATCTTTTGGGTTTAATTCAATGGCTTTATTATAATCTGCTATTGCTTTATTTATATCTCCCAACATCCCATAGCACGTTCCACGCCAACGATAATAAAGACTTTCATTGGGTTCTATTTCTATTGCTTTATTAAAATCGGTAATTGCAATATCATATTTTTTCAATCTTGCAAAATGAATTCCTCTTTTAGAATATGGGTTAGCTGAATTTGACTCTAGTTCAATAGCTTTATTGAAATCTTCAAGTGCTTTATCATAGTTATTCAAATAGCCGTAACAAGTCCCTCTGAAAGAATAATTTAAACCATATAGAGGATTTAATTCTATTGCTTTATTGAAATCTTCAAGCGCTAATTCATACATATTGGAAAAAAAATAAATAACACCCCTAAGAAAATAAGCACCCACCAATTTATTATCTAAGTCTATTGCTTTTGTGCAATCTTTAAGGGCTTCATTGTATAGTTTTTTTTCTTGCTTTTTATAAGCTGAATTTAAATAATCATTTGCATTCATTTTATTTATTCCTTTGAACACTTTTAATTTATTCATTATTTTTTATCTTGTCAAGCTTAATAAAAAATATTAGATAAAAAACTGCATGAATTGGCAGAAATTTTAATTGTTTTTATAAAATGATAGAAACTAAGTAGAATTTATAGATATAGCAAAAAGACATCTTAATTGTTTACAATGCAAATTTTTATTGTAGGTATATTGCCCACGATGGCATTCCTAAATCGATAAGTATATTAATAAATTCCTTGCTGTAACTCCTGATGTTTTTTTCAGATGCTACTGCAATAAATTCTGCAGGATTACTGTATGCATACTTAATTTGATACCTGCTGTGACCGGCTCTTACAAACTCTGAATAGTATGGTAGACTTTCCAATGAGGTTATTGTTTTTGGGTTTATGTTTTTATTTAGTAAAATTTTCAATAATTTTTGTGCCATTTCGCTGTTATTTCTTATCTTTACATTATTGCCGGATAAATCGTTTGTGTGCATTATTTCATGTCTTATAGCATGCATTAAACTATGCACATCCATTCCATTAATCGAAATTGCACCATGGGTTTTTGAATGACTGTGTCCGCCTGAAGCACCTCCAGTTAAATGATTTCCTTTAGGAAGATAACTTCTATCTACGCTTGTAAAATCGACTGTTGGTGGTAGTTTAGCTTGACCATCACTAGCCTTTTTCCAAGCATTCAATTCTTTTGACAGAGCTTCAAGGGTTTGATATTCCTCTGTGAATGTATCCTTTCTTGATAAATCTTTAAAATTTCCGGTTGGAAAAACTTTAACATTATAATTATCATTAATTTCTTGTAATTTTGATATTATTGTTGTTGATGTTCCACGTTGTCTTAACGTTTCTATAAACAAATCGTACAAATGGTTTGCTATTGGGCTATCTTGATAATTTTGTATATATTTTTTGGCTGCATAAAACTTTTCTTCTAATTTAACATCTTCTATAAATGCTCTAACAGAAATATCTGCTTCATCAAGTACGTCTTTAGCATAAGGAGATATATATAATTGTGAATCTTCATTAATTAGCTGTGTTATCATACCTCTTTCATCATCGCTTTGTTTTAAAAGTCTTCTTACTGCATCATTGCCGTTTGAGTCAATATAAAGCCAATTTTCTGCTGATTTTGTAATTCTATAATTTTTATTGTATGTGTTTATTGCATCTGCAATCATTTCTAGTTCTCTTGTTTGTTTAGCTGTTAATTTTCCTGATGGAAATTTTGCGTTTATGTATTTTATTATTGTAGGGTCGTTAATTTGTTCAATTTTTTTTGCTAATTCAGCATTAAGACCTTTAAAATTCGATTCTAATTTTATTTTTACAGGTTGTTCAACTGAAACATTTTTACCTAATCCTAAAAAGACTGTTCCGTTTTTAGATATATCTTTTAAAACGTAAC
>CALUWM010000035.1 GCA_944324485.1 Candidatus Gastranaerophilales bacterium | reverse complement strand
TAAAGCAATAATTGAATATATTTTAAGAATTGGGTTATTTTTGATATTGAATAGGCAATTTGCATTCGAATTGCCTCTAATGATTTTGATGACTTTATCTGAATGTTTTCAGAAATACTACACATCTTCTGAAGATTGGCTCACAATTGTAATTATTGGATTAATTATTTATATGTATTTAGTTGCAAAATTGTGCGGAATATTTAAAAAATTAAATAATTTATATTTTATAAAAGCATTTTTGATAATTTGTTTAATAAATTTAATTTTAAATTTTACATATATGTTTACGGTTCAATTTGTCCCATTTAAAATTTCATTTCATAAAATAGATGATTTTTGGTATTTTTACCCACTTCTCTTTGTTTATTATCGCATATTAAATTGGCTTGGTAAAAAATTTCCTAATACTTTAGGTAAAATCGGCTATTATTGCTCGATTGAGTTTTACAAGGGTTTATTTGAAAAAATATTGTCTGAAATTAAGAAAAAGGGCTAAAAGCCCTTTTTAATTACAATCTTTCCAATAAAAAACTCCCCAGGTTGGACTCGAACCAACAACCTACCGGTTAACAGCCGGTTGCTCCGCCATTGAGCTACTGAGGATTAGCGTTTTTAGTTATTTAATTTTTCTTTCTCACTCAATAGCGGAGCTTGCTCCGGTTTTCTTACCGTTCGTTTCACTCACTTTGGAGCTACTGAGGATTAGCGTTTGTACTTAAAATTTAATCTTGTCAAGCGACAAAGCTTATTTAAGGTACTTTTTAACTATATCAAAAAAAATTTTTTTTGCAAGTATTTTTTAAAAGATACTTATTAAACTTTTCGGGACTTTAAAGTTAACAAAAAAAATGATATAATAAAACACAAGTTTACTAAGGAGAAAATATGTGTAAAAAAGAAGACAGTTCATTCGGTTTTGCAATGGGTATATTAGCAGGTGTAGTTGGCGGAATTGTCGCAGGCATACTTCTTGCCCCAAAATCAGGTGAAGAATCAAGAAAAGAATTAAAAGAAAAAATCGACAACCTATATGAAAAATATTCACCCGAAGTAATGCAAGCAAAAGAACAAGCTCTTTGTGCTATCAAAAATTCTAAAGATAAAATTGAAGATGCTTACAAAAAATTTAACGAATATCTTAAAGCAAAGCAACTTGCAAAAGCTAAAAACAATGAAACAAATGTGGAAGAAATGTAGGTTATTATGCCAGAAGCAAGTGTTAGTTTTTCAATATTAATGTTTACAAGTGTTGTTTGTCTTGTTGTTTTAACGATTTTTATATGCAAACTAATTGTGAGCGTTACAAAATTGACCGACAATGCAAATGTTATTGCAACAAGCGTTCAAAAAGAAATAGAACCGACATTGCAAGAACTAAAAGAAGCAGCCAAATCAATCAATTCGATTGCAAATTCTGCAGATACAAAATTTCAAAACACTAAAGCAAGTATTTCGTCTTTTCTTGGTGCAAGTGCTTGTTTAGGTGGTAAACTAAAAAGTTTTTCAAAAGGAATAATGAAAGGAATTTCTTTTGGATTAGGTCTATTTAAAAAATAACAAAGAAAGGAAAATATTATGTCAGCAGGTAAATTTATAGCAGGTTTTATAGTAGGCGGCGTAGTGGGTGCACTAGCAGGAATATTGCTTGCTCCACAATCCGGCGAAGAAACTCGAGAAATGATTAAAGATTCTTCTCAAAAAGCTTATGACAAAGCTCAAAACGCAGTCAAAGAAATCCAACAAAAAGCTGAAAACATAAGTAACGAGATGACCAAAAAAGGTGAAGAATTGATCAATAAAATTCAAGGAATGATTGATAAAAACAAAAATCAAGAAGCTTAAAACGAGGCATTTGCCTCGTTTTTTATTAGAATTTAAAATTAAATAATTCAGACAATTCAACATTAAGCGCATTAGCTAATATTTTCATGGTTTTAATCGTAACATTAGCTTCCCCTCTTTCAATTTGCCCTATATAGTTAAAGTTCATATCTACTATTTCGGCCAATTTGATTTGTGATAGTTTTTTATTTTTTCTTAAATATGCTAATTTTGCACCAAATTTTTTTTCTACGTTCTTATTTAAATCCATATTAATAGGCATTATATAAATATATTTAAATATTTTCTAATGGTTATTAGTATAAATTTAATGGTTAGTAACTATTAAATTTTGTAAATTTTTTTGAAAAATCAGCAAAATTGAACTTTGTATATGTTTTTATACAAATGTAATATAAGAAGGAAAATAAAATGGAAAATTTAAAAATTACGCCAAAAACGATGTCAAATGCTCCCATTATAACACAATCAAACAAACAAGAAAATAAAAAACAATCTAGTTTTATTCAAAAAAACGGAAAAAAACTTTTAGCGCTGGGGGCAGTCGCTCTTGCAGCTGGAGCAATAGCAGGAATTGCAATTTACAAAAATAAAAAAGTTCCAAGCAGTTTATCATTGGATGAATTCAAAAAAATAGGCAAATTCGATAAAGGTAAAGCAACTGCAAAAGGGAAACCTTTTACGGGTGAAATAATCCATTTTTCTAAAGATAAGAGTAATAAATTTACCATAAAATATAAAGATGGGAAATTAGTGGAAAGTGTAAAAGAAGTAAAATCTAAACTGGCTGATAATGAAATATTCTCTCCTGTGTCCAGAAAAACTTATTCGGAAGCTAACGGCATTAGAACTATTCAAACATATGCAAATGGCATAATGAGCGAAAAACCATTTTCAACAGCCCAAATTAAAGATGGTGAAACGATAATAAGAAAAAATGTTTATTCCGGTGAAACTATGCGGGAAGCAAAAAAAGGTCCGGATGGAAATTGGGCAGTTACAATAGAGTTTACTGAACCTGCTTTTTTTGAAAATGATAAACTTCCCATAAATGTAATGCGCAGAAAAAAAATAGATGCAAATACAGGGGAAATACTGGAGCAAAAACTATATAAAATAAAACCTAAAAAAGAAAAAGTTAAAATCAGACAAACAAAAGACGGAATAACAACAAAAAACGGTAAAACGTTAGCAACAAGAACTCAAACAATAGATGAACAAGGTAATAAAATCATAACGGTAGATTATGGTGAAGTAATTGGTAAAAAAATAATAACAATCAGCCCTGATGGTAAAAAAAGCATCCTTGACAATACAAGAAACCTTTATAGAATATAAATTTCATTAAATATATTTTGACGTAATTTTTTAAGCTATGATTTTTTACAACAAAGTCATAGCTTTTAGCTTTTTTATTATTTAGATACAAGCAGGCAAGTTAAAACTATTTAATAGTTTAGTTTTATTTCCTATACCACGGTTTAAAATTTTTAATTTCTTTAATTAAATTGCTGTAATCGCCGCTAAAATTTATACATCTGTCATCAACAAATAAAAAACACAATTCTTTTTTATCTGTAACATCGATAATTATATTATCCAATTTTTCTTTCACAATCCATTTTGACGCCAGGATTTTATTTCTTGTTGTGAAAAGTTTGATATCAAAATCTTTAGAAAGTTCAATCAAGAATTCTCTTGCACCGCTTTTGATTGAAGGAATTTCATTTATATTGAATTTACCTTTGTAATTGTTTAATACACCATCGAGGTCTATTAGTATTGTTTTTTTCGGTTTATCCATTTTGTTCTCTATTAGGCTACATACTTTTATTAAAATATAGCAGAAAATAATAATTATGACAAGTGAGGCTACAAAACTTATTAAACTTGGGAAAAATATTCAAAATGCAAGAAAAATAAGAAAATTATCTCAAAATGAACTTGCTGAAATGTTGAATATATCAAGAGAACATCTTGCTAAAATAGAAACTGCAAAAAGAAAAATAAGTTTAGGTTTGTTGTTTAGTCTTTGTAATGTTTTGAACGTGGAAGAAAAAGATTTATTCGATTTTGATAAATAAATTTTAGTTATTTTTTGAATTTATAATCTTTAGCATTTTTTCAACGCAAATTTTTGAATTGTGGTTCAAGTTAATTATTTTGTCGGTTTTTTCGGTAATTTTTTGGTATTCGATTTCATTATTTAAGTAAAATTCGATTTTTTTAACTAAATCATCGAAATCGCAATAATAAGGTAAAATTCCTTTAAATAAATCAAGTTCACCTCTTTTATCTGAAATCATTAATCTTTTGCAGGCTAAAACCTGAAAAGTTCTGTAATTAAGCGAGCTTATACCTTGAGCGTTAATATTATAAACAATTTTTGTATCGTTTATTGCTTTTGCCATATCTTTTTCATTATCTATAAAACCTTTATAAGTATTTTTTAAAATTTCTTTTTCAAAATCATTCTCGCATCTTGAAAGAGCATCCAAGTAATGTCTTTCAATAGCATGCCAGCTAAATTTCAGGTTTTTAAAGTATTTATTTAAATCTAAAAAAGTTCTTAATCTCAAATCCGTATCCAATCTTCCCATAAAAGAAACATCAAAAGATGTTTCGGATAACGGTTTTAATTCTTTATAAATTTCACAATTAACAAAATGCGGTTGATAAAATAAGTCTTCTGCTTTTGCAAGTTCTCTATCCCAATAAAAAACGAAAATATCGTCATCTCTTAAATATTTATATAATTCAAGATAGCCAATTCCTGAAGTTTTCTCTTGAATAACATCAGAAAAATAAGCAATAGTAGGAATTTTTAAATTATTCTCTACTTTAAACTTAACAGGCGAAAAATCATATCCCATAATAAATTTATAATTATTAAAATCAAATTTTAAATTATTTTTATATAGTTCATCAAAAACGTCAACACTATACCCATTTTGCACAAAACCATCTTTTATACTTGAAATTGTTAATCTTCCGCCAATACTTTCCGGAAAAATTATAAGGGCTTTATTCATAATATCCTCTATTGACTCACACAATTCAATACTTCAAAAATTTTTGTTTTTTTATGAGATATATTATCAATATATTTTTTCATAAAATTAAAACATTTATCTAAAACTTTTAAATTAACCAATTTATCATATTTAGTTTCAACATCAAAATCCGAAACCAATAAAGTCTGCATAAATTCTCTGATTTTATCATGAATTTTTATACAGCTTACATCATTGTTTGCACATTTTACGCACACAAAACTTCCAAGATTAAAAGAAAAAAGAGCATTTGTTTCAATTTCTTTTTGGCAAATGCTACATGTTTTAAAGTCAATTCCCCAGCCTAAAATATCCATTAATTTTATTTGAAATTTTAAAACAGAAAGCAAAACTTCTTCCTTGGTTTTTGAATTAGAAATCTTATTATATGTGCTAAAAATTAAATTATAAATTGATTCATTGTTTTCATCTTGCGAACATTTATTTGAACAAAAATTGCTTACAATCTCAGAAATATACATTGAATAAGATAACTTATCCAAGTCACTTCTTATTCTGGAAAAAGTATTTAAACTCTGCGCTTCTTGAATTGTATCCAAATTTTTGCCTTCAAGCAACATAAGCTTATTTGCTATAAACATTTGAATTCTAGCACCCAATTTAGATTTTGGACGTTTTGCGCCTTTAGCTACGGCACTAATTAATCCTTTTGTTTTTGAAAACATGACAATAATACTGTCATTATCATTTAAAGGATAATTTTTTAAATTAATCGCATCAGTTGTATAATTTTTTTTCAATTATCTCACCAAATTTAAAAAATCCTCTAGAGCTGTTATTTGAGTATTAACTTTTAATTCGCTGTTTATTGCCAAAAATAAATTTCTAAAGTTTTCTCTAATATTAATATCTTTATCAAGAATAAAAATTTCCTTAATTTTATTATTCAACTTTAATGCACTTGAAAGCAATTCAGTTACTATTTTTTCATTAAAACTTGGGTGAACAATAAACCAAACATCTGAACTTGCAAGTTGAATAAATGCCTCATTATAATATTCAAAATTAATTTCACCCTTGCCATTGTTTACATATAATTCCGGAAACATTGGTTTTTTGCATTTTGGACATTCAAAAACTAAAGATGAAATATTATTTTCTTTATTTAAATACTTTTCATTACATTCTTTGCACACAAATAAATTAGATAAACCAAACAAAGGAATTAACTTAGTTTGAGCAGTTTCACTATTATTCAAAAAAGTATAAGAAAGATTATTTTCTTCAAATAAACTTATCAGATTTTTACTTGAAACATTTGTAATGAGGTTTAATTTATGAATTGTAGATTTTAATTGCTCAAATAAATTTTTTAATTCTGATACATTTGTATCGGATTGAGTATTTATCTCACACAACAAACTCATAACTTCATTTATACTACTGTGGGTATTTTCATCATCAAAAACAAGTTTTTTATATTTTATAATATTTTTTGTTTTATCTGTTGAATTATCTTGCCCATAATATATAGCAATTGTTTTTGTCTTTGTCTCAACAATATTTTTAGATTCAGCCATTTCATTTTGATTTTGATTATTATCCAAATCGACATTTTGACTATTTTCTTGAGGTGGTTGATTTTGCGCTATGTATTGTTGTGAAGGAGAAGAAAATTCTTTAAAAGGTTCCGTACTAACAGAACTATTTGAATATGAATTTACCGTTGTTTCCTGTGTTTTTGGACTAAAAGCCTCAAAAGCATTTATTTTTTGTTCCGGAAAATTATTTGCTTGTTCAGTAGAATAGCTTAAAGATGTCAAACTCGACACTCTATTTTGATTAGCAGAATCAAAAGGAGAAGTAGATGTATCAGTGTCAATACCTTGACTTGATAAAATATCTTCAATTGTTGGATTAAGAATATCTTTAATTTCAGTTGGAATAGAATCATTGTTGCTCACTTCCAAAAATATTTCTTTTAATAAATCCAAATATTGAAATTTAAAACCGCCATGATATTTTTCATGAAGTTTATAAGCTCCGTCTTTTAAGAGTTTGAAGTCCATTTTTCTTAAAGCAACTTCTAATCTTTTAATTGTCATTATTTCTGTTTCCGGAAATGGCGCCATATTTTTCTCCTTTTTATGGTTACAGTATTGATTCGTCTGCTGTATTATTTCTGTATATACCTCTTATCATTTGTTCCATTTCAACTTTTTCTAAGCTGTATTCCAGTGCAGTTTCTTTTGTTATTAATTTTTTTTCATACAGATTATATAAAGAAGCATTCATTGTTACTAAATTTTGTTGCTTGCTTAGTTGCATCAAATGGTATATTTCATTAAATTTACCATCTTTTACATAATCCATAACAGTTGATGTAAAACTTAAAATTTCAACAGCAGGCATTAACACACCGTTGTTTACAGTGGGTACAAGCTGCTGATGAACAATTCCTCTTATACAATTAGACAGACGTTTCATAAATTCATTTTGACCAGATTCTTCAATAAAGCCTTTCAGTCTGTTTATGGAAGGAATTGTGCCGTTTGTATGAAGAGTTGAAAAAACTAAATGTCCAGTTTCAGAAGCTTCTATTGCGCTTAAAAGAGTGTCTTTATCGCGTATTTCACCAACTAAAATAACATCAGGATCTTGCCTTAAAGCATATTTAATTCCTGATTTAAAATCTTTTACATCTATACCAAGGCTTCTTTGAGTGATAATTGATTTTTTATCTTCATATACGAACTCAACAGGATCTTCTATTGTAACTATATGACTTTTTCTTGTTTGATTAATTATTTCAATCATACTAGCTAAAGTTGTAGACTTACCTGAACCTGTTGCTCCAGTTATAAAAACAACTCCGTTGTTAAACTTAGTAAATTCATTTAAATAAGGAGGCAAGGACAAGTCATTTAAAGATTTTATATTATATGGAATAGTCCTAAATGTAAATTTACCATGATATATATCCTTACAATAATTAACCCTATATCTTGAAACACCTTTAATTTCATAAATATAATCAAAATCTTTTGTTTCTTTCATTGTGTTTTTATATTCAGCCGGAAGTGTTTTTTCAAGAATAGTTTGTATATCATTATATGAAAGCGGGTTAGTTGAAATTTTATATATTTCACCGTTAATTCTAAGCGAAGGTATCTTGTTGCAGTTTAAGTGAATATCTGATGCTTGTGCTTTCTGTGATTTAATTAAAAAATCATCTATATCAAATGTCATTTCAAAACTCCTCAATTTTATATTTTATAATGTATTTTTAAAATGTGCAATTTGTATAAATTTGTTAAATTTTACTAAAAGAACCAAATGTGATAATATAAAATTATGTCTATTTTAAAAATTATTGAGTATGGAAATCCGATTTTAAGAGAAAAATCAAAAGAAGTTACAAAAGTTTCTAAAAAAATCAAAACACTTATCATGGATATGTTAGACACCATGTATAGTGCTAATGGAGTTGGTCTGGCTGCTCCTCAAGTAGGAGAGAATTTAAGAATATTTGTAATTGATGTTTCCGATCCTTCGGGTCCAATTAATCCTTTGGTTTTCGTAAATCCGAAAATAATCAAAAAATCAGGTGCAATAAACAGCTACGAAGGCTGTTTAAGCTTTCCTAAAGCATACACAAATGTAAGAAGATATGCTAATGTTATGGTAAAAGCACTTGATATAAACGGTCGTCCTTTTGTAAAAGAAGCTCGAGACGGAGAACTTTTAGCAAGAGCTATACAGCACGAACTTGACCATTTAGATGGCAAGCTATTTATTGATCATTGCAGAAACAGATTTGAAGCAGACAGTGTTCTTAAAAAATTTAATCTTCCGCCTGTCGAAGTCGATAAATTAATTGACGAAGAAGATTTAGAAGAAGAAATAGAGCAATACGAAAAAGAACATCCTGAAGTTATTGAAAAATTAAAAAAAGAACTGGAGGAAAATCAATAAAATGATTAAAATCGTCTTTTTTGCAACTCCAAATATAGCAATAGACAGCTTTAATTTTTTTATAAATTCTCCTGACTACGATGTTTTAGCTCTTGTAACACAAAAAGCAAAAGCACAAAATCGCGGTAAAAAAATTGTCGAAAGAGAAATAACAAAAATAGCCAAAAATAATAATATAGAAATATTTGAACCGGATAAAATATCAAAAGAACCTGAAATAATAGAAAAATTAAAAGAAAAAAAACCAGACTTTTTTGTTACATTTGCTTTTGGACAGATTCTTTCTCAAGAAGTTATTGACATTCCAAAATATGCAACGATAAACCTTCATGCAAGCCTCTTGCCTGAATACAGGGGAGCAAACCCAATAGCTTCAGCTATTATTGACGGTAAAGAAGAAACCGGAATAACAACAATGAAAACAGTTCTTGAGCTTGATGCAGGGGATATTTGTCTGCAAGAAAAAATAAAAATAACACCCGAAATGAATGTTGTTGAATTAATGGACAAGATTTCAAAACTTTCTCCTTCTTTGTTAGATAAAACCCTAAAAGGACTTTTTGATAATACATTAATAACAATGCCTCAAGATAATACAAAAGCAACATTTACAAAAAAACTAAAAAAAGAAGAAAAAGAAATAATCTGGCACGATAGCGCTCAAAATATACACAACAAAATAAGAGGAATGTATCAAATTAACACAAATCAAACAACTTATAAAAACAAAATCATTAAAATTCTTAAAACCGAAATTATAAAAAAAGATAATGGCACAGCAGGTGAAATCCTTGAAATATCAAAAAACGGGATTATTGTTAAATGTGAAAAAGATGCGCTAAATATAATTACTGTTAAACCTGAAGGAAAAAGCGAAATGAAAGCTTTTGATTGGGCAAACGGAGCAAGAATTCAAAAAGGAGAACTCTTAGGATAATGTTTCAAAGAGGAGTAAGAGGAGCAATAACAGTTGACAGCAACACAAAAAACGACATAGAATGTGCAACAATAGAACTTTTGTCTGAAATGATTAATGAAAATAATATAGAAATAGAGAATATCTCATTTGTAATATTTACTTTAACAAAAGACTTAACAGCAGCATTCCCTGCAAAATTTGCAAGAGAAAATTTTAATTTCAAATATGTTCCTATGATGTGTTATAACGAAGCAGATATAGAAAATTCCATAACTAAGTGTCTTAGAATATTAATCAGCTACAATACAGACAAAAAACAAGAAGAGATAAAACATATTTATTTAAAAGATGCAAAAATATTAAGACAGGATTTAAGATAAATGACAAAAATAATTAAACAAGAAAAAATAAACTACCCATATTTAGAAAAACCACTAAGCGTATATACATTCGAAAACGGACATAAAGCGGTTTTAGCATATAAACAAAGTCCCATAATAAATATAAGCTCATGGGTAAAAACCGGCTCAATTAATGAAAACGATAAAAATAACGGCGTATCGCATTTTGTTGAACATTTGCTTTTCAAAGGCACGACAAAATATCCTGCAGGCTGTTTCGATAGAACGATGGAGCAAAAAGGCGGAATAATAAATGCTGCGACTTGGAAAGACTATACTTTTTATTATATAAATATCCCTAAAGAACATTTTAAAATTGCACTTGAAATGCACGCTGATATGATGGTCGATGCCCTTTTTCCAACTGAAGAAATAGGCCCTGCTTTTAATCCAAACAAAGACACCCCAAAAGAAAAAAGAGAAAGATATGTTGTAATTGAAGAAATAAGAATGGGCGAAGATAATAATTGGAGAAAAGTTTATAAAAATCTTAATTCATCAATGTATGAAAACCACCCATACAAACGTGAAGTTATAGGAACCAAAGAAATAATTGCAAATATTTCTCAGCAAGAAATTTACTCCTATTATAAAACTTTTTATGTTCCATCAAACATAACAACAATAATAGTAGGTGAATTCAAAGAAGAAGATGTAATTAAATTAATAGAAGAAAACTTTAATTTTAAAGAAGATACCAACATTGAAAAATGTATTCCAGATAAAAAAGAAAGAGAAATTTCAATAAAAAATCCTAAAACAATTATTGATTATGCGCAGATTAACACAGGCTATATAATGATAGGGGCACTAGCAGACAGTGCAAAAAACTTAAAAGAAACAATAGCTCTAGATTTGTTATCAACAATTTTAGGGGATGGCAAAAGTTCAAGATTATACTCAGATTTAATTGAAAGCAAAACCGAACCATACTATTATCAGCTGGAAAGCTGTCATTATCAATTTAAAGACGGGGATAATTTCTTTATTGAAGCAAACTTTGATTCAAAAAAGAAAGACATAGTAATAGAAGAGTTAAAAGAACACCTAAAAAAGCTTGAAACTATCGAACCAGATGAACTTAAAAAAGCAAAAAAAAGAGCTAAGGTTAATTTTGCTCAAGATTCAGAAATGGTTGCAGATATAGCTGATGCTATTGGCTATTGGGCAACTGTGTGCGATGATATTTCTCTTGCCGATAAATATTTAAAAACATTGGAAGAAATAGACTGCACATACTTACAAAACATTGCACAAAAATATTTAAATCCTGACAAAATTTCAATAAGCTTGCTTTTACCTGAAGGAGATAAATAATGGAACATATAAATACAGAAGGTATAGAAATTCTTTTTAAAAGAACTCCAAAAACTCCAAGAATTGCCTTAAATTTCTTTTTTAAAATCAACGAAAAAGAAAAGTTAAATGGCGTTAATGTCCTTTTATCAAGACTATTATTACAAGGAACAAAAAAATACAGTGCTTTAGAACTTTCAAAACAATTTGAAGAGGAATGTATAGATATATCCTTTAAAGCAAAACAAGATTATATTAAAGCAAGTTTAATATTTTTAAATGAAGACATAAAAAAAGCAACAGAACTTTTTAAAGAATTAATTTTAAATTCAACATTTAATGATTTTGAAAAAGAAATTCTAAAAGTCAAAGGTGAAATTGTGGCAGATTTAGATTCGCCTAAAATGAAATTGACAGACGCCTTTGTAAAAAATATTTTCAAAAATCACCCATACAGTTCAACTCACACAAATATTTTAAATGATATAGATAAAATAACAAAACAAGACATAATTGATGCTCATAAAAAAATCTTAAACAGTCAAAAACTAATTGTAATAGTAGGTGATATAGAAGAAAAAAACAAATTTATTGAATATTTAAAAGATGAATTTGCATTTATGAAAACAAATGAATGTGAAGACAAAATAAAAGATGTATTTTCAATCAAAGAAAATGAAAATATCTGGCTCACCAAAAATGATGTTTCACAAGCACAAATACTTCAAGGTTGGCTAATTGAATCATTCAAAAGCGATGATTGTGCAAAATTTGCAGTCTTAAACAATATCTTAGGAGCTTCCGGACTTTCTTCAAGACTATTTGTTAATTTAAGAGATAAGCAAGGGCTTGCATATACTGTAAGAAGTCAATATGAAACCTTATTGCACAGTGGAATATTTAGCCTATATATAGGGACTGCACCGATTAATATTCAAAAATCACTCGATGGCTTCAAAAATGAACTTCAAAAACTGGCAGATAAAGGACCTGATGAAGTGGAACTGCAAGGTGCAAAAGAAAATATATCAGGAAGAATAGAATACTTTACTCAAAACAATTCTCAAATCGCTTCCGTATATGGATATAACTATATCATGGGTTTAGGGCTTAATTATAACCAAGAATTTCTTAAAAAAATAAACAATGTAAAATCAGATGACGTCTCAAATATGGCAAATAAATTATTAAATTTACCAAAATTAACCGTAATAATTGCACCTGAAAAATTTAAACCTGATAATTTTTAATTTATATACTACATTTATATTACATTTCTTAACAATCTATTTTCTTTTATAAAAATAGATTGTATTATGGTAGTGTTGTTAATGCTTCGGCTAGTATGCGAATTGGGGTAAGTACCCCATTTTTTTTCCTCAAAATCATACTTTTAAACTAAATACATATTATCAAAATATGCTAAACTTAACTTATGAAAGGAGCATAACTTAATGGATCCGAAAGATGAAAAATATTTAATATTAGAGCAATATAGAATTTATTCTGAGGCAAAAGAAAAATTTATTGACAGGCAATTTTCAACAAACAGATTTTACTTGGTTTTAAACATTATAATCTTAATTGCAACTTATATTTTAAGCACACTTACACCACAATACCCACCTGTTATTGTTTTGTGTGTAATAGGTATTGCAGCTACATTAATGTGGTGGATGAATATAGATTCTTACCAACTTTTAATCAAAGTTAAATATGCTAAAGTTCTTGAATACTTGGAAACAAAACTCCCAGAACAACCATATCACAAGGAATTTGTAGATTATAGCCAAATGAAAAAGAAAAACAATCTAATTGTTTTCGGAGATTTCCAAAAAACACTAACTCTTGTAATTGCTTGCGTATACTTTGTTGTTTGCACTTATAGTATTACTAATATGATAAAATACCAAATGATGTAATGAAAAAGATTAAATTTTTTAAAGCCGGTATAAACCGGCTTTAATTTTATAGTTTTTATGCTATTTTGTTATTATGTTCACAGGTTTAATTGAGACAACAGGAATAGTTGAAAATCTTTCGTTAAATAATTCGGGTGCAAAAATAATTTTTAAATGCCAAGAAAATTATTGCTTTGACAATCTTAAAATCGGAGATTCAATTTCTGTAAACGGAGTTTGCTTGACTGTTACAAAAATAAATTCAAATAATCTTGAAGCAGACATAATGAATGAAACACTTTTTGTATCTAATTTAAAAAACATAAAAAAGGGAGACATAATAAATCTTGAACGAGCAATGAAAATTAATTCAAGATTTGACGGGCATATAGTTTCAGGTCATATTGATTGCACGGCAAAAGTAAGTTCTATTAAAACAGATGGATTTTCAAAAAAAATATTTTTTAACTGCAACTCAGATTTAATTATTAAAAAAGGTTCAATTACAGTAAATGGTGTAAGTTTAACAGTAAGCGACATAAATAAAAATGGTTTTGAAATTTCATTAATTCCCGAAACTTTAAAAAAAACAAATTTAAAAAATTTAAAAATTGGTGATATAGTTAATATTGAATACGATTTATTTGCAAAATATATAAAAAAATTTACAGATAACGAGATAAAACAAGATATTACAGTTGAATTTCTGAAAGAAAATGGCTTTTAATCCACTTGGGGGTAGTATGTTTAGTAAAATTGAAGACGCCTTAATTGATTATCAAAAAGGTAAAATAATTATAGT
>CALUWM010000034.1 GCA_944324485.1 Candidatus Gastranaerophilales bacterium | reverse complement strand
GGCTAAATATAGGCGGTCAAGATTTTAGCTTAATAAAATTTTACAAAAGACTTGAAATTTTTAAAAAATAGTGTAAAATAAGCAGGCGATTGAAAAAATAAGTTTTTTTTCTTTTGTTCAGTATATTTAAAAAAATAATTACTCATTTATTTTTCGCATACTGTACAAACAACCGCAATATTTTTGTGCGTACATATTATTATCTTTTGCTATTTGTCTTGATATTTTAAATCCGTCTTGCTTTTTAAAATTATATTCAATAAAATCAACTCCTGTTTTAAAAGAAACAATACGGCCTTGTTCAAAAACTTGAAAAGAATTTTTGTGAGGACTTATAGTTAATGTTGTTGTAAAATAATTCACATTCATTTTTTTTGCAAATTCAGCTGTCTTTTTTAATCTTAAATAAAAACAAACAGAACATCTTTTACCTTTTTCAGGTTCATTTTTTAAATCTTTTGTTAGCTCATAAAATTCTTTTATATCATATCTATCTTCAAAAAAATCTATTCCAATTTTTGCACAATACTTTTTTAATTCATCACGTCTAATTTCATATTCAGACAAAGGAAAAATATTAGGATTATAAAAAAATACCACAGGCTTGTAGTTATCTTTTATTAATAATTCTATCGGATAACTTGCACAAGGTGCGCAACAAGCATGCAGTATAATCTTTTTCATAACATTCAATTTTAATTATTTTCTCTTTTTAAGGCTAAATTAACTCTTTCAACCAATTCATCATATGGCATTCCACCCATATAAAATACACCGTTAATAACAATAGCAGGAGTACCGTTTAAATTATATGTGGCTGCCTTACTAATATCATCAGCAAGCTCTTGTGCAATCTTTGGACTGTTTACATCACTCAAAAACCTATTTATATCAATTCCTAAGTGTGCTTTCTTGATATATTCAATAAGCTCTTCTTCACTCTGAGGATGATAATCAAATAGAATATTACTCACGCCCCAAGATTTTCCTTGCTTTTTAGCAGCAAGAACGTATTTTGCATATAAACATGAATTTTCATGCCCGCCCAATGTAGTCCCTATCTGATTATTACAAGATGTATCTAATGGAAAATTAATATCATTTATCAATACTTTATCTTCTCTTGCAATTTTATGAAGCATGATATTTAACACTCTGCAAAACGGGCAGTTATAATCACTATATACATCTATAATAACGCTTGCGTTTTCATTACCTAAAACATTGCCTTTTATAGCATATTTATTTGTTTTAGCTTCAAAAAACTCTCTCATTTCTTTTTCTTTTTTTAATTTAGGAGATAAAATCAAACTACTGTTTAAATATACCAAAGCAGAAACAAAAGAAATCAATACAACTAAAAATAATACAAAATACTTTTTAGCACCTTTTATAAAATCAATTATTGTGGTTTTAATATCATCAATAAAAAATCCTTTTCCTTTTGCTGCAAAAGCTATAAATAAATCAACGAAATAAGTACAAAAACAAAGTACACAAATTTTATTAATTTTAAATATAGAAATAAAAGCAAGAACCATTGAAATTGCAAAAGACAAAAGTCCTAATGTAGCAATATAACTTCTTGGATTTTCAAAAACATCAAAAATAGTATTTTTAAATCTGGCTTGAATCCTATCAACAAATAAAAGCATTAATATAACCGAATACAGTATCAATCCCCACAAAGAATTGGGAACTCCAAAAGAAAGGCTATATGTTGTTTTAGAAACACCGTCACAATCAATTAATTCTGAAACAGTGCAAAAGCTTGGTACATAAACATCTAAAAAGTTAGTTTTATAGAAAATCAAACTTAGCTCAATACAAAGCCCTATACCAATTAAGACCAACAAAAATATAATTGTCCATCTAATTTTTGAAAATTTAAAATTATTTTCCATATTCTTTCCTCTATATAGACAGTCCCAAATTACGGTAATTATATTATACAACTGTCTAACTTATATAATAATAGACAAAAGTATAATAAAAATAAAGATGTATTTTAAAATACATCTTTTAAGAATTTATTTTCTTTAAATTTTCATACAGTTCAATTGCTTCTTTTGAAAGCTCATTTGGAACAACTATTTTTACCCTTGCTTCAAGATATCCCTTTGAACCATCTTTTTTAGGTAAACCCAAGTCCTTTAGTCTTAATTTTTTTCCGGTAGATGTCATTTTTGGAATTTTAATTTTTATATTTCCGTTTGGAGTTATAATATGCTTTTCACATCCTAAAACAGCTTCATAAGGCAAAAGCTCAACATCTTTGACAAGATTGTACTCACAAACTTCGTAATTCTCGTCTGAAATATTGACCACTAAATAAACATCGCCAACCTTACCATAGGCGTCTTTTTTACCTTCACCTTTTAAACGAATTTTTTGTCCTTCTTTTACAAATTTAGGCACCTGAAACGTTAAACTTTTAGTAACTTTTTCCAATCCGGTACCCGAGCAATTAGAACAAAAACCTTGTTTGGAGCCATGACAGACCTGACATTGTTGATAAGCACTAACAATTACAGATTTTTTAGGACATTTAATTAAATCATCAACAGATAAATGTACATTTTGAACTATATCTAAATTCTCTTCTTTTTTTCTTCCTTGGGAGCTGGTATTGGTTTTAGAGTATGCTCTTTGACCGGAAAAATCTCCAAACTGTGAAAAATCACCAAAGTTTGTATATGTTCTTCCTCTTTGAGATTGAGCCTGTTGACTCATTATATCTCCGAATATCGCAGAGAAAAAGTCAGAAAAACCGCCCGCAGAAGCATTTGAACCGCCAAAATTTGAAAAATTAAAACCTTCAAACCCCGGAGGCACATTAAAATCTGCACCCTGTTGCCATGATGAGCCTAACTGATCATAGCGTTTTCTTTTGTTATCATCACCCAAAACTTCATAAGCTTCATTTATATCTTTAAATTTAGCTTGCGCATCAGGTGATTTATTAACATCAGGATGAAACTTTCTTGCAAGTTTTCTGTATGCTGATTTAATTGTTTGCTGATTAGCGTCTCTTGAAACGCCAAGAATTTCATAATAATCTTTATATTTCATACTTATATATTAAATCCAAAATAATTTTTTTTAACTATTCTTAATTATTTTTTTATATTTATTTTTTTCGCCATTTAAAATACCTGACAGATGAAGGATTTTTAGAATTTCCAACTACTCTTACCTTAAATTCTCTAACATTTAAATTATCGCCATATGCAAGAGGAGGGATTTTTGAAATATACTCCTGCGGTATTTCTTCTGATAACATTTTTTCTAAAGGAGACACTGTTAATGATTTTATAATATTTTTTGCATCATCCGACATCTTATTAACTATCTGCTCTGTTGAAAATTTACCAATAGGTCCTAGAACATTTACGATTTGGTATGGAATTTTTCCATATATTTCCATATTACAATCTTGAGTCATAATATTAAACTTACCAAGCAAATACAAACTCATATTTGTGCCTTGAGTTTTTATATATTGAATATCAGCTAAAGAATTTTTAATTTTTATTGTTCCTTCAATGGTTTTAAAATCACCTGTGTTTTGATTTGTAATAGTAGATAAAGTAGAATTTAAAGTCAATTTTAAAATACTTTGAGATAATATATTACCGGCTTGCAAAAATCTTTCCAACTTTGCAAATTGCGAAAGTTCACCATCATCAATATTAAATTTAACATATCCATCAAATGTTTTTAAAATACTGTCAAAATCAAGACCGCAAAATTCTGCCTTAATTAAAGCACTCAACTTACCACTTGCAGCAATAGACATACTTTTGATTTCTTTTATGCTATTTGTCAAAAGTCTTACATTTATTTCTTTTAAAATAACATCTGCCTTTGTTTTATTGTTTTTTATTTCATAAATAAAACTACCCGTTGCATTTCCTTTAAAAAGATCTGCTTTAAAATTTTTTGCAAACAATATGTCATCTTTTAAATTTCCTTCAATATAAACTGAATTTAAAAGCATATCCATAGTCTCAAGAACTATTATATTTGCCCTAAACATAGATACTTCCAAATTAAATTTATTTTCTTTTGACATATATTTATTTAAAGCATCCAAATTTATATAATTTGAATTAATTTGAGCATAATCAACATAAATTTTATCTTTTAAAATTTTTAATTGAGAAATTAAATCAAAATCAAACCCAAAAATTCTTCCTCTGACGATATTAATATATGCACTGGAATTTTTTATATTCAAAAGCAAATCCGGAACATACAAATTTAAATCTCTGTAATTTAAATTATATAAATTTAAATTGCCATCAATTTGTATATAAGGGAGTTTTCCATTTAAAACTACATTCCCTATCGCGTCAAAAGAAATATTATTTAAAGGAATATAAAAAGAAAGCTTGTCTTGAATTAAAATTTTTACATTATTCAACGAAGGACTTACACCGCAGTAATTTAAAATCTCACCTGTTATAAAAGCTGCTTTTTTACCGTTAGATATAATATATCCATTATTGATAATTAATTTTTCTTTTATAATATTTAAATCCAAATTAATAAAAGAGTCTTTTTTGTCATTAGATTTTACAATCAGAAATTTATTACCGGAAGAAATTTTTGCAACTAATTTTAATATTATATTCGCGTTTTGTTGTTTATAATTTTTTACCTCACCTTCAAATGTAACATTAATGCCGTCTATAATTGCATTTGTCTTTTGAATTAAAATATTTTCAGGTAAAAGATTAAAATTAGCTTTATTTATTTTAACAATGCTATTTTTAGATTTTATGTTTAAATTTATAGCTTGGACTAATATATCAGAAACTTTATTATTAGGCTTAGAAGTTAGTAAAATTTCCTTTACTAAAATTTCACTTTTTAAAGATTTTACAAAAATACAAACTTTTTCAAGCTTTGAATTTGTAGTTATTAATGGTGTTTTAAAATTTCCCTTAATTAAAGCGGATATTTTAACCAATCCGTTTTTAAAAACATAATCATCTAAAACAGGGACAAACGAAGAAATCAAAGGTAAGCTTTTTGCCAAATTAACCACACTGGCAAGATCAATAACATCAGAATTTACTCTTATATCAAGGTTTGTTTTATCATCAATTTTTCCGACAACATAAAACTTTGACTTACCGACATTTAAAGAAGTATTCAAAATATTAATTTGACTGTTTTGCAAATTTATATTTGAATTAATATTTTCAAGATTTAATCCTGTTTTTTTATGCAACAATGAAGCATTTTTAATTTCAAATCTGCCACTTGAAACAATTTTTTTAAAATCACTTTTTAAATATAAATCAAGCGTTGCATTTCCGTTAAGTTTTATTTCATCAGAATTAAATTTAATATTTAAAATCTTATAAAAAATACTCAAAACATCTTTAAAATCAGAAAGATTTATGTTGTTAGAATTAGCTTTTAATTCTATGAATTTGTTTTTTGAAGTATTTGCATTTATTTTAATCTTTAAGTATTGATTTCTAATAAAATTAAAATCACAATCTGCAATAATCTTATCCGAATTAAAGATTATCAATAGATTATTTTTTGGAAGCCTTAAACCATTTACCATAAATGTATAATCTAAAAGTTTAACAGCTCCATCTATATTAACTCTTTTTTCTTGAGGAGCAATTTTTAAATTTATATCAACATTTGAATAAAATTTATACTCATCAGCATAAACCAAGGGATTATAGGTCAGCTTTGAGATATATGAATTGATTTTACTTATTGAATTATTTTTAGTTTTAAAGTTAAGTCTTAAATTAAAATCAAAAATTTTAGCTGCCAAACTTTTAACCTGACCACTAGTTATTACTTCAAAATTACGACTTTTAAAATCAAAAGAAGGCGAAGATAAAAATTTTAAACCATTAGTTGTTAAAATAAACTTTTTATTTACATTTTTATCAAATAAATTTAACACCAATTTGTTAGTATTAAAATTAAAATTCCTAATTTTAAATTTTGACTTATTAGAATTATCCAAAAGTCTTTTTACATCAATATAATCAAAACAACTGTATGTTTTTTTACCGGTAAAATCAGTATAAACTAAAACGTTATCGGTTTGAATCTTATTAAAATCAATATATCCAAAGATTAAAGATACAACATTTAAATCAATATCTATTTTATTTAAAATTAAAAAATCTGAATTATTCGGATATTTTAACCTAAACTTGTCAGCCTTGATATTTATATCAAATTTATAATTCGGTTTAATTTTAATATTATCAATATCAAAAGATAATTTTGTATTTTTTGAAAAATATGAATTTAAAGCTAATTCAATATTTTCTTCTTTTATATATTGCGGCAATAAATATATAAAAGAAAAATACAATATCACTAACAATGACAAAAAAGAAAGAAAAACAATTTTTAAAATTTTTAAAAAACTAAAAATGGGAATGTCTCTTTTTTTAAAGACTACATTCGAAATCTTCTTAAACCAGCTTTTTTTCTTAATATATATCATTTTATTTACATTTCAACTATTGAAATGCTTGTTACCCCGGCTGTTCTTGCGTCATCCATAAGTTTTACAACACTTTGGTGACTTGAATTACCAGCAGCTTGTATTAATACTCCGTCTGTATTTATTTTTGATTGTTCTTTTAAAACTTGTATTAAATCTGATTCATTAACCGGCTCATTATTTACTATATAATTGTTATCTTCAGTTACTTGAACAGTTAATATTTTTGCATCTTTATTTTGCTGATTTTCTTCAACGTACTCAGGAACAGCAAGCGACAAACCCTGCTGGTCTAAAATTGGAGCTATTACCATCATTAATATTAATAAAACAAGAAAAATATCAGTTAAAGGTGTGATATTTATTTCATTAAATGTTTGTCTTTTCATTAGCCTTTATCCTCATTTTTTTCAAGTTCTTTTTGCTGTTTACTGCCCAGAGGCTCACCTGCAACTATCATCTTTTCAAAACCAGCATCCTGTGCAGCTTTCATAACTTTCATAATTTCTGAACTTTTCGTTTCTTTGTCAGCACGGACAACTACTTCTTTTTTTTCTAAACTGCCTACAAGAGAATTCAATGATTCATATAGCTTATCAGGAATGACTTTTGTTTCATTAACATAAAAACTTCCGTCTTTAGTTATTGAAACAGTTGCATTTTTAGCTTCAATCGCAAGCCCTGAATTTATTTCAGGCATTTTTATATTATTATCCATTGATTGAAAACTTGGAGCTATTACCATCATTATAATAAGCAACACAAGAAAAATATCAGTCAAAGGTGTGATATTTATTTCATTAAATGTTTTTTTTCTTCCGTCTTGCTGAATATTTGAATTCATATTTCTACCTTAAAATTAAAGAGCAATAGAGCTATTATTATCTACATTTACTTCTTCGTCTGAATCAATAAAGCTTAAAAATACCAATTTAATCAACTTAAAATCAGATTCAAAACGAGCAACCACAGTTTGAAAATAGTTAAACAAAACAACAGCAACAATTGCAACTCCCAAACCTAAAGCAGTCGCAATTAGAGCAGATGCAATACCGGTTGCGACAGCGGCAGACTGATTGCCTTGAGTTGCTAAATCTTGGAATGTATACAAAATCCTAACAACTGTACCAAACAACCCTAAAAATGGAGCAACACCACCAATAGTACCTAAAATTGTCAAATGACGCTCTAATTTTCTAACGGCTAATGATGAAGAAATATCATAAGCTCTTGAGAAACCTGCTTTTTGCTCAGTATATATTCTCAATGCTTCATCAACCATCTCTGATATTATCCCGCCAAGCTGAACTGAGATTCTTTGAGCAGCTCCGATATTATTTTTAACAAGAGCCTTCTGTAAACTTGGTATAAATTCTGAAATATTTCTTTCATTTTTTCTATAATAATTGATTCTATTTATTGCCACATATACAACTAGAATTGAACAAATAAATATTGGAGTTAAAACCATCCAATCTTGTGCAATTGCCGCTAACATTAAGTCCATTTTTTTATCCTCATTAATCTATTTTATCTTAAAACACTATTTAACACATTATAATCAAACGTAAATTCGATCGGAACAGACTGTCCTTTAAATTCAGGCGGCAAAGGTCTAAACGGTGCCGTTAATTCGATAGCACTCATTGCTGCCCTATCAGCCAAGGGAACACCTGAAGACTTTGTAACTCTATGAGACAATAGTCTTCCGTCTCTTCCAATGGTAAACGTTATTACAACTCGCTTAGAACTATCGCCTTTTGGAGGAGACCAATTTCTTTTAATTCTTTGTTCTAAATCTCGCATATAAGGACCCCAATTCGGCTGACGAATAGCATCAATTCCGGGGGCGCCATTTGGATTTCCGGGGCTCGGATTGCCGCCAGAGCCATAACCACCCGAAGAACCTCTTGAAGCATATCTGCTTCCTGAAGAACCAGATGAAGAGCCGCCTCTTGATGATGAGCCCGCAGAACTGAACTTTGGAGCAGGAGAAGTCGAACGACCACCTGAACTAGAGCCACCCGATGTACCAGAAGAAGCTGGCGGTCTATATGTAGAACCAACAGGAGCCTTACTTGGTGCCACAGGAACATTAAAAGGACTCTTTGGAGCAGTTGCAATTCTTGGAGCCGAAGGTGCTTTTGGTGCAACAGAAGGTCTAACTTGCGGTTTTGCAGCAGTAGGCGCCTTAATAGGAGAAGGCTTTGCGACAGGTTTTTGTGCAACAACCGGTTTAGATACAGGTTTTTGCACAGGCTTTTGTACTTGCTTTTGTACAGGTTTCTGAACTTGTTTTTGAGGAGCCTTAGCAACCTTAGGCTGCTGTTTTTGTGCTACCTTTGGCTTTGCCGGAGCTGATTTTTGAGGACTCGGTTCAGAAATCGCACGCTTAGGATCATGTTTTCCACCAGCACGAGAATCCCTATCTGACCTAATTTTTGTATTTTTATTTATAGGTGGTTTAGATTCATTTTGAACCAACTTAAATTCAACATCTCTTACCGGCAATTCAGGCTTTGGCAAATGCGGAAAAACAAGTCCCATTATAGCACTTATAACAACCGACAAAGAAATAAGAAAAATATGAGCACAAATCGATAATCCAATACCTTTATACGGACCTATATCATCCTTTGTATTGAAAAAGTTAGGCAACTTCTTTTTTGCTGTAATTTGCTCATCTACTATTGAATTTTGTAAATCAAATCTGTTTCTAATTTGTGCCATAATTAATTTTGTTTCCAGAGTAATTATTATTGATTAAAACATTTTTATAAATTACCCGAAAGTATATATTTACTGTGCAGTTATTGTAATAGGTTGATCAAAAAGAATATTTATCTGACTATTTGCAGGAATTACAATATTTTCTCCTTTATCAATAGTTCTTTTAATAAGTCCCAAACCAGCACCAACTGCAGTACCATAAACGGCGCCACGTCCCACAGAACCACCTGATAAGGCTCCCATAGCAGTACCTAAAACTGCACCTGAACCCGCTCCAATAACGGTGTCTTTTGCGTATTCTTTTGCACTGTCAGTAGCGCTGCCACCTTTCAGCGTACCTGTTGAATCAGTTGTTGCAATTACTGCACTTATTGGAATTATATTATTATAAGGAGTTCTTATAGCCGTAAATCTTATTTGCATCTTAGCATTCCTATTTCCAAAAGTTGCTTTTTTATTTTCTACCACTGTACCTAAAAGCGTACTACCAGATGAAGCAATCGTCTGTCCATTATATATAAAATCTTCAGTCAAAACAGCATTAATCGTCTGACCGACCACAGCATTCAAAGAATTAATTTCCTGAGATAGAACAGCGCTACATGTAACCCCTGCCGGAACAAAAAGTGCGTAACCCTGTAAATTTGAATTATTCTGTTGAGTCGGTGCGGAATAATTGTAGTTTTGAGCAGCAAAACAATTTGCACCAAAAACCATACAAGAGATTAAAAACATTTGAAATGCAATATTTTTAAATTTCATAAATTCCTCTCCAAGATTATTACACTGTTATTCTATCACACTTAAATAAAATTTTACAAATTTGTTAAAAATAATAATCCTCACCAAATTCAATCAATAAATTATCTCTTGGACCAATATATACATGTTGACCAAACTCGTATTCGCCGCTTGGAACATATTGTAATGTGCCACCCCAATGATTTCCATATACTTTTCTCGGATGTATTGTAGTGTTATAAGATGCAGGATTAGTAAGCGTTCCTCCTAAAACATCAGATCCTGAAAATATAATTTTTCCTTTTATACTTTTTCTTTCACCATTTTGCTTGATTATAGAATCAATATCAATTTTCATTGCAGCATTAACACCTTGAACCGGTAGTTTTAACATGCTTACATATCCTTGAAAAATATCACCCTTCTCAACTGCCTTTTTTTCTAATACCCATACATCAGAAGGTGCAATAAAATATACTCTGGACCCTTCTTCAAGACTTTGAGTTGTATAAATTTTCTTTGTATAAACTTTAACAAGAGATCCCTTGGGTAAATATAACTCCGAAGCAAGAACACAATAGGACATACATAATGTTAAAATTATTAATAATATTTTTTTAAGCATAATTCAATATTAATAGATTTTTTCATAAATTCAATACTAAAATTATAAATTTTTAGCCAAGTATTTTAAAAAAACATATAATTAATAATATGCAAAAAGAAAAAATAATAAAAAATAACATAATACAATCAATAAAAAAAATTATTGCATTTGGTGCAATTATTTTTGTAGTTATTTTCGCTTGTCTAATTACCATAAAAAATGTTTTTTCGTACTCACTCATAGAAAAAAATTTAAGTGATATTTTAGGACTTAAAATAGAACTCATCAATCCAAAAACAACTTTTGATTTTAAATTTAATATAAACACAAAAGCAAAATATATTAATATATACAATGAAAACAAAAGTATAAAATTCGCAGAAATTGAAAATCCCGATATAACTTTCAAACCGATTGGTTTTATTTTTAACAAAATTAATTTTAAAAAATTAAATGCAAAAAACATCAAACTAAACATAAAAAGAGATTCAAAAGGCAAAATCGATATAATAGAAGCCTCTAAAATCAAAGATTTAAAAATTTTTGAAAAACAAAAATTTAAACTAACAAAATTAAACACACAAATTGACAACATTAAAATTAACTTTAAAGACGAATACAAAATAAAAAGTGAAATATCTTTCAATTTGACAAATACGGATATTAATATTTCCAAAAAAGATAAAAGCCTATACATCTATCAAACAGGAACCATAGACACTTATACAAATTCAAAAAAACAAACAGCAAACCTATATTTTTGTGCAAAATCCAACTATCCTTTAAACAATTTCAATGCTGATAATTTATCTTTAAATGTAAATATTAAAGATATAAATCTATATATTTTTAAAGACCTCGCAAAAAAATATATATCAAAAGACATAATTTCTTTTGAAGGCAATTCAAATATAACAATTAAAACAGATGAAGAAAACCTAATCCAAAAATTAACACTAACCATAAACAATCCAACATTAAAGTTGACAAACAACAAAATAATATCTCCATTTAAAAAAGATATAATTGTTAAATCAGACTTTATACCTGGTAAAGACAAAATAGAAATAAAAAAACTAAGTGTAAATTCAAATAAACTTTTAATAAACTCAAACGGAATAATCATAAAGCCATTTAGCAAAAAAAGAAATTTGGATTTTAAAATAAATATTTCAAATACCGAATTAAATAATCTGATATATTTTCTTCCGGATGATTTGATATACTACCGACCAAAAGGGATTCCAACCCTTAAAAAATCGAACTTCTACGGAGTTATAAATGGCGATATAAATTTAAAGCTTTTCCCGCTTGATATAACAGGCAATCTGAAAGTTTCAAATGTTCATATTCCAAACTATCCAAAACCTTACATTGAAAATGACGTAAATTTATTTTTCATGAAGGACAAAATGAGAGTATATACAAGAGTTTACACTCCTGAAAATGAATATGTCATAATTGATGGTATTTCAAATCTTGATGATTCTTTATACGGAAAATATAGTGTTAAATCAACCTCTAAAATTGACCTTTCTTTTGCAAAATTATACCTTGTTCCAATCCAACAAATAATAGGCTTTAATATAGGTCCTGTCCCAATTATGGATATATCAGGCTATGGTAATATCGATATAAAAACTCAAGGAACAATTAAAGATGCTCAAATTTTTGGAGAATTTCAAGCATACAACGCAAGCGCCAAAATCGAAGGACTGGATGCCAAATTAACAAAAGGGGACTGTAAGCTGATTTTTGATAACAAAAATCTAATTTTCAAAAAAATCCATGGAAAAATGGACGAAGCAGATTTTACCCTAACAGGTATAGGAGACACAAAAGGAAATGTTGATTTAAAAGCAGAAATCAAAAACGCAAGAACGCACAATATTCTTAAAATCTTCAATAACAGCGCAATTACAAAACCATACACAAAACTAACAAAAGATATTATTGTAAGCTCCGGCCAAACAGATGCAAACATAAATCTGAAAGGCACAATAGAAGATTGGGAAAACAAGGACTTTTTATCCCAATTATATCTTTCCGGTAATATTAATTTTAAAAACAATAAAATAATATTAAAAAACAAATTTTCAGCACAAAAAATAAACGGGCTACTTACGTTTGGTCAAAAACAAAAAGGAGTATTCGAGCTATACATAAACAACTCTAAAATTAATATAAATTTTAGCTCCAACCACCCCCTTGAAAAAATTGCAAAAGGAGAAGAATTTAATTTTGAAAGCTTAATATATTCAAACAAATTTTCCTTTTTGGATATTTTAAAAGAAGTAACAAAAAACAATAAGTATGCACCAATTTTATCAAACCTTCAAAAAATTGATTTTTATACAAAATTCAACATAAAAACTCAAGGTAAAATATCATTAAAAAACATAAATATTGAAAAATTAAAAAATTACGGTTTTATTATAGGACTAAATGATTCTACAAGGCCAAATATCAAATTTAATTCAGGCTTAATTAAAATTAATGGAGATAAACTTATATTTGAAAAATTCAACGCTTCAATACTTGAAGGGAATATTAAAGCAAGCGGATACATACAAAATTTCCTATCAAAAAATCCAAATTCAGATGCAACAATAATTTTAAACAATTTAAATCTTACGGGCTTAAACCAATTTTTACCAAAAACAAACATATCTTCAGGAAGACTTAAAAGCGGAAGAATACTTCTTAAAAAAGATGCAATTAAGCTAAGCTCAATAAGTATAAATTATGACAATATGCCCCTATTTATAAATGCTTATTTAAAAGACATTTATAAAACAAAAAATTTAGATGCAAGCTTCTCAACAATTTTGAATGAAAAATCAACAGATAGTTTAATTAACCCCTATTTAACATACCCTATTAAAGTCAAAGGGGAAATTCCAACCAAAGGACATTTTAGAGGAAAAGCTGATAATTACACAATAGATTTAACAGCAACAATACCAAAAAATTCAGATATATCTTTTAGCGGAGCAAATCTTGGTGACACAAACCACAAAAGAGAAATCACAGGAAAAATTGACGTAAAAGATAACAGAGCAAACATAAATAACTTAAGACTAGTTAAATACATTGCAAATCAAAACGGAAAAATAAATGCAATAAATGCACTAAAAATAAACGGAAGCATAATTCAAAATAAAAACACGCTAAACTATGACAATTTAAAAATTACAACCTTGTCCCCCATCAATGTAAGAATATTAAATCTTATATTTAAAAAATCTCTTTTAAAACAAGGTAATTTTGAATGCGATATCAACCTAAACGGAAATATAAAACTTCCACAAATAAATGGAAAAGTATATCTGCAAGATTTAGACATCCCTCTATACGATACTCAAATCAACAACATAAAAGTAAATATTGCAAATAAATTTATAGATGCAGAATTTTTTGCAAAAAACAACCAAAATGATTTAAAAATGTCCTTAAGGGCACAAAATAAATTAACAACTCCATATGCCATAGAAAATATAACCATACAATCAAACAAATTAAACATAAATGAAATTTTATCAAGTATTACTCCAACACAAAACAAAACAGACATTAACAAAAAAAATGAAGTTTTAATCAAACCTTCAGATATAATAATCAAAAATGGAAACTTTGATTTCAAAGAAGTATCGTTTGAAAAAATTAAAGCTCAAAATCTAAAAGGTGAATTTAACTACCAAGATGACATCTTTAATCTTAAAAATTCGACTTTAGATATTGCCGAAGGTAAATTTACAGCAAACGGCAGGTACTCCTTAAAAACAACAAAGCTAAATCTTAATGCAAAAATGGAAGATTGTGATTCAAATATTCTGACAAAAGAATTCTTGAATTTATCTGATCAAATTTTTGGAAAAATAAACGGTTCAGTAATTCTTTCCGGAAAAAATTTGAACACTCCTGAAGCTATAAAAAACATTAGCTCACAAGTTGAATTTTCAATAAACAACGGCAAAATGCCAAAACTAGGATCACTCGAATACCTTTTAAGAGCAGGAAATCTTATTAAAAATGGTATTTTAGGACTCTCTTTAAACAATATAATACAAGTTTTAACACCTTATAAAACCGGAGACTTTGAAAAAATAACAGGCATACTCATAATAAAAAATGCCGAAATTGAAAAACTTGAAATTATGTCAAAAGGTAAAAATTTAAGTATGTATTTAAGTGGTACTTATAGCATATTTGAAAATTTTGCAGATATTAAAATATATGGAAAATTATCACAAAATATTTAAAAAGAACTTGGAGCATAAAGAAATACCTCATTAAAACAATTTATAA
>CALUWM010000033.1 GCA_944324485.1 Candidatus Gastranaerophilales bacterium | reverse complement strand
TTTAACTTTTTTATGATAAAAACTTCTTATAATGACTTTTTAAGGAGAAAAAAAAAAAAAAATATAGAATTGGTGTAGATATTGGCGGAACAAACATAAAAATAGCTCTTGTGGATTTTGAAGGAAAAATCATATATTCTAATACCACCCCTACAAGAGCAGAAATGGGTTTTGAAGCCGGAGTTGCAAACATCAAACAAGCAATAAAAGATTTAATGCAAGAAACTAATGAATCTGCAAAAACAATAGAAGCAATCGGTTTTGGTTTACCTGGGCAAATTGACTATAAAGCCGGCATGGTAAAAAACCTTCCAAATATCCCTGGCTGGATAAATATTCCTTTAGGAAAATTAATAGAAGACGAATTTCAAATCCCGACCAAATTAGATAATGATGTTCGCTGTGCAGCATTAGGGGAATTAAATTTTGGCGCAGGAAAAGGCTGTGAAAACTTAATCTGCATAACAATAGGAACAGGAATAGGTTCAGGAATTGTATTAAATGGAAAACTTGTAAGAGGTGCTTCAAACGCCGCAGGTGAAATAGGACATATTAAAATGACATTAGAAAAAGGTCCTTTGTGCGGTTGCGGAGACCACGGATGTTTTGAAGCATACGCATCCGGCCCATCAATTGTTACAATGGCAAAAGAATTTATATCAGGTGGAAAATCTGCTAAATACAAGGAAATGGCAACAGATGGCATAATAACTCCATACATTGTTGCACAAGCTGCCCTTCAAGGAGATGCGGTATCATTACAAATCTTTAAACAAATAGGTGAAATCATAGGTGTCGGACTTTCCTCTGTGATAAATCTCTTAAATCCTGAAAAAATAATTATTGGCGGTGGTGTTGCAGATGCAGGAGAAATACTGTTAGAACCAATCAGAAAAACCATCGAAGACAGGGCAATGCCAATACAAAAAGAAGCAGTAAAAGTAGTTCCTGCACAACTTGCAAATGCTGCAGGAGTAATTGGAGCAAGTCTTTTAATTAACAGTTAGGTAACATGCCGGTATATTTTTTATGGGGCGATGAAGATTATTTAATCGAAAAACGAGCCCAAAAAATAAAAAAAGAAATCTTAAAGGATGATATCAACGAGCTCAATTATAGAGCCGTTGATAATCCTTCTTTTTCTTTATTTTCGGAACTATTAAGAACTAACGCAATGATGTTTGGAGACGTAGTTATCCAAATAAAATGTGCAAAATATTTCCTTGAATCAAAAAACAAAGAAAAACTTGATGACAAACAGGTAAAAGAATTAACTGACGCACTAAATAATATTTCAGACAGAATCCACATAATACTAATCTGTCCAACACCAAGAGGAGAAAAGAAAAAACCGGACAGCAGAAAAAAACTATACAAAGAACTGATAAAAATAACAAAACCTGAAGAATTTCAAAGTTATCGAACGTATGAAGAATATAAACTTATACCTGTTATAAAAAACATAGCAGGAGAATTAGGACTAAAAATTAATCAAAAAGAATGTTCTTTAATAGTACAAACAATAGGAGCATCCCTAAGAGATATAGCAAATCAACTTGAAAAACTAAAACTTTATGCCTATCCAAAAGATACAATAACATCAGAAATGATAGAAAACGTTGTATCGACAAACACAGATGTTTTTAATTTAGTTGATTTAATCCTAAAAAAAGACTATAAACAAGCACTAAATAATATTTCAGAACTCTTACAAAAAGAGCATTATCTTCCTTCGCTTGCTTTTATACAAACAACTTTTGGAAATCTGGTAAAGCTAAAACTATATGCAAACACCCTATCAAGCTATGAACTTGCTATAAAACTAAACCAAAATGAATACGTATTAAAGAAAAACCTTGAAAAAATCAAAAACACAAGTCTTAATGAATTAATAAGACTAAAAATAAATTTAACAGAAGCTGAATACAAGCTTAAATCAGGAATAATAAAAGATCCAATCTTAGCCTATGAACTTGCTTTTCTTAAAGATGAGGAAATTAAATGATAGACATTTATTTTAAAGAAAAATTCCCATTTGCTTATAATTATTTTTCAACACTTTTGGAACTTGTAAAAAAAGGAGAGAAACAATTTCCGCAAGCAATTATTTTTGAAGGAGCTGACACCAAAAACCAATATTTATTCGCGCTTGAACTAGCAAGAATTTTAAATTGTCAAAATAATAACGAAAAAAACTGTAACTGCATAAATTGCAAATGGATAAAAACTTTTTCCCATCCTGCAATCAACAACGTTTCACAAATTCATTTCAAAGGAGAAGGTGACGAATCAAAAACAGTGATATCAGTCAAGCAAGCTAAAAAAATCGAGCAACTACTAAGTCTTTCAAGTGATTATCACAGGTTTTTTATCTTTTTTTCTTCTGATGAAAAAAAATATGAAGATGGTGAATTGGTTAATTTTAAAAATCTTGGGTACGACGAAATTAATTTTTCAATAAAACCGCTTAATTATTCAACATTTCACCCAACAACACCAAATGCACTACTAAAATCAATAGAAGAACCGCCTCAAAGAACAACTTTTGTATTTCTTGCAAAATCAAAAGAAGACATTTTACAAACAATTGTTTCAAGGTGTCTGACTTTTAAATTAAACTCAAAAAAAGAAAATTTATCATACAAAGAAATTTATCCTATTATTTCAGATTATCCAAATATTGATTATTATAAAGCACTCGATATATCAGACAATCTTCAAAAACACTTAAAAGAAAACCCTGACACAGAAATCGTTTTAAATCAATTTATGGAATTTTTGAAAGATTTAATTAAACAAAATATTTTCAATAATGAATTATGTCAAAAAATAAAACAAGATATAATTTTTATAAACAATGCAATTAAACAATCCAAAGCAAATATGATAGATAAAATTGTTTTAGATACATTAATGCTAAAAATTGCGAGAGGTTATTAAAATGAACAAACCAATTATAGCTCTTTCAATCCCTACCGGAATAGGAGCAAATATAGGAGGATATGCGGGAGATTTTGGATATATTGCAAGAAAATTCAGCGAACATTTTTATTGTATTGTAAATCCAAATGCAGTAAACGGCGGGGTTTTAAGTGCAATAAATCATAATATGGCATACCTTGAAGGATATTTATTTGACAGTTTTTTTAGAGGGGATATTTCAATTACTCCCCAAGAAGAGAATAAAACAAACAAAATCGGAGTCATTATTGATTCAGCCATACCACAAAATATAATAAACGTCCATATAAATACAATAAACTCACTCAAAATGGTTCAAGGAATTGAAACAATAGGAATTGAATACACTAAAGAACCGGCGGGCGTAGAAATCGTAATAGAAAATAATATTTCTTCGGGAAACTTAAAAAATCCAAATACAATTCTTGAAGCAACAGAAAAATTAATTAAAAAAGGTGCAGAAGCAATTGCAGTCGTATGTTTTTTCGGAGAAGACGCGGAAGACATCAATTACTCAAATGCCAATGGAATAGATCCCATTGGCGGAGTTGAAGCTATAATATCACATTTAATTACTAAAGAATTTAAAATCCCCGCAGCACATGCCCCCGCATTTTCAGATATTGATATATCACAAAAAATTGAAAACAAAAAAGTTGCATCTGAGCTTATAAGTTCAACTTATTTACCTTGTGTAATGCAAGGATTAAGTATAGCTCCTAAAATAAAAAAATATAATGAGGGAAAAATAAAAAATAAAGATGTTAAATATTTAATTGTTCCGTATGATGCTCTGGGTTCGATTAGTGTGCTATCATGCAATCAAAATAATGTTAAAATTATAACAATAAACAATGAAACAGTACTTGATATCACAAAAGAAAAATTAAATTTAAGTGTATACAAAAATTATGAAAGTTATGAAAAATGTCTAGAGAATATAACAGAAAAAACAATAATACAGAAGAACAAATAATTACAATCCTAAAAGTTGTTGGCTATATTATAATGATAGTTCTAATTATCATAGCCGTTAAATTTTCAATAAAAATATATAACCCTGCTCAAAAAAAATATGTTAAAAACAGTAATATAGCATATCAAAAGATACAAAAAGAAATTAATTCAATTTATAAAGAACAAAAGCAGCTTTTTAATGACTCTGAAGATATGTTATGTCAGAAATTAAGTGATAAACTTTCAAGAACAGGAGGCAATTGCTATAATACAAGCCCAAATTATATTGAAAATTTTACAATAGGCAAAACAAAAATTGAAATATGGGGACTTGAAAAACCTGCATACAGATATGAAGACACATATGTAAAAGATTTCTTTATAGATATAGACGGTCCTAAAGGAGAAAATTCTTTTGGAATAGATAGGGTTCCTGTTAGGGTTTATTCATCAGGAAGATTAGGCGGAACATTAAGCCCCATAAATTGTAACAAGGAAGATGAAGAAAGATATGGTTTTTATTATGCACCAATATGTGCAGGCAGTCAAAATATAAACTATTTATCAACAAATATCCCATTTGGCTACGATGTTATGCAAATTGGCGGACCTGATGGTGTAACAAATAAATTAAACAGAAAAGTTCCATTTCTTAGAGCAGACTGCATAGCATTTGGCGGAGAGCTTATTGCAGGAGATTATTGTGAAGCTAGACAATTTTCTTGGTTACAAGCTTGCTATCATGAATACTTATGCGCAATAGAATTATCTGATGCGGAATAACAAAACGAAATAAAGAAAGGTCAATTATGAAAAAAAACGCTTGGACATTAGTTGAGTTATTTATAGCAATGGGCATTGTAATTTTAATATCGTCATTCTTAATAAGCTCATTTAAGCCAAACATACAAAAATCCAAATTATTTGTTTATGCAACAATGTCCAACTTAACAAAAGGTACAATAAGCGTTTTAGATAAATACAATGAAGACACTAGCTCTTCAAAAGACTTGTCTTATCAAAATCCAAGCAGCACAAATGATACCTTTTGCCTTGAAATATCGGACACTTTTTCGCTTTCAACAGTACCAAACTGTGCAAAAAATGCTGCAATATCAGCAGTTAATATAAGATTTCCCAATGAAGTAACAGTTCAAGGGCTTGCTACTCCTTGGAGAACCCCATATGCAAATAGTGAATACAGTTTTAAAAATATAATTATAGATATAGACGGAGAAAAAGGCCTAAATAAAATTTGGGCAGATAGATTCCCTCTAAGAATATTTCAAGGTGGCAAAATGGACGGAATTATAATGCCGATAAATTGTGCTGATGACTCAGTTTATGATGAAAACGGAAATAAAATAACACTGAATAATACAACTGGAAAAAGTCCATATTGTAAACAAAAGTTTAATGTTTCAGGTTCAACCGTTGCTAAAAACTTTTTAACTGACGATCAAATAATCAATTATGATGTTTTTAAATCACAAGCGTCAGATGAAAAAACGGAAGCAAAAATGGTAGCGTCAGCACAAAGTCCTGCAATGGCAGATTGCATGGCGTACGGCGGAAACGGATATTTAAGTGCTAAACAATGTTCAGCACTGGGAATTAAAATAGACACACAATGTGCATCGACCGAAACATGCGAAAATTGTGCAAGTGTAAGCCCCTCAATATGTCCAATGAACGCAGCAGGCACAGCTCAAACAAACAAAACACAATGTCAACAATTGGCAGATGCCAATAAAATCGGTGAAGATGATATATATTGCTTTACATTACAACACAGACCCAGAGGCGGAATGAGCTTCCTTCTTGAATCAATAGTCGGAGAAATTAACTAATCGGGCACTTTTATTAATTTTAAAATATAATATAATTAAAAACAAAAGAGGTAAAAATGATAAGCGTTGAATTAATATTATTATTCTTCATAATGTTTATATGTGCGGTATGGCTTTTTTTATCACTTGCGATATATTTTATACCTGTAATTGTAGGATACATAAGAAAACACAATAATTTATTAGCAATAACTTTGCTTACCGTTTTTCTTGGCTGGACATTCTTTGGATGGTTGGCTGCACTGCTTTGGGCGCTAAATTCAGACGTAAAAGACAAAGAATGTGATTAAATTTTATAGCCTTGAATAAATTTCATAGGTAAATATTCTCCAATAGTTGTAACTTGAATATAATCCTTGAAATTTAAAATAATTAAAGTATCATTTGTTGCAAATTTTTGTCTGATTCTTCCTATACTTTTAATTGATACAACACCGTCATTAAACTCATCATTATTTTTGGTATATTCATCCCCAAAATAACAAATAGCATCAACTCTTGTATTTTCAGCATTTTCTACAACTGCATCATAAAAACAATGTATTAAAGGTTCGCTATACCAACGTTTAGTCCAATCAATTTTATTTGATGTATAGATGTTTCCATTAGCAAAAATTGAACAAGCAATATTTTGATTTGACAATTCAGTCATATCGTTTTCTTTATATTTTCCATAAGCTATACTAACAAGCTCATAAATTTTTTCTTCATCAATAAAATTCATTCGCATTGAATTTAGCGCAAAATCCGAACATATTATTTTTTTGCTTTCTAAATATTCAACAGAAGTTTTTTTATTTCTAAAAGGCAAAAGTTCACTTAAAGATATAGCTCTTAAGCATAAATTACCTCTATGTTTTTCAAAAGAAAAAATAATAGTATCATCATCAAAATATTTGCTTGTATTAAACCAAGCTAAACAATCTTCACAAGGTATTATAGACTTATCTATTTTAAATAAATCCAAAGCCTGAGCCATACAAATATATTTAACTTTAAAATTAAAATTAATAGAATCGGAATTATTTTTTAGATAATTTAATAATGAAGCATTATAAGCAGCAAGTATTGCACTTCTTTCTCCACAAACAGATGAAATTTCATTTCTTGTATTATTAAAATTTGTACCTAACGCCCAAATATTATCATACGTACAAACATTAGACGCAAAACCTCTTTTAGTAATATTGCCTACATCTACATTTATTTTTGCAAGCTCATGAGCTTCCAATAATTTTTCCAAAATAACAGACTTTTCATAAAAACTAAATTGTATATCAATTTTAGAAATAATTTCAATCAAAGTAACATCAATACCGTACTTTTTAATCAAACTAAAACTACAATTTGTGCTGTTGGTTTTTATAGAATTATTCATATTTTTATTTTCAATTAAATTTAATAAAGTCATCATAATTAATTAAAACTGCTAAAAAAAATTTTTGCAAGATTTAAAAAAAATTAAATCCGCCATAGCTGACGGATTTTCCCAAATCTAGTAGTAAACCTTATTTTATACTTTTTTTCGTTAACAATCTCAAACTACATTCCCTTAACTTTAAGCAGCCATCACTCCTTTCAAAGCGTCTAAAGTTTCTTAACTTGTTTCTATTTTAATTGTTCACTAACTTAATGCAATAGAAAACATTGTTAAAAAAGTTTTACAATGGCTGTTGTTGAGATTTGATAGAATAAAATTCAAATTTACAAACTTAATATTAAAGTTTTAGATTGACAAACTTAAAAGCAATCTATTTATAGGCTTTACAGCATGCCAAAAAACTATTAAAATTTAAGCTCACTTAAATATTTTTCAAATTTTTGATTATCAGCCAAAACAACATTTAAACCATTACCATGCATTTCGTATGGCGTTAAATCGACTTCAACATTTTTTAAATCTTTTTTAGTTAATACTGCTTTTTTCATATTTATCACCTCTGTATATATAAAAAATTCAAAGCGTATATAATTGCTATATAAGTATAGTTATTTAACAAATTGTAACAATACACCCAAAATACCAGCTATTAGCATATATATAACAGGATCTCTTCTTAATTTAAAAGTCAATAAAAATAAAACAATAACAATAAACAAAGCCATAAAATCAATATCTATAAAAGAAAGTTTATTTAACAAAACCAAATTGTAAAACAACTTTAATGCAACACCTGAAATCAAAGCACAAGATGTTGGTCTTAAAACATAAAGAACTGATTTAACATATTTGTTTTCAGAAAACTTCTTATACAGACGAAAAACCTGACTTGTAATAATCATCATAGGAACAATTAAAGCAATACTTGAAATAATTGCACCAAAAAAACCTAAAGTCTTAAATCCTGCAAATGTAGCCATATTAAGCCCGATGGGCCCCGGAGTAATTCCTGAAATAGCAATTAACTGGGTTAATTCTTCATACGAAAACCAATTATAAATTTCACAAATATGATACAAAAAAGGTAAAGACGCATAGCCGCCACCAAAGGTAAAAAGCCCAACCTTAAAAAACTCAAAAAATAAAAGAAAAGAAACATTATACATTTCTAGCTCCTTTATTTTTTTGAATAGCTAAACCCAATAAAATAGAACCAATAATTAATAAAGCGGGATTTACTTTTATAATCGTAAGCGACAATATTAAAACAAACCAAAAGAAGGAAAATAAATCAACAATACTCTTTTTCCACATCTCCTTTAAAGTTAAATAAATTAAAATTATAACAGAAAGATTAACACCTCCTAAAAAACAATCTATAAAAGGTAAATTCATAATTTTTGTTAAAAAGCTTGCAACTATAACTATTGAAACAAATGGGGACAATGCCATTCCAAAAACCGATGCCAACATGCCTTTTGTTTTACTCAATTTATAGCCTACTAATATAGACATATTTATAGCAATAATTCCAGGCAAGCATTGACTTACACTATAATAGTCAAAAACCTCATCATCAGTTAACCAATTTCTTTTCTCGACAAGTTCTTGTTTCATGATGGGAATTATTACATACCCGCCACCTAATAAAATTGCACCAATTTTAAAAAATGCTTTAAAAATATTCCAAAAATCAATCTTTCTCATACCTAAATTTTATAATAAAAACGTACTTTTTATTATTTAATATAATTAATAAGTTTGCTTGCAATATAACTTATATTAAAATCCAGCTCAGATTTTGATTTTAGTGCAATCTTATAAAAATTATAGCAATTTTTGTATTGAATATTTTTTGTTTTTAAAATTTCCAAATAACTCTCATAATACCTAATGTATTCAAGAACTTTCTTGCGTTTTTCTTTCGTTTTAGCAGAATTAAATATCCAGAATATAAATCTTAAGGCAATATTTTGAAAATCGTTTTCAAACTCTGAATATTTTTCAAGTTCACACAATTTTTCTTTTAATTCGCATAAAGCTATAAAAGCATTTTTTTCATCTCTCAAAGAAGAAACAGAGTTTTCTCTTAATCGTCTATAAACAAGACAGTCATGAATTTTTACCGTCTTTTTAGATAAAAACAATGCACAATATACAAAAGCTAAATCATTTGATGAAGTTAAATTTGAAAATTTTAAATCATATTCATCAATTAAAGTTTTTTTAATCATTTTATCCCATGCCCAACCAATAGGATAATTTGAATGAAAATGAGTTTTTTTAATATTTTTTATACTGCCTTCAAATTCTTTGCTATTACATATGCAAATATCCGCTTTTTCTTCTTCAAGCTTTTTATACATACTAAACAAAAAATCGCTATCAAAAATATCATCCCCATCCAAAAAAACAACATATTTACCTTTTGCAATTTTTAAGCCTTCATTTCTTGAATATCCACATCCATTATGCGAAAGTAAAACCGGTTTTATAAAATCAAATTTTTCTGAATACTTCTGAACAATCTTTGGGGTCGAATCTTTTGACCCATCATCAACAATAATAATCTCAAAATCAGAAAAACTTTGACCGATAAGACTATTTATTGTTTCTGAAACAATATTTTCAAGATTATACGTAGTTAAAATCACAGACACTCTTGTCAAAATTTAACCGCCTTGATAAAATTTTCAACTATAACAGGATTAAAAGCTTTAGTATCAACCACAGTAAAAATAAGTTTTGTAGATGGATTTTTTGCTTTTTCGTTTTTAGTTTCATAAGCAGCGATTATACCAATAACATTCTTAAATGGAATGTTTTTAACTTTGGCACTAAATTTAATATATGGAACTTTTTGCCCCTTAGAAACATAATTTCCCTTTTGAATTATCTTAAAATCTTCAAAAGTTATGAAAGAATCTTTCGATTTTGTCAACAAATCATTAATCTTATTGTTTATTTCGTTAGTAGCAAAATCATTTGGAGAAAGTTTTTTATTGTCTTTCAAATCAAAAATTGTAATTTTTTGTCCGGTAGGAATATATTTTGCATTAATTTTTTTATATCCAAAAAAGTTATAACTTCTTGAAAGTTGATAATCGCCTGACACTTTTGAAAAATCGCCATAATTCTTTTCAGTTTGCACAAAAACGGCTCTCGGAGGATTTTGGTAATTATTAATTTGTTTTTTCACAAATGAATAACCACCAAATGCAAAAAATGCAACAATCAATATTATAAATATTATTTTTTTTATTAAACTTTTTAAACAGCCCATTTCACAACCTCTTTTTAACTAACATACAACAAATTTCCACATTTGACAAAATTGTTAATTTAATTTATATTATCACATAGATTTTGTTATTTAAAAGCAAATGAAGGGGCGCACCACCTTGGGTACGAGCTTCTTTGTTTGCTTTTTTATTGAGGTAAAAATGGAAGATAAATTTAAAATAGGAAAATATGAATTTAAATCAAGATTTATATTAGGCTCAGGAAAATACAATTTAGAGTTAATTAAATCTGCCATTGAAAACGCAAACGCTGAAATTATAACAATGGCACTAAGAAGAATAAATACAGACACAGACAACATCTTGGATTACATTCCAAAAAACATAAAAATTCTTCCAAATACATCAGGAGCAAGAAATTCTGATGAAGCACTCAGAATAGCTCTTATCGCAAGAGAATTATCAAATGCCGATATGATTAAAATAGAAGTCATCAAAGATTCTAAATATCTGCTTCCTGACAACTACGAAACAACAAAAGCTGTTGAAAAACTAGCAAACAACGGCTTTATCCCAATGCCATACATGTATCCGGATTTAACTGCAGCAAGAGATATGCAAAATGCAGGAGCTGCTTGTATAATGCCTCTTGGCGCTCCTATTGGAACAAACAAAGGACTTCTTACAAAAGATTTTATTAAAATATTAATTGAAGAAATTGACTTACCAATTATTGTTGACGCTGGAATCGGAAAACCAAGTCAAGCCGCAGAGGCCATGGAAATGGGAGCAACCGCCGTCATGGCAAATACAGCAATTGCAACATCATCAGATATTAACAATATGGCAAAAGCTTTTAAATTGGCAATCGAAGCAGGAAGACTAGCCTATCTTTCAAAATTTGGCAAAGTAAACAATTTAGCTCAAGCATCAAGCCCATTAACAGGATTTTTGAGGTAAACTATGCAAGAAAAATATTTTCCTGATATGGAAAAAATTGAAAGTGATATTGAAAATAAAATTTTAAAAATAGCAGACAATATTGATTTTAGCCAATATAGCGAAAATGATGTAAAAAAAGCTATCAAGACAGAAAATTGTTCAATTCAAGATTTCTGTGCTTTAATTTCACCTGCTGCAAAAAAATTTATAGAAGAAATAGCCACAAAAGCAAAGTCAGAAAGAGAAAGATATTTCGGGAAAAATGTATATTTTTTCACTCCTCTTTATATTTCGAACTATTGCGAAAATCATTGCATTTATTGCGGTTTTAACTGCAAAAACAATATCAAAAGAGCAAAGCTCGATTTAGACGAAATAGAAAATGAATTAATAGCAATCAAAAAAACAGGACTGGAAGAAATACTTATTTTAACAGGTGAGTCAAGAAAAATGTCCGATGTAAACTATATTGCAAACGCTACTAAATTAGCAAAAAAATATTTCAAAAATATCGGTCTTGAAATATATCCGCTAAACACAAATGAATATAATATACTGCACGAAAGCGGAGCTGATTATATAACAGTATTCCAAGAAACCTACGACAAAAAAGAATACACAAAAAATCACTTAAAAGGACACAAAAGCATATATTCATACAGAATCAATGCTCAAGAAAGAGCTTTAAAAGGCAATATGCGAGGAGCAGGATTTGGTGCACTTTTAGGCTTAGGAGACTACAAAAAAGACACTCTTGCAACAGCCCTTCATATACACTTTCTTCAAAAAAAATATCCAAAATCAGAATTTGCGGTTTCTGTACCAAGACTAAGACCTACAATTGCAAATGCTGATATAAATCCAAAAAACATTGGGGAATTAGAATTATTACAAATAATGTGTGCTTATAGAATTTTTCTTCCATATATAAATATGACAATTTCAACAAGGGAAAGGGCTGAATTTAGAAATAATGCAGTAAAAATAGCTGCCACAAAGATTTCAGCCGGAGTCTCAACAGGAATTGGCGAACACGCACAAAAAAAAGAAGGCGATAATCAATTTGAAATAGCAGATCCCAGAAGCGTTGAAGAAATTTATACTGCATTAAAAAATATTGACATGCAACCTGTAATGAATGAATATGTTTGGGTTTAGATGTTATATTAACACGTTTTACTTCATTAAACATATGATATAATCAAACCATGGCAGAAAAATATATTAATGAAATAATAAAAAAATTTAAAACGGGCAAAACCACAGAACACAGTTTTAGGGGTGATTTACAGGATTTTATTGAAAGAACTGTTGTTGGTGTTCAAGCTATCAATGAACCAAGAAGGCAAAAATGCGGTGCTCCCGATTACATAATACAAAAGAAAAATATTCCAATCGGATATATTGAAGCAAAAGACATCGATAAAAACCTTGATATTGTTGAAAAATCAGAACAATTAGACAGATATAAAGCAAGTCTTGATAATTTAATATTAACAAATTATCTTGAATTTCGTTTCTTTGTTAACGGACAAAAGGTTGATACTGTTAAGATTGCTGATATTATTAACGGTAAAATTAAAGTATATGATAACGAATATCAAAAACTAATTGACCATATACGCAATTTCTGTGACTATCAAGGTCAAACAATAAAATCACCTAAACAACTTGCAAACCTTATGGCTCAAAAAGCCGTTATGATTAAAGATGTTATTATAAACGCTCTTGAGTGTGATTGCACTGGTTCATTAGCAAATCAAAGAGATGCTTTTAAACAAATTTTATTGCACGATTTAACCAATCACACTTTTGCTGATATGTACGCCCAAACAATTGCTTACGGGTTATTTGTTGCTCGTCTTAATGATACAACTCTTGAAGATTTCTCAAGACAAGAAGCAAGAGAGCTTGTTTCAAAGAATAATCCTTTTTTAAGACAGTTATTTGACTATATTTCAGGTGCAAACCTTGATGATAATCTTGTTTGGATAGTTGATGACTTAGTTGAAATCTTTAGAGCTGTTGACTTAAATAAACTATTAAGAAATTACGGTAGAACAACACAAATGTCAGACCCTTTCTTGCATTTTTATGAAACATTCCTTGAAAGCTATGACAAAGTAAATAAAGAAAAAAGGGGAGTTTATTATACCCCTCAACCTGTTGTAAAGTTTATTGTTAGAACAGTAGATGACATATTAAAAACAGAATTTAATCTATCTCAGGGTTTGGCCGATAATACAAAGATTAAGCATAAAAGATTTTTGTATATGGATACTTCTAATAAAAGAACTAAAAAAGCAAAAGAAGTATGGGAAGAAGAAGAAATATACAAGGTTCAAATTCTAGACCCTGCAACAGGAACAGGAACATTCTTAGCTGAAACAATAAGAAAAATATATGAATATTTTGTAAATCAAAAAGGGATATGGTCTCAATATGTTGATAATGCTCTAATACCTCGCTTAAACGGTTTTGAAATAATGATGACACCTTATGTTATGTGTCATTTAAAGCTTGATTTATTGTTACAAGAAACAGGCTACACTACAACAAAAAAGACAAATAGGTTTAATGTTTATTTAACTAATGCCCTTGAACAAGATGAAACAACAAAATATCCCTTGCTCGATTGGCTTTCTCAAGAAGCAACGCAAGCAGGAAAAATAAAATCTCAAACTCCTATTATGGTTGTATTAGGGAATCCACCATACAGTGTTAGCAGTTGCAACAAGAATGACTATATAGATGAACTTATGGAAGCCTATAAACAGGATTTAAACGAAAGAAATATACAACCACTTTCAGATGATTACATCAAATTTATCCGTATGGGTGAAAGTTTTATAGAAAAAAACAATGAGGGTATACTTGCCTACATTTCAAACAACAGTTTTTTAGACGGTGTAATCCATAGGCAAATGAGAAAACACCTTATGCAAACATTTGATAAAATCTATATCCTTGACCTTCACGGAAACGCTAAGAAAAAAGAAACCTCACCAGACGGTTCAAAAGATGAAAATGTATTTAATATCCAGCAGGGGGTTAGTATAAATATATTTATTAAAACCGGTAAGAAAAACCCTGAGGAACTTGCAAAAGTTTATCATACGGAATTGTTTGGAGAAAGAGAAAAGAAATACGAATACCTAAACGGGAATGACCTTACGACAGCGGGGTATAAAGAATTGACTCCGGCAGAACCGTATTATTTCTTTGTTCCGAAAGATTTTAATGTACAAGCTGATTATAATAAAGGCATTAAAATCGATGAATTATTCAAACTTAACAAAGCTGGAATAGCTACGGGTAGGGATAATTTATTTATTGATATGGATAAAGAAACGCTAATCCGTAAATTGCATGAAGTCTTTGAGTGTAATGATATTCTTACAAGTAAATATAAGTTAAAAGTAACTGATACATACAAATTGTGTACAACTATAAAGACAGCAAAATATTCAGAAGAGTATTTTAGAAACTTATTATACAGACCATTTGATACGAGATATGTTTATTATGATACAAGATTATTACAGCGTGCCAGATATGATGTTATGAAACAATTTTTCAATCATAATGTAGGACTAATACTTTCAAGAATGGTATTAGGAAACTACGAATGGAATGATGTCTTTATAACTAAAGATATTACAGAAAAAGGCATTATGGCTATGCGTGTTAGCAATACAGCTCCAATCTTTCCTCTATACATATATGAAGATGATTCAAACCAAACCTCATTCTTTGACCAGAGCCGTAAACCCAATCTGAATATGGATATTG
>CALUWM010000032.1 GCA_944324485.1 Candidatus Gastranaerophilales bacterium | reverse complement strand
GTAACAGATACATTAGAACTATTTAATTTTTTTGATATTACAGGAATGAATGCTGCTATTATACAACTTATTACAATTAAGCTAATCATAAGTTCAATTAAAGAAAATGCTTTTATCTTTTTCATAATGTTTCCTCGGTTCTTATTGTATTAGGTTATAAAAATTATAAAAATTTACCTAATTAGTAAAACATGTAACATAATAGGTAATATTTTGTCAATAAATTACCTAATTTACCGTTTCAATAAGCCTGTATTATTCATAAAATAAAATTCGAGGTAAAAGTGGATAATATCAAAATATTATTTGGAAAAAAAATAAGAGAATATAGAAAAAAATTTGGATATACGCAAGCGCGTTTAGCAGAATTAGTCGGGGTGGACGATAAACATATAAGTTGCATTGAAAGCGGAAAAAATTTTCCTTCACCTGATTTAATTTCTCGTTTTGCTGATGCACTTAATGTAGAACCAAAAGATTTGTTTGAATTCAATTATCTTAAAAACCCTCAAAACTTAAAAAAAGAGATTTTTTCGATGGTAAATAATCTTTCAGACGAAAATTTAATTCTGGCTTACAAATACATTAAAACCTTTTTACTAAAATAGTTATTTTATATTTGCCATTTTTTTATTCGCTTTAAAGATAAAATCTATCGCATAGTTAGATGGCAAAGCGAAACCTATTCCAATATTTGATCGATTGTTATCAGGATTATAGATTGATTGATTGATTCCTATTATTTCTCCTTTTAAATTTAACAATGGACCGCCTGAACAACCGGGATTTATAGCTGCATCAGTTTGTATTTTATTTCTTTCGTAATCAATTCTTGAAATTATTCCTGTTGTTAACGTATCTTTAAATCCAAAGGGGCATCCGATAGTAAGCACTCTCTGTCCAACTTTAATTTCGTCTGAATTTCCAAATTTAGCCAAAGGCAAATCTTCTTTGGTATCAATTTTAATTAAAGCTAAATCGTTCTTATTTTTAAGTACTGCTAAAATTTTTGCAGTATAATTTCTGCCACTGTGCGTAGTTACTGTTATGTTTCTTGCTTTTTCAATTACATGTGAACTTGTTAAAATAATACCTGATTTAGAAATAATACATCCTGTACCACCTGATGTACCATGATCAATATCAGCTTCTATCGACACAATCGAAGGAAGAGTTTTTTCGTATATTTCAATAAAGTTTTTTTCTTCATTTGAAGTATATTCATATGAAAAAGCTATTGAGCTAAAAGCATAAAGTATGCTGAATAATATTAAAAAAAGTTTGTTTTTCAAATATGCAATCATAATTTCATCCTTAAATACGTTGTGATATTATCACATTAAAGTTAAGCTTTCATTGCACATAATATTTAGTTGTGATAAAATTCAACTGTAATAGAAAAGAGGAAAACAATAATGGGAATTGAAATTTTTAAAAAACATTTAAGAGAAAAAAGAGCAGTTAAGATAATCGCAGGAATTGATAATTACAATGCTGATAACGTTGCTCGTGTATGTCGTGCCGCACAAAAAGGACATGCAAGCGCAGTTGATATTTCTTGCGATAAAAAAATATATGATATAGCAAGAAAAAATACAAAATTACCTATATTTGTTTCAAGTGTACATCCTTTTGAACTTTTAAATGCTGTTCAATGGGGAGTTGACGCTATTGAAATTGGCAATTTTGACGCTTTATACAAAAAAGGTCAAAGTTTCACTTCTCAACAAGTATATGATATTGTACTTGAAACAATGGGGTTAATTTCAAAATATGATGTTTTCACTTGTGTTACAATTCCTGGAAATATTGAAATATCAGAACAAATCGAGCTTGCAAAAAAACTTGAAATACTCGGTGTAGATTTAATTCAAACTGAAGGACTAAAAGCTGATATTCAATCTTCTAACCCATCAGCTCATTTGATTAGCTATGCTGAAGCTACAATTGCAAATACACTTGAATTAGCTCAACACACAGCACTTCCGATAATGTCAGCTTCTGGAATTACTGCAAAAACAGCTCCTTTAGCATTTGCATCAGGCGCCAGCGCTGTTGGAGTTGGCTCTGCTGTTAATAAGTTAGATTCAGAAATTGCAATGAGTGCTACTGTTATGGCAATAGTTTCTTCTGTTTCTCACAGAAATTCTATCAATCATGAAATAGTAAGAACAGAAAGAGAACTTTTTGTATAATATAGTTAAATAATCAATTTTAAAAATTAAAGCCCTCAAATTTGAGGGCTTTAATTTTATATGTTTTTGAAAATTATTATTTTCTTTCATTAACAGTAACGGGTATATCAGCCACGCTTGATTTTGTTACCTTTTTAGCTTGAGGAACAACCATTACTTGCCCTTCAATATGATACTTTTTATTTATTCTTGCAAGTTGCTCAGAAGACGAAGCAACAAGACCTGATTGAGTATCAACACAAGATAGCGCATGTGCTCTTTCAAAATCTTCAAGAGGGAAATCACCGCTTACAATTTGCATTGTAGTTTGATATAATTGGTTCAATGTTCCGCAATCAGCCCAAGGTTCATTTGTTGGAACAGCAACTAATTTTTGATCCCCCAAAATCTCCTTAGCTCTAGTAATTACATCATCATCAAGCGGCTTTGCATCTGCACCGAATACTGGTTTTAATTGCTCTCTAATTTTATCATAATTACTTTCTTGTGATATCGCTTTAATTATTGGAATAAATTGTTTAGACCAATCTCTTGTCTCTTTTGCAGTAGATGAAGTTGAAAAATAAGGTTCAACCAAATCTAAAACATCAAGAGCTTCTTTTGAAACTGCAAACTGGAACGTATTAGTTAAGCACATTCCGTCTCTTTCGTAGCCTTCTGGAATTGATGCTGGTTTTTCAGCAAACTCAAGTATTTCATTTCCTTCTCCCAGTTTCATTATTCCAAAATTATTAATACATTCTTTTGCAGGAACTTGTTTTGCAATCATCGCAACTGCCGCATGCCCATCATCAATTATTCTTTTTGCTTCAATTACGGCATTTGTCATTCTTGATACAGAGTCATTAGGGAAAATCATGATTGATTTTCTATCTTCTCTATCCATTTTCTTTGCAAGTCCAATTGTATATCCGCCATTTCCTCTGTTAATATCTTTATTAAGATAAAATTTAATATTTTTGTTAATATCAATAGCATCTTTTGAACAATCTAAAAGTCCTGCATTGTGAAGTGTAACAAAAGTTGTTTCCATTGGAGTCAATCCGGTTGCTGTTCTAAAAACACCTTTTGTTGATTGAGAACCATTATTAACATCATGGAATATCGCGCTTGAAGAAGCATTTGTATATTCAGCTCTTGAACCATAACCGCCTGCAAGCATAACAAGTTGTGTACTTTTTGCATTCGGATTTGCAACAAATTGTTTTAAAACTATTTCACCTGATTTTACTTTATTTACAAATGTTCTTATTGAGTCTTTTATTTCATTTTCAAAACGACCATTTTCCATACCTATTACAATTTCTGTTCCTTCACCAATTGATGGCACAGGTAATCTTTTTTCAACTTCTTGTGGGGCTGGAGTGAATGGTGTATATACATTTTGTGCTTGTTCTGCTTCTACTTTAAGGGTGCCTCTCGATTTATCTTTTTTAGTAATTTGACCGGCATTTGTTAATAAAACATCTTTTTTGTCTTCAATAACAGCCATTAAATTACCTTTTGTATTTAAGATGTAGGCTTGTTCCTTGGTGCCTTCACCTTTGTAATTAGTTGGTGTCATTCTGATTCCGATTAATTGAGAAAGTTTATCACACTTGCCACCTTTTATGCCATCCTTTGAAGGTTGTCTTACTGCCATTTCAAAAAGTAAATCTTGTGAACCTTTTACTTTACTTGGTTCAACCAATTTAATTTGAGTTCTAGCATAAACAGGTAAACTTTTACCGTTAACTTTTTTATCACCAACCTTTATTGTAGTTTTGATTGCATCATCAGGTTGAGCAAAATCACCCGCAAAATCATGTAAAAGCTTATTTACGTTTGCAGCAGAACCTACATTTTCACCGTGTGAGCTTTCAGTCTTACAGGTAACCATAGCATTATTTAATTCCGTAAAAGCACCTAAAAGTGCACCTGTGAATTTAACTGTCTTAGATAAATTTAAACTGTTCAATTTTAATGATGAACAAGCTTCTTTAGAAAATGGATTTGTTTGATTTTGCGAAAAATTTACTGTTTTTTGTTGTTGACTTGCCTTCACACTTCCAATATTTGAAGACACTAAATTTAAGCTGTTAATGCTTAGCTTCATGAGAGAGTTCCTTTCAGTTTACTAACAACACATAATTATCGTATATCTTCAATAAAAAAATGCAAGTAATACTAAAGGATTAGGTTTAAATTTAAATTATTTTTTGTTGGTTTTTTTAAAGCGACATGATATACTAGTCAATGCAAATACTAAAGGAGGCATAATTTGATTAAAGTTGGTGTAGTCGGAGCAAATGGTAAAATGGGTAGCGAAGTTGTTAAATTAGCTATCTCTTCACCTGAATTAAAGTTAGTATGTGCCGTGGATACTAATAACATAGGAAAAAATATATATAACGATGTATACATAGAGGGCGATTTAGAAGCAGCATTAAAAATTCATGAAATAGATGTTGTTGTTGATTTTACTCAACCTGCAACTATATTTAAAAACATTGAAACATATATAGCAAATAATGTAAAATCTGTTATCGGCACAACAGGGCTTTCTGACGAACAAATATCAAAAATCAAAGAACTTTCAACTCAAAAAAATGTCGGATGTTTCATTGCACCTAATTTTTCTATTGGAGCAATTCTGATGATGAAATTTGCTTCAGAAGCTTCTAAATATTTTTCAAATGCTGAAATAATAGAATTTCACCATAATCAAAAAAAAGATGCCCCATCCGGAACATCAATTAAAACAGCTCAGTTAATGATGAAAAATAATAACAATTTCAAATTAGGTAATTGCGAAGAAACAGAAACTATTAAAGGTGCAAGGGGTGGCAATTATAATGTCGAAGGTAATGGCAACATACAAATCCATGCTGTTCGCATGCCTGGTTTTGTAGCTTCTCAAGAAGTTATATTCGGTTCAGACGGTCAAATCTTAAAAATTCACCATGACACAATAAACAGAGAATGTTATATGCCCGGAGTAAAGATAGCTGTCGAACATGTATATCATAATAACAACTTTGTGTATGGATTGGAGAATATTTTATGACAAAAAAACTACCTAACATAGCTGTACTAGGAGCAACGGGTGTTGTTGGAAGAGAAATTCTAAATATACTGGAAGAAGAAAAAGTAGAATATAACTCAATTAAGTTTTTAGCATCATCACGTTCTGCAGGAAGTACAATTGAATTTAAAGGTGAAAAACATACAGTCATAGAAGCAAATGAAGAAATCTTTGATAATATAGATATTTGCCTCGCTTCAGCAGGAGGAGAAACCAGCAGGCGTTTTGCACCAATTGCTGCAAAAAAAGGTTGCGTATTTATAGATAACTCAAGTGCATTTAGAATGGAAAAAGATGTTCCCCTTGTAATTGCAGGAGTTAACGATGAAGACTTAAAAAGTCATAAAGGTATTATATCTAATCCAAATTGTTCTACTTCGCAACTTATGTTACCGCTAAAAGCATTACATGATAAATACAAATTAAAAAGAATGATTGTTTCTACATACCAAGCTGTATCTGGTGCAGGATTGAAAGCAATAAACGAATTAACTGATAACACCAAGACAAATCTGGTTGGTATGCCTTTTGAACCTTCTGCTTTTAAATATGAAATCGCATTTAATGTTATCCCGCAAATAGATGCTTTTTGCGAAAATGGTTACACAAAAGAGGAAATGAAAGTTACAAATGAAACAAGAAAAATTCTTCACTTGCCTGAAAATGTAAAAATTTCATGCACTGCTGTAAGAGTTCCTGTTTACATTGGACACTCTGAATCTGTAAGTGCCGAATTTGAAGAAACAATCAATCCTGAATCTGCTTGCGAAGTATTAAAAAATACTTGGGGAGTAGAGCTTAGAGATGACATTACAACATACACTTATCCAACTCCTAAAGATGCAGCTGGCAAAAACCCTGTATATATTGGAAGAATAAGAAAATCTATTGCATTTGATAATGGGCTTGACTTTTTCTGTGTGGCAGATAATCTGCGTATAGGTGCAGCACTTAATACCGTAAGATTAGCTAAAAAAGTAATTGAAATGGATTTATATTAAAGGAGAATTTATGACATTAAGATACGATTTAGGTGAAGTTATTACAGCAATGGTAACGCCTTTTGATAAAGAAAAGTCAGTAGATTATGCTTCACTTGAAAAAGTTTCAAAACATTTAATAGAACAAAGCACTGATGCCATTGTTGTTGCCGGCACAACAGGAGAAAGCCCAACATTAACTCATGAAGAAGAACATGAAATATTATATTGTGTAAAATCCACAGTTTCCGGACAATGTAAGGTTATAATGGGTGCCGGATCAAACTCAACGGATACTGCAATAGCTTCATCAAAAAAAGCTCAAGAGCTTGGCGCAGACGCTATTTTATCTGTTGTACCGTATTATAATAAACCATCTCAACAAGGTTTAAAAGAACATTTTGGTGCCATCGCAAAAAGTGTTGATATACCCATAATATTATATAATATTCCTGGAAGATCCGTAATTGATATGGCTCCCGAGACTATTGCATTTCTTGCAAAAGAATATTCAAATATTGTTGCCGTTAAACAATCAAATGCAAACTTAGATTTAATATCTGAAATAAGAATGCTTGCTCCGGATGATTTTGCAATATATTCAGGAGACGACAGTTTGACATTACCAATGCTCGCTCTTGGAGCTCATGGTGTAGTGTCTGTTGCCTCCCATGTTGTAGGAAAAGAAATTAAATCTATGATACATAATTTTAAATCAGGGCAAGTTGTTCCTGCTTCAAATATGCATAAAATTTTATATCCATTATTTAAGAAAATATTTATGGCTCCGAATCCTACTCCTATTAAGGCGCTTTTATCAAAAATCGGATTAATGGAAAATTTTGTTCGCCGACCATTGGTTGAATTAGATGAACAAGCCAGATTAGAGCTTCTGGAATGTTTGAATGATGTTTTATCAAAAACCGAAAATAATTAAAAAAATACTCTCATTTGAGAGTATTTTTTTAACAAAAATTTACACATTTTTTTAATAATATATTCAAATTCTATTTGTCATGAGACTTTGTTTTTGATACCATCAACTTAAATTGTGTTATTAGAAATATTAGAAAAATTGGAGGAAATCAATGCAAAAACGTGTATGGCTTTTTAGAGAAGGCAATGCGGATATGAGAAACCTCCTTGGTGGAAAAGGTGCTAATCTTGCTGAAATGACCAATTTAGGTCTGCCTGTGCCTCCGGGGTTGACAATTACAACTGAAGTTTGTATGGATTATATAAATAACGGCAATAAAATGCCATCAGGCTTAATGGATGAAGTTAAAGCTGCTCTAGCAGATGTAGAAAAACAAACAGGTAAAAAATTTGGCGATGTTCAAAATCCATTATTGGTATCTGTTCGTTCAGGTGCAAGAGTTTCAATGCCTGGTATGATGGAAACAATATTAAATCTTGGATTAAATGATGATACCGTTGAAGCAATGATTAAGCTAACAAACAATCCTAGATTTTGTTATGACAGTTACAGAAGATTTTTAACAATGTTTGGTTCTGTTGCTTGGGACATGGATAGACAAAAATATTTTGAATCCGAAGTAGAAAAAGTTAAAGAAAGAGAAGGCGTTAAAGAAGATACACAAGTTTCAGCAGAAGGCTGGAAGTCTTTGATTCCTATTTATAAAAATGTAATAAAAGAAGTTACTGGTCGTGAATTTCCACAAGATCCTTTTGTGCAATTACAAGAAGCTATTGAAGCAGTATTTCGTTCTTGGAATATTCCACGTGCTGTTGCATACAGAACAATGAACAAAATTGACCATAATTTTGGTACAGCAGTTAATGTCCAAACCATGGTATTTGGAAATATGGGTGATGATTGCGCAACAGGTGTATCATTTACTAGAAATCCAGCAACCGGTGAAAATAAATTTTATGGTGAATACTTAACAAATGCTCAAGGAGAAGATGTAGTAGCCGGCATAAGAACACCTAAACCGATATCTGAACTTGAAGTTGAAATGCCTGATTTATATAAGCAATATGTTGATATTGCTAAAAAACTTGAAAATGGCTATAAAGACGTACAAGATATGGAATTTACCATTGAAAAAGGTAAATTGTATATTCTTCAAACAAGAAGTGGCAAAAGAACTGCTACGGCTGCAGTGAGAATTGCTGTTGAGATGGAAAAAGAAGGAATCATTACAAAAGAACGTGCTATTCAATTAGTTGATCCTTATGCAGTTAATCAGATCCTTCTTCCTTGTTTTGATGATAACGCTATGAAAAATGCTCATGTTGTAGGACATGGGGTTAATGCCTCTCCGGGTGCAGCAGTTGGAAAAATTGTATTTAATACCGATGAAGCTGCTGAGCGTGGCGAAAAAGGCGAAAAAGTTATTCTTGTTAGAATAGAAACCTGCCCAGATGATATTCACGGTATGGCAGTAGCTCAAGGCGTACTAACTCTTAGAGGTGGTGCAACTTCCCATGCTGCCGTTGTTGCTAAAGGTATGGGTAAACCTTGTGTTGCCGGCTGTGAAGATATGAAAATAGACCTTGAAGCTGAAACACTTACAGGAGCTGATGGAAAAGTTTATAAAAAAGATGATATTGTTTCACTTGACGGCGGCAAAGGTCTTGTCATGGATGGTGCCGTAAAATTAGCTGATGCTAAAATTGATGACAACTTTAAAACTTTCTTTACTTGGGTAAATGAAATTAAAACAATGACAATTGAAGCAAATGCAGATACCGTTAAAGATGTTGAAAATGCCCTGATGTTCCATGCTGAAGGTGTCGGATTATGTAGAACCGAACATATGTTTATGGATCCTGATAGACTTCCTTGGGTTCAAAAAATGATTATTGCAGGAACGAAAGAAGCAAGAGCAGAGGCTTTAAATCAATTATTACCTATGCAATATAAAGATTTCTACGGTATGTTCAAAGCATTAGGCGAAAAACCATTAACAATCCGCTTGCTGGATCCGCCATTGCACGAGTTTTTACCTTCTAAAGAAGAGTTAATTGCACAAGTTTCTGCAAAAAAAGCTCTAAAACAAGATTATACAGAAGAACAAGCGCTTTTAACAATTGTTGAAGGTTTGTCTGAAGCAAATCCGATGATGGGTCTTCGTGGTTGTCGTTTAGGTTTAACATATCCTGAAATTAATGAAATGCAAGTTAGAGCAATTTTCGAAGCTGCTTGCGATGTTAAAAAAGAAGGAATAAATGTAATGCCATACGTTATGATTCCTTTAATCGGGCATGTTAACGAATTAAAAACCGCAAAAGAAATTTTAGTTAAAGTTGCAAAAGACGTTATGAAAGAAAAAGGCGTTGAAGTTGAATATAAATTCGGAACTATGATTGAAATTCCTCGTGCAGCTATTACTGCTGATGAAATTGCACCATACGCCGAGTTCTTCTCTTTTGGTACGAACGATTTAACACAAATGACGTTTGGATATTCAAGAGATGATGCAGAAGGTAAATTCTTAAAACGCTATGTAGAACAAAAAATACTTCCATACAATCCTTTTGATACACTTGATTTCAAAGGCGTTGGTGAATTAATTAAAATGGCAATGGAAAAAGGTAAAGCTATTAATCCAAAATTAATAGGCGGTATCTGCGGTGAACATGGTGGTGATCCAGACAGCGTTAAGTTCGCTCATAAAATCGGACTAAATTATGTTTCTTGTTCGCCGTTTAGAATTCCACAAGCTGCACTTGCAGCTGCTCAGGCAGTAATTGAAAGCAAAAAATAATTGCAAATTCAGATATAAAAATACCCTCTAAATAATAGGGGGTATTTTTTATTTGTTTATTTTTTTAGTTTTATTTATAATTAACCTATGGAAAACACGGATAATATTTTAAACGAAGCACTTGGATATATTAACAAAGAAGAATTTGAACAAGCAAAATCACTACTTCAAAAATATCTGGTATCTGATCCAAAAAATATCGAAGCATTGAAAAATCTGGGTTTATGTGAAATTAACCTAGATAATCCTTTGGCTGCAATAGATGCTTTTAAACAAGTTGTAGAAAACAATAAAAATGACGCTACTAGTCTTTTTTATATTGCAAGTTGCAAAGTAAGAACCGGCGAAAAAGAAGAAGCAATTAATTATTTTAAAGAAGTTTTGAAATTAAGACCGGATTTTTTAGAAGCTTATAAAAATATTGCGATGATATTTATTGAATTTATGCAACCTGATAATGCAATAGATATAATGCTAAAAGTTCTAGAAAATCCTAATATTGAAATTGATTATTCTGTTTATTATATTTTATCAACATCTTATATGCTTAAAAAAGATTATGAAAATTCTTGTAAATATCTTGAAAAAGCGTTGGAACTCAACCCTAATCACATAGCTATTGCAAATAGTTTAGCAGTTTCATACATGAACTTAGGTAAATATAATGAAGCAAAAGAACTCCTTTTAAAAACATATGAAATAGATAATCAAAATTCTCTTACCGCATATAATCTTGGAATATATTACCAAACAATAAAAGACTATAAAAACGCTTTAAATTATTTTCAAATTTCATATAATATAGAACCTTCAATATCAATGCTAACAAGCTTAGCATCTTGTGCCCTAAATGCTAATGAATATTCCTTAGCAGCCACATTATATCAAAATCTAGTTATGGCTTATCCTAACAATTCTACTTATCGTTTATCTTACATTGAAGCACTTGAGAATATTAAACAATATAAATTAGCTCTTGATAATGTCAATCAACTACTTTCAACCGATGAAAAAAATATCGTTTTAATCAAGAAAAAAGGAACTCTGCTTAGGAAGTTAAAATTATACAATGAATCAATACAGGCATTTGAGCAACTTTTAAACCGAGGAAAAATTGATGTAGAAGTGTATTACAATTTAGCATTTAACTACGTTGAGTTAGGTGATTTTGATAAAGCCAGCGAAATGTTTAAAAAGTGTATTACACTTGAACCTAACAACCCATATGCTCACAAGGACTTGGGTGTTTTGTATTTAAAGATGAATTGTTACGATTGGGCAATTGATGAAATGCTCGAAGCAATTAAACTTGAAGATGATGTTGCAGAGTTTTATTACTCTCTTGGTGTTTCATATATGATGTTATCTAAAATTAATGAAGCAAAAGAAGCTTTTATTAAAGCAAACGAATTAGAACCGGATGATGCCGATAATTGTGCGTATTTAGGATATGTGTATTTGCTGCAAAATAAAAGAGAAGAAGCATTTAACTATCTTGAAAAAGCAATTAAAGTTTCTCCTGAAAATTTTCTTGCAAAAACTTTTATTGCTAAATATTACTTTACTGATAAAAAATATGAAATTGCAAAACAATTTTTACTGGATGCAACAAATATTATAAAAGATGATGAAACACTTAATATGCTTGCAATTTGCTATATGGAGACTAAAGAATATGAAAATGCAATGGGTATATTTTATAAATTAGCTACCAAATATTCACAAAATCACATTTTATTAACAAATTTAGCAAAATGCGAAATCAAATGCAATAAAATAAATGAAGCAAAAGAGCATTTAAGACAGGCATTGATGATTTTTGATGATTATTCAGAAGCCTTAAATTTGCTTGAGGAGATAAAAAATGACTAATGAAATAAAAAATCGAATAGTTTCAGGCATGAGGCCAACAGGTAAACTGCATTTAGGTCATTATTTTGGGGTTTTAAAAAACTGGATAAACCTTCAAAAAGAATTTGAAAGTTTCTTTTTTATTGCAGATTGGCATGCACTAACAACAAAATATAATCAAACAGATGACATGAAAAAAAATGTTGAAGACGTGCTTTTAGATTGGTTAGCTTCAGGAATTGATCCGGAAATTTCAACAATTTATCTTCAATCATTAGTCCCTGAAACCGCACAATTACACATATATCTTTCAATGATAACTCCGCAAAATTGGGTTGAAAGAGATCCTACACTCAAAGATTTAGCAAAAATTATGAAAGATAAGCAAGAAAACATTTCAAATCTCTCATATGGATTATTTGGGTATCCGGTTTTGATGTCTGCCGATATTATGCTATTTAACTCTAATTTTGTTCCTGTTGGAATAGATCAGGTTGCACACGTTGAATTAACAAGAGACATTGCACGCAGATTTAATAATATTTATAATGTTGAATTATTTAATGAACCTCAACCTAAATTAACTCAAACTCCTTTATTAAAAGGGCTTGATGGCAATAAAATGGGAAAATCATTTAATAATGACATAAAAATTTCTGATACACCTGAAACAACCGAAAAGAAATTTAAATCCGCAATTACAGATAGAAATCGCATAAGAAGAGATGATAAAGGAAATCCGGATAATTGCGAGGTTGTTTTTGATTATTGGAAACTTTTCGGCTCAACAGATGAACAAAAAGAAATTTGCGAAGGTTGTAAAATGGCTTCAATTGGATGTGCTGAGTGTAAGAAAAAATTAACAGCCAAAATAAACAAATACATGGCACCAATCAGAGAAAAAAGACAAGACCTCGAAAAACATCCAGATTATTTAAAAAATATAATATATGAAGGATCAAAAAAAGCTCAAATAAAAGCAAAAGAAGTTCTATCAAAAGTTGAAGATGCAATAAAAATGTATAAATAGGAGTTTAAAAGATGGATGTTAAGGAATTATTTATAGAGTTGGCTAAAATACCTTCTCCAAGTTTAGGAGAAATAAATGTTTCAAATAAAATACTTGAAATCACATATACCAACGGAATAAATGCTTATTATGATGATTATAAAAATTTGATTATAAAAGTTCCATCAAATTCCAAAGAAAAACAGCCTTTAGCGCTTTCTGCACATATGGATGTAGTTGGTAATAATTCTGAAGTAAAAGTCTTAACTTCAACAGATAACAAATACTTTATGACAGACGGCACAAGAACACTTGGTGCTGATGATAAAGCAGGTGTTGCGGTAGCATTGAATTTAGCAATTTATTTGGCAAAAAATCCGGAAATAAAGCACGGTGGATTAGAAATTATACTTACTCGCGATGAAGAGACTAATATGTCGGGTATAAAAAATGTTAAATTTAACGAGTTAGAATCTGAAAATGTCCTTGTTCTTGATTCTGATTCACTGGGTAATTTTGAAATAGCAGGAGCCGGATATACAAATATAAATATAGAAGTAACTACAAAATTAGGCGGACATAGCGGGAACGATATTCAAGATAAAAAACGCTATAATGCTGCAAAATTAATGGCTGATTTAGTTTCTAAATTGCCAAATGGAGCATATAAAGTTGAAAATGGTTTTACAATAACTTCGTGCAATTTGGGCTCTATTGTTGCCGGCGCAACAGATATAGGTATAGAAAGGCTTTTAGATATGGAAAATGTCGAAAAACCTTATTCTAAGACTTTAATATCTAAATGTGCTACAAACATTATAAACACAAATGCCTACGCACAATATTCTCTTAGAAGTTCAGTGAAAAAATACGAAGAAAAACTTTTAGCAAAATTTCAAAAAGAAATAGATAAATTTAATAAAAAATATGGCGAATATGCAAACGCAAAAATGACTGTTAATATTCATTTATTACCATTTGAAAAATCACCTAATCAAAAAATGGCCGATGTTGCAAAATGCGTTGGAAAGAAAATTAATTTACCTATTAAAGTTCAATCTTTTCACGCAGGTGCCGAAACACACATTTATGCAAACAAAACAAACAAAAATAATATAAAATTCAAACCCGTACTTGTGGGTGTTGCAAACATTTATTCGATGCACTCACCAAATGAAAAAGTTGAAATTGAAAGTCTTGATAAAGGTTTTGAATTTATAAAAGAAATATTTTTAGAATATAACAAATAAAGGAATAATATGGTAATAAAATTTGAAAAATGGCAAGGCCTTGGAAACGATTTTGTAATTTTAAAAGATGATATTTTGACATCTGATTTAGCAATAAAAATGTGTGATAGAAATTTTGGAATAGGTGCAGATGGAATTTTTTGCCCAACGGAATCATCAATAGCAGATATAGGATGGAAGTTTTTTAATTCAGATGGAACAATTGCACAAATGTGCGGAAATGGCATCAGATGTTTTGCAAAATTTGTAAAAGAAAATAATATAGTTAGTACAAACAAATTTACAGTTGATACACTTGCCGGCATCATTACACCTGAAATACTTGAAAATGGCAATGTGCTTGTGGATATGGGAAAAGCCATACTTGAACCTTCGTTAATCCCAATATGCACAGAAAATGCACTTGACTTTGAAATACAAGGCTACAAAGCAACTGCTGTTTCTATGGGAAATCCTCATTGTGTAATATACACTGATGAAGACTCTGAAATGCTTGCAAAAACAAAAGGTGCAAGTATAGAGACAGACCCATTGTTCCCGCAAAAAACAAATGTAGAGTTTGTTAACATAATTTCGCAAAACAGAATTAAAATGAATGTATGGGAAAGAGGCTGTGGCATAACACTTGCTTGTGGTACAGGTGCGTGCGCAAGCGTGGTCGCAGGGGTTAAAAGAGGCTTAATTAATAACGTATGCGATGTTGTCTTACCTGGAGGCGTGTTAAACATTGAATACAAAACAGATGGCAGTGTAATTATGTCAGGACCTGCGAAAAAAGTATTTGAAGGTGAATTTATCGTATAAACATTTACTTAACTTTACTTAAATAAATTTTTTCTTGTTTGAAAAATATGTTTGTGATAGCATTCATCTATATAGTAATCACCAAAGGAGAAATAATGAAAAAATACGAATTATTTACAATAATTAAACCTAATCTCGACAATGATGAAGCAGATAAGATTGTAAGCAAGATAGAAGAAATGGTTAAAAATCTTGGCGGGGAAGTTTTAGAATCTGACAAGATGGGAAGAAAAAAGCTTGCTTATGAAGTTGGCGGATTTTCAGATGGTTTTATGGTTGATCAGTTAGTTTCAGTTCCTGCTGATAAAATTGCTGATTTAAAAAGACAACTTAAATTAAACGATTCAATTATTCGTGTAATGTTTACTACAAAGGAATGTGCATAAATGACTCTTGCAAAAGCTTTTGTTACCGGTACAATCGTAAAAGCACCCGAAAAAAGATTTACACAAAATGATATGGCAATTTCGGGTTTTACAATTAATATTGATAAAACAAATGAAACATTATTAAGGGTTGTTGCATTTGGTCAATTAGCTGATACAGTTTCATCTACATTAGTGACCGGTGATAGTGTAGCGGTTGAAGGAAAGTTGCAAGTTAATACATATAAACTTCCGGACGGAAAAGACAAAAAAGTATATGAAATAAATGCTAATTTTGTTGAAAAAATATCAAACTCAAATGATAACAACACAACATTAGCAAACAATCAAAGTCAAACCGAAATAGTTTCATTCAATCAAGATGAAGTCGCACAAGACTTAATTGATGAAGATGAAATTCCGTTTTAATTTGATGGTCGAATAAAACTAGAAAAGGAAAGTTAAAATAAAATGGCTAAAGATTTAAAAGATGTAAAAAAGAAAAAGAATTGCACATTTTGCAATGATAAAATTGAATGTTTAGATTATAAAGACGTTTCTAAACTAAAAAGATTTTTATCTGAATCCGGAAAAATTCTTCCAAGAAGAATAACCGGCACATGTGCTAAACACCAAAGAATGTTATCTAATGCTGTTAAAAAAGCAAGAGAAGCTTCTTTGATGGGTTATGTTTTTGAAAATTAATTTATTAATTTAATGAAAAAAGAGCAGATATTCATCTGCTCTTTTTTGTTTATTTTT
>CALUWM010000031.1 GCA_944324485.1 Candidatus Gastranaerophilales bacterium | reverse complement strand
TCGCCTACAACTGAAGCATCAACGCCCACCACTAAAACCACTCAAGCAGAGTGGTTTTTTTATTGCATTTCGAGGCTATCGCCTCAGCTGGCTTACTCGAAAATCAGGACTAATCGTCCGATTTTCTACGCAATCTGCGCATACTTCATTTGTAAGGCTCATTCTTCGCCTACAACTGAAGCATCAACGCCCACCACTAAAACCACTCAAGCAGAGTGGTTTTTTTATTGCATTTCGAGGCTGATTTACTATTGTAAAAACTTTACTTTTCAGACTTGAAATAAATACTTTTTTAATTTATGATTTTACTGAACATGGGCGGTTAGCGCAGCTGGTAGCGCATCACATTGACATTGTGGGGGTCGCTGGTTCGAGTCCAGTACTGCCCACCATAAAAAAGGCTTTCAAATGAAAGCCTTTTTTATTATGCAAACTTTACTATTGTTTAGCTAATCTTATTTCTTTTTTTAATTCCTCAATAAATTCATCCCTATACAAAAAACCCAAATGTGCGCCATTACTAAAAAGAATTAATTTATTATCACAATAATTTCTAAGCATTAAAAGTTGATTTTTGTCTATTAAATAATCATCTAAACTATGAAAAATCTTATAATTATTTGAATTTATAAGATATTCTGAAATAGAATTTAAACTGCTTAATGCCTTTAGATCTTCATAAGAACGGTTAACTAAAATGTATTTATTCATATAATCACGAAAATTAGAATTGTATATCAAATTATAAAATTCTTTACTGTTAAAATTGGGGTTGTTTTCCTTTTCTGTTGCATATGTTAAATCACAAAGTTTTTGATGAAAAACAAAAGCACTAATAAGCTTACCTTCAAAACCACTAAAAGGTAACTTTTCAAAAGGTTTCCCCTCTTCCTTTGCCTCTGTATATGCACGCATAACTTTAGCCACGGTAATAGCCACTTTTTCTTTAAAATCATCAGGGTAATTTTTCCAAGAGGCAATTATCTTATCAATTTGCTCAATAGCATAAGTTAATTCAAACGGTGGACAAATAGCAATAAATTTATCTATGTTATTTGCACCGACTTGATACTGCTCATTCGCTAAAAACAAAACAGCGTAGGCACCCAAAGATGTACCCAAAGCAGTTCTTTCAAGAAATACCCTGTCATACTTTTTAGATAAATAATTTATTGAATTATTAACCAATATGCTTATATATTTAATATCATCCTTAATTAGACCAATTTTATACCCTTTTTCAATACTTTTTAAAAACTCCCATTGAAAATGGCTACCTATAATCAAAACACTATAACCCTCATCATAAAAAAACTTAGCCAAAATATTGCTATGATTATTTTCTACACCTTCACCCACAGATGGAAACAGTATAACCAATGGAGACATTTTATCTTTCTGTAAAACATATCTTATACGATATTTTGGTCTATTCTTTAAAATCTCAACTTCTGCGGTTTTAATTTTCTTATTAAAAGACCTGTTCCAAATCGAAACCTCATGCCAAATTGATTTATTTTTATTTTTAACATCAAACAAAGCTGTTCGCATTGAATCCAACACGGGGTCTTGAGAATTATAATCGTTTAAAAAAACATCCGCGTATAATTCCTTATTAACATAATCATTTACTACAATATTTTCGCTATTCTTAACAGAACCTTTAACTTGCAAAACTTTCTCATTTTTTTTATTATCAACAAGTTCAAGCTCATCAAAATCGTCATTCTTTGTATTTTCAAGCACTTTTTTTCTATCATAATTTGAAAGCTTGATATATTTTTCAACCCCAAAAAACTTTCTTGCAATATCATAAGGATCAATAAAGTTCGACTCCACCATTTTTAACATAGGTTGTATATATGCAGTTCTATTTATCAAAAGTCCCATCTTAACAGCAGCAGCGATAGGGGATGCCACATAAGTGGTAGGATTTAAAGCAAAATCAAATAATCTCCCAAATAAATCCCTGCTTGTTGTAGATGAAATAAAAGGCAAAACCAAATAACTTCCGCACTTCATTTTACATTTGGCTAAAGCCTGCTCCATATCTTCATTATACATTTCAAGATGAAAAATTTTATATGCTACATCAATAATTCCCGCAGCTCCCAAAGTTGTATTAATTAAAAATCTTTTAGTTTCATTTTTTACAGCATCCATATCACGCTGCAAAAGAGAACTAACAAGTCTTTTAGGGTATTCTATATTACTATAAACTCTGTTCATTGAATCAATAATGAAATTAGGAAACAGCGAGGTCCACAATATATGAATTTTTTTTCCTAAAATTTTATTCATTTTTAAATTTAAAGAAAAGATTTTTCTATTAAAACTCTCATACTTATCTTCATTTAAAAATATACTACCGTAACTTGGATATTTTTGTCCTTCTATTTCAAAACCTTGTGCAAAAGAAACACTTATGTTGCAAAAAATAAAATTAAACAGCAAAATAAAAGCTACAATTTTTTTCAACTCTAAATCCTCAATTTTTATTTACATAAAAATTTATATTCTTTATCTGAAAAAAATATAATTAGCTTACTTGCTACCTTCTAATACAAAAGAAAAAACCACCCAAAAAGGCGGTTTTAAAAAATCAAATTTGTTTTAGTTTTTAAATTCTGAAACTCTATTAAATACACCCTTTAAACATTTGGCAGCCAGTATCAATGCAGCAACAACAATACCCGCACCAACTGCCGTTTTTTTATCAACTTTTGAGCTGAGATTTTTATAAGTATCAGACTTTACAAAAGTATCTTTCTTATTTTCCAAAAAAACCTTTGTACTTTTCACGCTACTTGTAACTTTATCGCCTATTTCATTCAAACCATTTACTATTCTTGATGAAGTATTCCCGATAACTTTCATATTATCACCATACCTTTCATTTAAACTACATAACAGCATTTACAAGTTCAGCAGCAACCCCAAGGCCATCACCGATTAAATCTTTTTTAGCCCTGTCTACTTCAGCTTTATCTAGTCTTCCTTCAATCTTATCTGCAAATTTATCTGTTGCAGATAATGCTACTGCGCTAACACCGACACCTCTTAAAATATCAGCTTTATTTTGAAGTCCTAATTTTTTCATAACAGCTAAAACATTATCACCTGAAGTAGTTTCTATTTTACCTTCAACAGCCTTTTTTGTTTTATCTGAAACAAAAATTTTATCTACAAAAGATTTAATTCCGTCAAGCATTTTTTGATCAGGAGCATCCGATCTTAATTTATCAGCATTTGTTTTAATTCTGTTTGTAACTTTTTCAGTATCTACATTCTTAAAAACTTTACCGGCAATTCTAACTGCACCATTTGAAATAGTTTCACCTGCAGTTACAAAAGCTCTTGCAACAGGCCTAGCAATTTTATTACATCTATTCATTAAACCTAAACACAAAGCAAAACTCGATACAATAGTAAGCAACCTTACATTTTCCTTTGATCTTTGTGCTACATTTATATAATTTCTTAATTTATCACTTGTTAATTTCTTATCATGTTCCAAATCATCAGAATCAAAGTCCACAACATCTTGAGCAGGTTCAGACTTCATAGTATATACATCACCCAAAATTTCATCAGGAATCAAATTATCGGAATCCAAATTTTTAGATGAATCACAATCAGCCTTCGGAGCAGGAAGCAATAATATGTCATTACCTTTGAATCCTACCGAGTTTATGGCACCTATTTGCATAATTAATTTCTCCTAATTGAAGTCAACACACCTGTATAAAGTAAGAACATATTTTTTTTTGCTAAATACAATTTGTCTTGCTTTACAAATGTTTACAAAATCAACACAAACTATTTTACTATATTATTCTATAAAAAAAGGTTGTTTTTTGCAATAACCCTATTGTTTTATATATCAAAATATTTTTTTTCTTTTAATTCATCCGGCATAAATTGCTGTTTAAAATCAGGATTATCGTGTGTGTACACATATCCACGCCCAAATCCATATTTTTCTGCATCTTTATAATGCGCATCTCTTAAATGCTTAGGAGGAGGAAAATCTAAACCTGATTTAATGTCAGCTATTGCACTATCTATTGCTTTTATTGCCCTGTTTGTTTTTTTAGCTCTTGCAACAAATTCAACAGCTTGAGCTAAAGTTATTCTTGCTTCCGGCATGCCTAAATGTTCTACTGCTCTTAGAGCAGCTTCAGCAACCAACAATGCTCTAAAATCAGCGTTTCCGACATCTTCTGAAGCAACCACAATTAATCTTCTTGCAATAAATCTTGGGTCTTCTCCTGCAATCAACATTTTTGCTAAATAATATATTGCAGCGTCTGCATCAGACCCCCTCAAACTCTTTTGAAAAGCACTAGCATAATCATAATGAGAATCAATTGAATATCTTAAGCTTGATTTTTGCAATAATTCTTCAACTATCGATTTTTCAATTTTATCGTCTGAAGCAAAATATGAATTTTCAATTGCATTAAGTGAATATCTTGCATCACCATTTGATAATTCAACAATACAATCCAAGGCATCATCATCTAATTCTTTTTTTCCATACTTTTCACACAAATAATTAAAACCTCTTAACACAATTTTTCTAATAGATAAATTGTCGATTGAATTAAGCATTATTACCTGTGCTCTTGAAATTAAAGCAGGAACCGTATGAAAAGAAGGATTTTCCGTTGTTGAACCTATAAAGTAAAACAAACCCGACTCAACATAAGGCAATAGTGCGTCTTGTTGAGTTTTAGAAAATCTGTGAATTTCATCAATAAATACAATGGTTTTAAAACCATCTCTCAAGTTTGTTTTAGCACCTTGAGCGGTCTCTTTTATATCTTTCACACCGGAATTTACAGCAGACAACTCAACAAATTTTGCATTATGATATCCGGCACACAATCTGGCTAAAGTAGTTTTACCACAACCCGGAGGTCCCCACAAAATAAAAGAAAAGAGCCTTTTTGCTATTAGTAACTTATAGAATGGAGAATTTGGATTTATAACATTCGTCTGTCCCAAAAACTCATCTAAGGTTTTAGGTCTCATTAATTCCGCAAGAGGAATTTGCTTATTATTATTTTCTAGCGAATCAAACAAATTCATTGTATAATTTTAACACAATATGAAAAAAATATTTTTATACTCTACAATATTATTATTTTTATTAATGGGACTGGCGATTTTAATATTATTCCCATTTAAACAAGATACACAAAAAAAACTTACATTCTGGTCCATACAACTTAAACCGATATATGAAAAAGAAATAAATAAAATTATAAATGATTTTGAAAAAAAACATCCAGATTACAAGGTTATTTGGGTTGATATTCCTATACAAGAAGCGCAAAAAAGAACTCTTGCATCAATTTTATCCTCAAATCCACCAGACCTTATAAATTTAAATCCCGACTTTTCTGTTATATTAGCACAGAGAAACGCTCTTTATACATTTAACGAAAAAGACACAACGCAATTTCATCCAAATCTTTTAAACAAATTAAAATACAACAATAAAATATATGCTATTCCTTTTTATGCAACCAGCTCAACTACAATATACAACAAAGAAATCTACAATAAATGTCAAAAGGGAGAATTTATAACATCCTATGACGATTTATATAAAATTTCAAAAGACCTTAAGGCTTGTTCTGGTATATCTCCTTTTGCTTCATCTTTAAATGAAGGAGATACCTTAGCTAAAATTTTAAATAAATATAACATTAAAAGCCTTGAAAACCAAAAAGAAATAGATGCAACAACCAAAATATACTCAATGTTTAATGATATGTACAGAAATAATCTTTTACCTAAGGATATTCTTACCGTTAACCACAGAGAAGTAATTGAAAAATATATGTCAAATCAAGCTCTTATAATAGTAGCCGGTTCAAATTTTATTAACATGATTAAACAAAATGCACCTGATATATACTCAAAATCAGCTATAAGTGAACAATTAACAGGGGAAAACAAAAAATATGACATATCTTTAATGAATTTAATAATTCCGAAAAAGTCCAAAAACAAAGATATTGCTCTTGAATTTGCACTTCTTTTAACAAACGAAGAAAATCAACTTAAGCTATCTAAACTCACAAATGTTATTCCTGCGAATAAATATTCTCTTCAAAATGAATATTTTAAAAATTGTACCGAGGACCCAGTTGAACAATCAAGATGTATAAGCGCAAAACAATTAGATAACTTAAATGACAAAGACTTTCCCGACAAAAACAAAAAAGCTCTTAACGAAGCGATAAACAAAACTCTGGAAGAAATTTTATTAAGTGAAAACATTTCTGAAAATCAAATCAAAGAAAAAATTAAACTTTTATCAAAAACTATAAAAAATCTTCAAGATAACTAAAAAGGGATATTTTTTAAAAATATCCCTTTTTGCCCCCATACATTATATCCGAACAACTTTTTTTTCTTTAATTTTTTGAAGATTTTTTTTAGCCATCTGATTTTTAACAGCAAGATTTTTAACGAAATCTATTGCCTCTATATCGCGCTTTATTGCACTTTTTAATTCCAATATTTCTTCAAAAGACAACTCATCAATTTTATTAGTTTCGCATATTTCAAAAATATTTTTAAATTTCTTCTGAGTTTCTTGTTCAAAACCATCCAATTTCATCTTATAACCATACCAATTATAAAATTGATAAGCTATTGCATAACTGTTCACTTCCATATTTCTTAAAACAAACATTTCTTTTGTTTTAAAAGATATTTTCTTATTCAAGACAATATTTAAATACAGTGCCTTAAATCCACTTTGAGGAAGTATAAACCCTTCTTGTTCATTAATTAATGAAAGAATCTTATCTGCATTTTTTATCTTATACACAGGAGTATTAGCTCCTTTGATATAATCAAAGAACATTTCAGGATTTTCAAGACACCTTTCAACAATTTTTTGAATTTTCTGCTGATTTATAGCTTTTCTTTCCTCAGCACCGTTATCAATTGTTAAAGTTGCACCGTTAATCGAAATAATTTTTTTCCCGGCACATTTGCCCAAAAGCATTGTTTTGGCTTTATTTCTTTTATATTTTTTCAATAAAAATTTAAAAATTTTTCCCATTTTCATCCTCATAATTTAATAAAAACTTTTTTCCAAAAAAAATTGCTCTTTAATCAATAATTGTTTTATTTTCTAAACCAAGAGCGTATAATTTCTCATCAAGAGAAGGGAAAGAATATGAATCAATATAGATATTTCCACCCAAATTTTCACCTGTTAAATAACGCAGCTCATTTATATCTGTATTATTTAAATATAAATTTCCTCCAACTTTTTTAAGGTACCTTGTACTTTTTATTGCAGTATTTGAAAGATGAGCATTTTTACCTACAACTTGCAAATTTCCTAAACTTCTTAAACTTGAACCTTCAGCTAAGAGATTACCTTTAATCAATCCCAAACTTCCAAGTGAAATTAAATTTGATTTCTTTAAATTAACATCCCCGCCGACTTTTTTAACGGTTTTTAATGTCTCAATACTGCTTTCTTCAAGATTTAAATCACCTACTATAACACTAACTCCATCCAATAAATCTTCTTCACTCATTCCTATTGTCTCAAAAGGATCACTGGTGTAACTTCTCAAAAGTGCAAATTTTTCAAGCTCACTTGGATTGTAAGACGATATTTTTAATGTACCGTCATCAAGTTCTTTAACTTTTATACCCAAAGCTTCAAAAATTTCTTTCTTATTTTTTGCCTTTAATACTCTATTAATTAAAACCCTTGCATCTAAATAGCTTTCGTAACCATATGGATCATTAACATCAAAAACTCTCTTTCCGACAATACATAAATTGTCACCAATTTCTGTTTTTGTTGAATCTATTTTTAGCTCACCCCTTACCTTTTGAAGCGAACCTGTATTTTTAATTGAAGAATTAGATAAATCCAAATTACCCTTAACTTCTTTTAAACTTTCGAGTCGAGTAACACCTGAAAACTCTAAATTTAAATCACCGTCAACAATTTCAACGGCACTCATTAGCTCATTTGGATTTATACCAAAAAACTCTAAATCATCAAATATAAATCTTTTAACCTTTAATTTGCCACTATCTAGTGTTTGAGCTTCACAATTAAACTCGGGACAATTAAAAATAGCTTCATAATCTTTCTTTTCCATTAAAGATTTTATTTTATCTTTAAGCGGTGTAAATCTTTTAGCCGTTTCAACAGCATTTTGAATACTATCCTCAAGACCATTTAGACCATTTTTTTGAGTATAATCCTTTATTTCTTCGCTATATAAAAGAGGAATATGTGAATTATTTCTCTGACCTTGAATTTCGATTATATTATCATCCTCAAAACGGATGCCTACTTTTGGCTTTCCATCAACCATATAAATATGAAAATCACCATTTTTTAAATAAGGTTCAGCTTGAGTTGAAGCAGTGCACCAGTTTGGATGACTCAATGCTTTTAATTTTTCAACATTTGAATGAAAATTTTCTTTATCATGCTCAAAAGAAGGAATAACTACCCAATTCCCTTTTTCGTTAGAATTATCATAACTAATGGAAGCATATATCTCTTGCAATTTTGAATTATAGATTTTTAAAAAATTAAATTTTGACTTTGGATTTTTTTCTAATTCTTGCTCTATCAATTCAATACTTTTAGCTAAAGCACCGCCATTTAAAACCGGAGGGGTTTTATCATTATCTTTTTTTAACCCGTTTGTAATGCTCGATAAAATCAGAAGTTGTAATGGTTTATTTTCAAAATACGCACCATTTTTATCAGCCAAATAAGTACTCCATTCGCCAATAATAGCTTTTCTTTGAGCGGTAGCTTGTATAGTTCTTGCAGTGTAATCGCTAGCTAAAATTCTATCTATGTGGTTTTGCGCCCAAGAGTTAAAATCATTTTTACCTGCAAATTTTTCAATAGGCGCTTTAAATAATTCAACAATCATTAAATCTAAGCCGCTAAAATCTTTTTTTCGCAAACCATTGAAACTCAACTCAAAACTATCTTTTTGCAAACCATTTAATATTGATTTTTTATAATTATTTGAATTAGTTTTCTTATTAAAATATGATTGATTAACTGAAGAAATATTCATAAACTAAACAAAACAAAAACTTAAAAATTATTGCCCTATAATCATTAATCCATGATACAATTTTCATATGAGAATTAATAAATATATTGCTCAAAGTGGTCTATGCTCAAGAAGAAAAGCTGATGAATATATCGAACAAGGACGAGTAAAAGTTAACGGCAAAGTCATCACTATGCTTGGTTTTGAAATAAGAACCAAAGATAAAGTTACTCTTGACGATAAACTAATTCGCTCAGACAAGCTTGAATATTATAAATTCTACAAACCAACCGGCTATATTACTACAAAGTCAGACGAAAAAGGAAGAAAAACAATATACGATATATTGCCTGAAGAATATAAAAGACTTAACCCTGTTGGACGTTTAGATAAAGACTCATCAGGATTGATTATTTTAACAAATGACGGAAATTTGGCATATGAACTAACTCACCCATCTATAAAGGTTGCCAAAACTTATATCGTTAAAGTTGAAGGAAAATTAACTGATGAAAAACTAAAAAAATTATCCGATGGAATAGAAATCGAAAAAGGCAAAATTGCCTACTGCGACTGGACAATTCTTGAAGAAACAAAAACAGATACTTTATTTGAAATAATATTATACCAAGGTCTAAATCGCCAAATCAGAAAAATGTTTGAATTTTTAGGGCATAATGTGATAAATTTAAAACGTATAAGACATGCAAATATCGAACTTACAGGTTTAAAAAAAGGGCAAATAAAACCTATTAAACCAAGACAAATTAAAGAATTAAAATTATATTTGGAAAAAATAAGGAATAGTAAAAATGCTTGACATTAAATTAATCAGAGAAAATCCGGAAAAAATCAACGAACTTTTAAAAAGAAGAAATCCTGATTTGTCGATTGATAAAGTAATAAAAATTGATGAAGAAAGAAGAAAAGTACAATTTGAACTTGACAATTTAAGAGCCAAAAGGAAAAGCGAATCAAATAAAATCGGTTTGATGAAAAAAGAAGGCATCGACACAACGGAAATCCAAGCTGAAATAAGAGCCTTAGGAGAAGAAGCAAAAATTCTTGAAGAAAAATTAAACGAACTTGATTTGACTCAAAAAGAAGCATTGCTATTTATCCCTAATACCCCTGACGAAAACATTCCAATAGGGGCTGATGATAGTGCCAATGTAGAAGTAAAAAGATGGGGTGAACCCACTAAATTTGATTTTGAGTATAAAGCGCATTGGGATTTATGTCCTGAACTTGGCATGCTTGATTTTGAAAGAGGAGTTAAACTTGCGCATACAAGGTTTACTCTTTATAGAAATTATGGTGCAAAATTAGAACGTGCAATTATAAACTTCTTTTTAGACACTCACACTCAAACAAGAGGTTATGAAGAAATCTTACCTCCTGTTATGGCAAATTCAAAAACCATGACAGGAACAGGACAACTTCCAAAATTTAAAGAAGACATGTTTAAATGCGTAGACGAAGATTTATATTTAATACCAACAGCAGAAGTTCCGGTTACCAATATATATCAAGATGAAATTTTAAACGAGGATGATCTTCCGAAATATATGACTGCATACACCCCATGTTTTAGAAGAGAAGCAGGTTCAGCAGGAAAAGATACTCGTGGACTAATCAGACAGCACCAATTCAACAAAGTTGAGCTGGTTAAACTTACAAAACCTGAAGATTCTGTTGAAGAACATGAAAAATTAACCCAAGATGCTGAAAATGTACTTGAATTATTAAAGCTGCCGTATCGCAGAGTATGTCTATCAAGCGGAGATATTGGATTTAGTGCAAAAAAATGTTATGATTTAGAAGTATGGATGCCATCATACAACTCATATAAAGAAATTTCTTCTTGCTCAAATTTTGGAGACTATCAAGCAAGAAGGGCCAATATTCGTTTCAGAAGAAAAGACGGAACCGTTGAATTTGTACACACTCTAAACGGATCGGGTCTTGCAGTAGGAAGAACATTAGCTGCAATTTGTGAAAACTTCCAAACAAAAGACGGACACATCATAATACCTGAAGCCTTAAGAAAATACACCGGCTTTGATAAAATTTAGGAGAATAAAATGAAAAAGATTTTTACATTATTTATCTTATTTAGTCTCATCGGAACAGTGGCTGTAAGTGCTAAAACAAAAACAAAAAAAGACGTTCTAAAAGATGATGAATACAAACAATTAAAAGAACAATTCTTTAATGCTGATGGATACGGCGACACCTACAATTGTAAAGTTGAAAAACAAAGATTTTGCAAAGTAAAGGTTCTGGATTCAGGCACTTATGTTTTATGCGATAGAGATGTTTCAAGAACACAGTGGGAATCGGCTAAAATATTTTATAAATATGGCAGATGTACTAAATTAAATTAAAATAAAACAAATTAAAGCTCCACAAAGGAGCTTTAATTTTAATATTTTTTACTTGCAAAACAACAAAAAAACATATATTGTATAAAAAAAGGAGTTTGTCTGGTATGAAAAAAATTATAATAACGCTTTTATTAATGCTAATATCACTTCCTGTTTTTGCAATAACTGTTGAATTAAAAACAGCAGGAAAGAATGAAAAAATAATTGGCGAAATTGGCTATCGCCTTTTAAATGCCAACAGAATTCCATATAAAATAACTTTCTTTGTATTAAATAACGCTAAAGAACCAAATGCAAAAACATATTACAGAGATGGCTCAATAGCAATATATGATTCAGTTATAAAATACACAGAAGATGAAAACGAAATAGCAGGCATTATTGCACATGAAATTTCTCACGCAGTAGATTACAGACAAGGAATTTTTAAAGGTTTATTCTCTTATACAAATTGGTTTAACTCAAAAAATTACGAATACAAAGCAGACAAAAGAGCTGTTGACTATATGGTCAAAGCAAATTATAATCCTCTGGCTTTAATTGTTGCTCTTAACAGAATTGGAACAGAATATAGATATGATATTTTTTCAACACATCCTTTAACTTCAAGAAGAATGGCAACAATATATGAATACATCTACACAAAATATCCAGAATATCTTGTACAAAACAAATATATAAGTCATCCTCTATACCAAAATTTTCTTATAACTTCAGAGGAAAATAGAAAAAAACTTGAAGAAAAAGTTAAAAGCAAATCAAATAAAAAAGTGAAATATCTATAATGAAAAGATTTTTTGGCATTTTTATATTGTTAAACTTTATTATTACGAATTTATCTTTTGCATATGAAGATGAAATAAAAAAACACTTAAAAAATGATTTTAAATTAACTACGTATAGAACAATATATGTAAGAGATACTTTTGTTGAAGAAACTTTACCAAAAAATTTAAAAATCAAAGATAATACAAATATAAAAAATTCAACATATACTGAAAGCCTAATTTTAAAAGTATATCCTAAAACATTTCACACAACAAAAAAAGACATAAATGAAGGTGAATATATAGATTTTATTTTAGCTGAAGACTTTATATACAAAAATAAACAATACAAAAAAGGGTCTTCTATAAAAGCAAGGATAGAAAACATAAATCAAAACGGTGTTTACGGACTTCCTTCAGAGTTAGTTGTCGGAAATTTTACTTTTGCAGACAATACAAAACCGGAAGGAGAAATAAATATAAGAGGAGCGGACCGATCCTTGTGGATATACCCTATTTCAAGCTTGTCATCATTAATTATATATAAATCAGGAGTAATATTCATGCCAATAAGAGGTGGTCATGCAAAATTAAAACCAAATAAAATATATGAAATTAAAGTTTACTGATAAACTTTAAACTTCTTTAGCTGAAAGAGTTACTACTGTACCATCCTGAATAATTTCATCCATTTTTTTATCTAAAATTTCTGAAATTCGAGATTCAACAAAAAGATAATTAAGACCAGAATCATCAGTAGGCAAATTTTGTTTTTCTCTTTTTAATACTTTTGAAAAAAGCATCAAATGTTTTAAAGCAGACATATCCAGCTTTTTTTGAGCTTTTTTTGCATCTTTATCTGTTAAAACATAAAAAGTATAGTTTTCATTATCTTCGGGAAGTTTTATATTTGACCTTGAATTCCTATTAAGCCAATCTACCGAACAACTTCCATAATCCCCTAGGTATAATTGTTTTATGGCATGTTCATAACCCGCACTTTCAATATAAGAACGATATGAACCATTAGAATCTGCAAAAGCACCATTTGAACCCGAAAAAAATTTGTCAAATTCAAACTTACATTCAAGAGGATTTCTTGAATTAGAAAAAATTTCCTTTGGAACTTTAACTTTATAAATAGCCTTAAAAGAATTGTTTGGCTGAATACATCTAATTTTCATAAAAACCTTTCATACAAAAAAAGAGGGATTATATCCCTCTATCTTTAATGGAGCGGAAGACGGGACTCGAACCCGCGACATCTTCCTTGGCAAGGAAGCATTCTACCACTGAATTACTTCCGCATCATCGTGCTTCAATCATAATACAATATCAAAAAAAATAATCAAGTAATTTATTACACAAAAATTTGTAAAGTTATATTAAATTTTTAAAAAATAATGAACATTTTAATATTCACCCTCGTTTTATCAATTGGAAAGCAGGGAAAAATGAAAAAAAAGCTACTATCTGGTATTTTATTAACGACAATATTATTAATAAGCAATATGTGTTTTGCAGAAACAACTAATGTTTATGTGATTAACAATATTTCACAAATGCCTTATAACCATGGGTCAAACATAATGTGTACCAATAATGGTTCAATATGCACAAATGGATATTTTATGCTTTCTACCAGAGGAACAAGATATGTTAAACCTCAATGGAAAAGACAAACACTTAGAGAAAAAAGGCTTCAGGAGGAAAGCGTAAGAGCAGCTGCAAAAATAGGATATTAAGGAGTATATATGAAAAAGAGTTTTATATTACTAATGTTTGCGTGCATTTTAATTACTTCTAATTGTGTGTACGCAAAAGGACACCATAAACCGCATCCAATGAGGGGTAATCACGCAAATATTCATATACATAATCATCAACCCCCACCACCAAGACATTACAGACCAACGCATCGTCCATTGCATTATAGCTGGTGGTCGAATCCGCACTGTAACCACTTTTTACCTTTCTGGTGCGGGTGCAATGGTGGCAGATTTAGCTTAAACATTTCAATTTAACTTTTTAACATTACAATCTCTAAAGAGCATTTATGCTCTTTTTTATTTTTTATTTTTTTTGTGCTAATATCAACGTATTATGATGAAAACAGTTGATGAAATAAGAGAAGGTTTTTTAAGTTTTTTCGAAAAAAAACATAATTCTACACGCGTTAAAAGCTCAAGCTTAATACCTGATAACCCTACATTACTTTTAACCAGTGCTGGCATGGTACAATTTGTTCCATATTATTTAGGCATTGAAAAATGTCCTTATACGCCACCCAGAGCAACAACTTGTCAAAAATGTGCTCGTGCGGGCGGTAAAGATTCTGATATTGAAAATGTAGGAAGAACACCTCGCCACCATACTTTCTTTGAAATGTTGGGTAATTTTGCTTGGGGTGATTATTATAAAAAAGAAGTTATTCCTTGGGCTTGGGAATTTGTAACAAGCGAAGAATATCTTGGATTGGATAAAAATCGCCTTTGGGTAACAATTTTTGAAACAGATGACGAAGCTTATGAAATTTGGAAAAATTCAACCGATATTGATCCAAAAAGAATAATAAGAAAAGGTAAAAAAGATAATTTCTGGGGACCCCCGGGACCAACGGGTTCTTGCGGTCCATGCAGCGAAATTCATTATGACCTTGGTGAACATTTAAAATGTAGCGAAGATTGTTCTATTGCAACATGCGAATGTGACAGATGGGTTGAAATTTGGAACATGGTATTTACTGAATTATTCCAAGATGAGGAAGGAAACCAAACTCCTCTTGATAAGAAAAATGTTGACACAGGTATGGGACTGGAGCGTATTGCTATGGTTTGCCAAGGAGTAGAATCAACATTTGAAACTGATATATTAAAACATATTTTAAACAAAGTATGCGATATAACAGGAAAAAAATACAAACAAAATGAAAAAACAGATATTTCACTAAGAATTGTAGTGGACCATGCAAGATGCGTTTCATTTATGATAGCAGACGGTATTATGCCCTCAAATGAAGGCAGAGGCTACGTTCTAAGAATGATTTTAAGACGTGCATTGCGTCATGGCTATCTATTGGGTCTTGATTTGCCTTTTATGGAGCCGATAATTGATACAATAATTGAAAAATATTGTGCTCAATACCCAGAATTAAAAGAAAATGAAAAGAAAATTAAAGACACAATTTTAAAAGAAGAAGAACGTTTTAAACAAACTTTAGACAAGGGCTATCAGTTAATTGAAAATGCCATAGAAAAAGCTTTAAATGACAGTTCTAAAAAAATTATAGGCGAAGATGCCTTTAAATTATACGATACTTACGGATTTCCTTTTGAATTAACAAAAGAAATTGCCCTAGAAAAAGGTGTTAGCGTTGACGAAGAAGGCTTTAAGTCCGCTATGCAAGAGCAAAAAGATAGAGCTCGTGCGTCCGCTCAAAAGGTAGTCATTACAGATGATTTAAATTATATTAACAATCCTGCAACAGATTTTGTCGGATACGAAAAATTCGAACAAAAAGCTAAAGTTTTATCTATTGTTGATGAAAAAGGCAATAATGTCGATGAAGCGACAAACGGAGTGTTTGATATAATTTTAAATACAACACCATTTTACGCTGAATGTGGCGGTCAAGTGGGTGATAGTGGCATTTTTGAATTAAATGGAAGAAATTTAGAAGTAGTAAAAACTTTTAAAGTGCAAGATATTTACGTCCATAGAGTAATTTTAAATGAAGAAACAATCAAAAAAGGTGATGAATTGAACGCTAAAATTGATGTTTCAAGAAGAAAAGAAATTACAAAACATCACTCTTTGGCTCATTTATTGCAAGCGGCATTGCAAAAGGTTCTAGGTAAAGAAGTACATCAAGCTGGTTCAGCTGTTGATGAATTTAGAACAAGATATGATTTTACCTTTGATAGAGCAATGACCAAAGAAGAACTCCAAAAGGTACAAAATCAGCTCAACTATTGGATTAATATGAATTTAAAAAGAACAACTCAAATTATGTCATTAGACGAAGCAAATGCGACAGGTGCTATGGCTTTATTTGGTGAAAAATACGGTGATTTTGTTAGAGTTGTAAGCTTTTGCGATAATGAAAATTGCTACTCTAAAGAACTTTGTGCAGGTTGTCATGTTGATTCAACCCTTGAATTAAGAATAGCAAAAATTATTTCCGAATCAGCTTGTAGCGCTGGTGTCAGAAGAATAGAGGTTGTTTGTTCTAATTCTGCATTCGAAATGTTAAATTCAAAGGCTAATACATTAGATGAGCTTTCTCATATAAATAAAGTTCCTGCCGATAAAATACAAGAAAAAATCGATAAATTAACGCAAGAAGTTAAAGACCTATCATCAAAAATCGGCGATATGGAAGCTCAAAGAGCAAAAGACAGCTTTAATACCTTTATTTCTAAGGCAAAAGAAACAAATGGCTTTAAAGTATTAATTTCAAAAATCGAAGATTTTGCTCCTAATGCAATAAAACTTGGAATAGAATTACTTGCAAACAAACTTGGTGAATGTGTTATAGTATTCTGCTCTCTGAAAAAAGACGGCAGTGTCTTTGTTGTATCAAAAGTTACAGATAAGCTTGCAAATAAAATTCAAGCTGGTAAACTTGTTGGTGAAATTACTCGTGCTTTAGGCGGTAATGGCGGCGGCAAACCACAATTTGCACAAGGTATGGGAAAAACCCAACAAGGAATTGATGATGTTTTATTAAAAGTCGAAGAAGATATATTAAATCAATTATAATAAAAAGTCTCCTAAATGGAGACTTTTTATTTATATTATCATTTTTTAACCTAGTGCTTCAATTATAGTTTTTGCAGCACGTTTTCCAGCACCCATAGCATTAATTGCGGTAGATGGTCCTAGCGGAGCAACGTCACCACCTGCATATATGTCTTTTATAGAGGTTTCGCCCGCTTCATTAATCACTATATAACCTTTGCTATCAGTTTCAAGTTCTAATTTTTCATTTTCTGCTGAACGTTGAATTATAGGATTTGGACCCGTTCCAAGTGAAACAACAACACTATCCAATGGAACTTCTACAAATTCACCGGTTCCAACAGGTCTTTGACGTCCCGAAGCATCAGGTTCGCCCAATTCCATAATTTCAAATTTCATTGATTTTACCCAACCGTCTTCACCAAGAATTTCAACCGGTGCATGGAGAAATTTAAATTCAATCCCTTCCTCTTTAGCATGACGGATTTCTTCTAGACGCGCAGGAAGCTCTTTTTCGGTCCTTCTATAAAAAATATAAACTTTTTCATACCCAACACGAACCGCAGTCCTTGCAGCATCCATTGCAACATTTCCGCCCCCTATAATCGCTGTGGTTTTACCAACTTTTAGAGGCGTTGGTGTATCAGGGCTTTGTGCATGCATTAAATTAACTCTTGTTAAAAATTCATTTGCACTATATACAC
>CALUWM010000030.1 GCA_944324485.1 Candidatus Gastranaerophilales bacterium | reverse complement strand
AAGAAGGGTAGAAATCGCAAGAGCGCTCGCTGCAACTCCTTCTTTTATACTTCTTGATGAACCGTTTACAGGTATTGACCCTATTGCAATAGGAGAAATTAAAGAAAATATTTATAAACTTGCAAAAGAAAAAAATATAGGAATTTTAATTACGGACCATAACCCAAAAGCAACTCTTTCAATTACAGATAGAGCAAATGTAATCTTTGACGGCAAAATTAAAATTTCAGGCAAATCAAAAGATGTAGCAGTTGATCCCGTTGCAAAAGAATTTTATTTAGGAAAAGATTTTGTACTTTAGAATTATGGAATTTATAAACAAAATTAAAAACTTTAAATTAAGTCTTTTGGATAAATTCATTTTAAGCCAAGTCATGGGTGCGACTTTAGTTTGTTTAATTCTTTTTATAATCGTTTGGATAGCGCCTGAAACACTCTTTAAAATAATTAAAAAAGTTTTAAATGACCACATAGGTCTTTCCATGGCAGTTAAATTATTAATTTTAGAAATACCAAAAGTTTTAGCCAAAGCCATACCTGTCGGAATTTTACTTGGCTCAATTTTTACATTTGACAGACTGTCCAAAAACTCTGAACTCTCGATATTAAGAGGTATAGGTATATCATTTAATCGTATAATGCTTCCTGTAATTTATTTCGGATGTGTTTTATCTATTTTTTGTTACATGGTAAACGACAAACTTGTACCAATTGCAAGCCAAAAGCTAGGAGAATCTAAAGGAGGCGGAAGTCATTTTGTATATATTGTTGAAAATCCCGATAAAACACCAAAACAAAATATCATAGTTTCAAATTTCAGCCCTACAACAATTTTCAATATAACAGTTATGAATTTTGCACAAGAAAATTACAACGATGCCACAACATTTGAAAGTATTGTATTTTCACCAATAGCAAAAAAATACAAAGATTGTTGGATGCTGCAAGATGCTTTAATATACAAAATAAACAAAGATGGAATTTATAAAAAAATATTACACGAAGATTTCTACCCCATTCTGCAAGAAAAAAACCAAGCACAAGAAGTCTTTGACCTTATGTTAAATACAACAAGAAAAGAAAGAGTTTTTACCAATCATCAAATTTCAAAATATGCAAAATTGCTTAAAAAAGCTAATTTTTCAGATGAATACAGGTATTTTAGAACAAAATTATATCAAAGATATCTTCACCCGCTAACTTGTATTTTATTTGCAATAATAGGATGTCTTCTTGGTTTTGCACCACCAAGATCTCAAAGACTTGTCGGTTTTACAATAGCAGTAGGTATGATATTCGGATATTATATAACCTTACCTTTCTTTGATTTATTAGCACAAAAAGGAGTTCTTCCGTCTTTTCTTGCGGCAAGTTTTCCGATTATATTATTTATAATTTCAATTTTTATTATTAAAAAAGTGAAGGATTTATAATGAAAAAGAAAATTTTTAATCTGTTTTTGTTGTTTTTATTTTGTATTTTTTCAATTTTCCCTGCTTATTCAGCCGAAAAAATAAAAATAAACAATGACGAAGCAGGTGTATGGGTTTTTAAAATAGATACAAAAAAATATGGATCTAAAATAAAACCATTTGTAACAGAAAAACTCACAACTCCGCAAAAAGTATATGAAGACAACTGTTTTGACCTTGTTGTTAACGGCGGTTTTTATGATGTCAAAAACACAAAAAGCGTTTCTTACGTTATAATTGATGGAGTTATAGTTGCAGACCCCAATCTACACACCGACTTAATCGAATCATTAAAGAAAGAAGAAAGACTGGACAAAGTATTATCCAGAACAGAGCTAAGAATACTTGAAAATAAAAGACATAAACTCAAATTTGATATAGCACATCATACAGATCCGATAAAAAAAGGTTGGAATATAAAACACTCTCTTCAAGCAGGCCCCATGATTTATCCTTCAATGGATTTAGTCAATGAAGGGTTTGTTATTTATGAAGATGGTATGGTAAAATCACAAAGTGCAGATATTTTAAAAAGACGTGAAAGAACAGCAGTTGCTCTGAAAGGTAAATATCTATACATCGTTATATTTACAAAAGACCACAAAGTTGATGCTAAAGAATTAAAAGATTTTATAGAAAATAATCTTAAAGCTGACAAGGCAATGGCTTTTGACGGTGGAATATCAACAGCGATAAATTGCAAAGGAGTTTCTATCGGATCCATCGGAAAACACCAAAGAAAAGTTAAATCATTTTTAATTATTGAAAGGTAGAAAATGAACTTAGGTAAAATAAATTTATGTAAAATGAAAAAAATAACAGCTATTGAACTAACAACTGTTGTACTTGCTTTTATTGCGATAGGAGTTTATTATTCTCCTAATTTTATGCACAAACAAGAAGTTATGAAAGCTGCAAAAATAAAAGCAGACAACGCAATTTTCACATCAAAAGCACTTGAAGAATTTTCTAAAAATAAAACCATAAAGTCTTCTCAAGTTGCACAAAAAGTTGCAGATGAATTAAATCAAACAAGTGTTAATCCTTATTATAAGAAAAACCCGGCATATACCTTTGAATTAAATTGCAAAGGTTGCAACAGTGTTGAATATGACGACAACTTAAGCATGATTATTTTAACAACCTATAACAAAAAAGGAGAGTTAATAGCAAGAACTGTCATAAAACCGCCATCTTTTGTTACATATGCAAAAGAAGATTAATTTTTTATTTTATGTTATTCTCTTCTTATAAGGAGACAAATTATGGTAAATGTTTTTGAAGGAAAATTATATTCAAATGATAATGACAGATTTTGCATAGTTATTTCAAGATTTAACGATTTTATTGGAAGCAAGCTTTTAGAAGGAGCTATTGATACTTTTAAAAGATTAAACGTCAAAGAAGAAAACATTGATGTAATTTGGACTCCGGGAGCGTTTGAAATACCGTTAATTGCATCTTATGCAGCCAATTCCAAAAAATATTCTGCAATTTGTGCGCTTGGTGCAATAATAAAAGGTTCAACAGACCACTATGATTATGTATGTGCTGAATTATCAAAAGGTATTGCAACAGTTTCAATGAACTCAGGGGTTCCGGTTTTATTTGGTGTTTTAACCGTTGATACAATCGAGCAAGCAATCGAAAGAGCCGGTTCAAAAGCAGGCAATAAAGGCTCTGAATGTGCAAAAGCAGCAATCGAAATGGCTAATGTTTTAAAAAAAATCAACCTTTAGATTAATATAAAATTATACGAAAGCAACCTTGGGATTAATGCCCCATCAGAATAAAACAAATACATTATTGTTATAGACTTTTATTCAGATTGATGGGAGAGTATTTAGGAATGAGTTCCTTTAAAATAAAATCTACTTGCTTTTTTACAACACTATTTTTATTTTGCACAATATCATTATCAGCATTTGCACAAGAAAATATAATTTCTTCTGTTGTAATTTCAAAATCAAAAGAAAAACCAAACGCTTATGAATTAAATGTTGATTCAACAGAAACAGTTGACTACAAAATGAACACTGATGAAGAAGGTGTATATTTTGATCTTAAAAATTCAACAGTTTCAGAAGATTTAGGAACTATATATGATGATGTTTCAAATATTGATAATGTTGTTATAAAACAATTAAAAAATAACAAAGTAAGAATATATGTCAAAGGCAAAAATGCCAAAAACACTGAACTTGTCTTTGTTAATTCATTATTTGAAACCTCAAAAGAATCATCAAAAAAAATAATAATAAATCGTCCGATAAATGAATATCAACCAACAAACCACTTAAATGATCTAGATAGCCAAGATGATATTCAAGATTGGAACGACAATTCATTTAACTTTTCTCATCTTTTAGCCGAAATACTATCAAGTCTAAAAGAAGGTATGGCAGGAATAATCTTAATATTAATTTCCGCATTTACAATAGGAGCAATAATAATTAAAAATCTAACATCTAAAATATCTCAAGATGCAGAACCGCTAATAGGTTTAAATACTTCCAAAATAATAAACAACAATGAATTGAAAAATGTTTCTAACAGAACAGAAACACTAAGAAATGCACAAAATGAACTTAATAAAGCTCATCAAAAATATCAAAGTTACTTACAAAATAAATACAAAGATGCTTACAAAGAAAAACTAAAATCAATCAATATAGATTCAATCAAAAAAGGTATAGCATTAAACCAATATCAAAAAAGCACTCAAAATCCATATCTTGACCAAGAGGTAATAAAAATTAACAATATTTCAAATACAATACCTCAAGGTAATTTTCAAATACCGCCACGTCCAAGAAAAACAACCAAAAATAATTTTACAAGCCCGTATATACAAAGACAAAGCAACAAAATTAACTACATTCCAAAGGCAAATGAAAAATCAAGCTCTACAAAATTTTTAGAATCAGTTACAAAAATATACGAACAGTCAGGAAGAAAAGATTTAGCTGCGGGATTAAAAAATTCCATTTCTAAAGCAAAACAATCAATTTAATATAATACTCAACCAATAAATGCCTCTTTTAACAAGAGGCTTCTTTTTATTTTGCTAGACTAGAGCATGACTTTTTCGTATAATAAACTTAGGTTGAATTATGTCGTCAAATGTATATACAAAAAATGAAATATTACAGAGTTTAGCTTCAAAAGGTTTTTTTATAGATGCCTATACGCTTGACACCTTTTTTGAAAAATGGAAAGTTGAAGCTATTTTTGAAGACGAACAAGGAAGCGAATTTTATGATAAAAATGCGCTGGACTTAGTTTTAAAAAATCTATTTAGTGCAGAAAATAAACCTGAAAATAAAGAAGAAAATAATGAATTAACTGCCCCTAAAACAGAAGAAAAACCTCAAGAACCTATACAGCCAAAAGAAATTATAACGCCTCAAAATGAAAATATTAACATTCAAGAGGAAAAACTCAATATCGAAGATAAAGAAACAGTAAATATTTTAAACAATATATCTTTATCAGATGGAACACCGTTAATTGAAAAAGTACAAGAGAATATAGATTTTAATACCACTAATATTCAACCGCAACAAGAAACAAATAAAGAAAACAATATTGAAGAAAACAAACCGGCTGAAAATAAACCCGGAATACTTGAAGGTGCTATGCAAGCAACAGGAATTGAATACGCTCCACCTTTATTAAATAACCTAAACGAAGCTCCGGCAATTCCTCCTGCAGATGATAATGCAGATTTTGACGACATTAGCCTATTATCAGAATCTTTGGAAGCACAAGAAAAATTTAGACAATACGTTGTTTCGGAATTAATGAAAAAAAATGTTGATCTTAACCCAAGAAGCAACGAATTTAAGCTAGATATATCCGAAAGAACGCTTAATATGATAGCTCGCACTATGGCAAAAAAAATTGCTAAACATGTGAATACTATTTTTTCTGCTGATGCAAAAAGTGCAACACAATTAGAAAATATTAAAGAAGAAAATAAAAAGCTAACACAAAAAGCTCGCGAATTAGAAGAACAAAACAGAAAATTAAGATTACTTCTTGCAGAATCAAACAAAAATTTAAATTCTTATAAGCCAAGTATTTTTGGACTTTATAAAAAAGTTAACCCCAACAAATAAAACCTCAAAGGAGCAAAATGAACCAATTAATAATGATTATATTAATAAGCATACTTGTCTTAGTTCATGAAATAGGACATTTTATTGCTGCAAGAATTTTTAAAGTAAGAGTTACTCGTTTTGGAATAGGAATGCCGATTGGTCCTTCTTGGAAACTTTTTAAATGGAACAATACGGTATTTTACCTGCATGCATTTCTATTTGGAGGATATGTTTCTTTTGCAGAACCTGAAAAACAAGAAAAAGAAGATGAAACGAATAATACAAATACGGAATCAAATGAAGAATTTTTACCCGTTGATTCACCTGAATTATATGAAAATAAAACCATAATGCAAAAACTTATAATTGTTTCAGCAGGGGTTATAATGAATATTGTGTTTGCAATTTTACTTGTTATGTTTGCAGCAACATATTTTCATAAACTACCTGCATCAATGCAAAATATATATGTAGACAGCTTTTCAGATAAAATAACATCAAATATAAATCAATCAGGAATAATTAAAGGGGATAAATTTTCAAAAATAAACAATCAAAAAATAAACTCTTTATACCAATTAACATTTTTTGCCAAAAATTCAAAACTTTTTGACGACTATGCTCAAGAAAATTTAGTTAATGAAAATTTAAAAGCATTAAAAGAACTCAACCCTAACCTAACAAATGAAATTAAAGAAAATACCACAATAAAACTACCAACACCAAAAGCTGAAAACCCTCTAAAAGTTAATGAAAACGTATTAAAAGGTCTTGAAAAATACAAAAAAGATGGAATTGAGTTAACAAAAAATCAAATTGATTTAAGAAATGAATTATATAATAAAAAAACATACAAACTTAAAACCCCATCTACTTTAAATGATGTTGCAACAGCTCTTTCTGATACATATAAACCATTAAGTATAACTATTTTAAGAAACAATAAAGAATTTACTTTTAATAATATAATTGTTGAAAAACAAGGAATGTTGGGCGTTTTACTGAAAATTGAAGACGTCTATACAGAAACGAAAACACCAAAACAAATAATAATAAAATCAATAGATTACTTATATACAACTACAACCACAATGCTATACAGCTTATGGCAATTAATAACCGGAAAAGTCTCTGCTTCAGATATGCACGGGGTTATAGCAGTAGTTAAAGTAGGAGGAGACATAATAGCATCAAAAGGAATGTTAAACGGAATTCTTTTAACTGCAATGATTAGCATTAATTTGGCAATTATGAATTTTCTTCCAATACCGGCACTGGATGGTGGTCATGTTATGTTTTTATTAATTGAAAAATTCACAGGTAAAAAACCTGATAGAGAGTTTAGCGAAAAAATAAATAACTTTTTCTTTATGTTATTAATCATCCTAATGATAAGCATATGTTATAACGACATCTTTGCCCTTATCACAAAAAAATTATAATAAATTTAACAGTGCATTTTTAATTTTTTTTTGATAGAATCAAGACATAGTATAGAGAGATTGTTACGTTAAAGATAATGAAAGAAAGAATAGCTTTATTAATTATAATTTCGTTTCTTATCGCTTTTTTGGTTGTTTTCCAAAACTATTTTAATACGATGTGGGCGATTATATTTTTAATTGGTTTTATGTCCTTATACACTTTTTATATGTATATTGCAATGAAATACCAAAAAAGAAAACTCAAAAAATGTCCGCCAATACTTGATTATACTTACCATCCTTTTGTTTCAATATTAATACCGTGCCACAACGAACATGAAGTTATTGAGAAAACCGCCCTAAATATATTAAATCTTGATTATAAAGATTTTGAAATAATTTTAATTGATGACAGATCTACCGATGATACTCCAAAAATAATATATGAACTTTCTGAAAAATACGATAAAATAAAAACTCTAATCAGACTCAAAGATGCAATCCCCGGAAAATCGGCCGTTTTAAATGATGCTATGAAAATTGCAAAAGGCGAAGCTATACTGGTTTTTGATGCGGATGCAAAAGTCGAAAGCGACTTTTTATCAAAAATGATTACAGCTCTTGCTCCTGCTGATGTAGGCGCAGTTCAAGCACAAAAAGTAATAATAAATGCCAAACAAAACTTTTTAACAGAATGTCAATATAATGAATATATCTTAGATACACACTTACAAGCAGGTAGAGATGCAGTAAGAGGCGCAGTCGAACTAAGAGGTAACGGTGAGCTTATAAAAAGGCTTGCTTTAGAAAGTATAAACGGCTGGAACGAAGAAACTATTACAGACGATTTAGACATGTCAACAAGACTTCATGTTAAAGGATGGGATATACGTTTCTGCCCTGAAATAAAAGTATATGAAGAAGGTGTTGTAACTTTCTCAGCATTAATACGACAAAGAAGAAGATGGGTTGAAGGCTCAATAAGAAGATACCTTGAGTATGCTAAAGATGTTTTTACTTCAAAAGACATGTCTCTTAGAGTCGGCTTTGACCTCATAGCATATATTACAGAATTTCTTTTACCACTTTGGCTAATAGCAGAAATTATAATTCAAGCTTTTCATTTTGTTAAAGGTTACCAAAACAGCATCCTTTCATCAATCATAGTAGTTGTTGCAACAGGAATATTCTTTACATGTGGTTTTATATACAGCTTAAGAAAATATTCACATTATGGATTTTGGCGTTCATGCTACGAATCGGTTGTAACTTCAATTTATTTCATCACTATATGGTTTCCGATCGCTATGTTTATCATTTTCAAAATAATATTTACTAAAAAAACCATGGACTGGGGTAAGACACAACACGGAGTTGCGACCGTAACTTTAAAGGAAATGAATTGATGGAAAATTACGACTTTCATTTTATTGCAATAGGCGGAGTTGGTCAAAGTGCATTAGCTAAAATTCTTTTGCAACAAGGCTATAAAGTATCAGGCTCTGATTTAACAGAAAGCAAATATACAAAAATTGTTGAAAAACTTGGAGCAAAAATTTTTATAGGTCAAAATGAAAATAATATAAAAGGCAATCCTAAAATCGTAATTTCATCTGCTATAAAAGAAGATAACCCGGAATTCATAAAAGCAAGGGAGCTAAATCTTGAAATCATGCATCGTTCGGATTGCTTAAAATTTATTTCTGAAGAATTTGAAACATTCATAGGTTTAGCAGGAACCCATGGCAAAACAACGACAAGTGGCATGTTGGCTTTTATTTTGGAAAAAATGAAAAAAAATCCGGCATATGCAATAGGCGGTATACTTCCCGAATTCCAAACAAACGCAAATTCCTATAAAAATTCAAAATATTTTATTGCAGAACTAGATGAATCAGACGGCTCTATTACAAAATATCATCCGAATTATCTTGTCATAAACAATCTTGAAGCAGACCATCTTGATTTTTACAAAAATGGTCTTGATGATATTATAAAAACCTTCGAAAAAACAACAAAAAATCTAAAGCCCGAAGGGAAAATCCTAATAAATATGGACAACGAAGGAAATAAAAAACTATTAAAAATACTCAAAAAAGATAATATTAAAACATACGGAATAAAAGAAAAAGCTGATTTACAAGCAAAGAATATTATTTTCAAAGATTTCAATACTTCTTTTGAAATTTACAAAAATGATAAGTACTTAGGAAAAATCAATTTAATAATCCCAGGAGAACACAATATATATAATGCTCTTGCTATATGTGCCGTTTTAGATAGCTTAGGTTTTAGCTTTGAAGAATATTCTGAATTTTTTAAAGAATTCAGCGGAATGGGAAGAAGATTTCAAATTGTTGCAAATACAAAAGGAATAAAAATAATTGACGATTATGCACATCACCCCACTGAAATCAAAACCACTCTTGACTCAATAAAAAATATAACAAAAAGAAAAATAGCAATATTCCAACCACACAGATATACCAGACTAAAAGGTTTATGGAATGAGTTTCTGGAGAGTTTTAATTCAATCGATAAACTATATGTAATTGATGTGTTTAATGCCGGAGATAAACCCTTAGATGATTTTAACTCTAAAAATTTTGCCATTGAAATTGCAAAAAAAGGAATTGACGCAACATATATAAAAGGCGATATAAACCAAGCAGCAGAGAAAATTACACCTGAATTAAAAGAAAATGACATCATTTTAACTTTAGGTGCCGGAGATATAACAAAAATTGGCGGTATTATAAATGATTTGCTCACAAAATGATATAAAATTCTACAATGATTTTCAATTAACAAATTTTAATACACTTAAAATAAAATCAACGGCTAAATATTTCTACATGCCTGATAACGATGGTGAATTAATTACTCTTTTAAAAAAATATAAAAATTTAAACCCAATAGTAATTGGAAACGGTTCTAACATCCTTTTTTCTTCAAAAGGAGTTGAAGAACCCGTTATATATACAGGGAAGATGAAATCTTCTATTATTATAGGAAATATTCTTGAAGCACAAGCAGGAGTAAAAGTCCAAACTTTATCTAAACTTGCACTTGATAAAAAATTAAGCGGATTTGAATTTTTAATAGGAATTCCTGCTTCTCTCGGAGGAGCTTGCTATATGAATGCAGGTGCCCATGGTTGTTCAATAAGCAATAATTTTATAAGTGCAAAAGTATATGATATTGAAAAAAACAAAGTAATAACTTTAAAAAAAGAAGATATGAATTTTTCGTACAGACATTCAATTTTAAAAGAAAAACGCTATATTCTTTTAAGTGCGAAATTTGAACTTAAAAAAGCTCCATCAGAAGAAATAAAATCTAAAATGGATGAAAATATAATCTTCAGAAAAAACAGACAACCAAATTTAGCCATACCAAACGCTGGCTCAGTCTTTAAAAATCCTGAAAATTGTGAGTTTTCAGCAGGTGCATTAATTGATAAATGCAATCTCAGAGGATTTCAAATAGGTGATGTCCAAGTTTGGGAAAATCATTGTAATTTTGTAATAAACAAAGGAAAAGCAACCTCAAGCGACTATATTGATGTTATTTTTGAAATGTATTCAAGAGTAAAAGAAAAATTTAATATAGAACTTACTCCCGAAATAATATATATTGGAAAAATGAGCAAAAGCGAGAAAGAAAAATGGAAAATACTAAAAAAATAAACAAAAATTCAAAAATCGGTGTTCTTTGCGGAGGACTCTCAAACGAAAGAGAAGTTTCTCTTCGTTCAGGAAGAAATGTTTTCAAAGCTTTAATTGAGCTAGGTTACAAAGATGTAACTTTAATCGATGTTGATAGAAATATAGCATCAACACTGTCTGAAACAAAAATAGAATATGCTTTCAACGTACTCCATGGAAGATATGGAGAAGATGGTTGTGTTCAAGGAATTTTAGAATTTTTAAATATTCCATATACAGGCTGCAACGTTATGGCAAGTGCCATTTGTATGGACAAAATAATGACAAAAAAAGTTCTATCGACAAATAAAAATATACCCTTAATTAAATCAGAAAATGCAACATCAAAAGAAGAAGCAATAGAAAAAATAAAAAACTTAAATTTTCCAATTATCATTAAACCTTCAAAAGAAGGTTCCTCAATTGGTATGACAAAAGTAAATAAAAATGATGAAACTTTAAACACAGCACTTGATGAAGCTTTTAAATGCGATAAAGAAATATTAATAGAAGAATATCTTGAAGGAAAATCAGCAACGGTCGGTGTTCTTGAAACATTTGAAAATAATGAACACAAGATTTTTGCAACACCAATACTTGGTTTTAAAACAAAGACCGAATGGTATGATTATGAAGCTAAGTACACAAAAGGCTTAACAGAATTTATACTTCCTGCGGATTTTGATAAAGATTTAACTAAAAAAATTCAAGATATAGCTTTACTTGCACATAAATTAACAGGATGCAAAGGCTTGTCAAGAGTTGACTTTTTAGTGCATAATAACATACCATATGTATTAGAAATAAATACTAACCCGGGTATGACGGACACTTCGGATTTACCGGCGCAAGCCAATGCAATGGGTATAGATTATAACCAATTAGTTGATATCATTTTAAAAACATCGGAGCTTAATTAACTAATGGGACTGCTTTATCAAAAAAGAAGACTCAAAGCAAATAAAATTAGAAGGCAAATTGCTGCTAATCGTGCTAATTTACAAAGATTGAGGATACTTTTATCCTTAATTATGATTGTTTTAATCTCATATTTCGGAATTAAAACTCTAAAATTGCCACAATGGTATATAGACTCATCTAAACTAGCAAAAGCAGACCCAACTGTATTAAAAATTCAAGGCAATGTTATCACGCCGGACTATAAAATAATAAATATGGTTCGTCAAACACAACTTCCATATACTCAGATTTTTAGACTAGATACGTCAGAACTTGAAAATAACATAGGTCAACTGCAACCTGTTAAAAAAGTTTATGTAAGACGTTATTGGTTTCCAGCAAGATTAGTTATAACAATTGAAGAAAGGACTCCTGCCTTTTTACTTGCACCAAATCTCGAATCTGAACCAAATTCAGCACTTTCTTCAGATGGGGTTTTAATTGATCATGATTACCTACCGTTTAATTCATCTATTAAAGCCAAAAAACTATTAACTTATGGGGTAAGAAACGGGCATGACGAAGTTTGGGACAAAAAGAAAGTAGAAGAAATTTTAAAATTAACAAAAGCAATGGAAGCGTATTCAGGGCTTACTGTTAAATATATAGACATAAGAAATCAAAAAGACGTATATATTTTATTGGATTCATATTTAATAAGATTTGGCGAAATAAATGACTCAGCAATTTCAAGAGCAAAAAGAATAGCGTCAATTTTGCCTGCTGCAAAGAAAAATGCAGACAAACTTAAATATATTGATTTAAGATGGGAAGATTCTTGTTACTTAAGACTTGAGGGTTCAACAGAGCCTAAAACAACAGAACATAAAACAACAGAGCCTAAAACAGACGAAAATAAAACACAAGAAAATAAAACTGAAAAAAAAGAAATTAAACAAGAACAAAAAACCGAAGTAACTAATGACAACAATGCTCAATAAAAGCTCTAATGTTACTGTTATCAATATTTTTCACAACATCTTTTTTAATCAATTCTGTTTTTTCAAGAGTTTTTAAAACCTGAACACATTGACATAAATAATCTAAAGAAAGCCTATTTTCATTAACTAAATCAGCTAATAGCTGAGCATATTCCACAAGCTTATACTCATTTATAACTTTTAATGATATTTCAAAATGATATGATGAAAAATTATTTATTATTTCCTCGCTCAAACCCTTAAAATCAATATTTAAAGTTTTTAAATATTGAACAATGTCTCTTAATTCATTTTTTAAATCTTTATCTAAATCAAAATTATAAACTTCATTACTTAAATATTCGTCAAAATTAAGTCTGCAAAGTGCTAAAGCATTTTTTGAATATTGACTTTTTAACCTAGATATATATTTAACGAAATCAAAAATTTGATAATATTTTATAGTATTTAAAGAAATATTTTCAGGATAATTCTCAATTAATACACAAAAAATTCTAATTAATGTTTCATCATCTAAAATTTCTTTTAAAGAATAAAAATCATTATAATCAAGCAAACTTGATATTATATCGGCTAAAAAAGGGCTTTTGAAACAATTTTCAAGACTAAATTTTATTAAATCTGAACCACCATATGCTAAGATAAAAGTATAGGCAGAATTTTTTTCAAATTCATCATCAGAATTTAAAATTACATTTTTCATTTCTTCTACAATTTTTACATCTTTAAATTCTTTTAATGTCTTTGCACAATTAATTTTTAGGGGTAAAAAATCAACATAAGAATTTTTATATAAAATATCAAGAGCAAGCGGGTCTTTTATTGTAGCAAAATACTTTGCACAGTATGCTTTTTCTTCAACTGACCCGTTTTCAAATAATTCTAAAATTTTATCAGTTAAATCTTCGTCAGCAAATTTCAACCAAGATTTTACAATTAAATCCTCAAAATCAGAATTATATATTTTTGCAAATTCAAAAACACAATTCAACTCACTTTTGTTAATTAACTTAACAAAATCATTAATAATTCTTTCTTTTAAAAAAGAAAAAATAAAATCAGAACTCTTAGCTAATTCGTTAAAATTAGCCAAATCAGCTGATTTTATAAGCTCTCTTATAGTATTTTTTGAAAGATTAATATCTTTTGAAGTAATATTTTTTAACAAATTATGTAATGGCATGATTAAATTATTACACATTAGAAAAATCTTGTGTATAATTGATTTATATTATTTTTTAAATTATGTTTTGAAAAAGGTGTTAAATGAATAATCTTAAGTACAAAAAAATTCTTCTTAAAATCTCCGGAGAAGCACTTTTGGGCACTCAACAATTTGGAATAGATCCTGAACCTGTTGAAAAAATCTGCAAAGAAATTAAAAAAGCATATGATTTAGGAGTCCAAATTGCAGTTGTAGTCGGAGGTGGAAATATCTTTAGGGGTATGAACAATTCCAAAAAATTAGGGATGGATCAAGCTTCAGGAGATTATGTAGGTATGCTTGCAACTGTCATGAATGCTATTGCTCTTCAATCCGAGCTAAGAAAAATAGGAGTAAGTTGCAGAGTTCAATCTGCAATCAACATGGAAAAAATAGCAGAACCATACATAAGATTTAAAGCTATAAGACACTTAGAAAAAAATAGGGTTGTTATTTTTGCGGCAGGTACTGGAAACCCATTCTTTACAACAGACACTGCTGCCGCTCTTAGAGCAGCAGAAATTGGAGCAGATGCCATGCTAATGGCAAAAAATGGTGTAGATGGCATATACTCAGATGATCCAAAAATAAACAAAGAAGCGATAAAATATGATAAAATAAGCTATGACGACATAATTGTTAAAGGCTTAAAGGTTATGGACTTAACTTCTTGCGCATTATGTAAACAAAATAATATTCCAATCTGTGTTTTTGACTTTAACCTTGAAGATAGCATAGTTAAAATCTTAAACAATGAAAACATAGGAACCATAGTTACTGAATAATAATTTAGGAGAAAATAAAATGTCAATCGAAGAAATTAAAAAACAAGCAAATGAAAAAATGGAAAAATGTACTGTTCAACTTTCAAAAGAACTTGCTTCAATTAGAACAGGGCGAGCAAATCCTCTAATCTTAGATAAAGTGTTAGTTGATTATTATGGCGCACCAACGGGACTTCGCCAACTTGCACAAGTTTCAGTTTCAGAAGGTACCACGCTTGTTATAACTCCCTTTGATAAATCAATAATAAAAGAAATTGAAAAAGCGATTGTTAAAGCTGAAATTGGAATAACTCCAAACTCTGACGGTGTTGTAATACGTCTTCAATTCCCTCCTTTAACCCAAGATAGAAGAAAAGAATTAGCAAAAGAAGTAAGAGCAATAGGAGAAGACGCAAAAATTGCAATAAGAAATGTGCGTAGAGATATGCAAGACGCAGTTAAAAAACTTGAAAAAAGCGATAATTTACCGGAAGACGCAATTAAAGACGGCCTCGACCAAGTTCAAAAAATCACAGATAAATTCACAAAGCTTGTTGATGAAACAGTAAGTGCAAAAGAAAAAGAAGTAATGGAGATATAAATCATTGGAAGATACTGTTGTAAAAAAGAATAAGCTGAAAAGAGTAATAACAGGAATAATAATTTCAATAATATCAATTGGAGCAATTATACTTGGTTCTCTGCCTTTATTCTTGTGTTTTCTTGTAATTATGGTTCTTTGTTCAAAAGAATTTGTCAAAATTTTAAAATACAAAGGATTTCATCCAAGCTTAACTATAATACTATTTTCAGCATTTGTTTTTGCAACACTGACTTTTTTTCATAGATTCGACCTTGTCCCCTCTATGCTTACTTTAACTATAATGGCTTCTTTTCTAATTGTACTTTTTAGAGGCAGACAACCTTACATAGTAAATGTAGCAACAACAATTCTAGGAGCGCTTTATTGCGGATGGTTACCTTGCCATTTGCTTTTAATTAGACAAATAGGAATGAGCAGAGTCAGTGCTTTCCAATTCTCATACTCCGAAGGATTAGGGCTTTTAATGTTTGTTTTCCTAGCTGTTGCAATGACAGATATAGGTGCATATTATTTTGGAGTACGTTTTGGAAAACATAAATTAGCAGAAGTAATAAGCCCCAAAAAAACAGTTGAAGGAGCAATAGGAGGGGCGCTTTGTGCAATAATAATTTCTTGTTTTGGAATTTTATACACCAAATTAAGTCTTTGCCAAGCAATTATTGGTGGCATTATAATAACAGCGTCAGCTCAATTAGGAGATTTATCGGAATCATTAATCAAAAGAGATGCAGGAGTTAAGGATTCAAGCGATATTTTACCGGGGCACGGAGGAATGCTAGACAGATTTGACGGATACATTTTTGCAATACCTGTTGCATATTATTTCTTTATGCACTTTACATTAGGAAAAAATGTTTTTATTGAATTTTTAGGGTATTTTAAAGGGGCAATAAATGTCTATTTCTAATAAAATCAACGAAAAAAGACATAAAGAACTCCTTGAATTTCAACAAAAATACAACCTTGATTTTTCTGATATAAACCTATTAAATCAAGCTTTTTGCCATACATCATATACAAACGAAAATAACATTGGAATTGAAAACTCCTATGAACGGCTTGAATTTTTAGGAGATGCTGTTTTAAAACTTTCTATAAGTAATATTTTTTATAATGATTTCGAAAATTACCAAGAAGGCGAACTCACAAAATTAAGAGCAGAAATCGTATCCGATAAAAATATCTCAAATTATGCAAGAAAACTTGGTTTTGAAAAACTGGTTTTACTTGGAAAAAACGAAAAAAAACTCGGAGGAGCAAAAAAAGAATCTATTTTAGCTTGCGCATTTGAAGCACTTTTAGGAGCAATTTTCCTTGAATACAAAGAAAATGGTTATAAAAAAGTATCAGAATTTCTAATTGAGAATTTTAAAAATGAAATTACCTCAATTAATGAAATTATCAATACTCTAAACCCAAAAGCTATACTTCAAGAATATACGCAAGGAAAATCAAAAGAACTTCCAAAATATAATCTAATTAAAGAAGAAGGCAAAGAACATAAAAAAACTTTTTTTGTAGAAGTAAGCTACAAAGATGAAATTATAGGAAAAGGCAATGCTAAAAATATAAAAGAAGCTTCACAAAACGCAGCAAAAGATGCACTTAAAAATTTAGGAATTTTAAAATGACAATTATTTCACCATCTATTTTATCTTGTGATTTTGCAAACTTAGAAAGAGACATTAAAAAAGTTGAACCGTATGTATCTTGGATTCATATAGATGTTATGGATGGGCATTTTGTACCAAACATTTCAATTGGAATTCCAGTTATTAAATCTATAAGAAAAATTACAAATCTTTTTTTTGACACACATTTAATGATTGAAAATCCGGAAAAATATATTGACGCTTTTACAGTTGCAGGAGCAGATTTAATAACTGTTCATTATGAAGCAACAAAGGAAAAAACTCCTGAAATAATTAAACAAATCAAAACAAAAGGCAAAAAAGCAGGTCTTTCAATCAAACCTAAAACTAATCCAGATGAAATAAAAGACTATATTGATTTATGCGACTTAATTCTTATAATGACGGTAGAACCGGGTTTTGGCGGACAAAAATTTATAGAAAATTGCGCCCATAAAATTCCCTTAATTAAAAAAATGTCTCATAATAAAAATTTGATTATTCAAGTAGATGGCGGAATAAATGATGAAACCGGAAAACTATGCAAATCTTTGGGGGCAAATTCACTTGTTGCAGGAAATTACATTTACAATTCAGAAGATATAAAAAAAGCTATTGAATCATTAAAAAAATAAAACCACCGTGAACTTATGCCGAAATCAAGCATAAGTTCTTTTTAAGGTGGTTTATATATATTAAGAAATCATGATATCAAAAGATTAAGGCATTTAATCCACTTTTAATTTTTTAATGTCATCTTTTTTATCTTCGTGTAATTTTGGTAACTGAATATGCAAAACCCCATTTTTATATTCGCATTTTGCGTCTTCAGTATTTATTTGATGCTCAAAAGGAATGACACGGCTAAATTTACCATATCTAAATTCTGAAGTCTTTAAATTTTCTTCCTCTTTACATTCTTCAAATTTTGTTTCAGCAGAAATAGAAATTGAATTTTCACCCAATTCAACATCTATATCTTCTTTTTTAACATCAGGAAGTTCAACTTTTATTTTATATTCATT
>CALUWM010000029.1 GCA_944324485.1 Candidatus Gastranaerophilales bacterium | reverse complement strand
CTTTTAAAACATAATCACGTGCAAGAAAATAATAATTATTAAGTAAAATTGCACGATTATCAGTTGAGTTTGCATTTTCAAGAGGGGTAGATACACCCAATATATTTAATGCAATATTAAAAATTTGCGCTTTAGAATAACTCATATCCCTCGTCTTTCATTTTATAGATATCATTACTATCCCATTTTTTAGCAACTGAACCAAATTGCCCCAGAGAAACAGCAGCAGTATTTAACAAATAATTATTTGCATTTTTTATACTTAGTCTTGCATTTTCAGCATAGTCATTTGCTTTATCAAAATAACTTTGAGCTTTATAATCATAGCTATCTAATATATTTTTTGCATTTGAGTTAGCTTCATTAATAGCATCCAAGTATTGATAAGAACTTGTTGTCCCATATATATCCAATCCGCTTGAAGCATTTTTAGCCGCAATAAGATTTGCATTTCTAATTCCTGCAATTTTTTCTGATCTTGCTTCTTGAATTCCCAACTGTTGTATTCTTCTTGCTTCGTTTTCAGCTGTTTTTGCGTTATTTATAGCAACCTGCGATCTATACTTGGATTCATTAACATTAGTAACAACAGAATTAATATTAGTAAAAGCACTCGCAGCAAATTCAAGGATGTTGCCTATTGCAGACGCATTCGTTATGCACATATTATTCCTTTCTGTTATCGTAGTTAAAAAAGTGGGCTATAAAAGCCCACATGATAAAACGTAATTACATTTCATGATAACTTAATTCATCAGAAGCAACTACTCCGGCTGTAATTTTTCCGGTGGTTTCAGTAGTACCTTCTACCGTATAAGCAAGCCTTATATATCCTTTGTTTCCTTTTGGTAAATATGAAATAGGGAATTTTTTACCTGCTTTTAAGTCAGCCAGAACCATTGTTGACTCTGCTAAATCAGAAGAAGAACTGAAGTCTGAAGTTTCAGAAGTTTGAATCTTAACGTTTAAACTGGTCAGATTTGTAAAATCACTAACAGCTTGAATTATAACAGGCACAAAAGAAATATCATTTTTACCAAATCTAACTACATTTGTTGAATAAATTGTTCCTGATGTAATTTCTTGTGCATCAGAAAATAAATTTTGAGCATCTAATAACATTTTTCCTCCTAATTTTTATGAAACAGCTTTTTCATTATTTTTAATTTGATCAACACATTTTATTGGAATGCCAAGGAATGAAACAATCGGACGACCTGCAAATTCGTCAACAGACAATTTAACATTATTTTTATTAATTGCCTGAAAATGTAAATATGTTTCAACTGTTTCATTACAATAAATAACCGTCTGACCGGTTTTAGCAAAACGTTTAATTCTATGATATGCAGCAATCATTAATTTTATTAAATCTGCTGCACTATCGCCTGAAAGCTCTTCAACATCAATATTTGCAATACGAGCAGTTGAACGAAAATCACGAACAGTCATACCAATATCCCATTTGAAGTGATCTCTATACACTTCAAACATATTTCCGTTAGCATCCGTTGCAGTCTGAGCACCTTTGTCAGTATGCACAAGTCCCATTTGAGAACCCTTCGGATACAATAGATGCGTATGTAAATCACCCCAAGTAACAAACCAGATAGAAGTATTAGTATTACCTGTTCCACCGGCATCTAGAACTCTATACCCTATTGAAGAAGGATCATCTGATAGTTTATTGTAACGAACAGCAAGTCCATCAAAACCAGCCGGATTAGTGGCTTTAGAACCATAAAAAATGTTTTCTTGGACCGTATTGTTCATAGATTCCAAAAATGCTTGAGCCTCATTCATTCTAAATTGTTGTGTATCACCTTCTAAATCAGCTAAGGATTTATCAACTTGTGAATAGACTTCTAACATACCGGTTGTATCGGTAATTTGCGTATACTCACCTTTAGATGATGCGACTCCTTGATAAAACTTTCTGAATTCTACTTCCGGAAGTCCGTTTCTTACAGTTGTTTTATGAGTTGAACCTTCGTTGCATTCTCTAACTACTGCATCTTCTAAGATAACATTTGACTGAGAAAGTAAATCAATTATAGTAGTAGCAATTCTGCCATTTTCTTTTTGTGCAAATTTGTCTTTTAAAGTTAAATAAGTATTTCCAACGACTGACATTTTTCCTCCTTATTAATCATTTTTTCCGTATAAAATTTGTGCGGGCGTTAACTCCTCAAAAGCCGGCTTTCCGTAGTGCGAAAGATTATCTTCTTGAGCCAATTCTCCGATTTTATAAAACATTTTTATTAATTCAGGGTGATAGTTAAGCCCTGTTTCTTTGAATGCTTGTTTTAAGTCGGCAGAGGCAAACTCATTATAAGCACCGTCAGCAACTCTCATGTACTCCGAAATCCTTGGAGTGTTTGGATTAGGAAGTTCACTATCCTCACAAAATCTTTTATAGTAACCATTTAATTTATCTTGTTTTTCAAATTCACCGTTTTGTTCAAACTGCAAACATTGTTTTTTTGCCATACATAAAGCGATTTCAAAAAGCATTTCAACTGAGCGCTGGGACAAATTCAATTTTTTTGCAATGGGAATAAATTGGTTTATTAATTCATCATCAAGACTAAATCCATCAAGATTTTGAAATTTAGAATAATCATACTTGTCAGGAACTCCAAACAAGTCTTCTCCTTCACCATTAAGATAAAGTGAATTTTTAATTTGTTCTTGCATTTTTATCCTTTCTTTTGTGATACAATATAATCAAAGGGGAGTTAAATATTATGAAAAAGACATTACTTTTATCTGTTTCGATTTTTTGCATATTAATAGGTATTTGCTCAGCCTATGCAATGCAAACAAAATTTTCCAAAGCTCTTCTGACATGCGAAAATTTTTCTCAAACAGGAAGCATAGAAAAAAACAATGAAGTTTTTAATATTCTTGTTACCTTAGAAAAAACAAAAAACGGGAAGTGTCTATACAAAGAAAAAATATATCAAGGCAGAGAATATCAAATGCTAACCTGTAATTTTGACGAAGGTCAACTTCCTTTTATGTCCAAGTCTATGGAAAAATTCAGTGAAACATTTAAAAAGCAACTGGCAAAAAATCCAATATTTGAAGCCAAAATGACAACAAATGGTGAGGTTTTTCAAAAATATCTTGCAAATCCAAAATACTGCACAATAACTCATTCTAAGAAATAATCTTGCTTTTATAGTATTCAGAAATATTATCATTATGCAGAGAATTTTTAAAAAGCTGCATTCTTCTTTTTACAAGTTCTATCTTTTTATTTTCATCTATTTTATCAAGTTCAGAATTAAAATCATTTTCAATTAACTTAATAAAATTGTATTTTTCATGGCTATTTTTTATTTTTAAAATATCCATAGCACTATTAACAAGCAAAATATCATCTTTAACCGTATTAATTTTATATGTTTTTAAATCTCTTTTTAATCTGTCAAAATATTTTATATCTTCATCAATAAGTTTTTCGCTTAAAGAATTAAAATCGGTGAGCAAAAATTTATCTTTATCTTTTAAAATTAAATCTCTGAATTCTAAAAACAGAACATAATCTGTATTTTCAGCATTAACTTTTGGAATAAAATCACTATCATTTGAATTAAGTGCCTGATGAAACTTGCTCACGTTCAATTTTATCAATTTATTCATAGCTTCGTCATCTAAATTATGAATGTTGGCTATCCAAGATACGCCGGATAAAATTCTTGCATAAATTTTATCTTTTACCTCCTTATCATTTTTAAATATAGAAGCCTGCAAAAAACAATTCTCAAGCATATTTCCATAAACTTCATCTGCCCAAGCAAGTTGCTGAGCTTCATAATGCTTTTTTATCTGTTTAATTAAATCAGCTCTTTTTTCATCAATTATTTTATCAGAATCAGGAAAATCAACCTGCCTTTTTAATTTTTGGGATTCATGATTAAACTTATCAAGCACCTTTTGTGCAGACATAACAGCGTTCTTAGAATACAAAGCAGTATAGCCATTATCCGGAGAATACAACAATTCATTTATTAAATTATCAATATTATTAATAAATTCAACATATGAAATACCTGACAACAAATTAATATTATTCAAATTAAATCTCCTATATAATTCCAAAACGTGATAACAAGTCTGCTCCGTGAGAATCAACTCCACCCATATTTTGAATAATCTGACTTCCTTGTTTCATGGCATCTAACTGCATTTGAAGATTTTGACTGTTAGCATTCTGAGCTTTTATTTTCTCTATTTCTTCAGAAGGTACAATCTGTGTAGGATCAATATTAGCGTAATTTGCATAATCTTCAATTATTTTTTCACCATTCAACTTGGATTTCAAAACAGGGTCAATAGCATTAGCGATATTAGAAACAAATGTAGTAAATCTTTCCATACTTGAAATATTTGAAACCTTTTGAGCTTGAGCTAAGCTTGAAACAAATTCAATTTCAAAACGGCAATTTTGATATTGAGGTCTCAAAGGTTCTAAAATTCCAACTCTTATTTCTTCTTTATAAATCCAATTTAAAATTTGTCTTAAAGCACAATGAATCTGCTCTAAAAGAGGAGATAAAAGAACCATTTTTTCTTCTTTTAGTTCGTTTACTTCTGTTGCTGTTCTTCCTCGTTCGGCAGTAGATAAAATCATAGCAAATAAATCATTATAAAAATGTTCTTTTATTGCTTGCTTTAATTCATCCTTTTCTTGCTTAAGCTCTAAAACCCTGGGGTTAACTTCATAAACAGGGCTTATACCTCTACCATTTTCGTCTTCTTCAATATAGGCACCCGGAACATCAGCAAGCTTTTTATTTTTCAATGTTGCCGGCCCTTTATAAGTAGGACAAACAATCTTTTTAACCGCTTTAGCATATTCTTTTACCATTGTCATTAATTGTTTAACATCCGCTAAAGCGTTTATTCCGGGTGAATCTTGCGGATAATCAATATCAGAAGAAAACGAACTTTCAAATACTACATAAGGAAACTTGTCAAATCCTTTAATCGATAAAAATTCATTCTTATTTGACAAAATTACAACTGAAACATATTTTGAAAATTTAGATGTCAGATGTCTCTTTTTATAATACTTATTTTCTTCAACAAAATGAATCAACTCATAAAGTTTTAAAGGATTATTTACCGATGCTTCCAAAATTTCCGAGGGACAATTTCTGCCAAATTTTTCAGCAATATTTTTAGCTGTTTCCACATAAACACGACAAAAGCAGTCTATTTTTCCTTTGGAATTTTTAGCATAATAATAAGAACCAATAGGTAAAACCCTAAAATTCACTATGGTATCAAAATCTGATTCAAGAGAAACTGCACTAAAGCCAAAAATTCCAAGCTGTTTATATACTTCAGGTAAACACTGATAAAAATTTGAACTATATAAAATTTGTCTTGTAAGCTCCTCTTGTCTTGCGCACCAACGTTTTAAATAATAATCATTATTAACATCAGCGTTTGAAAAAGATGTTTTAAACCAACGATAACAAGGACTTGTTGCACCAGACATAATTCCTGAAGAAAAATTACGAAGCGCAATCAAGGGAGTTGAATCTATAATTTTTTTATTTCTTACTATTGGTTTTCTAACATTTCTTGCAATAAATTGTACACTTCTTGGTGAAAAATAATCAGCTAGCTCCTGTAAATCCGGCTTTATATTGTTAAAAACATCTTCCATTTCTTTTTTTCGTTTTTGAAAATACTCAACAGTATAAAAATCCATTTTTTATTCTCCCAAAAGTGTCTTTTTTTCAACGTTAGCATCATCAGTTAGCCCTATTGCAGACGTTTTAACATTTTGTTCGTAACCCCTAAATTTTTCATCTTGTGTAGATTTTGTGATTTCTGCATCAGCTTGTTTTCTCTCAACTGGTTCTTTTTGAACAACAGCAGGAGAAGAAGATTTAATAAAACACATACAATTCCTTTCTATTTAAACTATTCAAACGGTTCAAATTCACTTTCAACATATGAATCAAAGTTACTTTCTAATATTAAGGTTTTAGTACAATAATTTATTGCATATAATGCCATCATGGAACAATCCGCAAAATCCGGACTTTCATTATGTAATTTTCTTATCTCTTTTTTGTCTTGGATTGCTATTAATCCGTTTGGTTTATAAATTTTTTTAATATATTCCAACTGTCTTATAGAATTTTTATCTGTTAATTTTAAATAACCTTTATCAAGATAGTCCTTAAGAGCCAAATAACCATCAGCACGTGCATTAAGAGCAAACTTTGACAAAGGCTTTTTAGCACCCCTAAAGCCTATTGCCGAATTGATGATTTTTTGTATACTAATCCAAATTGGATACCCAAGACCATCAGCATCCATAATTAATAATTTTGGACACCAATTAGAATATAAACTTATAATTTTACCCTTGGTAACATCTGTATCTGCTTCCGACCAGCTTATTGTCGATTTTTCGAGCCAAACAGTCTCATTTTGTTGTACAAATAATTTTGCAACGCATAAATCAGCACCAGACGCAGATAAATCAACACTCATAACAGAATTTGTTAAATAAGCATTATCTATTTGGTATTCTAAATTAACAGATTTATCAATAGAATCCGAGCTTAAGAGAAATTCATTATTATTAGTCATAGGATAACCAAGCCATATATGATTATAGTCGATTATATTCGTTTCTTTTGAAATCTGAGCTTCTTTTTTGATTTTTTCATCAACATATGGATTATCAAAATAACAAATATTAATGTGTAAACAATCACTTCTTTTTGCACAAAAATTATAGACAGCATCAAACCTTGTATAACGGTTCATTGTAAATATAATTACCGAATTTTTCTTTCTGATAGTCGGCACAATAACATCTAAAGTAGATTTCGTAATTGCTTGTGCTTCATCTATCCATAAAACATCAATTCCCTCAAGACCTTTTATATTGACACTGCCTTGTTCCCTAAAACCTTTAAAAAAGATTTTTGATCCTGTATTTTTGTGTATCAGAGCGTCTCTTTTGATATCGTAAGATAAATTAAATTGCTCTATTAAATCTAAAAAAACAGCTTTAACAGACTCATTAATTGAATTTTGAATTTCCCTACCACAGCAAATTCTAACATGGCGATTTTCCATTATATACAGCAAAAATCTTGCAACACTCTGAGTTTTACCCGAGGCTCTTCCACCTTCTAATAAAAAATATGAGTACTCATTAAATTTAAAAATGAAAGGATATAGCTTTGGTGGAATATTTAATATTTCAGGTAAAATAAATCTTTTCATTCTATTTTATAAATTCTTCACCTATATTTAGCTTTAACTGCTCGCCATCAATTTTTATTTCACCCATTTTTGTTACGGTTCGTATTTCAAATCCATTGTGGTTATACAGTCCAGCAATTTTTGCCATATTTTCAACTGCACGAAGCGCTGCAGAAATATTCGGATTCCCATTTTTATCCAGACAGTTTAGGGCAATATCTTTTAGTTCATCAAATTTCGCAAGCGCCTCTTGAGCAGTAAATTTTTTATCATTATCACCTGTTTTAAACAAACAATCATTATTATTTGGGATTACAGACTTTTTTTCATCCATCTTCCGTTTTCTTGACTAGTATTTTATTACCGTAAAAATCACATGCATACTGTTTAGTACCAATAATCTTACCGTTTCTTTTTACTTCTTTATTTAAACCATATTTAAATCCAAAAGGCATTTTATATTTATCCTTAAAACCCAACATAGTAGATACAACATCTTTTTTTAACTTTTCTTTAATTCTATCTACACCCCCTGAATAAAAATATTGCTCAAAATAATTAGTTTTATTTAAATCGCAGTATGAATACAATGCCATTTTTTTTCCACATATTGGACAGTTTGCAAGATATAATTTCTTGTTTATTCTTCTGTCGTCATCTAAAAGAAACCAAATATCGGATGCACTAAATACACTGTTACAATGACGCACAGTTATCCCTCCTAGTTTTCGTCAGCCTCGTTTCTCTATCCAAAATTTAAGGATGATACCAATTTGAATTGTCCGAAAATCTTTTTACAAAATAACATATTTTTTTAAAAAACGCTCGTATTTTGGCAAAAATTTGTAAGAGCTTACAAATTTTTAGCGTTTTTCTTGCAATTTTTAAATGTTTAATTTATAATATCTAAGCGATTTAGCATATTTTTATGGCGGGTATCGCCAAGTGGTTAAGGCCCCGGATTGTGGTTCCGGTATACGTGGGTTCGAGTCCCACTACCCGCCCCATAAAAAAGACTCCATCAGGAGTCTTTTTTAATACTCAATTTTAGGGTGAAAAATGAGTTTGAATTTTACCTTGACATCTTCTATTTTTCTTCTTTTTTGCTGGCTTTAGTGATTATTAGTTTATCGTTTTCGATTGTGTATTTAACCATATCAACTTCTGGGTTTACATCTAACAACCCAAGAATTGTTGAATTTATGCTAAGTGCCCAGCCATTTCCATTTCTCATTAATTTTCTTTCAACTGCCATAATATATAACCTTACAATATACTTGACAATATTATGCTCTTTGTATATATTAATTTCTAATCTTACAAAGTATGGTTAAATGTATATATGAACTTTATAAAATTCATAGTATTATTTCTTTTTCTTATTTTATTGAATTTGCCTGCTAATTCCGAAAATAAAATTTCTACCGAATTAGTAAAAATGATTGATGGTGATACAATTATTTTAAAAGTTAATAAAAGTCAATTTTCGGCTCGTCTTATTGGAATTGATTGTTTTGAAACAAATGCAAACAATAGGGCTTACAAGCAGGCATATTTAAATAATTTATCTATTGATGATGTCTTATTGAGAGGAAAGAATTCTAAAAAATATTTAAAAGATTTATATAAAAGTGCAGATAAAACATATTTTGAATTTAGAGGGTTAGATATTTATAAAAGAGTTTTAGTGGTTGTCTATTTTGACAACATAAACGTAAACGATTTTATGAAAACTTATGGCGGTTGCATTGTATATTAATTTGCACGTTGGGATCAAAACCCCCAACTTTATATTTATGATAGAATCTTAACTTGGCATTAACTCACGCAAAAAGTATTCCTAATTCAATTTATGACCCTAATAAAATTTTGGTGCTTTTAGTTGGAGAAGAAAATAGTAACCTCTATGATGATTTAAAAATTGGTATTCCTAAAGGTAAATGCGTTAAGCAAATTGGCATTTATCAATACGAGTCAAAAATGGGCTTAAAAACAGTTTCCGCTGTAACTATTAAATAGGGGTTGCAATATATTCCCACTACCCGCCCCATAAAAAAGACTCCATCAGGAGTCTTTTTTAGTATAATTAGTCATAAAATTACATAATATACAAAATAAAAAATTGCCTTTATAAAAGACAATTTAAAATGGTTAGTTGGTTAGTTAGAGTTTAGCTTACATAGCTTATGTATCTTGTATCGAGTTTACCATTTGCACCCATATCATACAAAATAATTCTGGCGCAAAGGTCATTAATTGGTTTTTTATAGGGTCTTGCCTCTCTTAATGCACTATATATATCAGCAATAGTTAAAGCCTGATTTTCGTGCGATCTTATTATATTTTTATCATAATCATGATGCTCTAAAGCAAATTGAGCAACTTTTGGATGAAGATCCGTTGTTTTCAATATTTCATAACTTAATTTGTTGTGCAATTCAACAATAGATCTTTCTTTTAAAGTCAGCTTTCCTTTTTTATTTAAAATCTCATCTGGGATAAAAACTTTTCCAATGTCGTGCAAAAGCGCAGCCTGAGTTAAACGTAAATAATTTACTTCGCTTTTTGAGTGTCCCATTCTTATATACAATTTTTGAGTTCTAATTGCCGTAGGAATCAAATGAGACATTGTGATTGATGTAACATTATCAAGATTAAATTCCAATGATAAACCATTAGATTCTAATATTTCTTTAATATTGGGATTGTTATTTATTGCATTCTTGATAACAGAAGCATTCACATAGCGAGCAATAAAACGCACAGGTGAATTTAAAGCTAAATCATCTTCAAATGAAATAGTATGAGCAAAGGACATTTTCTCATCTACTAAATTAATGTCTGTCATATTGCAAGCAACAGAATTTGTATTTAAAATATCGTTGCGTTTTGAAAAACCCATACTATACCACTACTAAAACTATTAACACATACCTTATGTATAATTAAAGTTTTTCTTTATATTCAAATTGCTTTTTAGTATATACGATTTTAATTTTTGTTTACATTTTTATTTTTGTTTTTCTTATCCAAATCGCTATAATCAGCAATACCGGTAAATTCATTTCTACCTGTTATTTTTCTGGTAATCCAAAAAGTTAATTTAGGAACTAAAATAGCTAATCCAAATATTGCGGTCGCTAAACCAAATGCCAAATACTTAGAATTGCTCATATTTACTTTTTTAGCATAATTAGCAAGTTTCTGAGTATCAAGACTACCGTTTTCACCACAACAATTTTCACGGACTTGTTTTAAAAATGTAATAATTGATTCATCAATTGAGTTAATATCAGAATTCTTAACAAATCTGTTTATTTTACCATATTTTCCATATGTAGCTTGTTTGTATAATTCATTAGCAAAATCTTCTTCAAATAAATATTTCAATTTTTCTTTTGAACCCTCTGGTATACAATTAATTTTGTCAATAACACTTTTGATGTCATCAACAGAAGAATTCATAATTTTTTCAACATTAGCAGGATTTATATTAGGGATATTAAACTTTTTCCTCAACGCCTTTTGGACGTGAGAAGCACAAAAATTATAAAAATACATACTTGCAGCGTCCATAAAGAAATTTTCAAATCCTTCGTACTTATTTCTGGATGTAACAACTCTGCCGGTAGTCATAGGAATATCAGTTGCGCATAATCTAAATACATTATTATTTTCAACGTTGTAAGTAACAAAACCTGAAAGACCGTAATTTTTAACATTTTCTATTGTTTTAGAAAATAAACCCTTAAATGATACAGGATTATTTACTTTATCATTAGCAAGCTTGCTTTTAAAAGTTTCGAAATCATCAAACTTATGATATTGTTTTGATTTATTAATTTTTTTCAATTTATCACGTGTAAGCTTTTGATTAAATTTAGGAAGAATAACCCCCATAGCAACGCAATTCAATACTAATGCAGAAATAGAAGTGGCTTTTTTTGCAAAAGAGATTCTTTTAACAGCATCATCGACACTTATATTTTTAAGATTTTTTATAATCTTTTGACTTACATTTTTAAGTTCACTTGTATCAAGATTAGTATCGCTCTTAATTCCATCTCTTAAAAATTCAACAGAATTTTTTATTGCGTCGTTACCTTCTTTAGCATTTGAATAATCTATATTCATAGGAATTTTCAAAGCAAGTTCACATATTTTATCGCCAAACATTCTAAAAACAGGCATGCCAAAAAGCCAAATAACGGCTGCCATTACTTCTTTTCTGAGTTTTTCAGCACCTTCAATTAATCCACCTCTTTTATATCCTTCATATGAACGTCCGATATCGCAAGGTATTTCTTCTATAAGCGTGCCAACGGGAAGTGCAGGATTTTGCACAACATTGACAGCTCTGGTTAAAAAAGTATACGGATTATTACCTATTAGCAAAATAAAACCTATAAATTAGAATTATCCAATTTTATAAAACGTAAAATTAAATTTATTTGCTATTTATATTTTATTTTCATAGCCAGTATAATCAGAAATTTGTTTTGCCCATTCTTTAATAATTTCTTCATCAGATAACTTATACGAAATAGGTTCACCAACAGTTATATAAACATCTTGTTTTTTAAATAATTTCCAATTATAAGACTCAAGCCCGCACACCGCAATGGGAACTATATCAACTTTATTTGTTTTAGCAAAATATATAAAACCAGGGTTTATATTTTCAATAACCTTGTTTTTTCTAATTCCACCTTGTGGGAAAATGCAAAGATTAAAGTTAGCCTTTAATACTTCTTTTGCAGTTTTAATTGTGGACAAACCAACTTTTTCTCTATTAACCGCAAATCCCCCAAGACGCAAAACATTTCTTGTTATATACCTTTGACCCCAAGTATCAGTTTTAAAGAGTTCTTGTTTAGCCATATAGGCAAGAGGTCTTCCAAATGCATAATTAACAATAAATACATCCATATAAGAAATATGATTTGGAGCAACAACATATGCTTTATTTGAAATATTTTTATTGCGTTTTATATGAAATCTATAAAATAAAGTAGCAAAAAAAGGTAAAAATAAAATGTACAAGGCATAATATTGATATAGTCTTGTTAAAATATTAAAATCACCTGCCTTTTTCTGTGCAAAATTCACTTTTTTAATATTCATTTATCTTTTTCCCTCTGATAGTTCTACAACTGTTTTACTCCAAATTGAAATCATTTCATTAATATTATCATTATATGGTATAGGTTTACCAATTTTTACTTTCATTTGACTTCTAAATATTTTTCGTTGATCCTTAGTTACACCTGTTATTGCCACAGGTAAAATATCGCATTTTAAGGTTTTTGCAAAACTAGCAAATCCTTTATTGATATTATCCATGTTGCCGTCTGTTTCTCTGGTTCCTTGCGGAAAAATCCCTAAACACCAATCGGTTTGTTTCAAACCAAGCACTGTTTTTATGGTAGAAACCGACAATTTTGACCTATCGACAGCAAAAGCACCAAGTATATCCAAAAAGAATCTGGCAACTCTGTTTTTAAACAATTCTACTTTTGCCATATAAGCAACATTTCTTTGAACAGCATAAATAACTAAAAACGGATCAATAGCGCTTGTATGATTTGACGCAATAATATAAAATCCTTTTTTGGGAACATTCTCTCTGCCTTCAATTTTTAAATTAAAAACAGTCCTAAAATAAGTACCATAAACCAAAGTACAAGTGATCCACTGTAAAATTCCTCTAAAAATATTATATTCTTTTGGGCTTCTTTTTTGATAATCTCTACTCATATTATTTGATATTTTCACTCCCGCATTTATAAAAATTATACTAAATAAAAATAAATATGATATAATTTTTTTATTAAGAAAAGGAGAATTTATGAAAAAGTTATTTTATCTAACTGCATTGTTTGCATCGTTTGCAATGTTTAATACAGCAAGTGCTGATGTTATTGGAGTTGTAGATTTCGATAAAATTGTAGCAAATTATTCAAAAGTAAAATCCGTAAGCAATGAAATATCCGATAAATATGCTGAAATTCAAAGATATGGGCTAGATAAAGAAAGAGAATATAAAAAATTATCAACACCATTAGAAAGAAAGAACTTTGAAGAAGCAACAGCAAAAGAACTTGCAAAGAAACAAGAAGCATATTTAAAGCTAAAAGAAAAAAAAGAAACAGAAATAGATAATGCAATTAAAAATGCAATTAAACAGGTTGCAATAGCAAATAAAATAGATACAGTAATCGAAAAAACAGTGGTTTTTCATGGTGGAGTAGATATTACAGACAAAGTTGTTAAAGCACTAAATTCACCAGTTAAATAAAAAATAATTAAAAAGTTCTTTACTTAATATTTTCTTTTTGATAATATTAGAAAGTAACTTTCGGAGGAATGCCGGAGTGGTTGATCGGAGCGGTCTTGAAAACCGTCGAACATGCGAGTGTTCCGTGGGTTCGAATCCCACTTCCTCCTATTTTAGCCCCTAACTGGGGTTTTTAATTTATAAACCAGCAGATAATTTTTTTTGAAATTCACTTAGAAAAATTTTATTGCATTTTGATAAAGATCGATTTTTCTTCCATGCAAAAATTACGCCGACTTTTAATTCAGGTTTTAATGGAATAAATAATAAATCCGTTCCCTTTGTATTAATTATATCATTAATACAAAGAGCATTGCCAAAACCTTCTTTAACAAGTATCGAAGCATTATATAGCAAATTATAAGTTCCAACAATATTCAATTTTTCATAATTATAACCAAGCCAACCAGACAATAAATTTTTTACTAAAAACTGACGAGACGAAATTAAAGGCAAATCAACTAAATCACTTGGTTCAATATATAATTTATTATTAAAAAAATCATTCTTCTTAACCAAAAGCCCCCACAAATCTTTTTGCGGTAATTCAATAAAATCATAATCTTTCTTATCGAATGGTTCGATAAATAATCCAAAATCAAGTATCCCTTTGTCTAATTTTTCAGACACATCTTCTCCGTTTCCACTATAAAAATGAAATTTTATATTTGGATAAAGAATAGATAATGAATTTATTGTTTTTGCAATATAGCTAATAGCGCGAGTTTCTCCACCACCAATATAAATTTCACCGGAAATATTTTCGTTTTCAAATTTAAATTCAGCTTCAGTTTTATTAAAAAGTTCAACAAGCTCATTTGCTCTTCTGTATAAAAGTTTACCATCGTCCGTAAGAGTGATTTTAGTATTGCGTTTTCCTCTAAAAAATAATTTGGTTTTTAATTCTTTTTCAAGCTCCATAATTTGTCTTGATAAAGTTGGCTGAGTAATATTTAAAACATCAGCCGCTTTTACAATACTTTCATTTTGGGCTACTGCCAAAAAATACTTTAGCACTCTAATTTCCATATTTAAATTATAAAGTTTTTTATATGCTTGTCAAGCATATAAAAATATACAATATAGGTATTTGCTATTTAATTTAAAATAGGAAATAATAAATAAAAAAGGATGAACTATGATAAAAAAGATAATACTATTAATATTTTTAACGCTTTTCATATCCATCAATACACAAAGCACATTTTGTAAAGAAAATGAGGCAATAAAAATGAACGAAAAAACCAGAGAAGAAATTTGCAAAATTAATTTTGAAAAACTATTCAAAACAAAATGGAATCCAAACGCAGGACAAAACCCAGATATGATGTCAATTTTACAAAAATATATTTTTGCTGACATATTTAATACTGGAAATCTAAACGATAAAACAAGGGAAATGATAACAATAACCACTCTAACATGTCAACAAACGCTACCGCAACTAAAAGCACATATACAAGCAGCGCTAAATATCAATATTACACCAACTGAAATAAGAGAAACAATATACCAATGTGCACCTATCATAGGATTTCCTAAAACACTTAATGCAATAGAGGCAATGAATGATGTATTTATAAAAAATAATATTGAGCTGCCAATAAAAAATACATCAACTACAAACGAAGAAAACAGATACTTAAAGGGGAAAGAAATACAAAATACATTATACAAAAATGAAATATTAAATAAAGTTCAAAACTTACCTAATAATCTTGGATACAAAATTGACAAAATGTTGACCGAAGTGTATTTTGGAGACTTTTACACAAGAAAAGGACTAACAATTAAACAAAGAGAACTTCTTGTACTAGTGGCAATAATTTCAACAGATAATTTTGATATACTAAAAAATCATATTGAAGCAAACATAAAAATTGGAAATAATAAAGAAACTATAATTTCTGCAATAATCCAATGTATGCCCTATATTGGTTTTCCAAAAGCAATAAAAGCACTTAACTACATAAATAACACAGAAGAAAACGACTTAAAACAACCCTTTAAAAAAGGAGAAATCAACCCGTATTCAGAATTTTTTACCGGCGAAACCCATCTTAACATGTTGGTTAACAAAGATGATATTTGGAATTCATCAATAGGAAATGTTACATTTAAAAAAGGGGCGAGAACAAACTGGCACAAACACTCTGGCGGTCAAATTCTCCTTGTGACAGCAGGAGAAGGAAGATATCAAGAAAAAAATAAAAAAATGCAAATTCTAAAACAAGGCGATGTGGTTAAAATTCCTCCAAACATAATTCATTGGCACGGAGCATCGCCAAATCAGGATTTTTCACATATATCCATAGAAACAAACATACCAAATAATACAACAACATGGCTAAAACCGGTAACAGAAAAAGAATACAAAAGGGAACTTTAAATGAAATTATCTGATTTTCTTGAATATATGAATAGTCAAAAAGAAGTAATTGCAGGCTCTGAAGTCCATAAATACATGTCAAAATTAGCTAATGATGCAATGAAATTAACAAACAAGCTAAACAATAAATATAACAACCCTAAAAAAATACAAAAGATATTCTTTAAATTAATAAATAAACCGCTAGATAGTACATTTAGTCTTTTTCCGCCATTTTATACAGATTGCGGAAAAAATATAACAGTCGGAAAAAACGTTTTTATAAATTCATGTTGCCACTTTCAGGACCAAGGTAAGATAACAATAGGAGACAATGTTCTAATAGGACATAATGTTGTAATTGCAACTCTAAATCACAATCAAATACCGGATAAAAGAGCATCAATACTACCAAAGGCGGTTACAATAGGAAACAACGTATGGATAGGCTCCAATTCAACGATATTACCTGGAATAATTATAGAAGAAGGTGCTATTGTTGCCGCAGGTTCAACAGTTACAAAAAATGTTAAAAAAAACACCATTGTCGCAGGAAATCCTGCTAAAATAATTAAAGAAATTAGCTATAATTAAAAGGAGGATGTTTATGTCAAAAAAAGTAATTGTAATATCAACAAGTATGAGAAATAATGCAAACTCTGATATTTTAGCTGATGAGTTTATAAAAGGAGCAAAAAGTAGCGGTAATATCACTGAAAAAATTAGCTTAAAAGGAAAAAATATAGCTTTTTGCAAGGGATGTTTGGCATGTCAAATTACAAAAAAGTGCAATATTAATGACGATGTGCAAGAAATATTTGATAAAGTAGTAAATGCAGATGTAGTGGTTTGGGTAACACCTGTATATTACTACTCAATGTCAGGCCAAATGAAAACATTAATAGATAGATTAAACCCTATTTTTGTAACCAAATACAAATTTCAAGACGTATATTTAATTGCAACAGCAGCAGATTCAAGCGAATCTGCAATCGATGGGACAATAAAAGGCATTATGGGTTGGATTGAATGTTTAAATGAAACAAGGCTTAAAAAAGTACTCAAAGCCGTTGGCCTAACAAACCCTAATGAAGTAAAAACACATGATAAATACCTAAAAGAAGCTTATGAAATGGGTAAAAATATTTAAGTTAAATATTTCTTATGCTTTAATATTTTGCAAACAACCCAAAAAACAAATGCAACAAACAATAATACAGCCCAAACAGAAATCAGAAGGAATTTATTTACCTCAAAATATCCTCTGATGATTTCTAATCCCACAAAGCATACAACCACTAAAAACCAAACATCATGCTCATGGGAGACTGCTTTTTTAAAAGAGAATTTGCAATCTGGCTTTACATAATTTTTAAAAGATGGAATAAAACAGCTTACACCATGAGCCCAGTCAATGTATTCTTTTCCGAATTTATCAACCATAAGCTGTTCTTCTTTTAATATAATCAAGGAATAAAAAACAAACATTAACAAAGAATTTGTAACTACAATTTCTATACTTTGGCTTAAAAGTGTTATACCGAAAAAAATAAAAAAATTACCAAGATATAAAGGGTTTCTCACAATAGAATACATACCGGTTGTAACTACATTGGAAGTTGAAACTTTTTGCGAAGAAAAACCAATAGTGTAAAATCTTATAAAAATACCCAGCAACACTACTAAAAAACAAAAAAATTCAAAAGGGATGCTTTCATTAACATTTTTAAATCGTTCCAACTCAACCAAAATAACTAATATATAAGGTAAATACTGCAAGGACTTATTCTCACAGCAAAAACCACCAATCTCAAGTAATAATTCATATAACAACATAAGCTATCTCAAATAAAATCTACCACATGAATTATAGCATAGAAATTTTTGTGCAAATTATAATTTTTATAGTAAAATCTAAATGTGATAATTGAATATATTTTCGGGATGTAGCAGGGTCCCCAAAGCGAAGCGATGGGGGTGCGCACCTGAGTCGAGCGAATTTAGCGACAGCTTAATAAGCGAA
>CALUWM010000028.1 GCA_944324485.1 Candidatus Gastranaerophilales bacterium | reverse complement strand
AGATGGGTTAATGAGCAATGAAGCTCAAAAAATGCTTGATTTGTTCTGGCGTGTTTCAAAACAATACTGACAGATTTATCTCAAAAAATCGAATATAGAGGATACATTATGTCGATATTAAATAAATACTCCGCTAACCCAATAGCTTCCAGCTCTAAGATTAATGCTGATATTGAACAACTAAAAAGAGTTTCAGATAAAGATATTTTAGCGAAAGTTTTATTCAAAGAAATATCTGAACATAAAACCGATTATGCCAACGTTTGTGCTATTTTTTTAGTTGAAACTGTTGATAAAGAAATTTTTGAAAAACATGCAATAGATGTGCTGAGAAACAAAGATGTTTCTGATGAAAAAAAATTTTTTATAATCTCTCTTTTAAAGCAAAAAGGGTTGCAATTTGATTATAACGATTTAGAAAATTACGTAAAAAACCCTGAAAGACTTGCACAAGATGGAGTTAAAGATTTTCTTGCTGATGCAATAAATGATCCTGAAGTTCAAATTGACTTATTGGATTTTTATCAAAATATTCCAAAAGAAGAACGTTTATCTCTTTTATACAACTTGGCTGAAGAATTCAGCGGAGATAATTTAGCAAATGCTTTTTCTTTAATTATTCAACTCGATATTGAGGATGATGAAGCTGATGTAATTATAAATACTCTTTCAAAATCTGAAAGTCCTTTTGCAAAAGAAGGTTTAGAGTATATTCTATTAAATAAAAATATAGATATAAAAACTAGAGAATTAGCTCATAATTCTCTTAAAGAAATAAATTTAAAAAATCCTGATTTTAAAAATATTTCTTTGATTAATAATTCCAAAATCTATAAATGCTTTATAAGTTTTGTTGACGGTAATTCTAATTTTTCATTTGTAGTTTCTAGAATTGACAACGATAAAATAATTAATTGTGCATTATATACAATTAATCTCCTAAAGGGAGTTGTAGCTTGTATGGGATTTTCAAAACTTAAATCAAATAATTTTGATTTAATTATAAAAAGATTGTTTAGTGATTCTATTCCTGTTGAAATTAATCCTATTGCTTTAAAAAGTATTCTTTCGTATTATTACGAAAAAAATTTAAAAAATGATTTTGTTGTTCCATATGAGTTTATAGTTTGGAAAAATCTCTTAAATGATATAGAAAAATTAAATTATGATGTATCAGAGTTCATAAATTCAAAATTAGAAACAGTGAATTTAAATGAAGCAAAAGTAAGAAAATTTACGGTTTCTAAAATTGTTGAAAATTGGTTTTATTTCCTTAATCAAAACAAATATATTGATAAATTGATAGAAATAATTGAAAAAGATCATATAAACGATTTTGATAAAATTAATGAAGAAGTGTCTAAATTTCTAAATCAATACTTCTTAAATAATAATGAATTTTTAATTGAATTTCAAAGCAGATTGTTAATACAGGCTTATGTAGCAAGACTTGCAGGATTGAAAATGACTTCTTCCGTTGCTTACAGTTTATGTTATAAAAATCCATATTCCAGAATTCTTATAAATTCAATGATAGATAAGAGTTTGTATTTTTATTTCTTGCAAATTTTAAATTCAAATAATCAGAATGATTTATTTAAAAAAGAAATAAAAACAAACTTTTTGCAAGATGAATTGAAAAATTTAATATCAAAATTTGAGGAAAAATGGAAATAAAAAAAAGAATAGTCGCTCTTGATATAGGAACAAAAAGAATTGGAGTTGCTGTTTCAGATGCTTTAATGCTGGGTGCAAGTCCTGTTAAAGTTATCAAAAGGCAAGATGATCAATCAGCCTTAAAAGAAATAGTAGCTATTCTTGAAGAATATAATACAGACACTATTTTAATTGGTGTGCCTTATAATATGGATGGAACTTTGGGTTTTCAAGCAAAAAATTGTCTTGATTTTATAAAACCTTTGGAAAATAAATATATTATATTAAAACAAGATGAAAGATTATCCTCAGAAAAAGCAGAGGAAATTTTAAGAAATAATGGTAAAAAATATACAAAAAACAAAGGCCTTGTCGATGTAGCCGCAGCATGCGTTATATTGCAAGATTATCTGGATTATAATAAGTTATAAAGGAGTTTTTATGCAAGAAGAAAATACTAATCAAATTATAAAAACAATTGGTGAACATGGTGAAGAAATATATATGAAGCTTCAAGAAGTTGTTAATGTCGGCGGGAAGGATTATGCTTTATTGTCAATAGTTGAAGATGATGTATTGCCGAGTTCAGATAATGATGAAAGCGAAGAGCTTATTATTATGAAAATGAATAAAAGTGATGAAGAATGTACTTTTGAAATAATTGAAGATGATGAAGAGTTTAACTTCGTTGCTCAGGCAATAACCGATAGTGATGAAATTGAAGAAAATGACTAAATATAAAGTTTAAAACTAATAAGCTCTATATTTTTACCATATCCAAATCTTTTTTTGATTTAATCAACTTGGCTCTTTTATTCCTGTATAACATATCACAAAAAGCTTCAATTCTTGTTATAAAGCCTGCTTCACCTGTATGTTCATCTACGGTAAGATTTAAAATAGGCTTAGAGTAATTTTTTGCTTTTCTTTTAATATCTTCCAGCATTAGACTGTCGGGTCCACAGCCAAATGCAGTTATAGTAATAATTCCATCAATTTTATTATCTGTAAAATAGTGTCCGGCGCATCCTGTCATCTCATATTGGTTTGCCCAATAGAGCGAACTATGAAGTAAATTCATACCACCTTTAAGCTGTTCTACTGTAAGTTGATAAGCGTTATACACTCTGACATCCATTTTTTCTAATTTTTTGAATATATCCATACATACTTTCTTGTCGTATATATTATACCCATGCCCAATTAATGCAACGCTTATAGGCTTATCAGTTTTTTTTGGCGGGATTATTACTTGACCTTTTTTAGCGTTTTTAAGTGCTTCATCAAATTCTAAACCGTTTTGAACCATAACATTAAAATTATTTTGGACAACAAAACCGTTTTTTAAAGCATCTTTAATGGCTATTGAATCTGTTATATCAAACTGATTTGCTATTTCTGTTAAAAAATCTATTAAATTGTTATTTTTTTCTGATTTATCCAATGTTGCTTCAATTATATTAAAATCACCTTTAACAACATTTCTGATCAAATCCGGTAAACCTCTTATTTTGGAACAATTATAGACTTTTGGTGCTATTGATTGTATAGAGGGAACGAAAATATTTTTTATACCTTTATCAATTAAATTTATTACATGTCCAACATAAACTTTAATTGGAAGACAAGTTTCTGTTACAACAAGCGCTGCACCATCTGATACGGTTTTTTTTGTAGTAGGATCAGATATTATAATTTCAAATCCCAGTTTATTAAAAAAGCCGTGCCAAAACGGAAAATAGTTATAATATGACATAGCACGCGGGATGCCGATTCTTTTTTCTTTTTTCATAATTTACCTATAATAAAAATATACTTTTATCATACATCAAACAGGATTTAAATAATGAACAAAGGTTTTATAATTAAATTTTTGTTACTTTTTAAACAGAATTTAACAATTTTTTAAAAAATATTGTTTTAAAATAATATATAGTGTGAGAATGTTATGACTTTTCAATATATATATCCAAATTATAATTTATCAAATCAATATGCAATGGTTCAGCAGCCTTTAAATAATGCTATGCCAAGTGCTTATACTATGCAAAATCCATATGATGTAAGCTTATACAATCAAAGCAATATTTATCCTTTTAGTCCAATATATTTACCTAAGGTTGCTCAAAATTATGCGTTAATAGGTCAAATCAATTCTCCCTCAGGGGAAATCGTTAATTTGTATAAACTTGCAAATGGGCAAAAAGTTGCTATTATGCCAAGAAAAGATCAAGCAACCATAGTTAAAACTTTTCTTGACGGCGGATCTATGAATGAAACGGATGATATAAGAGGTATAAGTCACTGTATAGAACATTGTTTATTTAAAGGTTCGTCAAAATTAAAAGATGGAGATGTCTTTAAGTTAACCAGTTTAATGGGGGCAAGTACAAACGCATCTACTGATTATGCAAAGACAGATTACTATATAACAGCCCCATATATGAATCAAGATAATCTTAAAAAAACAATTGAAATACAGGGCGATATGATTAGCAATCCTTTATTTGATGCAAATGCTCTTGAATCAGAAAAAGGACCGATTTGTTCTGAAATTTCAATGATAAATGATGATCCTATTACGATTGCTTTTGATAAAGTCATAAGAAATTTATTCCAAATTAATTCAAATTCTCATAATCTTGTAGCAGGATCTATTGAAACTGTTTCGAATTTAACAAGGGATAATGTTGTAAATCACCATGGCACATATTACAATCCAAATAATTTATATACAGTTGTTGTTGGAGATGTAGATCCCAATGAAACAATAGAGCTAATTGCTAAGAATTTTACTTTACCTGCTTATAATTCAGCTTTTGAAAATCATAAAACAGAAACTTTAACACCTATTGAAAGTCCTAAAAGAGTTGACTTTAGAACACCAAAGGCAACTTTTACTTCTGTAATTATGGCTTTTTGTGGTCCAAAACCTCAAGATAGCAAGGACTTTATTATAGGAAAAATGATAAGTTATTATTTAAGTCAATGTTCTTCTTCTGCTTTGAAGAAAAATTTAGAAGAAATAAATGCAGATTATGCATCTGACAATCAAAAAGTTGGCTTAAAGCAAACTGATCCTTATGCTCTGGTTAGCGTTATCGGTGTAAATCCCGGTGATGAACAAAAAGGAATTGATATTTTTTATGACGCTATTCAAAAATTACAAAATGAACCATTAAGTGATAATGATATGATGGCATTAATGAGCTATATGAATAAAGATATAGAACTTATGATGTGCGATAGTGAAAATATTTGTAATATGCTTGGAGAGTGTTATTTGGATAATTCACTTGACTTATTTGCAAATTACAAAGGGCTTTTGCAAAGTATAACAAAGCAAGACATAATGAATTATGCAAGAAAATATTATGATTTAAATAAAATTTCGATGGTTGTTGTACACCCGCAATCAGTTTCAGAAAAACAAATTAAATCAAATTACGATAATTCGAAATACTCATATAAGAAAATAATGAATAATCCTGCAAGAAATCTGGTTTCATTTTGCGGAGAGAAGAAAATATCTTCACAAGGTGTTGAAGAATTAACATTATCAAACAATACTCATCTTGCCCTCAATAATACAAATTCAAATTTATGTGTATTTAATTGGAGCATTAAAACTCCGCCAATAAAACCTAAAAATCCGAATATTCCAGCTGTTTTAAGGTACATGTTTTTAAAAGGCACCGATTTTAAAAGCCAAGGTGAATTGGAACAATATAAGGAACTAAACGGAATAAATGCAGATGTTTATGTTAACGGAAAAAGTATTGAAATAAATGCTGATTGTCTTGTATATAATGCAGACAAAACATTATCAATCTTAGATGAACTTATGTATCATCCTAATTTAACAGAACAAGATTTTAACAAAGCAAAACAATATGTTAAAGACATGCTAAGAAACAGCGAAAAAGACGCATCATCAAATTTATTAGATGATATGTTGCCGGATTATTTCCCTAATTCTGCTAAGATGTTAAAGACGATTGATGAACTAACATTATCTGATGTTAAAGAATTTTATCAAGAATTAATTAAAAATGGTTCATCAACTTTTGTTGCAACAGCACCATTTTTGAGATTTCCTGATTTAAAAAATTCTATTATTAACGCACAAAGTTCTTCAAATATCTCTTTTAAGGATGCTACACCTAAGCTCGCTCCGCTTTTTAAGGAAACACCGGAAACCGTTGTTGTTTTAGATACTGATGAATTAAATCAAGCGCAAATATATAAATCATATCGTTTTCCGTTATCCGGAAATATATCAGATGAAGCAAAATTTGAAATTCTAAATACTATTCTTGGCGGAAGTCCTAATTCAAGGCTTTTTTCTGATTTACGTGAAAAACAAAATTTAGCATACAGTGTTTCATCCACTATCCAATCTTTTGAAAATTCAGGTATTTTAACATTAAAAATTCAAACAACAACAGATCATAAAGACCAAGGTGTAACCAGTTATGATAACGTTCAAAAATCGCTGGACGGATTTCAAAAGCATACAGATAAATTATGTAATGAATATATAAGCGATGACGAACTTGAAGCTGCTAAAATGAAATTAAAACAAAGCGTAATAGGTCAGACTCAAAACCCATATTTGGAAAATGATTTATTAGCCTTAAACATCAGCGAACCGTATGGTTTAAAAAGAATAGATAAATATATAGACGCAATAAATAATGTTACAAAAGAAGATATAAAACAAGCGGCAAATTTTGTATTTTCACGTAAACCAACAATATCAATATTAGCAAGTAAAGATACAATAAATTCGCAAATGGACTATTTAAAAAAGCTGGGAAGAATACAGCAATCTTAATTTGTTGGTTATCATTTTATTATGTTTTTAATAAAATATTATTAAAATGAAAACATCTTTTATAAATTATTTAAATTCAAAAAAATGTTTCAAGTTAATTTTGGGTGCAAACAATGAAAATTATGAAGAAATAACTAAATTGGTTGCACTGTATAGTTTGGCTGGATGCCGTTTTTTTGATATTAATGCAAGTGTTGAGGCAATTAATGCAGCAAAAAAAGGCCTTGAATATTCAAAAAAAGAAGATTGTTTTTTATGTATAAGCGTTGGCGGAAAAAACGATCCCCATATTTCAAAATGCAAAATAAATCAACAAATATGTAAACACTGTGGTCAATGTATTGATGAATGTATTCAAAATGCTATAACGAGAAACGACAATAGCATCAGAATAGAAGAAAAAAAATGTATAGGTTGTTCACGATGTCAAAAAAAATGTCCTTACAATGCTATTGAAAGATATTATAATTCTATTGATTTTAATAAAAAAATTATTGAACTAAAAAATTATTGTGACTGCATAGAATTACATATTGCCTCTGATGACATACATGATATAGATGAAAAATGGGATTTTTTGTGTAAAAATTTTGATTCTATTTTGAGTATAAGTGTAAATAGATCAATTTTTTCTGATGAAACTTTAATAAATCAACTCAAAAAAATGCTTTCTAAGTCCGATTTAAATAAGGTTATGATACAAGCAGACGGTTTTTCAATGACCGGTGGTAATGATGATTATAATTCTACATTACAGGCTGTTTCTTGTGCAGATTTAATTTTGAAAGCAGGAGTTAACTGCCCTATTGTAATATCCGGAGGGACAAATTCAAAGTCAAAAATGCTATCTAACATTTGTAATGTCGATATTTCAGGTGTAGCAATAGGTAGTTACGCAAGAAAAATTGTTAAAAATTTAATAGATAAAGATGATTTCTTATACAACAAAGAAACTTTTGAACTTGCTTTAAAAATAGCAAAACAGCTTGTTGAAAGTGTTAATTTTTAGAATTATCTTTTGTATCAATATCAAGCAATTTTATAGTAGTTGCTTTAATAAGTCCAATTGCCCATTTGATTATAATTAAACCGCCTAATACACCAATAATAGGGTCTAATAATACCCATCCAAAATATTTTGCAAATACAATAGCAAATAAAGCACAAATTGATGTTAAAAGGTCTGCAAGAATATGTAAATAAGCAGATTTAAAGTTATTGTCGGTTTTTTTATGGGTATGAGGATGGTTGTGCATGTGGTTGTGAAAATGGTCAAAATCCATAACGATAATACTAATAAGGTTAATTGTAAGTCCAATAGCAATAACAATAATAGCTTGTGTAAAATCTATTTTAAGAGGATTAAATATTCTTTCAATAGATTCGTATATTATTAGTATTCCGCTCAACCCTAAAAACAATGAACTGGTGTACCCTGCAAGCTCTTTTATTTTATCAGTTCCGGATTTAAATTTATTTGAATTTATATATTTGTTGCAAAAATAATATGCTATATATGCTAAACCAAAAGCAAGTGCATGAGTTCCCATATGAAATCCATCAGCCAAAAGTGCCATTGAGTTAGAAATAAAACCAAAATATATCTCAGCAATCATTGTTAAAATCGTTAATATTAAAACAAACAATATTTTTTTTGTTTCTTCCATAATATAGCCCTCGCTCTCTTTTAAGTAAATTATAACAATATTTATTTATAAGTAAAACAAATTAATATAACTTTTCAATATTTAAAAAATATGATATATTGAACAAAAAAAAGGAGCATTCAACTATGATAAAAATTGGAATTTTAGGATACGGAAACCTTGGAAAAGGTGTTGAAAAAGCAATTATAAAAAATAAAGATATGGAATTAGTTGCAATATTCACAAGAAGAAATCCAAATAATTTAAATGTATTAACTAAATCCGCAAAGGTTTTATCGGTCGATGTAATCGAAGAATATAAAGACAAAATTGATGTATTAATATTATGCGGCGGAAGTGCTACTGATTTACCGGTACAAACTCCTAAATATGTAAAATTATTTAATGTAATAGATAGTTTTGATACCCATGCTAAAATTCCTGAACATTTTGAAAATGTTAACAGTTCTGCATTAAGTTCAGGTAAAATTGGTATAATTTCTGTTGGTTGGGATCCCGGATTGTTTTCATTAAACAGATTGTATGCTAATGCCATATTGCCTGACGGAAAAGATTATACTTTCTGGGGTAAGGGAGTTAGCCAAGGTCATAGTGATGCTATAAGAAGAATTAACGGTGTAAAAGATGCTAAGCAATACACTATACCGGTAGAAAATGCTTTAAATGCAGTTAGATCTGGCATGAATCCGGATTTATCAACTCGTCAAAAACATACAAGAGAATGTTTTGTTGTCTTAGAAGATGGGGCAGATAGAAATCAAGTTGAACATGAAATAAAGACCATGCCTAATTATTTTGCTGATTATGACACAACAGTTCATTTTATTTCAGAAGATGAATTAAAGAAAAATCATTCTGCAATTCCACATGGAGGTTTTGTCCTAAGAAGTGGAAAAACAAGTGACGAAAATTCTCATATAATTGAGTATTCACTAAAATTAGATTCAAATCCTGAATTTACTTCAAGTGTACTTGTTTCATATGCAAGAGCAGCTTATAAATTAAATAAAGAAGGTGTATCAGGCTGTAAAACAGTATTTGATATTGCACCAAAATATCTTATTTCAAAAACTGATGAAGAAATTAGAAAGACAATGTTATAGTTTTACAGGAAGGTCTGCTTTATGAATGATTCACAAGATATTATAATTTGTCCGGCTTGCGGCACTGAAATGAAAAAAGTTTTTATAGATAGACTTAATCTGAATATAGATATTTGTTCAGATGGTTGCGGAGCGATTTTTTTTGATAATAGAGAATTTGATAAATTTAATGAGCAGTGTGAAGATGTAACTGAAATTTTAGCTGAATTGGAAAATAAAGATTTTAAGACCGTAGATAAAACAGCAAAAAGAGTATGTCCGGCTTGTGGTAGTATAATGGTAAAGAATTTTGCAAGTGTCAAAAAAGAAGTTGAAGTTGATTGCTGCTATGTTTGCGGTGCAAAATTTCTAGATAATAACGAACTAACCAAAATAAGAAATCAATATAAAACAGAAAAAGAAAGAAGTATAGATTTTAATAGGTATTTGTTAGGTTTTATTAAGACTGAAATGGATGAGCTTAATCAAGAATGTGCTCAGAGAGCAGCTGAACGTTCTAGTTTAAAAAGATTATTTGACAAATGCTTTGAAGAAATAAGACACTTGTTTTAGTTTAAATTTTCTATATATTCCTTTATTATTTCAAATATTTTTTTATGCGTGCTGATGTCAAAATGCAGGCCGTCTTCGTTTGATGTTTCAATAAAATCATCTAAATTTATAAAATCACAACCATTGTTTTTAGCGCATTTTTTATATATTTTTCCAATAATATAAGACATTTCTATTGATTTTACATCAAAGAGAATTGAAAAATTGCCTTTCAGGATGCTGTACTTCAGTTTTGGTGGTGAGACAATTAGGATATTAATTTTTGGAAATTTTTTTTGTGTTAATTTTATTAGTTTATCTAAATTTAAATATAAATCTGTTTCTGAAAGGTTGTATATCTTTTGTAAATCATTAATTCCAAGAGAAAATATTATACTGCATAAGTTTGGATTTAAATATTTTTCTAAACAAGCAATCGAACTTTGCTCGATATTAATTTTATTATCAAAAGTAACCCTATTGTTGCAACCTGCTTCAATGATTTGAAATTTGTCTTTAAAATATTCTTTTAAAATCCCACTCCAACGAACATTGGACGGATACCTTGTGCCTTTTTTAGGTATATATCCATAAACATTGCTATCGCCAAAACACAATATTTCATTCATATTTTATGCCAAATAATTTAATTTATTTTTTGTTTCTAAATTTTTTGCTTTAGATAAAATATCGCCTGCAGTTGCGGCAACTTTATAATCTTGATTTGATGGGTCCGAAGGAGCAAGTGCAGCATCTATGACTTTTTTTGCATGTTCAATAGTTTTGGATGGGTCTTTTTCATTTAATACAGGCATTTTTATATCTACATGTCCGCCTGTTGGAATACCGTTTGAATCTTTATCTATTACTATCGGACCTGCAAGATTTCCTGCTTTTGATTTATGAGCTTGTTCGTGCTTGGTTATTTCTTTTTCTTGTTTTTTTATCAAGTTTTTTTTAAAGCTTAATACAGATAAATTATTCAAATTACCTAACATAACACACCTCCTAAAGTACATATATTATAACATTTTATAATGCTATTTTCAATAAAATATAATACTTATTAATAGTCTTTAAGCCTAATTTTATTTTTTATCATTATAATTATTATTTAATTATGAAAAATAAATTAATATTTTTATCTTTGTTTATAATTTTTATAGCTTTATATATTGCATATAAAGAATTTGTTTGTATACATATTTTTGCTAAATTTAAAGAATTAAGGCCATTGCATAATAATATTCCTGTTTATTATAAAGGAATAGTTATCGGAAAAACCACAGGAAAAAAACACAGTAAAGATGGTGAGCATACAATAATTAAGATGATATTGTATCCTAATAAATTAATGTTGCCTGTTAATACTGAGGTTTTTTTAAAAAAAGAAAAAAAAGATAATAAAGAAAAAGATTTTTTAGAATTTATATATCCTAAAAATCCCTCAAATATTTTAATATCAAACAATTCAATATTAAATGGCTTTGTATCTTCCGATATGGATATGTTTTTAGCATCTCAAAATCTGGAAGGCTTGGAAACCATGAAGGAAAATTTAATTCAAACAACACAAAATCTTTTAGACGCATCTGAATCTTTATCAGAATTACTTGATAATATCAATTCAACAGTAGTTTCTAGCAAGAAAAATATTGTTGATACTACAAAAAATATTGAAAATATGACAGAAAAAATTGACAATTCAATGAGACAAGATAAATTGGACAACACAATTTCAAGTATAGAAGAAAGTGCACAAAATATTACAAATATGATAGCAGATGCCAGTGATTCCATTATTCCTAATATAAATTCAACTTCTGACAATGTTAATGGAATAACTGAAAATGTGAATGCAATAACTTGTGGAATTAGAAAGACTTTAAGAAAAAGGTGTGGAATGATTAGATTGATTTTTGGTCAAGTTATAGATGAATGTAACTAATTAATTAGTTTATAATCTTGAATATATCTTCTAATTATGATTTAGATTATTGCGTTTAATCATGCTTGTTTAAAAAGCACACCATAAATAAAAATGACTATATTTTAATATAATTCACTTAATTCCCAATAATCTTCATCTGTTGGATGAGTGTATATAATAGCACCTGTTGGAAACATTTTTCTCATATATTCATAAGTTGCATCTAAGTCGATTTTTCCGTTTGTTTTTATTGGTGGAAAGCCTTTGCATCCCCAAGTATGATTTCCTGTTGTATAGTGAACAACTGTTCCTTTTTCTAAAGCATTGTCGTTAATACCTTCTTCAAGACCAATAAGTCTTAATGCATTTTTTTCCATTGAGCTTGAATAATATTCATTTCCAACTTTTTCAAAGCCAGATAATGTTGCGTGTGATCCTTCTTGGTTTGCCCTAGTAACATCGTCCATATTTCCGGAACCAACTTTTAATTGACACTGTCCAATTAATTCAAAAGTGCTTAAATCTAAGAGATAGTATCTATTTGCATTGTCGCCTTGAGTTGTATCAAAAATGCCTAAATAATCATTTTCTCTGTTTTCTAAGTTGTTATATCCTTCTAGTGCGCTTGCAAATACTTCAAAATTTAAACCTTTTTCGTCAAGCCCCATAGCTTCATATAACTCTTGTGCATTATTTATATCAAATACTGAAAATTCGCGTTTGGTTTCTTTTGCTTTTTTTGTTTCTATTGCTGCATTTATTTCATCCAGTTTTGTTTGAGCATTAGTCTGTTCTGTTTTAGCTGCTTCAATTTCATTGGTTTTGACTGTTTCAAGATTTGTTTCTGCTTGTTTAAAACCTTCTAGTGCTAATTTAGTTGCTTCATTGCAGTTTGCTAAAATTTTAGCTTCAATCTCTTCTTTTTGTGTTTCAAGATTGGTAAGCTCTGTTTTTTTAGTTTCAAGATCTGTTTCAAAAGTAGCTTTTTCTTGTTCTAATCTTGAAAGAGTATTTTTGTCATTTGTTAATTTTGCTTTTGCTGTTTCTAATCTATCTTTTGCCGCTGCTAATTTTGAAGCAATATCAGCTTGAATGGATTCATCTTCTGAAGTTTGTGCTTCCAATTTTGATATGGAAGCTTCCAATGAATTTATATTTGCTTCATCAGCGGAAACAGTAGTTTTTTGAGATGTAATTTCAGATTCTTTGCTGCTAATATTTGATTCTATACCGCTAATTACTGTTTTTTGATTTTCAATAGCGGATAGATTTGATTGTTGTTCAGACAATAACTCATCTGGTATGTTTTCATCATTTGATAAAGCGTCTTCGTACGCTTGTTTTTTTTCATCATAATCTGATTGAGCAGTCTGAATTGCTTCTGTTTCACCTGAATATGCAGCTTGAAGTTTTTGTTGCGCAGTTTGTACCGCACTTTCTTGTTGAGTTTTTTGGGCTTCCAATTCTTCTAATGACATATTGTCTAAGGTTTGAGGATTGGAATTTGTAGGAATATTATTTGCTGAATTTGTATAACCGTTATTATTGCTACTTGAGTAGCTTTGTCCTTGTTGGTTAGCTATATTTTCAGTTTGTAAGTCATTTGTTTGAGCATCGGAAATTGATTTAAAATCTGATAAAATATTTCTAAATTCTCCATTGTTTATAGATTGAATTGCTGAATAAATATCATTCATGGAAATATCATCTGGATTTTCATCAAATGATTTCATAGTTTTATAAAAATTGTCAATTTCTTCAGTGCTTAAAGTTCCATCGGCGTCAACATCGACAATTTTTTGTACATCATCTACTTCTAATAAATCATTTAAAACATTTAAAATGGTTTCATTACCGCTTGTATCTTGAGAAGTATTTGAAAATTGAAATAATGAAAATTTATCATTGTCGAAAATTATATCCGAAGAATAAATATTTGGATTATCATCAATTGCTTCTTTTAATAATCTTTCTAATTCGCTTGACGAATACGAAAATATATTATCCTCATTTATGTCTGAGTTATGATTAAAAATTAATTTTCTTAATGCTTCGCTTTGTAATAAAAAATTAATAATCATCTTTAAAACCTCTTATATATATAAAAAATACAAAGTATATATAATTTATATATACTTTGTATTTTTTTACATTTGTTAACAATTTTTTAAAAGAATTTTAATTTATTTCTGCATTAAAATTTAGGTTTTGACATTATGAAAATAAAAAATATGTTGAATAAAATCTTGACCGAATATCAATTTAATTTAAAAACAACTTATAATAACAAAAAAGACGACTCTAAAAGTCGTCTTTTAAAATCTGGGGCGGAAGGATTCGAACCTCCGAAATGCCTGGACCAAAACCAGGTGCCTTACCACTTGGCGACGCCCCATCAGGCAACTACAATAATATTATATAAATAATTTTTGTCAAGATTTGTGATTTAATTTTGCCTTTTTGGTAACATCAATAATTGCAGAAATTAATTCTTGAATAAAATCTTCTATGTATTCTTGTGATGTCATACCATTAATAACAACATCGGCAATGTCCATAGTCGGTCTTATATGTCTAAAAGCAGTTTGATTGACATCATGAAATTGCATTTGTGCTGCAAGTCCGGTTTTTCCTCTGCTTGTTGCTCTTGCAAACCATCTGTCTTTTATGACTTCAAAAGGAGTATAAACATATATTTTAACATCGATTATATCCCTTAAGCTTTCATGAAGCACGTATAACCCTTCATTTAGAAGTAGCTTAGCCGGTTTTTTAAGAACCGTATCTAGTTTGCTTTCACATGTAACAAAATTATATAAAGGCGAATATATTTCTCTACCTTCTTTTAATTCAATTAAATGTTTCTTCATTAGGGCTAAATCAATTGCATCAGGTGTATCAAAGCTAAAACCGGTTTCAAATAGTTTTTCGTAACTTCCTGCGGCATTTAATTCTTTTGAGGCATCTTTATAATAATCATCACAGCAAATAACCGTATAGACATTACTTGTATCAGATTTAACGCAAGCCTTTGCAGCATTTTTTACTAAAGTTGTTTTTCCTGACGCACTTTCGCCTGCTATCGCCATAAGAAAAGTTGAATCTCTTTCAATAATTGCTTTTCTGGCTATATTAAAAATAAATCCTTCATTTATTCTTAAAATTAGCGGTTGTTTTTGTTTTCTGTCTTTTGCAATAACACCTCTAATGTTTTCTAAAATTTCAGAAACCATTTGCATGGATGCTATTTTTTTTGCTTGTTCTATTTCGTTTTTACTAAGACTCATAATGAATTTAACCTGATTTATATTTTTTTATTCTTCGACTAGTGGAAAATCATCTTCTTTTTCTGTTTCATTTTCAAGGAGCTTATATGTAACATATGCACCTGTTGCTAACGCTTTTGGATCAAGTCCGGTTTTTTGTGATAGCTCAATAATGGCAGTGTTAAGTTCCGGATTTTCATCTTTAATGTAATGAATCATATCTTTTCGCCATGCAGAAATGTCTACAAGAACTTCATCGATTAATTTTTCAACATTTTCAACAGAAATTAAAGGTTGCATATAAGTAATTATATTGTAACATTTATGCCACGTCAATTTTATTTTTTTTCTTAATATTATTCATCAAAATGCTTTTTAAACAATTTCATTGAACAGTAAGAGCCGCACATAGTGCAAGGTTTACCTTCTTTAGCAAGACTTACGCCATCAAAAGCTGTTTTATCTAAAGAATTTTCAATTTGTTTTTTCCAATCAAGTTCTACTCTAGCTTTTGACATTTCAAAATTTTTATTTATTGCTTCTTGGTTGCCTCTTGCTAAATCAGCACAGTGCGCTGCTATTTTGGCTGTTATTATGCCTTCTTTTACTTGAGCTGAATTGGGTAATCCTATATGTTCAGCCGGTGTAACGTAACATAAAAAGTCAGCTCCATGATATGCAGCTAAAGCCCCGCCAATTGCTGATGTTATATGATCATATCCCGGAGCGCAATCGCAAGCTAAAGGACCAAGCACATATAAAGGCGCATAGTCAGTTAGTTCTTTAATTGTTTGTATCATAGATGGTATTTTATTTATTGCAACGTGTCCCGGTCCTTCTACCATAGCTTGAACACCGGCATTTCTGGCACGTTTGACTAGCTCACCTAAAACTATGGTTTCAGCTACTTGTGCTCTATCTCCAGCATCTGCCGTGCACCCCGGTCTTAAGCCATCTCCCAGCGAAAGTGTTACATCATATGGTTTTACTAAATCTAATAATTCGTCATAATATTCATAAAGAGGATTTTCGTTTCCTGTTGCTTTTATCCAGCAAGCAAGCATAGCACCGCCTCTTGAAACAATGCCTGTTAAACGTTTTTGTTTTTCCAGTTGATCTATAACAAATTTTGTTACGCCACAGTGAACAGTAATAAAATCAACGCCATCAGAGCATTGTTTTTCGATATCTGAAAAGAGTTTATCCTTGCTTAGTTTAGCAATACTTTTAAATTCATCAAGTGCTTCTTTTCCTGCTTGATACATAGGTACAGTACCTACGGGGAGTTTTGTTGAACTTAAAATAGCTTGCCTTGTTTCATCAACATAATTACCGGTTGAAAGATCCATTAATACATCAGCTCCAGCTTGTTCAATTACTCTTACTTTGTCTAATTCTTGATCAATGGATGATTTTTCATTTGAAGTACCGATATTTGCGTTAATTTTAACTTTTAATCCTTCGCCAACAGCAACCGGAATAGAATCTACTCTTTTATTATTTTTTAATATAACTATTCGTCCTTGTGCAACTTTTTGTCTTATGTATTCAACATCGCATTTTTCCATTCTTGCAACTTGGTACATTTCATCTGTTATTGCGCCTTGTTTTGCTTCTATTATTTGAGTTGTCATTTTTTCTCCTATTTATTTTTGTATATTTGTTGAATTTCTTTTATATTATTTTTTGATAAAGTATTAGCGCCACCCAATACCTCTGCGCCAAAATAAATTTCTACATAACTTCTTAATAATTCAAGCTGATAAAAAGCTTTTTGCAAACTTTCTGCTCCTAGTATCACCCCATGATTTTTTAAAAGTGCTGCTGAATATTTTTCAAAGCAATTGCCAACGTTTGTTGCAAGTTCTATTGTAGATGGACAATAATAGGGAATAAGTGGTACTTCGCCAAATGCAAGAACAAAATCTGGTAAAATTGCCTTTTTGATTGATTTTCCTGCAACTGCAAAAGCTGTAATTAAAGGACAATGGCAATGAATTATAGCATTAATGTCATCTCTTTTTGTATAAATTTCAGAGTGCATAATTTTTTCGCTTGAAGGCTTTTTATTACCATTTAGTAAATTTCCATCATAGTCAATCAAAACTATATCGTCTTCATTCATATCATTTAGACAAACGCCGCTAGCCGAGATTAATATTCCTTCTTTTACTTTTATTGATATATTACCACTTGTAGAAGGAGACATGCCTTTTTGATACAGTCTTTTTGACCAGTATAATATTTCTTCTTTTGTACCTTGTTGCAAAAAATCCATAAATACTCCATAATTTTTACGTTTCTATTGTACTAAAAAAATATTTATGTTTAAATAATGTTAGCAATATTTTTTAAAATATTGACTCTATTGAAAAGGTTGGTTTAATTCCATTATTAAAAATATAAAATTAGCAAAAAATGCAGGTTTTTGCTACGGTGTAAAAAGAGCCGTCGATACTACTAAAAAACTTAAATATGAAAATCCTGAAAAATTAGTTTCTGTTTTGGGTGAATTGATACATAATTCGCACGTTATTTCTGAGCTTGAAGAGCTTGGGATTAAAACCATTGAATCTTTACCTGAACATGGGGAAGGAATTTGTATAATAAGAAGTCATGGTGAAAGTGCCGATGTATTTAACCAAGTTGAGCAAAAGGGGTTTGAACTTGTTGATTTAACCTGTTTTGACGTAAAAAAAGTTCAAAATAAAGCAATGGAACTGGCTCAAAATGATTACTTTGTTATAATTTTAGGAAGAAAAGAACACCCTGAAGTAAGAGGAATATGCGCCAACGCTCAGATGTGCGCAAAAGACAAAAATAATGTCTATGTTGCAAAAAATATAGCTGCCTTAAAAGAAATTGAAAATACAATAAAAAATGCTAAAAAAGTAGGAGTAGTATTACAAACTACACAAACCATAGAATATCTTTTCGAGGTAATTGATTACCTTTCAACAATATGTAAAGTCCTAAAAGTCGAAAATACAATTTGCCCTTCTACATCTTTAAGACAAAAAGAGGCTAAAAAACTTGCTCAAATATCTGATTTAATGGTTGTTGTAGGTTCAAAGAAAAGCGCTAATACAACCCATTTAGCAGAAATTTTATCACAAATTACAAAGACAATTCATATTGAGCATCAAGATGAACTTATAAACTATAAAACTATTATCGATACTGCTGAAAATATTGGTGTTACAGCAGGTGCAAGCACACCTGACAGTATAATACATGATGTTATTGATAGATTAAACACAATATAGAAAGGATAAAAAATGACAAAAGAAATTATGTCAAATGAAGAATTTGAACAACTACTTCAAAATTCTTACACTTACAAAATCAATGTGGCTGACGTTGTTAAAGGCGTAGTCGTTAAGAAAGAAAAAGACGGATTTTTAGTTGATATCGGAGCTAAAACAGAAGCTTTTTTGCCTAATCGTGAAATTTCAAATTTTGCAGACAAAAATGTAGATGACATTGTAAAATTATGGGATGAAAAAGAATTCTACATAATTAAAGATGAAGAAGATGACGAAGTTGCAATTTTATCATTAAAGAAAGTATCTTGCGCACAAGCATGGCAAAAATTGTCTGATCTTAAAAATGCAAATGAAAATGTTATGGCTAAAGTTTTATCTTCTGTTAAAGGTGGCTTAATTGCAGAAATAGAAGGATTAAGAGGATTTATTCCATCAAGTCAACTTAGAACAGGTGCTCCATCTGAAATGCAAGTTGGACAAGATATTGAAGTTAAAATTTTGGAAGCTGATCCTAAGAAAAACAAATTAATTCTTTCTCAAAGACAAGTATATACTCAACAAAGAGAAATGGTTGCTGATGAAATAATTTCACGTCTTGCAGTTGATCAAGTTGTTGAAGGTGAAGTTGTAAGAATTGCAGATTTTGGCGCATTTGTTGACATCGAAGGAATAGATGGTTTATTGCCTATTTCTGAAATTTCTTGGGAAAGAATTAAACACCCAAGTGATGTTATACAATTAGGTCAAAAAATCGAAGTTAAAATTATTAAAATTGATGAAGATTTAAAACGTATTTCTTTATCTTTAAAAAGAATGGGTGCTAATCCTTGGGAAGAAATCGTTGATAAATTTAAAGAAGGTGATGTAATAAAAGGTACTATTAATAAAATCACTTCTTTTGGTGCATTTATTAATATTTACCCAGGAGTTGAAGCATTATTACCTTCTTCAGAAATTGCTGATGGTCAAGTAAATATTAATTCTATGTTTAATTTAGGTGATGAAATCGAAGTTTTAATTAAAAAATTCACTCCTCAAGAGCATAGAATTGGCTTGTCTATGAAAGATATTCAAAAATAAATATCTTAAATTATATTAAAAAAGCTCCCTTTTGGGAGCTTTTTATAGTAATCAACCTCTTTTTACAATATTTGTTAGTGGTTCGCCGTAACTATCAAAATGTCCCGTCGTTTCTTCTATTGTATAGCTTATTGTTGAATCTTTTTCTTTTAATTCTTGTGCGTATTTTACAGCATCATTAATATTTGAATATTCTCCCACCAAATCTGCATTGTATGAGCCTTGTTTTTTTACATAAACATTATACATTTTTTTCTCCTTTACTCTATTATTACAAACGCAACTGCTTTATTATTTTCATGAGAAATAGAGAGCAGTATATTATATTTTTTATATTCATCAATCAATATGTTTAAATATGGGGCACCATTTTCTTTTTTTAAAACTTCAATATCTAAAAATCGTGGTTTATTTTCTCCAATCGAAGAAAGAGCTTTTATGACAGCTTCCTTTGCACAAAACCTTGCGCATAAATGTTGTTGGGGTTTATTAGTGTTGAGGCAATAAGATATTTCGTTTTCTGTAAAAATTCTTTTTAAAAATCTAAGATTTTTATTTTCAAACCTTGATATATCTTCTATGTCTACACCTATTGATAACATAAAATTATAATATCATAAAAAAATAAAAAGCCCTCATTTTGAGGGCTTTGAAAATCTTTTTGCTTGATTCTCGTGTAGAAAAGGTTAGTGTGTTAGTAGTG
>CALUWM010000027.1 GCA_944324485.1 Candidatus Gastranaerophilales bacterium | reverse complement strand
GGCTACTATGCTCCATCCGGTTCAAGTACTTGTTACAGTTGTTCTAGTGGAAGTTACAGCACCTCAGGTTCATCAAGCTGCACAAGCTGCTCAAGCAAATGGTCCCATTGCTCATCTTGTACTTCAAGCGGATGTACAAGTTGCAGCTCCGGATATAAGCTTTCAGGTGGCAGTTGCGTGTCTAATTCTTCTGGCAGCGGTTCAAGCGGTGGTTCTTCAGGCGGCTCAAGCAGCGGTTCAGGTTGTAGCTATGGGGATGCAATCGCATGTCAAAATAAAAGCAGTTCTAGTAAATGTAGTATTTGGTCTTGCAGCACATATGCATGTGAGCCATGGGGTACTTGTTGTACTGGAGAGTATGGCTATTATTATTATTCTTATAATTATAATACTTGCCAATGTGAACAACAAAGTTATACTGTAAGTTTTGGTTCAAGGTATGATTGTAGTTCAGCATATAGTAATTATTGTAATTAATTTATTATTTTTTGTGTTTTGGTTTGTGAGGGAATTAAGCCTTTCCCTCCTTTTTTTATTGAGCATTTGGCATGCTTTGATAATTTGAGGCATGCCTTTATATTGTATTTTTTACATTTGTTTACAGCATTAATTTTTATAACAACATGCTCTATCATGCTTTGTGCATGGTTTTTGGGAGCAATTAGTCATCAAAACCCATGCACTACCATGGTTTTAAGGTAAGTCATCATGGAAAACAAGCTTGCTGAAAGCGTTATCATGATTGTTAAAACTCGTAATAATTCCTGAAAATTTGCTTGATAATTGAAACTGAAACGATATAATTATATTAAAGCCAAGGGGCAGTAAGATAAAGCTTACTTCTCGTTTTGGAATTATAGACATATTGGGAGAGTTTATAAAGTGTTAAAAAGTAGAGATTTTGGCAGAGCAACTGCAGTAAGAAGATGGACACAAACTGCAATAGAATGCTACAAAAGAGGTTGTAATTGTGAAGGATGTTTTTATACGGATTTTTTCAATAATTCTAGTCAAAAATGTCAGATGAAAGCTTCTGTTCTTGAGTTAGTAAGAGTTTTGGGGAAACCTGATATTGAATTAAAACAAATTTTGACTGATGATTAATTTTAAATTATTCATCGAATTTGAATCCGAAAGGAAAAATATCTTTTAAAGTAAGAACCTTTGGTTCTTCTTTTTTTTCTTCAAGAATAATTTTGATACTGTCATCATTTGAAAATTCGCAAAGCCATTGTCTGCAAGCTCCGCATGGCATGCACATTTTTTGTTTTGGCGAATATATAGCAATTGCTTTTAATTTTGTTTTTTCACCTTCCGAGATAGCTGTTGACATCGCATTCCTTTCAGCACATATTGAAAGTCCGTAACTTGCGTTTTCGACATTACACCCCAGATACATTTTTCCGCTTTCATATAATATGCAAGCTCCAACAGGAAAATTTGAATATGGAGAATATGCGTTTTTACTTATTTCTTTTGCTTTTAATAACATATTTTTATACAAAATATCCATTATAACCTCATAAAATATTTTTATTGCAGTGTATTTATTATTATAACTCGAAAAATTAAAAAACAATTTTTTTTGTTAGTTTTTTTGGAAAAAAGGGAATTATCTAAATAAGTGTATTCACACGAAGGATAGCGTGAGAACTATGTCAATTAATGCGATAACAAGTCTTTCTTTATATGAATATTATTATCAGATAAATAAAGATAAAAAAGAAAAAGAAGAATCACCCATTGCTCGTGAATTGCGTGAGTACGGAATTGAGCCGACTGATAACGAGCAGTTGAATATCGCTATGTTAAAAAAAGCTAAAGAAGTTAGAGAAAATCAAGATAATGGTTCAACGGCGGATATTCCGAATTCTGAGCGTCCTTGGGCTGATATAATGTATCAGTTAAATTTAACTTTTAATGATGATCCTCGTGATGATATAGAAGATATTAAAGATGAACTTCAACTCCTTCTCAGGGGTTTGAATGATGAAGAATTGGAGCGTGAAATAGAAGATTTAGAAAGTTATGTTGAAGATTTGTATGTAGATTTCAATAAAAATTACGGTAATTCTACAGATTTTTCAAGTGTTTTGAGCAGTCAATTAAATAATTTATCTTTGTTAAACAGAGCAAATTTGTTTTAGCCTTTTTTGTTCTCTTAACTTAAATTCACTTGACCCGTTATAAATAAAATCCCATCCAACCGCTTTGATGTTATTAAAAAGGGTTTTTGTCGTTGAATTGAGTGGCGGCAAGACCCCATTTTTATTATATTTTCTCCAAGTTTTTTTGAATGCTCCCAAATTTGCTCCTTCATTTGCTACTTCAATTAAGAAATCGGCAAGACTTTTGTCATAAATTGACAGAATGCTTTGGATATTGTCCCATTCAATACTGGGAGCCCTAAAATTAATGCCCAGTTTATGAAGATTTTTTTTAAGAAAATTAATTTTATTTTCAAGAGTTTTTTTATCTTCTCTAATTGCGTTTTCAAAAGGTGTATGAGGTTTTGGAATAAAGCTTGAAGTTGAAAATGTTATTTCAAAATTTCCTTTTGTTTTTTTGATTTCATTTTTCATTTTTTGAGCTAATTTAATAAAAGCTTCAATATCTTTATCCGTTTCTGTCGGAAGTCCTATCATAGCATATATTTTAATGCCTTTTAGCCCGCCTTGCTTGCATATTTTAATTGTATTTAAAATTTGTTGTTCATTTAAATCTTTGCCGATAAAATCTCTTAATTTTTGGCTTGCTGCCTCAATTGCAATAGTTGCAGTTCTTTGACCGCATTTAACAAGGGTTTTTACAAGTTCAATATCGGTTAAATCGGCTCTAAGTGAGGAAATAGAGAGTTCTATCGGATTTTCTTCGCATTTTTTTGCGATATGCTCAATTATTTTATTAAATTTTGGATGTCCTGCTACATAAGCTCCGAGTAGTGCAATTTTGTTTGTGTATTTTAAGCCAAAATCAATGGTTTCGATAATTTTTTCGTAGTTTACAAATCTTGTCGGGATATTTAGCCAACTTGCAAGACAAAAGTTGCACATTTTTGGACATCCTCTTTCAAGTTCGATTACAAAAGTATCTTTGAAAAAACTTTTATCAGATAAAATTGGTGTAAATACAGGTTCTTCGGTTATTTCATCCCTAACTGTTTCTATTTTTTCTTTTTTATATTTTGGAACATATATACCTTTTGTTTCTGATAATTTTTTTAATAGTTCATCTTTTGAGTAGTTCTTTTTTTCCTTTAAAATATTCGCAGCATTTTTTAAGGCTGTTTTTTCACCTATTATTATAAAATCGAAAAAATCCTCAAAAGGTAGAGGGTTAGACATTAAGACGGGTCCGCCTGCAAAAATTATCGGATCATTTTCTTTTCTTTCATTTGCCTTGAGCGGAATTTCATATTTTTTAAGCATCTTTATTATTGTTAAAATATCAATTTCAAAACTTACCGAAAAGCCCATAAAATCTACTTGTTGTTTAGTTAAAAATGTTGATTTTGAATCAGAGTATATTCTTTCTGTGTATATTTCACAATCAGAATCTAACATTTGAAAAATAGTAAGATATCCTAAAGATGCCATTGCAAAGCTTTCTATGGCAGGATATGCAAACCAAATATTTATTTTCGGTTCTTTTTTTTCGCATTGTTTATATAAGAATTTTTCCATTATTTTCCATTTATTCTATTTAAATATAATTCATCCACCAAAACACATATTACTGAGGCGATTGCAGGAGACAATATTACTCCCCAAAAGCCTAAAAATTTTGCACTGAATAAAAGAGCAACTATAATAACTAGTGGATGCATATTTAAAAGTTTTCCAAAAACAATTGGTCTTAAAAGTTGATTTTGTGCCCATTGAGCTATCATAAATACTATAAAAGTTAAAAATACAAAAAGTATTCCATCTGATACACTTGTTAAAAGCCCTAATCCTATTGCGATTGCAGGACCTACAACGGGTATGATGTCAAATATACATGTTAAAAATCCAAGTAAAAAAGCATGGTCATTGTGAATTAAAAGCAAACCAATGGTTGTTAACGCTCCTACAAAAACCATTGCAATACCCTGTGCAAGAACATAATTACCAACTTTAGATGAGATATTATTCAATATATCAAGAGCTTTTTCTTTTTGATTGGGAGAAAAAAATTCAATAAATTTATCTTTTAATCTTTTTTCGTCATAAGCAAAATAGAATACCATAATGGTAATTGCAAAAAAAGTTGTTAAGAAATTAGCAATCCATTTTCCTGCAGTTATTGAGTTTTCAAGCAAACTTTGAGCCCCTTGTGCTAAGGGTTCTTTTATTGAGTCGAAAGTTATCATGCTTGATATTGTTCTATCGAAAATTTTAAAGTTTAAAAATTTATCAATGTTATCAAAAGCATTTGTAAACTGCCCTATTAATCCCGCTGCTTCTCTTACACTGACAGATACCAAAGGTATTAAAATCAATATAGCAGCTAAAATCATTAAAAGAAGAACAATAGTAACCGCCCATACACGAGGAATATATTTTTCCATTTTGTCTATAATTGGATTAATTGCACAGGTTATTACAAATGATGCAAAAAGCATCATCAATATATCCATAGAAAAAATAGCAAGTGTAATAACTCCTAATATAATGAGAAAAACCATAATATTTTTCAAACTCAATACTTTTGTATTTTCCATTTAAAACTCCTTTAGATTGTTTATCTTTATGTTATAATTCTTTAAGAAAATAAGCAAGGAGTAAATAGTATAATATGGGTTTTGTAAACCAGAATATTAAACCATTTAATACAAAAATTAACAATAAGGGTAATGTTGAAATATCAGGATGTGATTTAGTTGAATTGGCTCAAAAATATTCAACTCCTTTATATGTGATGGATAAGGTTACTCTTGAAAAAATGGCTCTTGATTATAAACAAGCTTTTTCAAGTTATAAAAATACCAGAATGATGTATGCTTCAAAAGCGCTTATGACATCTGCTATTGCATTAATTTTTTATAAATTGGGTTTTGGTTTTGATGTTGTTTCTTTGGGCGAGATGTATATTTTAAAAAATGCAGGTGTAAGTTTTTCTCATGCAACTTTTAATGGAAATAACAAAGGAAAAGATGAGCTCGAATATGCTCTTCAAAATGGAATTGCAAGGGTAAGCGTTGATAATTTTTATGAATTGGAAATTTTAAATGAAATTGCAAAACAAAAAGGAATGGTTCAAAAAATTCTTTTAAGAGTTACTCCTGGAATTGAATGTCATACGCATGAATATATAAAGACAGGGCAGCTTGATTCTAAATTTGGTTTTGACCTTAATATGGTTGATGATGCTATTTGTTTTATACAAAGTAAATATAAAAATCTTGAATTAAAAGGGCTTCATGCTCATATTGGTTCTCAAATATTTGAAACACAAGTTTTTGAAGATGAAATACAAGTTCTTTTGAAAGAAATAAGAAGGATTAAAGATAAGTTCAATATTGAATTAAATGAAATTAATATTGGCGGTGGACTTGGAGTTACTTATGTCGAAAGCGATTGCCCCCCTGATGTATATAAGATTGCAGATATTATCATTGAGGCGATTAAAAAATATTGTAAGTTATATGAATTGGACGAGCCTGTTTTATACATTGAACCGGGCCGTTCTTTGGTGGCTACCGCAGGATTTACTTTATATACAATAGGCTCATCTAAAGATATAAAGGGGATAAGAAAATATGTTTCAGTTGATGGAGGTATGTCTGATAATCCTCGTCCTTCAATGTATAGTGCAGAATATTTTGCTGAAATTGTAAACAGAAAAGATGAATATAATCCTAAAAAAGTTACAGTTGCAGGCAAGTTTTGTGAATCGGGAGATATTTTAATTAAAGATATTGAATTGAATTCTCCTGAAGCAGGTGATATTTTGTGCGTTTATGATACCGGTGCATATTGTTATTCAATGTCATCTAATTATAATGGTGTATTAAAACCGGCTATGGTATTAATAAATAATGGAAAATCGGATATAATTGTTAAGAGACAAACTTTGGAACAACTAGTTCAAAATGATGTTATTGTGTAGAGGATAAAAAATGAATTTTACAAATTTTGATATTATGTTAATGGCACAAATACAACATTTTTTTAGGGGAATGGATAGGGTTGCTCTTGTAATTAATATATTTGAAATTTGTGTTCTTGCTTTTATTTTATATTATCTTTATCGCAGATTTATTAAGGGGACTCAAAGCGAAAATCTTGTTAGGGGTTCTTTGACATTGGTTGTGATGTGGGGAATTTCAGAGCTTTTAATTAGAATTAATTTAAATATATTCGGTGTGTTCTTAAAAACTTTGGTTTCTATTGTATCTTTTGCTTTAATAGTCATTTTTCAGCCTGAATTAAGGCGTTTTTTGGGTTATATCGGACAAGGAAATTTGTTTGAAAAACTCTTTATGAGTAATACTGATGAGTTTGAAAATGCTAAAAAAATTGATGTAGCAAAAGAATTAATTGAAGCAATAAAATATATGTCAAAATCGAAAACCGGCGGTTTGATTGTGCTTCAGAAAGATAAGACGTCATTAGCGCAGTCTGATGTGGGAGTTAAACTTAATGCAGATATTTCACAAGAGTTGTTGCTTACAATATTTTTTCCAAAAACTCCCTTACATGATGGTGCTGTTGTTATTCGTGATGATAAGATAATTTCAGCAGGGGTGCTATTGCCTTTAACTGAAGATCCTAAACTTTCTTGGCGTTATGGAACTCGTCATAGGGCTGCAATTGGTGTATCTGAAGTATACCCTGATTGTGCGTGTATTGTAGTATCTGAAGAAACAGGAGATGTTTCAGTCGCAATTGATGGCATTTTAAAGAAATATGAGGATTTAGGAAAATTAAAGGGTGATTTAATAAGAATTTTAGGTTACAAACAGGAAGAGAAACCCGCAAATGAAAAAAGTTTTATAAAATTCGATAACATTTTTGGTAAAAATAATTAATCATGCAGTTGGAAAATGAAATAAAAAAAGAAGATAGTTCTTTGGTTGCCAGAAAAAAATTTGTTTTAAAAAAAAGAACAAATATAAAAAAAGATTATAAGGTTGATTATGAGAATGAACTTAATTTGAAGCAACTGGAGGCTGTTGTTGCAAAAGAAGGCGCCTTTTTGGTGATTGCGGGAGCAGGAAGCGGAAAAACCAAAACCTTAACATATAGAACAGCTCGTTTGATTGAAGATGGCGTTGATCCTCGTAATATTTTGCTTTTAACGTTTACTAGAAAAGCAAGCGTTGAAATGTTGAATAGGGCATCTCTTGTTCTTGATGATAGGTGTGAAAATGTTGCAGGAGGCACTTTTCACAGTTTTTCAAATATGATTTTAAGGCGTTATTCAAATTTTTTGGGTTTGAAAAATAATTTTACTATAATGGATCAATCGGACGCTGAGGATGTTATACAACATATAACAGGACTTTTGTACCCCAAAAAAGAAAAACGTTTTCCTAAAAAATCAACAATTCTTGAGATTTATTCAAAAAGTGTAAATAAGGAAACTCCGGTCAAAGAAATAATTGATAAGGAGTATTATAATTTTGTTGAAGTTGAAGATAAAATAATTGAAATTCAAAAGGCTTATGTTAAATACAAACGTGAAAAATCGCTTTTGGATTACGATGATTTGTTGTTATATTTGAAGTTTTTATTATCAGAAAATGAAAACATCAGAAAAAAATTATCTAATAAATATAAATATATTATGATAGATGAATATCAAGATACCAATGCTTTGCAAGCTGATATCATAAAACTTTTAGCAAGTGAACATAATAACGTTATGGCGGTTGGCGATGATTCTCAAAGCATATATTCTTTTAGAGGTGCTAATTATAAGAATATTCTTGAATTTCCGAGCATTTTTGACAATGTTAAAATAATTAAACTCGAACAGAATTATCGTTCAAGTCAAAATATTTTAAATTTAACAAATAAAATAATTTCAAAAGCTAAAGAAGGTTTTTCAAAGAAACTTTTTTCAGAAATTATTGATGAAAAAAAACCGGCAATTATCAGAGCCAGAAATTCTCAAATTGAAGCAGAGTTTGTGTGTCAAAAAATACTTGAACTTTTGGATGAAGATATTTCCCTTAATGACATTTGCGTTTTAATCAGAAACGCAAGGATGAGTTATAATCTTGAAATTGAGCTTTCAAAATCCAATATTCCATTCCAGAAGTTCGGCGGACCAAAATTTATGGATTCTGCTCATATTAAAGATATAATTGCTCACTTGAGAGTTATTTTAAATCCCGATGATACAGTTAGTTTAAATAGGATTTTACTCCTTTTAAAAGGGATAGGTACAAAAGCCGTTAATTCTATTATTCCTGTTATTCAAAATAATTCATTTGACTGTAAATTTATTGAATCAAAGTATATAGGCTCAATAAAACCTTTGTTTAGTGTTTTATCTGATGCCGGTGTTGAAGAGAATTTACAAAAAATAATTGAAAGTCTAATTAATTATTATAAGCCAATTTTGAAAGAAAAATATGATGATTGGCAAAAACGAGAAAAGGATTTAGAGCATTTTATATATTTATCAAAACAATATAAGAAATTGGATTCTTTTTTGTCTGATTTAGCACTTGAGCCTCCGGAAGCAAGTGTAGAGGGAATGTATAAAAGAAATGTTAAAGATGATTGTTTAACAATTTCAACTATTCATAGTGCAAAAGGATTGGAGTGGAACAGCGTTTTTATAATTGGAGCAGTTGACGGACGTTTTCCGAGTGCTTATTCATTTAATTCTATGGAAGAATTAGATGAAGAACTTAGGCTTATGTATGTAGCAACTACAAGAGCTAAATCAAATTTATTTATAAGTTATCCCATAGATATGTATGATTATGCCACAGGAATGATACTTTCAAAACCTTCTAGATTTTTGGATGATATTGATGAAAGTATGCTTGAACCATGGGATATAGAAGAAGAACCTTAGAGAATTTATGTTATAATTTTTTTATGGAAAATAAAGAGTATATTTCAATAGGCAAAATTACAAATTTTTTTGGCATAAAGGGTGAAGCTAAAGTTGGTTATGATAACCAAAATCAACTGAAAAATGCTAAAAAAATAATTTTAGCTGATGACGTTTCAAAGCGAGAGCTTGATATTCAACAAATTAGATTTCATAAAAATTTTGCAATTATAAAATTTGTTCAAATTGATGATATTAATGAGATAGTAAAATATAAAGGACAGAGAATATTTGTTTTAAAATCAGAAGCATTGAAAAAATTAGATAAAAATGAATATTTAATTTCTGATTTGGTTGGATGTATTGTATATAAAGAAGATGGGGAAAAAATTGGTGAAGTTGTTAGTATATCTGCAAATTCTTCGCAAGATTTGTTAAATATAAAGAATTATTTGGGTCAAATTAGCCTTGTTCCTTTTGTGGATGAGTTTTTTCCTGTTGTGGATGTTAAAAATAAAAAAATCATAATAAAACCAATAGAAGGACTTTTGAGTTGAGATACGATGTTATTACACTGTTTCCGGAAATAATCAGTTCATATTGTTCTCAATCAATTACAAAAAAAGGAATTGAAAAAGGTGTCATAACCGTAAATACATATAACCCCAGAGAATTCTCGAAAGATAAGCACAAAAAAGTTGATGATACTCCTTATGGGGGCGGAGAGGGTATGGTGTTAGCATGCCAACCCATCTTTGATTGTTATAATCATATTGAAAAAAATGAAGCATCTGAAAATTTTGAATTTATAATGTTATCTCCGCAAGGAGAAAAGTTTAATCAAAAAATGGCACAAGAACTGTCAAAAAAGAAACAGATAGTTTTTCTTTGTGGTCATTATGAGGGTTTCGATGAAAGAATTAGACTTGGATTGAAACCAAGAGAAATTTCAATCGGGGACTATGTTCTAACTGGAGGAGAGTTGGCTTGTTTGGTTTTGATTGATAGTATTTCAAGAAATATAAAAGATTATTTAGGTAAAGATGAGTCTGCTCATAATGATAGTTTTTCTGATGGATTAATGGGTTTGTTGGAATATCCGCAATATACTAAACCGAGAGAGTATATGGGTTTTAAAGTTCCTGATGTGTTATTAAATGGAAATCATAAAGAAATTGAAATTTTTAGGAAACAAGAAAGCATAAAAAGAACAAAAGCAAGGCGCCCTGATTTGTTAGATTAAGTTCTTTTTAATTTGCCTTGGACCATCCCTCCTTTGAACATAGCTGAATATATATAATATAACAGGCTTTTTCTTTAAAAGCTCGTTTTTGACTAAAAAATTGTAAGGGCTTATAAAAATATGGCGATTTTCTTTGGTTTTTCGTGATTTTATGGTATAATAAGCATTTATTTAAAAGGATTAACCTCTCCTTTTTTTAATTTATAAATTTCTCCACACTTAGAACATGCAAGAATTTTTCCGGTTGAATCAATCGGAACAAAAAGATGGCTACATTTTTCTGTTTCTTTTTGTAACGGTTTTGATTTTGTTTTTTTGTTTTTTATATCGTTTTTTAGTTTAAAAAATAATTCAATTATATACATTTTAAAATTCAGTTTTTTTAAATTATAATTTTAGTAAGATGAAAAATAAATTACAGAGATTTATATCCTCAACTGTATCATACCATGATTTTAAATATGCCTGCGAAGTTGCTTCAAGATTAAATTGTGGAATTGAAATTTCGCGTTTTGGAAGATTAGCTGACATTGAACAAAATTATGAAAAAAACAAAGTTGAATACAAGGCTATTTTGTCTGATTTCGATAACGAAGTAACACTTCATGGCTTTTTTTCGAATTTAAATATAGCAGCAAAGGACCCTTTAATATCTGAAATAAGTAAGAAAAGATATTACCAAAGTCTTGAATTGGCTGAAATTTTTGATGTTTCTACGGTTATTTTTCATACTTGCTATAATAATCTTTTGAAGCACAAACAATACAAGGAGATGTTTTTTCTAAAAAATATAGAGTTTTTTAGGGATTTTGTAAAGAATTTTGAGCGTTTGGGAATAACATTAACGATTGAAAATGTGCATGAACCAAATCCTGATTTTATAAGAAATTTGGTTGCAGCGATAAATTCACCATATTTCGGTGCGACTATTGATATAGGGCATTGCAATTTACATTCAGATATTTCGCCTTCCGGTTGGATAAAAGAATATGGGATTATGTTAAAACATATGCATTTTCATAATAATTTCAAAGATGAGGATTCTCATTCCGGTCTTTTAAACGGCGATATTGATATAAAACCTATTTTAAAAACTCTTAAAGATTTGCAAATATATCCTACTGTTACATTTGAAATTTTTAATGAAGATGAATTAGTTGAATCTGTTAAATATTTTAATTCTTTGTGCGATGAGTTGGGACTTGAGTATTGTTAATTACAATTCTACATTCCTCATCATATCTTTAAGAGTTTGTATAGTTGATTGCATGGAAACTATATCGGTTGTTTTTTGTTGTAAAAAAGCATTTATTTGAGGCATTAATTCAATAGCTACGTCCAGTTTTGGGTTTGTTCCCATTTGATACATTCCAACATCAATTAAGTCCTTATTTTCACGATATAGTGCCATTAAATTTCTCATTTTGCCTGCGGCTTCTTTGTGTTCAGGGTCGGCAATGGCGCTCATTAATCTTGAAATTGAGCCAAGTGCATCTATGGCCGGATAATGATTTTGTTCCGCAACTTTTCTTGAAAGGAAAATATGACCGTCTACAATACCTCTTACAATGTCTACAATAGGGTCTGTAATATCATCGCCTTCCATTAAAACAGTGTAGAGTGCAGTAACCGAACCTTTTTCTGAGTTACCTGTTCTTTCAAGAGCTCTTTGTAGCCAAGAGAATATGCTTGGCGGATAACCTTTCATGGTTGGAGGTTCTCCGAGTGATAAACCTACTTCACGTCCCGCCATTGCACAACGGGTTATTGTGTCTGTCATTAGAAAAACTTTTTTACCTTGGTCTCTAAAATATTCACATACAGTTGTTGCTGCAAGTAAGCATTTCATTCTGATTAAAGGCGGTTGGTCTCCTGTTGCACAAACTATAACGGATTTTTTCATGCCTTCTTCTTGAAGGGCGTCAACTATGAATTCTTTAACTTCTCTTCCACGTTCTCCAATTAAAGCTACTACATTGACATCGGCATCAGAGTTTCTTGCTATCATACCAAGAAGTGTTGATTTTCCTACTCCAGAGCCTGCAAAAAGACCCATACGTTGACCGGTACCCATGGTTAAAAGTCCGTCTATGGCTCTTATTCCGGTTGACATTTGTTCTGTTATTATTGGTCTATGGAAGGCATCGGGAATTGTTCCGTTTATATTCATGTATTTTGCGTTGGTCAAATCCAATGGTTTTGAATCCATAGGTTCGCCAAGCGGATTAACTAAACGACCTAATAAAAAATCTCCAACAGGGAAAAGAATTGGCGCACCTGTTGATTCAACAAGAGAACCCTGACCTATGCCTTCTCCATCATATAGAAGTAATAGTTGAGCAACATCACCTTTGAAGGCTTGGACTTCAGCTGCTTTTTTTTCGCCTGTGTATGTTTGAATGTAGCATAAGTCTCCGATTTTGAGCCCCGGAAGTTTGACTTCGACAGTTAAACCCAGAAGTTTAGATACAACGCCTTTGTATTTATATAAATCGGCATTTTCTATTGTATTAAGAGCCTTTTGTTTTAAGTTATGTATTTTGTATTCTAATTCTTCGTTCATCAAAATAATTATAGCATTTTTTATTTAAATTATTTGTATGATTTTTCAATTTTTTCTAATAAAATTATATGAATTTTTTTTAACACTATCTTATTTTATACAACTTATTGTATAATTTGGATATGATAACCTTGCGGGGGATATTATCAGTTAAAATTCAGTATTAATAGACGTAAGGAAGATATAAAATTGTTTGATTTTAATTGTGATGTAGCACAGAGCTATGGTGTGTACAGAAATGATGAAGAACTAGAAATGGCAAAATATGCAAGTTCGTTGAATGTTTCAGCCGGTTTGCATTCGGGTGATCCTATAAATATAAGAAGAGCTTTATTGTTTGCTAAAGAAAATAATGTTGCAATCGGTGCACATATTGGTTTTCCTGATATTCAAGGATTTGGCAAGAGGAGAATGGATTTAACTGCAGATGAACTTGAAGCGGTTGTAATATATCAAATTGGTGCCATTGAAGCTTATGCAAAAACTATGGATTTAGCTATTGAACATGTAAGATGCCATGGCGCACTAAAAGATATGGTTAATGAAAATGATGAAGTAGCAAAAAATGTTGCTAATGCGATTAAAAAGGTTAATCCTTGGTTGAATTTATATGTTCAGAATTATGAAATAAAAAAGATAATAGAAGATTTAGGGTTGAAATCAGCTTATGAAGTTGATTTCAATGAAACAACATCAATCAGGCAAATTAGGGAAATGGCAAATAAACCTGATACAATACATTTTAGAAAATTAGATGATATAAAAAGAGCTTATGATGTTATAAAACCCACTCCGGTTAATTATAACAGAGTGCAGGGGCAAATATAGAGGCAAAAATGAGAATGTTTAATAAAAAAGTTAAGATGCCAAAAGATGCGATTTGGCTTGTTCCGGGATTAAGGATTAAGCGTTGGTTTGCATTAAGTATAATAGGATCAATACTTGCATTTGTTGGTGTTACTTTTGTTTTTAAGCTTGAGCCTTTATATTATATTGTAAAGAAAGCAAAAGAGCTTTTTCATGTTGTTCCTCCTGAACCTGTCGGGGTTTTATTTATTTTTGTTGGTGCGGTTTTATTTATTTTGGCTTGGAAAAAGACAAATATCTCAATGATGGAATCTGATAGCGCTGATGAAAAACGAAAAAGAAAATCCATGGGCGAAGTTTTATATCGTAGAATGAAACTTGATCATGGTCCTAAAATTGTTGCAATAGGCGGAGGAACGGGTTTATCAATGTTGCTTCGCGGGATTAAAAAAATTACAAATAATATAACAGCTGTTGTAACAGTTGGAGATGATGGTGGTTCATCCGGCCGTCTTCGTGAACAGATGGGAGTTTTGCCTCCTGGGGATATTAGAAATTGTATCGCAGCTTTGGCTGATGATGATGATATTGTTACTAAACTTTTTCAATACCGCTTTAGAACAGGTGAAGGTCTAGAAGGACATAGTTTTGGGAATTTGTTTATAACCGCAATGACTGCTATATGTGGTGATATGGTTACTGCTATAAAAGAATCATCTAAAGTTCTTTTGATTAGAGGAAGAGTTTTGCCTGCAACTTGCGATGATATGAAACTATACGCTAAAATGGAGGATGATTCTATTGTACGGGGTGAAAGTAATATACCTGAAGCCGGTAAAAGAATTATGCAACTTTGTTGTGAACCTAATGATTGCAGACCGACTCCTGACGTTGTTGAGGCTATCCATAATGCGGATTTAATCATCATGGGCCCCGGAAGTCTTTACACATCAATAATTTCTAATTTTTTGGTAAAAGATATTACAAAAGCTGTTTGGCAATCTAAGGCTAAGAAGATATATGTATGTAATGCCATGACTCAAGTCGGAGAAACTGATAATTATTCGGTTTCAGACCATGTTAAGACAATTTTTGATCATGTTAGAATACCTGAAATTGATGATAGTAATAAAAATTTCTTTGATGCGGTTTTAGTTAATAATTTTATGCCGAGAAATTTGGCTGAAAAATATGAACAAGCAGGATCTTTGCCCGTTGAAATTGATATAACCGAATTAAGAAGATTAAAAGTTGAAGTTGTGGAACGTAATTTACTTGAGGATAATAAAGACGGATTAGTAAGACACAGTTGCACAAAAGTAGCAAAAGCAATCTATTATTGGTACAAAAGAGCAATAAAAAATAAAAATTAGTATTTACGGAAAATGAGAAAAAGTATTCAAAAAATACAAAATTATAAAAAAGAAGGTAAGAAAATCACAGTATTGACTGCCTATGATTATTCAACCGCTAAATATATTGATAGTGCGGGTGTGGATATGGTTTTAGTCGGGGATTCTCTTGCTCAGGTTGCTCTTGGTTATGACAGTACTACGGATATTGGTATGGATGAAATGTTGGTGTTTGTTCGTGCAGTATCTCGTGCTGTTGAAAATGCGCTTTTGGTTGCAGATATGCCGTTTATGAGTTTTCAATTAGATAAAGTTGAAACCATGAAGAATGCTTGCGAGCTAATAAAAGCAGGTGCAAATGCAGTAAAAATTGAAGGAAGTTCTGATTTTACAATTGAAAATATTAAGCATTTAACCCAAAACGGAGTTCCTGTTATGGGGCATTTAGGTTTTACGCCTTTAAGCATAAATACTATTGGCGGGCATAAAGTTCAAGGTAAAGATGCAGATAGGACTATTGAATTACTTAAAGACGCTCTTAGACTGCAAAATGCGGGGTGTTTTGCCGTTGTTCTTGAAATGGTGCCTTTGCAATCCGGACAATTTATTTCCCAAAGACTCAGAATTCCCACAATCGGAATTGGTGGCGGTAAGTTTTGTGACGGACAGGTGCTTGTTTCGGATGATATTTTTGGAAAATATGACAGGTTTAAGCCAAAATTTGCCCGTCAATATTCAAGTTTAAAAGACATTATATTTAATGTTGCCAAGGCTTTTTGTTCAGATGTAGAAGAAGGTAATTTTCCAAATGTAAATGAATCATTTACGCTTGAAATTGGGGAGATAGAAAAACTTGAAAATTATAGATAATATTAAAGAATTAAAAGAAGAAATTAATAAATTAAAAGGTTCAATAGGACTTGTGCCTACTATGGGTGCATTGCATGATGGTCATTTATCTTTAATTAAAAAATCGGTTATGCAAAATGAAAATACCATTGTTTCTATTTTTGTTAATCCGATTCAATTTGGTGTAAATGAAGACTTAGATAAATATCCTCGTCAGTTAAAACAGGATGCTTCTTTGTGCGAGAAAGAGGGGGTTAATATTATTTTTGCTCCTAAAGTAAGTGAAATGTATTCATGTGAAAAAAATAATTTAACTTTAATATGTCCTCCTTATGAGGTTGTTGATAAATTATGCGGTAAGTCTCGTCCTGGGCATTTTGATGGTGTTTGTTCCGTTGTTGCAAAGTTGTTTAATTTAACAAAAGCGACTAGGGCTTATTTTGGACAAAAGGATGCCCAACAGCTTTTCATAGTGAAAAAAATGGTAAAAGATTTAAATTTTGATATTGAAATTGTACCTTGCCCTATTGTAAGAGAAGAAGATAATCTTGCTCTTTCAAGCAGAAATCAATATCTAACTGAAAACGATAGAAAGCTTGCTTTAAATATTTCAAAGGCTTTGTTTAATATCAAAAAACTTTTTAAAGAAGGCATATCAGATATTAAAGTTTTGATTGATGCTTCTTTAAAAATTATGGATGGTTTGGATGTTGAATATATTGAATTTGTTGACAAAAATACATTTGATTTTCAAACTAAAGTGGATAGAAATACTCTTGTTTTGATAGCTGCAAGGGTACCTGAATCAAAAACAAGATTAATTGATAATATAGATATATGGGAATGAATGTCAAGGGCTTAATAGGATTATTTAAGTTTTTAAAGATATTTGCACCTATTATGGCTGCAGTTTATCTTTTAATTTGGGTTATACAAATTTTTATTGATAGTCTTTTCATATTTTTAAATAAAATATTTGGTTTATTACCTTTTTTAATTGAAAAAATTGTATATGTCCCTGCGGATATGGCAGGAAAAGATATATCAATGAGCTATGTGCATGCTTCTTGTATTATGCTTATAGTTATGTTTATTTCTCAAAAAGTGTTAGTTAGACTTGAAAAAATTAATAAAATTCAAGAAAATAAAGAACTTGAAAGACGTTTTAATGCCCAAAGAGAATTAAAAAAGAAGAAAGAAGAGAAAAAACAAGAAATAGTTTTGAAAAGAAATGTTTTTTTTGGACTTTTCGAATTTAAATTAGATTATTTTGATTATTTTGGAAGATATAAAAGCGAATCTCAAGAACTTAAGAAGTTGAAAAGCGAATATTGTAAGATGATTACGGATAAATTGAAAATAAAATATCCTAAAATAAAATTTATTTCTGCTGATAAATTATATTTTATATGTGCTGATTTTTCTGTGTTTTCAGGTGTTACTCGTGATATAGTTAAACTGTTTAGAGTATTGTTAAATATAGGTAATGAAAAAGGCATTAAAACTGAAATGCTTTTATCATATTGGGCTGGGGATAAAAACTCTAATGCCAAAGGAATTTATAATATACTTTCAAAAATTAATGAATTAAATTATATAAATCAAGTTGTTGTTGCAAGCGGTGTATATTTTAGATACAAAGATGAACATGAAAAAAATGAAATAGAATTTAATCCCTTAGGTGCTTCAAAACTTGTTAATGCAATATCTTCAGGAGAAGACCTAGATATAACATTATATTTAACTAAAAAATTATTTAACACCCCTTTTTCCTAGAGCTATTGTAAAGATGTCATAGGTAAAGTTTCCCTTGGCGTCACTTAGACCGTATGTGATAACTCCGCATGCGTTATTAATTGTTTTTGTATCGTGGTTATCTGATAGGTATTCTTTTGCTGAAATTTCAAGTGAACAATTTTTATCAAAATAAAAACCTGCAATAATATTTGGGGTAAAGATTGCACATTGGGCGTTGTTTAAATATTCTGAGATAACTGAAGAGCCGACTTTTAAATCAGAACAAGAGGTATTTTCGCCATCCATATATTTTGCAAAATAATTTCTTAAATCATTTGAATCGATAGAGCTATCGCCGTTGCTATCTTTTAAGTTTATTACTGAGCCATTAGAGGTTTCATTAAAGAGAATTTGTAAATATGAATTATTAACATTTGAATAGAAGTTTTGGCTTGTTGATAATATTTTTTTCTCTTTTGCTTCATCTAAATTTAGCGTTGATAGTACCGTGATTGTAACCATCATGGCTATAACAACTATTACTATAAGAGTTTCTGCTAAAGTAAAAGCTTTTAATTTTTTATTCATTTTTTATTTTCCTATGTTCAATATACATTTTTTTGTAAAATATTTCAAAAAACTAATATATTTGGATGAGCATTAATTAATTTTTAATTGAATTAAAAGTTAAATCAGTTATAATAATGCTGTGAGAGTATGTTCAATTAAAAAAATAGGATTTACAATTTCGGAAGCCATAATTGTTTTGGTAATTTTGGGCATAATTATGGGACTTTCAATAGCAGGTATAAAGCTATATAATCCTGTTGATAAAGGCAGTGAGACTTTATCGTGGAAGATGGCTGAAAATATTGAATCTGCAACATTACAAATTCTTTTAAACCATTCAAGCTATGATAATTTTTTAAGAATTAAAGATGGCAGTGGGTATTTTTCAGTTGAAGATGCAGATATTACGAAGAGAATGTCTGATTTGTACTCAAATTATTTGTCAGATGTTAAGTTTGGTCTTGATTTAAATAATGAATATTTTTCAAAAGAAATTCTTGATTATGATAGAAGTTCAACAGGTGAAAAGTTGAAAGATGCTTATTCAAATTTTTTCTATGTAACTGATGGTATGCTTATTGGTTTTAGGTTTTATCAAAGTTGTAAATCCATAGAGAAAAATGCAAATCCACCGGAACATAAGGGTAGATATTCAATGGATGATGTTTGTGGTTCTATATTTTTTGATATAAATGCGTTTAAAAAACCAAATAAATTGGGTTCAGATCAGTATATTTTACCTTTTGGTGTTCGTGGAATTGAATATAATAAAGATTAAATAAAAGGAGTATAGATAATGAGAGTTAAAAAAGCTTTTACAATGGCTGAAGCGATATTAGTAATGACTATTTTAGGTATCATTGCAACAATTATGATTACAACATTGAAGCCTGCTGAATATAAAGATAAAGGTCTTGCAATATTAGCAAAGAAAGTTTTATCTGAAATTGATACTGCTACAACTCAAATATTAATTAATAATTCTTCCGGAGGTACAATGTCTACTTTGTATGTTCCGGGCTCATCTACAATATTCTCTTTTTCAACGTCAACTCAAAACGCAAATGTCGGTAAATTGTACAAAAAATATTTAACTGCAACAAGACAAGCTTGTAATAATTCTTCTTGTCCTTGCAATGGTTATTCTAATAAATTTTATTTGAAAGACGGAGCTTGTATGGGTATAACAGCAGGAGCTCCTTCTGCTAATGTTAATACTTGGTTTCCGGGAGAAACTAATTTTACAAGCATGAAACCTAGTCATGGTTTAATCTTTTTTGATACTAATGGAGAAGAAGAACCTAATGTAATGGGTAAGGATCAGTTTTTACTTCCTATAAATACGGCAGGTATTCAATATGCTGATTAGCTTCGGAAAGATATAATGAATTGAATAGTAAAGCCTTTACATTAGCTGAATCCCTTATAGTTATGATGATTGTCGGCATAATTTTTGTGGCGATGCTTAATATTTTGCGTCCGGGGGATATCAATAAGGAAGTTTTACAAAAATCCGGTGCAAAGATGATGTATCAGTTGGATTTTGCTTCTAAACAAATACTTGCTAAAAATTCTGTTAACTATAATTTTTATAATCTTAAAACGGTTTCGGGAACCCAGTTTTCAATAACGGCTGATGGTGCTGATGAAAAACTTATGGATTTATTTAAAAAGTATTTAAAGGGTTTAAGAAATGCTTCTGTTAGTTCATCATATTTAAATAAAACTTTAATTAATGAATCTAATGCTACGATTTCAAACGTTAAACCATCTTCATTTAAATATGGTTTTTCTGTTAATAATGGTGCGTATATTGCACTAAAATTGAATAAGAATTGTACGACAACCGAAACTTATGTATATAGCCCTGTTCAAAGATCAAACAGAAGTGCAAGTAAAAGCTGTGGATTAATCTTTTTTGATGTAAATGGAGACAAAGACCCTAATACTCTTGGGATTGACCAGTATATTGTGCCCATTGGAAGAAACGGTGAAAAATTGCTAAAAAAGCTAAAAAAAAAGCAAAAAAATA
>CALUWM010000026.1 GCA_944324485.1 Candidatus Gastranaerophilales bacterium | reverse complement strand
AGATAGGTCGTTGCCAGCTCCATATTTACAAAAAAGAGTTTGATTGTGTTCAAACTCTTTTTTGATGTTGTGGTGTAATAACAAATTTATAAAATTGCAAATTTAAATATATCAATTTCACCATCCAAACAAAATAAAATTAATCCAAACTTGAAAAAAAACTTTTATACGATATTATATAGCTATAATAACCATAGAGACGTGTCCGAGTGGTTTAAGGTGCAGTCCTGGAACGACTGTGCGGGGGCGACTCCGCCAAGGGTTCGAATCCCTTCGTCTCTGTTTTTAAATCCACAAAAAAATAAATATTAAATTCTAAAAAGACGCCTAACTAGGGCGTTTTTTGCAGTAATTCAACTACCGAATTGATTTGTACGGATAAATTGATATTTTTGAAAAACCCACTTTGTGTGAGCATTCTTAGGTCGGAAAATTACAATAACCCGCAAAAACAAATTACTTAACTAGTCTTTAAGCCATAAAGACTAATTAAGTTTTTCATAACATAACAGAATTTAGCACCGTTTTTTATGTGAAAGACAATTTAATTATATTACCGAAGTACAATTACGCAAAAATTTTAAAAAGCAGAACGGATAAATGTATATTAATTTTTCTCCAATACATTTTCACAGTATAAAAATCAAACCAACACACAAAGGCAAAATGCAACACATCCGAATCTTATACAACTTGTACATAACACTTTTTCCTTTAGTGCTATAAAATTATACAAAAACTAACATATAATCTCTTAAACGTATCAAAGGAGCAGCTTATATAAATAGTTCCTTATTAACAACTAAAGACTTTAATAACGTTATGACTGAAGAAATTTATACTTAGTTTTTTATAATATAAAAATTTATTTTATAAATTACAACACCTGATCTTTTGAAGTTACATTTGTAGTTTTGGTGGAATTTTTTATTTATGAAAGCTTGGACATTAATTTTTGCAATAATATTTATAGCTCTTGAAATGCAAACTGCAAATGCAGTGTTTTACGAATGTACATATAAAAACAAAGCAGGTGTGTTTGTTGTTTCATCATTCAATCCAACACAAAAATACAGACAAGATTATGACGAATTATCCAGCGCACTTAAAACCGGCAATTGCAAAGAATTATACATAAAAAAATATATAATTGAGGCAACCAGCTGCAATATACAATTCTATAAATATAATGGAGAAATTGCAAACCTCAGTTGCAGAGATAACAATCCGATAGCCATGCAAAAATTAAAAGAAATAGCAGAAAAAGAATTTGGTTATTATAAATAATTAAACTTATTTCTTAAATATTTTTTTCCAAATAAATTTCTGAAAAACACCAAAATATGTGCATATAATCATCACCAAAACAAAATACAAATAAGTTGTTTGAATCGGGTCATATATGCCATATATATAATCCTCATTGATATACATTTTTATGCCGAGTAATTTATATATAGAAGCAGTTATTAAAAACATAACAAAAGTATGATTTGCCATTATGTGATATGTGGTATCTCCAACGTATTTAAAAAATTTCACATCCTTAAAATATGGATATAAAATTTCAATAGAATACAAAGAAACCCAAATTCCTGTAATTGCAGTTAATATCGGGACAACTATCTGATCATCAAAGCGACCCCATACCAAAACATAACTCAGACCTATTCCATGGCTTGGGTCAAAATCCCTATTAAACAACCACAAAAAAGATTGAAAGATAATTATGCCAAAAAACCATTTTATATTGAATATATTATAATTATCCTTAATGTATTTAACGTAAAAGTAACCAAGATATACAAAAAAGGTTGAAAACATTAATTTCATAATAATCAAAGTTAATGTGTTATTTCCAAAATATTTTATAAAAGGAATTGCACCAAATCCCAATATAGCAAAGAAAATAAGCTTAAAATATCTGTCTGGAAATTTTCTTAAGATTTTCATTAAAAACAAAAAACTAATCAAAGTCAAAAAAAGTTGAGGAACAAACCATAAAGGAGCGCATAATTTCAGCTGATGTCCATTTATAAAAGGAGTAATGAAAAAACTTTCTAAATTTATAGGGTCAGCTAAAAATTTACCCGTAAAATAAAAAACAATAAAAGTAATAATAATATACGCAATCTCGTAACCAAAATATGGTAAAAGTAAAGACTTGATTCTTTTTATAAAATATGTTTTAACATCATCTATATATTTCTCTTTGAACAACATTCCTGAAATAAAGAAAAATAAAGCAAGCTGAAAAGAATACGGTGGAAACATTCCGAAAACTGAAAACTCCAAATGCCCCGAAACAACAAGTATTATAGCAAGCGCTTTGAGAAGATTAATTTTACCAGAAAAAACTTTATCCATACTTATAATTCCAACCATAATGTCTGATATGGAGCTAATCTCAGATGCATTGTTCTATTTTGAAGAGAAATATTTACCTTAATATCATCTCCATTAACCAGATTTTTCAATGAAGTAATTTTATTATTATTTTTAATAATTATATCTGCAGGCAAATTAATTTCTGCAACTAATTTTTCACCGGAAAGATTATTAATCACAAGAATTTTTTGCTCTTTATTTTTTCTAATGTATGCAAAATTACTATTTGACGCCGTTTTTAAAATTTCAAAACTTCCATCCGTCATAACTGGCAACTGTTTTCTTAGAGTAATTAAATTTTTAACTTTCTTAAACACTCTTGAGTTAAATTCATAATACCCTTCCGATGAACCATAGAAAAGTTTTCTTGGAACATTACCTCTGTGAATATCCCTAGAATCAAAAGCGGACAACAAATTTGATAGCTTACCTGCTGATTTTTTAGGTTGTATATCCTTATTCTGTTGAGTTTCCTTTGCTCTTAATTGAGCAGATTTTTTTGCATTTTCAAAATTATTAGCAACTCCGACTTCATCACCATAATAAATAACAGGAATCCCGGGCAGCGAAAGTAAAATTGAAAAAGCAGATTCAATTCTATTTGGATTTTTATCTAAAAAATTCGCCAAACGACCAGAAACTCCAAAACCTTTCCTAAAACTTGCGCCTTTATTAACTAAATTATCAAATATAATTTCCCTTACCTCAGGACTTACCATTTCAAGCGTTAACTCATCATGTACTCTTAAAAACATTGCCCAAGCAGCGCTCTTCGGAATTTCAGGAGTATTTTTGTATGCTTCTATAAAATATTTCTTATCACCGGTAATCAAACTTGCCCAAATTGCTGGCATATAAGGAAAATGATATGCAATTTGTGCTTCGTCTGTTCTTTTTAAGGTTTTCTTTTCATTATTAACATTCAATGTAACTTCTCTATCCTTTCCAAAATATGGAAGAATATCCTTTGGTGTTTGACATGCCTCAACCTGAACAACACTAGATGGAGCAGTTAACTGAATATAGTTGCTCAAAAGCCTAATTATAGAATGTGTCTTAGGTCTATTTTCTGCATTAGTTCCGGGTTCCTTGTATAGGTATGGTATAGCATCCATCCTAAAAATATCAATTCCTAAATTAGTCCAATAAGAAATTGTATCAAGAACATAATATAAAACTTCCGGATTTTCCCAATTTACATCCAGTTGAAAAGGGTAGAAAGTATGATAAAGCCAATAATCTTTACCATTTACAGTTATTTTTCTCCAATTATTTTCGACATTTTCAGGGAAAATTATTCGTCTTTTTGAAATTTTTCCGTCTCGCTCAACATATTCAGCAACGGTACCCAACTTTTCATCCTGATATCTTTTATATTGAGGTTCTTCATCTCGCCATATAAAATAATCAAGATAAAGTTCATCGCCTGCCTCAATCTTTTTAAACCATTCATGCTCTTGCGAAAGGTGATTTAAAACCAAGTCTGCCTTTATTTTAAAACCACGCTTTTTAGCTTCTTTAACAAAATCTTTAAATTCTGTCATTCCACCAAGATCACGTCTTATGTTTTGAGGATTTTTTACATCAAATCCTGCATCTTTCATAGGGCTATCTGCAAAAGGTAACATATATAATGTAGTAACACCTAAATCTTCAAGATAATCAAGCATCAAAGTTGTATCTTTGAAAGTATTTTTTTTGTCATCTTTTACAACGCCAAACTGGTCAACATAAAACATATAAATTATTTCATTTTTAAACCAATCAGAACTACGCTTCAAATCTTGTTCTAAAAGTTCCTTTGGACGATCTTTTATGGCTTTTTCAGCAGCACTTATAACTCTATTATATATCTCGTTTGAATCTTCTTTTCCATATATTTCAACAATAGAATCTTTTATCTCTTTTTTGATTTTTGAACTTACATCTATTAATTGCTCCTGATTTATGTCAGAAACATCGTTTTTAATTTCACCCTGAGCATTAACCGGCATTATAGCCAGCATTATAAACAAAAATAATAATATCGCTTTTTTCATATCAGAGATTATATATGAAAAATAAAAAATTAATAATTATCTGAATGATTATTTTAATAAAAATTAATTTTCTATATATATTTCTGCCATGTTATAAATCAGACCGCCGATTTTAGTCGGAAAAACATTTTTTACTTTTTTTCTGATTGCACTAATATTTAAAGGAGCATACAAATATACTAAAGGGTTTTCATTTGCAACAATTTCTTGGTATTTATCATAAATTTCTTTTCTTCTTTCAAAATTTAATTCAAGTGCGCCTTGTTTAAATATTTTTTCCAATTTTTCTTCAAATTTCAAAAGTTTATCGGATGATTTTAAATCATTATTTGTTCTTTTATTAAATAAATGCAATGCGCCATAAGGACTCCAAACATTATATCCCGCATTAGGCTCATTTATATTTGATGTTAAAGCAAGAATTACACAATCGTAATCAACAGAATTAATTATTTTATTTATTAAGCTATTAAATTCTATTGGCTTAAAATTAACTTTTATTCCAAGTTTTTCCAGATCCTGTTTAATAGAAACTCCAACCGCTTCTCTTTGTGTATTTCCGGCATTGGTCAACAATTCAAATTCAACTTTATTATTGTTTTTGTCATATAAAATACCATCTTTATAATAAAATCCGCTTTTCTTCAAAAGACTCTTAGCATAATCAAGATTTTTATTGTGTCCTTTTGCCACTTTTTGATTTAAAAATAAACTATTTAAGGGTTCTGCGCTATATAGAGGTTTTGCCATGCCTGAAAAAACATTCAAAATAATATCATCTCTATCTATGGCCCAATCTATGGCACTTCTAAAATTTTTATCCTGAAACCACAGCTGTTTTTTAATATCTACGTAATATTTTCCGTCTTTATTTTTTCTATTATTTAAATTAAATGCAATAAAAGTTGTGTTTGTACTTGAACCTAAATTATATAAATCAAAGTCACCATGTTTTTCTAACTCTCGATAACGATTAACTAAAGAACCGTTAACGGGTAAAACATCGATTAACCCCGATTCAAATTTTATTGTTTGATTATTCGTATCGCCAACTATTATCATAACCCATTTATCAATATATGGGAGTTTTTTGTTTTCTTTGTTTATCAAATAATAATTATCATTTTTTACATACACAACTCTTTGAGACGGCAAATACTCTTTCAATTTAAAAGCACCGGAAACAACGAGATTTTGAGGATTAACATCTACACCTTGAAATGTTAAAAAATATTGCTTACCTTTATCTGTGGCATTTTTAAAGATATGCTTCGGAACAATTGAAGCAGACAAATTTCTTAAAAAAGGTGCAAAAGGCTTTGGTGTAATAAATTTTACTGTATATTTATCTATTTTTTCTACTTTTGGAAGCATGCCATCTATTGTCATGACGTCTTTGGCGGACCCGTCACCATATCCGCCAAATATTATTGTATTATATGTAAAATATACATCATCTGCAGTTATCTCTACTCCGTCAGACCATTTTAAACCTTGTCTCAAATTAACTATATAAGTTTTTTTATCAGGCAATATTTCAAAACTTTTTGCCAATTTTGGAATTACTTCACCGTTTACCACGTTTGTTTGAGTTAATCCGTCATACATAATCTCTGATAACTCAGCACTAGTAGCATCGTTAGCATTATAAGGATTAAAGGTTTTTGGCTCACCCATAATACTTGTTGTAAAGACTCCTCCAAAAATACCTATTGGAAGTTGGGATTGCAAATAATCAATTCCATTAATTGTAACATTTTTGGCGATTGGAATAACGTTATCTGCCTCTTTTAATTCACCGTATTCATTCGATAAAACCTTATCATAGCCGTAATCTTTCTTAAAAATCAAAAGAAAAAGAAAAGAAAACAAAGCCAGTATAAAAATTATTATTAAGATTTTGTAAGCAATTTTTTTCATAATATTGATTTTAACATAACTAAATGATATAAAAAGCTAAAGTAGAGTTATTTTTTTCTCGAAGCATAATAAGGATAAGAATAAAATATGAGAATATTAGTTACAGGTTCGACGGGATTATTAGGTAAATCCCTATGTCCTATGTTAGATAAAGAGGGCTTTCAATATTGGGCTTGTAACTCAAAAATTTTTGACGTTACCAACACCAAAATGGTAAACGAAATAATGAACAAAATAAGTCTTGACTTCATTATTCATCTAGCAGGATATACAAATATTGACCAAGCTGAAGATAATCCCGAACTGGCTTTTAATGTAAATCAACTTGGAACAAAGAACATTGCTCATATTGCAAAAAAACATAACGTACCAATATTATATATAAGCACCGATAATGTTTTTGATGGAAAATCTGATAAACCATACAAAACCACAGATGCAACAAACCCCATTAATATATACGGCAAATCCAAACTTGCAGGCGAAAAAGAAATAATTAAAGCAACTAAAAAACACTATATTATAAGAACATCTTGGTTGTATGGCACAGGTGGATATGTAGATGCAATGCTTACTTTTTCCAACTTCAAAAAAGAGATATCCGTAGTGGACGATCAAATCGGTTGTCCTACTTGGGCAGATGATGTGTCTAAAAAAATAATAGAAATTATAAAAGAAAACAAACCTTATGGAATTTATCATGTAAGTTCATCAGGAAGTGCAAGCTGGTCTGATTTTACAAAAAAAATATTTGAACTTAAAAAAAGAGATGTTGCAGTTAATGCAATAGATAAAAGCGATTTTCCAAGACCTGCTATGCGACCAAAATATTGTGTATTAGATAGCGAAAACGCTCTTCCCGACTGGAAAAATTCGCTTGAAGAATATCTATTAAGCAAAAATTAATTATTTGCAGAACGCTGGATTTATTATATAATAAATGTGTTGATAATATTAATGGGGAGTATTTTATGCACGGAATTATTTTAGCAGGTGGTTCAGGTTCACGTCTCTGGCCATTATCAAGAGAATTATACCCGAAACAACTCCTAAAATTAAATTCTGAAAAAAGTCTTTTGGAAAGAACTTTTGAAAGACTAATGAGCATAATGGATATAGATAATATTATTGCAGTTACCAACGCAAAACATTTTAGTGATGTTAAAATGCAACTTAAAGAATATTCTAATGATGTTAGAATATTAACTGAACCCATAGCAAAAAATACGGCTCCTGCAATTGCAATTTCAACAAAATTTCTGCTTGACTGCGGAATGGATGATGTCATTGTTGTTGTGCCTTCAGACCATTTAATACAAGACACCGAAAATTTTGCAAAAACAATTGAAAAAGCTCAAAAGCTTGCAAAAGAAGGTTATATAGTAACACTTGGAGTTAAACCGACAAATGCAGGCACAGGCTTTGGTTATATTAAGGCAAGCGCTCCTATTGAAGAAGGTTACAAAGTAGAATGTTTTAAAGAAAAACCCGATCAAAATAAAGCAACAGAATATTTTAAATCAAATGAGTATTTCTGGAATTCAGGTATCTTTATATTTAAAGCCTCAACATTGATGAATACAATGAAAGAATGTGCAAAAGAAATATATGAAATTACTCAAAAATTTAATTTCAAAGCACAAGAAGATATTGACTATATGACTTTTGACAAATATCCGTCAATTTCTTTTGATTATGCAATTATGGAACATGCAAAAAACATTGCAATGGTAGAAATGAACTGCGATTGGAATGATCTTGGATCATGGGATGCTGTTTATGAATCAAATAAAAAAGACTCACACGGTAACGTCAAAATAGGAAATGTAATTGAACAAAACTGTAAAAACTCTATGCTATATTCATCAGAAAGACTTTTGGCCGGTGTAGGGCTTGAAAATGTAGTTATAGTAGAAACACCTGACGCTATACTTGCTTGTAATAAAGATGATACACAAGGAGTTAAACAAATTTTTGAAAAATTAAAAGAAACAAAAAATGATACACACAGAATCCACACAACAGTGTACAGACCATGGGGATATTACACAGTCTTAAACCATGGCGAAGGATATTTAACAAAAATGATTTGTGTATCAAGAAAAGGTCAACTCAGTTTGCAATCACATAATTATCGCTCTGAACACTGGGTTGTATTATCAGGCATAGCAAGAGTTACACTGGAAGACAAAGTCTTTATGCTAAAAGCCGGATCGTCTATCGATATCCCTGTAAAAGCCATACACTCTCTTGCCAATCCCTATGATAACGAATTAAAAATAATAGAAATACAAAAAGGCGATAAGCTTATTGAAGAAGATATAATTCGCTATAAAGACATTTATGGCAGAGTTAAGTAATCTTTTATTTACTTATTATCCGAAATTCCAGGATCAAGATTGGAACCTGTTAATAATTTCCTAAAAACAAACTGTAATTTAGGAAGTACTACGGCAAGTAAAAAACTGCTTATCGCAACATTTGCAACTATATTAAAGCTTTTTGCCTTCAAGGCTTTCTTTGCATAATCTTCAACAGAACCAAATTTTTTAGCATCCAGGCTAAACTCTTCGATAGCTTTTTTAAAAGACACTATTTTTTTAACATCAACAAATTTTCTTGGATCCCTGATATTGTTATCCAAAAATGAAACAAGTTTTAATTTTTTTGCTTGTTCAACAAAGATTGAATTCGAACTTGAATCTATAAAATCAAGAACTTCTTTTTCGTTTAAACCTTTTGGCATTATAATTTTATTTTCTTTTATAGCATTAATAAATGAAGTATCGTTTAAAGTTTTTACATCAAGGGAAGTATTCAATCCGAAAATAAACTTAGTAAATTTATTTAACAATTTTTCAATTTGTTTTGGAGCCACATAATTCAACAAACACATACCTGTCATTTTAAAAGCCATTTCCGCCTTTTCATTTTTATTTCGTGCAGTTTTTATTCTTCCAACCGTTAAGCCAGTATCTAAGATTACCATTTTATTTAAAGCAGACATATTGGCAAGCTTTTCTAATCCACAAAAATTAACACTCTTTGAAGATTGTTTGCTTTTAGCAAAATTCATAAATTTATCTAGAGAATTATTTTTAAAAACTTGAAAATTATTCTTATTTTGATTTATTTTTTTCATTTTTTTTCTTGTATATAAAAAATTCAACTTAGGAAGCAAAAACCCCATAACAGCGATTGGAATTGCAGTAGTTGCAAAAAATTTTGCTACTTGCAAATTCTGAAACAAGTTTTTATTTTTTTTCACCTTCTGCAAATCTAAAACGGAATCCTTTGCAAGATTTTTAAATTTTTGGATATTTATATCAATACCTTGACTGGAAGTTTCTTTAAATAATTTCATATCTACTTTGGAAGATAGACCTCTTGATTCTATAAATTTATCTGAAACTAATTGCATCAAAGGAATTCCGCCCAACCATACGGCAGAAGTACCGTATTCATCAACTATCCTCTCTCTTGTTGCTTCTCTTGCAATTATTTTAGATTCTTTTGCATTCTGTTTATAAGTCATATAACATTTTGCAAGGTTTTCAATACCGCAATCTCTTACTATTAAAGGGTAAATACTATTATTATTTCCTAAAGCCGAAATTATATTTATTAATGACATGTTGTTTTCTCCAATTCTTTATATACTAAATGACACCTTTTCAAGTTTAAAACCCAAGAAGGTGTCATTAATAAGAATTGAAAAATCAATACATCACTAAATAGACAACCCTCTTGGGACGCTATGATGATGTATATGATGAATATTTAAAAATAAACTGGATTTCATTATAAAAAGTATTCTAACATATAAAAATAATAATTCAATATTTAACAAGACAAATATTCTTTAGCTTTAGAAATAATTTCTTTTGGAAGGTTTGCTAAAATAGCAGTGTTGAGAGCAAGGCTAGAATTAACAACACCTCTAACTACTTTTCTATCAGAATTAATTTTTTCAGAATCGTTTGATGCACCGACAACATAATTAAAAACACGTTCAGGATACTTTGCTTCCAATTTTGTTAATTCAATATTATGAGTAGCAATCATGGTTTTAGTTTTAAAGCGAGAAATTAAATAATCGCAAAATGCTTTTACAATGGCACCTGCCTCAACAGCATTAGTACTTTTAGCAGGCTCATCCAGTAAAATTAAAGAGTCATCTGTTGCATTTTCGATTATAAATTTCAAGTCATTCATTTCAATCATAAAGCTCGAACTATTATTTGAAATATCATCAGTACTTCCCTGACGCACAAAAATCTTATCGACTATTTCCAATTCAGCACAATCAGCAGGTATAAAAGAACCAATTTGAGCCAAAATTAAAATTATTGCAATTTGCTTTAAATATGTAGATTTACCGCTCATATTGGCACCGGTCAAAATTATCATTGAATTATCTAAAAAGGATGTATCGTTTTTTACTATTTTTGTATTTGCACTCAACAAAGCAGGATGAAAACCATTTTTAATATAAATATTTTTATTTTTAAATTCAGGTCTTTTTAAATTATTTTTAATTGCACATATTGCAAGACTATTAAAAACATCAATTCTTGCAATTTCTTTTGAAACATATCGAATTTTATCAACAAACGTATTAGCCTTCTGCCTAATTGATAAATATAATTCATATTCAAGTTCATTAATTTTAAATTTTAAGCCAAAAATTTCTTCTTCTAATTTTTGCAATTCCAGTGTAGTATACCTCGCTGCAGAAGAAAGAACTTGTTTCCTAATACAATCGCTAGTTAAAAGTTTTTCTTTTGACAATGGCAATTCAAAATAATAACCAATTGACTTTGAATAATCTGTTTTTAGCTTCTCAATACTTAATTTTCTTTTTATATTTTTAAAACACTCATCAATTTTAAATTCAAGTTTTTGCAATTTTTCTCTTAAATAATCTAAAGTCGAATCAAATCCATTATTTATTATTCCGCCTGTTTTTATGTCATCAGAGGAATTTTCGCTCAAGGCAACTTCAACCATTTTTGAAAATTCAACAATTTCTTTAGCATACTTAAAATTCATCTTCAATAAATCAGAATTAAATTTATCGCAAATAATGAATAATTCATCTATTATATTTGCACTTTTTACCAATGAATATAAATCTTTAGGTAAAATTGTAGAATTTGAGACTTTAGCACAAATTCTTGATAAATCGCAAAACTGTTCTAAATATTTACTTAAATCTTCTGTTATTTTCTCATTTAAAACCAATTCATTAACTGCATCCAAACGCATTTCAATTTGTGAAATGTTTAATAATGGTTCATCTAAATATTTCTTTAAAAGCCTAACTCCCATGGGAGTTTTTGCATAATTTAAAAACCAAAACAAGCTCCCTTGTTTTTTTAAATAGCGTCGAGTTCTTCTTATCTCAAGATTTCTTCTTGTAACATCGTCTAAAATGAGAAAAGATTTTATCTTATACTCAACAACTTCATCCAACTTCGGCATAAAGTCCTTTTGAGTATATCTGCAATATTTTAATATAGTATCTTGCGGGTCTTTTGTATTAAAAAAGTTTTTATCAAGCAAGGTTGTATTATATTTAATGACAACATCACGAAATCTATCAGTCTGGCTTTCTAAAATTAAAATTTCATTTGGAGAAATTTTATCAATTTCAAATATAATCTCTTCTATATTACCGCAAGTCTTATAAAATTGCCCTGATGATACATCTGCATATGCAATTTTAATATAATCCTTGTCTGCAAAAATCGAAAGAATATAATTATTCTCATAACAATCCAGAAACTCATTTTCTAAAATTGTCCCTTGAGTATATTTCCTTGTTATAACCCTTTTTATTTCGTTATCTTCTTTACCAACTTGTGAACAAATACATACTTTTAAGTTTTCACTTAATAATTTTTTGATATACAAATTCACAGTATGTACAGGAATACCGGCTTGTATTACTTCGCCGAAATTTTTAACATTCCTGGAACCAAGTGTAACACCTGTTACTTCCGAAAAAACTTTAGCATCTTTAAAAAAGGTTTCATAAAAATCTCCGATTTGAAATAACAAAATTGAATCATTATTATCCTTTTTAAATTCAATATATTGTTTTAAAAAACCTTTTTCCAGTTTAGATTCGTCAATTTCACCAATTTCCAAAAACATAAAAACATTTTACAATAAACACATTAAAACTCCACCATTTTTGTTGGTGGAGTTTTAATGAAATTAATTTATAAATTAAAATTGCATATCAGGGTCTACAACACCAAACATACCTTCGATTTCTTCCAATATCGCAGACGGTTTTCTTGCTTGATGTTTTTGAGCAGCCCTTTTTTGAGCTTCTTTTTCTTTTTCTTCTGAAGCATTAATTAAATGATAGTATCCTGTACCAGCAGGAATTAATCTACCAATAATTACATTTTCCTTAAGACCTCTCAATAAGTCTTTTTTACCTTCAACAGCGGCTTCAGTAAGAATTCTTGTAGTTTCTTGGAATGAAGCAGCAGATATAAATGACTCTGTATTCAAAGAAGCTTTTGTTATACCAAGCAACAATGCTTCATATGTAGCTTCTTGACCGCCATTTTCACGAGCCTTAGCATTTTCAGCCTCAATTGTCTTAATTTCAACCAATTCACCCGGAAGCAATCTTGTAGTACCCGAATCAATTACTTTAACTTTTTTAATCATCTGTCTAACAATAACTTCAACGTGTTTATCTGAAATTTCAACACCTTGAGAACGATATACTCTTTGTACTTCATCTACAAGATATTGTTGTGCTGCATTTGCGCCTTTTAGCCTAATGACATCATGAGGATTCATTGGACCTGAAGTCAAAGCATCACCTTTATGTATTTTTTGTTTGTCGTTTACAATAACACTTGCTTCGATTGGATATTTAATTTCAACTCTTCCATTTTCGTTTTCAATAAACAATCTTGGCATATCATCTTCATATTCTATTATTGCAACACCATCTTCTTCAGCTGCAATAGCAGAATCTTTTGGCTTTCTCGCTTCCAAAAGTTCTTCTACACGAGGCAAACCTTGAACGATATCACCTGTTTTTTGTCTTTCAAATACCAATGTTGCAAGTAAGTCACCTCTTAAAATCAGAGCGGAATTGTCAACTTGCAACAATGCCCCCGGAGAAATTAAGTGAGGTCTGCCAACTCTTAATGTAACAGATTTAGCAGTAACTTTCACAACTTTTCCTGAGAAATTTGAAACTTCATTTTCAGAAATTTTAGAATCGATTGTAACAAATTCACCTTCTTTAACTGTTGGTTTAGAAGTAGTCTCAATCGTTTCTTCATAATTATCAGACACAAGAAGCAATCTTCTTAAATCTTTGTCTTTTGAATTAATAGAAGCAACAGAATCATTAACAGCAAGTACTTGAGTTTTTGTAACAGGTGTTTTTGGTTCAATTACTTGCCCATTCTTAACAAGAAGCTCTGTCTGTGTAGAAGATAATCCGCGAGAAGAATCTTCTTGTTCACGACGAACAATCAATGTTTCTAATACTACGATTTTTAAATCACCTTTTTTATCTAACTCAACCATACCCTTTAAATGAGAGATATAACCTGACATAGATAACACTAATGATGTTCTTGTTAAAACCGCACCATCCAAATTTCTTACACGAGTACCATCTTTAAATTGAACTTGAGTAATAGGTACAAGTTCGATAGCTTCGTCTGTTGCATTAAATTTAATAGAAACATCTTTTTGTTCAATATCAAAAGCTTGAATAGGTCTTATAAGAATTTGAACAGGTTTTCCTTCTATACCATCATCTTCTAATGCGTCTTCGGATAAATCCTCATCCAAATCATCAATTTCCATTAAATCAGTTTCATTTTCAACAATAGTAACAATAGAATCAACTTTAGCTTTGATTTTACCAGCAACTACTGTTCCAGCTTTTACAACCTCACCTTCACCAACTTTTAAATCATTGATGCTATCAAGAGTATGTAATTCACCGGGACGAACAACGATTTCATGAATGATATCGTTAAATTCTTTTATCTCAACGATACCAGCAATATGTGTATAAATATCTTTAACAACTTCAGTACCTGCTTCAACATAAGTACCGGATTCAACCAACTTAAGTGAAGCATCTTTTGAAATTTGATGAATTTCTTCAGGAATAAAAATCAACTGACCCGGAGTAACTACAACTTGATTTTCATCAACTTCAAGTCCGTTATATCTAATTTCACCTGAAGATTCAACTTTATATGTTTCATCAATAAGTTCAGCTATAATCATACCGTTTTCAACAGTTGTATCAACCGGAGATTTAACGATATATTTTTCGCCGGTTTCAGGAACAGTCCATAATTGTTCCTTTTTAGTTTGTTCAAATACGGCATTTGCAGCTTGTATTGAAGCAATAACAATAGTTAATTCTTTACCGGAGACGATTTTTTTAATTTTCTTACCTTCAAAAGTAACTTCTTCAATTTCAAGACTGTCACCAACTCTAACTTCTCCGCCATGCTCAGAAATAATAAGAGTTTCAGCTAATTTTTCACCTTTTTTAATCTTTTGACCGTCTTCAACTAATACCTTTGAACCGGCAGGAAGAGCGTAAACATCTCCACCAAGAACCCAAACAATTCCTTGTTTATTTGCAATTCTTGAAATATTACCTTGTCTGTCTTTTCTTTCGTCTGCAACAAAGTCTTGGAAAACAACTTCGCCTGATATATCAGATGTAATATCTTTCAAAGCTTTTTCTGTCAAACGGGAACCATCACCTTTTGAAGCAGGTTCAAATTCGGCAATAACAGCACCTGCAGTGATTTTATCACCTTTTGAAACAAGTACTTTTGCACCCATAGGTACGTGAACTTTTTCTGAATCTGTTTTTCCCTTAATCTCTACGTCTGCTTCTTTTATAGCGATTCTAACCACATCACCATGACGTGTTCTTTGTTCACGAGTTTTTACTTCGGTATTAACTGTACCGTCAATAGTTGATTTAGCTTGTCGAGTAACACCTGAACCTTTAAATACACCACCGGTGTGGAATGTTCTCATGGTTAATTGTGTACCGGGTTCACCAATTGACTGAGCAGCAATAATACCAATCGCTTCACCGATATCAACAAGTTTCTGTGTAGTCATAGACCAACCATAACATTTTTGGCATATTCCGTATTCAAGTTCGCAAGTTAAAGTAGAACGAACACGAATTTCTTTAAGTGAAACAGATTTAATTTTTTCTAAATCATCTCTATCAACTGTTGTATTTTTAGCAACTAGCACATTACCTTCGCTATCAACAACATCTTGAGCTATTGTTCTTCCTAAAAGTCTATCTTCCAATGGAACAATAACATCTTCACCATCAGTAATAGCAGTTAAATTAATATATTTTTCAGTATGACAATCTTCTTCTCTAATAATAACATCTTGAGCAACATCAACAAGACGTCTGGTTAAATATCCGGAATCGGCAGTTTTCAACGCAGTATCAACAAGACCTTTTCTTGCACCATATGAAGAAATAACGTATTCCGTACAAGATAGCCCTTCTTTAAAATTTGACTTAATAGGTAAGTCGATAATCTGACCTTGCGCATCAGCCATCAAACCACGCATACCAACCAACTGCGATACTTGTGATAAATTACCACGGGCTCCAGAGAATGCCATCATATATACAGGGTTTAATCTATCAAAATTTTCAACAACTTTTTCAGTTAATTTTGCAGTTGTTTCACTCCAAGTGTCAATAACCTTAGTATATCTTTCAACTTCAGTTATTTCACCTTTTAGATAACGGCGAGTTGAACGCTCAATCTCGTCTTGTGCTTCTTGTAAAAGTTCTTTTTTAGCTTTTGGTACATCTAAGTCATGTATTGAAATAGTAGTACCTGATTTAGTAGCATATTTATAACCTAAATTTTTAAGGTTATTTGCAAGCTCAGCAGTTTTAGCTCCGCCCCATTCAAGATAAACTTGAGATAGAAGCTGATTTAAAGCTTTCTTATTCATAACCTTATTTATAAACTCAACATGTTTTTTCTTTTTTGAGTTTTCAGGAGTTAGTGTAGCCATATTTTATATTTACCTCATTTTTGTTTAATTTTTAACCAAATTTTATGTATACCAATTACGATAACACTGATTTTCTAACAGCCTCATTAAAAATAATACGACCCGGAGTAGTCTCAATCCTATGACCGTTTTCATCTCTAACAATTACTTTATCATGCAGTTTCAATACACCTGTTGCATGAGCTGCCATTACATCTGTAAAATCGTGGAAATAACCTTTAACAGGAGTGTTTGGATCCTTGATAATAGTTAAATAGTACATGCCAAGAACCATATCCTGTGTAGGAGTAATTATTGGTTTACCGGTTGCAGGAGCTAATATATTATTAGTAGCCAACATTAACATCCTTGCCTCAGCTTGCGCTTCGATTGACAATGGAACGTGAACAGCCATTTGGTCACCATCAAAGTCTGCGTTAAATGCTGTACATACCAATGGATGAAGTTGAATAGCTCTACCTTCAACCAAAACAGGTTCAAACGCTTGGATACCTAGTCTGTGCAAAGTAGGAGCACGGTTTAACATAACAGGATGTCCGTCTACAACCTCTTCTAAAATATCCCAAACGACTGCTTCAGAACGTTCTATTTTCTTCTTAGCAGATTTAATATTTTGAACTAAACCACGTTCAATTAATTTATTAACAACGAATGGTTTAAATAATTCAATAGCCATTTCTTTAGGCAAACCGCATTGATTTAACTGCAGTTGAGGACCAACAACAATAACTGAACGACCGGAATAGTCAACACGTTTACCAAGTAGATTTTGTCTGAAACGACCTTGTTTACCTTCAATTATGTTAGATAATGATTTCAATGGACGAGAATTTGGACCAACCACTGTTCTTCCACGTCTACCGTTATCAATTAAAGCATCAACAGCTTCTTGAAGCATACGTTTTTCATTTCTGACAATAATTTCAGGAGCGCCCATTTCCAATAATCTTAAAAGACGGTTGTTTCTGTTAATTACACGTCTATATAAGTCGTTCAAATCAGATGTTGCAAATCTTCCACCGTCTAATTGCACCATTGGTCTAAGATCAGGAGGAGTAACGGGCAATACGTCCATAACAAACCAAGTAGGTTCAGTTCCTGATTCAATTAAAGATTCAACCAATCTTAAACGTTTAATTAGTTTTGCTCTTTTTTGAACAGAACCGCCCGCAGAATCCAATTCCGTCCTAATTTCATTAGCTAATTCCTCTAAATTGATTTCAGCTAATAACTCTTTTATAACCTCAGCACCAATACCGACTTTTAATTTTGTCTCTTCGTTTTCCATTATAAAGTCTTCGTATTCTTCTTCAGTTAAAAGTTGGAATTTTTTAAAGGGACTGTCTGCACCATCAACAACAACATAGTTATTGAAATAAATAATTTGTTCTAAATCTTTCAAAGTCATATCTAAAAGTAATCCAAGATATGATGGGATTCCCTTTAAAAACCATATATGTGAAACAGGAGCAGCAAGTTTAATATGTCCCATTCTATGACGTCTTACTTTGGAATCAGTAACTTCAACTCCGCAACGTTCACAAATTATACCTTTGTGACGAACTCTTTTATATTTTCCACAAAAACATTCCCAATCCTTTGTAGGACCAAAAATCTTTTCACAGAATAATCCGTCTCTTTCTGGTTTTAATGTTCTATAATTAATAGTTTCGGGTTTTGTAACTTCCCCATATGACCATTTTAGAATTCTCTCAGGCGAAGCTATTGAGATTCTTATATAATCAAAATAATCAATACTTGTAGACATTTATTCTCCTTTGATTTTAATAATCTTAAACTTAGTCTTTGAAGCTTGCGCTTGTATCAAAAAAGTCGATATTCAAAAGTTCTGAATCTATATCAGATAACACTCTCTTTGGAGCAGATTTTCTTAAATCATCAGTATCTGACATTAAATCAACTTCTTCACCGCCTTTTTTGGACACTGCGATATCCAAGCCAATACTTTGAAGTTCACGAACTAATACCTTAAACGACTCAGGAATTCCGGGTCTTGGTATGTTGTCGCCTTTAACAATAGCTTCGTAGGCACGAGAACGACCGTTAACATCGTCTGATTTAATGGTCAACATTTCTTGTAATGTATATGCTGCACCATAAGCTTCAAGTGCCCAAACTTCCATTTCACCAAATCTTTGACCACCAAATTGAGCTTTACCTCCTAATGGTTGTTGAGTAACAAGTGAATATGGACCTGTTGAACGAGCGTGGATTTTGTCATCAACAAGGTGAACAAGTTTTAATATATATGAAATACCAACAGCAATAGGCTCGTCAAAAGGCTCACCTGTTCTGCCATCATATAAGATAACTTTTCCGTCTTCTCTTACCCAATCGATTCCTTTTTCTTTTATACCTTTAATAAGTTCTGCTTTTGTATTCATTTCTGATTGGTTAGCACCATACATTTCATCAAACAACGGAGATTCATAATGGTTTCCGGTTAAATAAGCAGCTAAACCTAATAAATGTTCGTATGTTTGACCAACATTCATACGTGAAGGAACGCCCAGAGGGTTTAAAACGATATCAATTGGTGTACCATCAGGTAAAAATGGCATATCTTCTTTTGGAAGTATTCTTGAAACAATACCTTTGTTACCATGACGGCCAGATAATTTATCTCCAACCGATACTTTACGTTTTTGAGCAATGTATACCCTAATAACAGTATTTGCACCTGGTGGGAGTTCATCGCCTTTTTCTCTGTCAAATACTTTGACATCGACTACACGGCCGCCTTCACCATGAGGAACTCTCAAAGAATTATCTTTAACATCGCGTGCTTTTTCTGCAAATATTGCTCTTAAAAGTTTTTCTTCAGGCGGATGTTCAGATTCTCCCTTAGGTGTAATTTTACCAACTAATACATCATCAGCATAAACTCTGGCACCTATACGAACAATACCTCTTTCGTCTAAATGTCTGATTGAATCTTCAGAAACATTAGGAATTTCACGAGTAATTTCTTCAGGTCCAAGTTTTGTTTGACGAGCATCTATTTCTAATTTTTCAATATGCAATGATGTAAATACATCATCATATACTAATCTTTCATTAATCAAAATAGCATCTTCATAGTTATAACCTTCCCAAGGCATATATGCTACAAGAACATTCTTACCTAAAGAAAGTTCACCCATGTTAGTTGAAGCACCATCTGCTATAACATCACCTGCTTTAACTTTATCACCTTCTTTAACTAAAGGTTTTTGATTAATACAAGTATCTTGGTTCGAACGAACATATTTTAATAGCTGGTACTGATGAATATTTCCATCTTTATCTTTAATATGGATTTCTTCACCCATAACCTTAACAACCGTTCCATCAACAGTTGAAACAGCAACCATACCTGAGTCTTTTGCAACACGACCTTCTAAACCGGTACCAACCACAGGTCTTTGAGTAACCAACAAAGGTACTGCTTGACGTTGCATGTTTGAACCCATCAATGCACGGTTAGCATCATCGTGTTCAATGAATGGAATCAAAGATGTAGCAACAGAAATGATTTGAATTGGTGAAACACCAACATAGTCAACTTTAGTTGATTCTCCCATAGTAAACTCTGAACGATAACGAACAGGTACATAGGATTCTTTGATTTTTCTATCTTTTGTCAATTCAATATCAGCAGGAGCTACACGATAATTTTCATCCTCGTCTGCAGTTAAATAATGAACTTCATCTGTAACTTGACCATCTTTTACAACAAAAAACGGAGTTTCAATGAAACCATAATCGTTAACTCTAGCGTGTGTTGCTAAGGAGTTAATCAAACCTGCGTTAGGTCCTTCAGGAGTTTCAACAGGACATAAACGACCATAGTGAGAAGGGTGAATATCACGAACAGCAAAACCCGCTCTTTCTCTCATTAAACCGCCAGGGCCAAGAGCAGAAATACGGCGTTTATGTGTTAATTCCGCCAATGGATTTGTTTGGTCCATAAATTGTGATAATTGAGATGAACCAAAGAACTCTTTTAAAGACGCAACTAACGGTTTTGTATTCAAAAGATTCAAAGGAGTTAAAGTTTCAGAATCTTGCAGAGTCATTCTTTCTTTAACAATTCTTTCAATTCTGGATAACCCAACTCTAAATTGATTTTGTAACAATTCACCTACTGAGCGAATTCTTCTGTTTCCAAGGTGATCTATATCATCCAATTGACCTTCATCATAAGTTAAGTTAATTAAATATTCTATACCTGCAACGATATCTTGAATTGTAATTGTTCTTTGTGTTTCAGGTAAATTTAAACCAAGTTTTTTATTTAATTTATAACGACCAACCCTACCGATGTCATATTTCTTTTCATCAAAGAAACGAGCTTCAAGTATTGAACGGCCGCCAGCAGGAGTAGCAGGATCGCCCGGACGAAGTTTTTTATAAACTTCTACTAAAGCTTCGTCAGTAGTTGCTGCTGTATCTTTATCTAAAGTTTTCTTTAAGAAATCAAAATGGGTAAATAAAGTTTCCATTTCAACAGGTGTAATACCTAAGGCCTTCAATAAAGTTGTAGCCAAAATTTTTCTGTTTTTATCTATTTTAACGTAAACTAAGTCGTTTGCGTCAGTTTCAATTTTTAACCATGCGCCACGATTTGGAATCAATGTAGCATTATACAAACGTTTTCCCGTGGGAGAAACCTCTTTTTTATAATAAATACCAGGGCTTCTTACAATTTGAGATACAATAACACGTTCAGCACCATTTACAATAAATGTACCTTTGTCAGTCATTGTAGGAATATCGCCAATATAAACTTCTTGTTCTTTAATTTCACCGCTATCACGATTAACCAATCTCATCATGACACGTAACTGTTTTGCATAAGTTGCATCATGGATTCTTGCTTCTTCAATCGTATACTTAGGCTTATCAAATGTATAATTTGGTAAGAAGTGCAACTCTAATCTACCTGTATAATCCTTAATAGGACTAAAAGACAAGAGTTCTTCCTTTAAGCCTTCCTTTAAAAACTGTTCAAATGATTTCTTTTGAACTTCAATCAAGTCGGGTAAATCCGTAAGACGAGTACCCGGAATTCCTTGAGGAGTAACACGGCTTGCTTTTTTTGTTGTTGTCATCTAAATACCTCTAATATATGTAATTACAATAATTGTTAAAACAGTGCAAAATGACATTATTATTGACTTTTAAGCAGTTATTTGACTTTAAACGCTTTTTTGCCATGATGCAGCATTTTATTAGACTTAAACAATTATACGGGCTAAAAATAAAGGGTCAAGATTTTTGCTTAATAAAATTTTACAAAAGACTTGAAATTTTTAAAAAATAGTGTAAAATAACTAGCTGCTTGAAATTACGATATTTTTTTTTATTTGTTCGCTATATTTAAAAAAATAAAAATATAAAATATAGTATCATATTAACTTT
>CALUWM010000025.1 GCA_944324485.1 Candidatus Gastranaerophilales bacterium | reverse complement strand
TTGCGACGTAGGATAATCGAGCAAACGAACAACAGCGTAAGCGATAGTGAAGTCTTGCAAGATACCCACAGGAGCAATGGGAATGATGTAAAACCGTAGCGCGACTGCGCTAGGTTTTACGAATGACCCGATAGGATGTGAGGGCGTGATGTCAAAATGTTGAGTTTTGACAGACAGCCCGACACTGAACTATTGCGACGTAGGATAATCGAGCAAACGAACAACAGCGTAAGCGATAGTGAAGTCTTGCAAGATACCCACAGGAGCAAACAAAAAGTGTGTGAAGCTATTAATTATTGCACAAATTTATTGCAAGTTTAATAGCTTCAACCATACTTTGAGGATCAGCAATATTTTTTCCAACTATATCATAAGCTGTTCCTGAAGACGGTGAAGTCCTTATTACATCAAGACCAATCGTTGTATTTACGGCTTTGTCCATTGCTAAAGCTTTCACAGGACATAGTCCTTGATCATGATAACAAGCCAAAATAGCGTCATATCTTACTTTTTTACCCTCTAAATAATCTTTTCCGACCTTCGCAAATAAAGAATCAGCACTCATAGGATTTAAAACATTTATCCCTTTAGATATTAAAATTTTAACAGCCGGATTTAAAATTTCTATCTCTTCTCTTCCTAAAATACCATTTTCACCAGCATGAGGATTAAAAGCACATAAAGCTATTAAAGGTTTTTCAATTTTACATTTTTGAATTAAAAAATTATTTAAAATTTCCGTTTTAAATACAACATCCTCTACGCTCAGTTCAATTTCTTTTAAAGGCAGATGACGTGTCAAAAGCATAACTCTTAAACTATCCGCAATAAATAACATTTGTGCTTTTTGATTATTAATAGAAAGTAGCTTTTCTAAAACTTCTGTTTGACCATTATAAAAATAACCTGATTTATATAACTCTTCTTTTGAAACCGGTGCCGTTACAATTCCTTCTATCAAACCTTGTTTTGCAAAAGAACAAGCTTTTTCAAGAGACTTATAACAAAACTTTCCGTTATCTTTTTCATCTATTTCAAAAAAATCATAATTTAAATCGAGTTTTTCACCGATAATCAAAACATCATCATTTCTCAAATTTAAATTTTTTAAAGCTTTTACAACAAGCTCTTTTCCGATACCTTTCTTATCACCTGTTGTAATAGCTATTTTATATTTTTTCATTCTTTTAGCCTGTCAAAATAATTTAAAATTTCAACCAATGTATTTGAAGTACCAAAATTCCCCGATTTAGTAACAATAATTTTTCCATGCATATCCATGCACAAAGGAATAGCAGGCAAAATCACGTCCAAAACTTCAAAATATGCTGATTTAATCTTTAATGCACATTTATAAGAAGTCTCTCCCCCAATCATAATCAAAATAAATTTACTTTTTAAATTCACCTCAAGAACAAGACTTGAAATAAAATCTGTAATTTTTCCCGAAAATTCACTTTTTGCAATACCTTCATCAATTAAAATGCCTGATGACTCCTCATCTAAAATTTCTTTACTGATGTCCGATGAGTGAACAACAACATCAATTCCTTGAGATAATTTATCTGAAATTGTATTAATCAATTCTTCTTCAGGTTCTTTTATAACATCTTTAACGGTCAAGTCAACAAAGAAAATATCTTTTTTCTCTTCTTTTAATTTTTGAATTTGATTAGCACTTAACTGAGTAGCAGAGCCTGAAACAATCATTCTTGCAACATTTGGAACATGTTTTATATGTTTTTCTTCAAAATTATTATTATTTATCTTATTAAAACCATTTGCAAGACCTGCACTTCCGCATGGAAGTAAATCATAGCCACTTTTATTTATAGCCAAAGCAATCTGTTCTAAATCAACACAACAAGCAGCATCCAAAACAATTAACTTTTTACCTTTTTGTATTAATTCATTTATTTTTAATGTTATTGGACCAGCCCCTTTTGTTACCGTTTTCAAACCTATAACATCAATTAAATCATCAAATTTTGAATTTAAATCTTTTTTCAAAATATCAGGAATATAAGACTCATATATTGGAGCCTTTGGATCAAGCGCACATTGAGTTCTTTCTATCGGAACACCATTTAAAAGCTGATACCCACCAACAGTAATTCTTCCTTCTTCAATATATGCAGGTGCAATTATAGCAGCATCCTTTTGCGTAGCCTCAAGCATAGCAATAATTTCAACACCGACATTACCCCTTAAAGTTGAATCAATCTTTTTATAAAATTTCTCAATACCTAAATTTTCTTTTAATTTTTCAGTTACAATTAAAACTCTTTTAACTGCATCTTCTTTTGAAATATTTCTACTTTCAGTGGGAACTGCCCAAATATCAACATTTTCAACATCTGAAAAATCCTGAGTGCAATCAATTACAATTTTTGTATTGCAACCATTTTTAAAATACTGTAAAGCTGTATCATTTGCACCGGTTAAATCATCAGCAACTATAAGGGTTGAATCAACTATTGTCATATTCTATACCACGCTTGTTTGAGAATCCTTCTTGCTTCCGACAAAACCATAATCGGTAGCATTAATTAAATATCTTTCAACAGTTTCTCCATCAGGATTTTGCCATTTTGATACCATTATCCTACCTTCAATCGATACCAAAGAGCCTTTTTTAATCCATTCAGCAGCCGACTCTGCTTTTTTATCCCATAATTGGATATTAAACCAATCTGCCTCTCTTGTTTTTGTTTTAGGATTCCAACGATCTACTGCTATTGAGAAAGTGGTTTTACTTTTACCGCTTTCAAAATATTTTATTTCAGGATCCTGACCTACACGTCCCACTAAAATTGCACTGTTCATATAATTCCTTCCCTATACCTTTTTAATAAATTATATTATGCAAAATTCAGTTTTGCAAATAAACCTTAGCATAAGCACACTTAGTATCAGATATAGTAGCATATACAATTCTTACAATATTTTCATTTACAATATCCACTCTTGAATATGTTAAATCGTGTTCTTTTTTTAAATTATCTTCATATTTTCTTAACTTTAATGTTCCATATTCCTTCGAACCCTGATAAAAAACAAGGTAATCTTCATTATTTATTTTCTTTTCTTGAATTTTGTAATTTCCCAGAGGAATAATATTTCCATTACTTCCAACAACCGAAACCAATAGTCTTATATAATAAACTCCGTTTTTCAAATCTTGTATGGCTTTCATTTCGCCACCTAGGTCAATTTCCTTTTCCTGACCCTTTATAGAAGATTCAACACCATACTTTCTCCCAAATAAAAATGCTTTCATTTTACCCCAAAAAGTATTTTCTATTGGCTGAGGAGTGAGGCGATTAATAGTATCTTCGAATTCTTTATCTGTAACAGGCTTAATACCATCAAAAGCTGTATCTATAAAATTATAATCAACATCCAACATTTCAGCAGCTTTTATTGGCATAACAAAAGAAAATAACAAAGCTATAATAATAAAAAATCTCATATAAACATTTTAATGTTTTTTAAACTTAAGTAAAGAAAAATACTCAATTTGAGGTACTAAAAAAGATTTTTAGATATTTACTATTTATTAAACGAATAGTATAATATAAAATTATGAATATTCTTCTAGTTGTAGGATTAGTATTATTCGCTTGTACCATAGTATGGGTTTATGTGCTTTTTATGTCAAATACCATAAATGAGCCCGAAAAAGAAAAACCCAAAGAAATTGTGCATGAAGATGTTATGGAAAGATGTAACCAGCTTTTTGAACAAGGTCTACACGCCGAACTTCAAAGATATGCACAAAGAGAACTATCCAAAAACTATGGCAATGTTGAACTAAGAAGAATTCTTGCCCAATCACTTATGGCTTCAGGCAACGAACAAATGGCAATTAAGCATTATGAAGCTATATTATCAATCGCCCCATATGATATTAAAACTCAAGAAATGCTAGCACAATATTATTGTGAAAATGGTCCTAAATCCAGAGCAATTGAGCTATATGAGCAAATTTTAATGTATGACAACGGAAATGTTAATGCAGTTGAAAATCTTGCAAAATTATATGAACAAATTGAAAATTGGGAAAAAGCCATTGAGATGTACCAATTAATTATAGATGCAGAAGTTGATGAAAACAGAATAACTGAACTTAAATATACTCTTGCAAACCTATATATAAAAATTGATGATAACGAAAAAGCTTTTGAAGCTTATGAAAAAATACATCAATCAGACCCTGAAAATTTAGAAATTTTGTTATTACTTGCCGATTTAGCTTATAAAAACAAATATTGGCAAGATTGCTTAAAATATTACAAAGAAATTATTTCTATTGTTGGCGATGATTTTGAAATACTGGAAAAAATCGCCCAAATGCAAGTCACCCTTGAAAATTGGCCTGAAGCCATAACAACTTACAAAAAAATTATTTCTCTAGAAGACCCTGAAAGCACCAATTATCTATATCATCAAAATGAACTTTGCAACGCAATGCTTAAAAATAAACAATATCCAGAAGCTATTGATTTATTGAAAGATTTACTTGCACAAAATCCAAAAGAAACATCATTCGCTTTCACTCTGGCACAAGCATATACCTTAATAGGAGAATTCCAAATCGGAGTAAATTTATACACAAAATTGTTAGATGACCTGCCACCTGAACAAAGCGAAATAATAATAAAATATATTTCAAATTTAATTTGTGCTTGGGCACAAGATTTATTCAAAAAAGGAGAATACAATCAAGCTTTTGATAAATTTTTTGAAGCACTTAAATACAATGAAGAAAATGATGAAGTATATTATCAACTTGGAAAATGCAATTACTACATAAAAAGCTTCCAAGACTCAATAGCACACTTTAAAAGAGCTATTGCAATAAAACCACAAGAATCAAAATACTACTTTGGTCTTGGCTGCGCATATGATGAAATGGGCTCAGTTAAAAATGCTAAAATTGCTTTCTATGATGCTATAAACATTGACCCTATGAATATTAAAGCTAGAATTGCATACGCAATTTCTCTTACAAAAGAATTAGAATACGCACAAAGCATAGAGCAATTTGCAGAAGTCTTAAAATACATTCCTGACAACGCAGACACCTTATATAATCTAGCCTTAGCGTATGAACTTGTAGGAGACATTGAAAGAGCTATTAAATATTATAAAAAAGCAATTGATGTTGATCATGACCATAAAGAAGCAAAACACAATATTGAACTGCTCTTAGGAGAAGAGTACAACCCTGATAGCGGAATACAATACTTAGAAGACTTAGGAATTGATACATCTAAGACGGAAACACCCAAAGAAGAAAAAGAGGAACCTATAACAGAAGCTGGAATGCAAGAAACTCAAGAAGAACCTGAAAATGAGGAAATATTAGAAGACGACCAACCAGAAACTAATGAAAACAACCCTCAAGAAGAAATTGAAGCTCAAGAAATTCAAGAAACTGAACAAGAATCAACTGATGAAAACAGTATGTTCAGCTAATTTAAACATTTATTTTTGGCCGTATATAATCCAACAAAAAAGGCGATTGATGCCATTAAAATAAGAATTTTATCAACCCCGAAATTCTGACCGATTAAACCCAAAGGAGCTAAAAATAAAGCACCTAAACCCCAACTAAAACCTTGCATAACGCCGGATATAACCCCAACGTACTTAGGCATAGCTTTTTGAGCATGTACAAGAATTATTCCAACCGATAACAAAATAAAAAATCCTGTTAAAATAAATAAAATTACAGAAAATATTTTGTATGTTTTAAGTAAAGCCAAAAAAGCCAGAGTTAATGGCAATATACTCAAAAATGAAAGTACGACAACGCCATTTGCATTAATATATTTCTCAATTTTAGAACTAACAATTGTTGCCAAACCTCCGGATATAAAAAACAAAGTAACTATTATTCCGGTTTGAGAAAGATTAAAACCATTAGTTTTTAACAAAAATGGTATGTAAGTTCCAAAACTGATGCTTACAGCTGATTTGATAATTGAAACAAACATTAAAAACATACAAGTTTTATTTCTGATTATTTCTTTCATAATATAAAAGAAATTTTCTTTTATATAACAATCTTTTGGAGGCATTTTAGGTACAAAAAAGTATATAAATATACTTGATAAAATTCCGGGAATAATCATATATAAAAGTGCGTTTTGTCCGAAATTTTCAACTAAAAAAGTTGCTATATAAGGACCTATTGCATAACCAATAGTTCCCAATCCTAAAAATATTCCCATTGAACGAGATAAATCAGGATTATTTTTATTAAAATCCTTTACCATAGCACTAACTTGGGGATGAAAAAAAGCATTGCCTACCATGCCTGAAAGCAAAAACAAACCAAACAAAAACACTGTATTAGTTTTTATAGTTAAAGGTATAAAAATCGAAGCCAAAACCAATCCCCAAACCATAAAAACCCTGTGGCGTAATTTATCAGCTATAAAACCAAATACTGGCTGCATCATTGATGAAACCAAATGTCCAAGCGCAATAATAGAACTAATTAAAGCCAAATTTATGCCTAATTTTGAGGTTATTAAAGGATACAAAGGAACCAAAAGGGCAGCATATAAATCAATATTAAAATGTCCAAAACTTAATCCAAATAATGCTCTTTTTTCCTTACTAAAAACCATAGCTTACCTTAATGTTTTAAATGTCTGATCCCTGTTGTTATCATAGAAATATCATACTTATCAGCAGCGGCAATAACTTCTTTATCCTTAATTGAACCAGCGGGTTGAATTATTCCTGAAACTCTATTTTGAACAGCAATTTCAATATTATCAACCGTTAACAAAGTATTATCACTTGCCACAATAGAATCTTTAGGAGAATCACACACGCATTGGAGTGCATGTTCCAAACTCTTAGCTGAATTCATTTGTCCACCGCATATTCCCAACGTTCTTAAATCTTTTGCTACAACTATTGCACTGGATTTAACATGTTTTGCCACTTTAAAAGCAAATATCATATCCTCTACTTCTTTTTGTACAGGCTTTTTCTTTGTTACCACTTTAAAAGTTTCCGGTGTTAATTCTTTCTTATCTTTTTCTTGAATTAAAACTCCAAATGGAGTTATCTTTATTTCCTCATTGTAAAAAGTTAAAATTTCCTCATAAGGAGTATTAATTTTAATAATTTTTAAATCTTGCACTTTTTTCAATTCTTCAACTGCATCAGACGTATAATCAGGTGCAATTATAATCTTTATGGGTAATATGCTTAACTTTTTAGCAAATTCAAAATCAACTTTTTTAGTAAAAGCAACAACCGAACCAAAAGGACAAATCGGATCAGAATCAAGTATTTTATCCCAAGCACTTGATAAATCTTTTGAAAGAGCAACTGCACAAGGATTAGCCTGATGAACAACAATAACAGCAGCTACATCAAAAAACTCAACTGCAACCTCAAGAGCAACTGTGGAATTCAAAACATCGTTATATGATAATTCATCGCCTTTTAATAAAATTCTGTCTATTTCTTTTCCATAATGATACAGTTCAGCTTTTTGATGAGGATTTTCTCCATATTTCAAATCTTTTATCTTTTCAAAAGTATATGATTTCATCTTCAATTTCCTTAAATTTAATTGTAATTAAATTTTACAACAAAAAATAAGAAAATTTTAATGACAAATTACCCGCCTGCACAAAAAGTTGCTATCTCAACAATATCACCATCTTTTAAAAATGTTTTGTTATAATCATCTTTTTTTATTATGTTTTTATTTAATTCAACAACAAAAACAGAAGGTAACTTTCTATAACTTAACAGTTCAGCAATAGTTATGTTATTTTCTATTATTTCAAATTCTCCGTTAACTTTGATTTGCACCATAACCATACCAATTACAAATTCCACCTGCACAAAATTCATGCTCAAGCTCTGCCATAATATTTTTATGTGTCATCTCAAATGTAACAGGAGTTATTGAAATTCTATTTGCTCTAACAGCAGCAATATCTGTCCCGTCTTCTTCGTGTCTGGATGTCAATTCACCTGCCATCCAATAGTATACTTTTCCTCTGGGGTCAATTCTTTTATCATAATTATCAGTAAACATCTTGGTTCCAAGTTTAGTTATTTCAACGCCGGCAACATCTTCTTCTTCAAGAGCAGGAGCATTGATATTCAAAATTGATTTTTCAGGAAAAGTAATATTTTTTAATTTAGGTAAAAATCTGCAAACAAATTTAGCAGTAGCATCAAAAAATACAGGATCAGGCGTCATAGAAGCAAGTGAAACAGCAATAGAAGGATAATTAAGCATTGCAGCTTCAAGAGCACAACTTACAGTTCCTGAATATAAAATATCAGCACCCAAATTTGGACCATGGTTAATTCCGGAAATAACAATATTAGGAAGCTCTTCCTGTTTTAAAAGCGCACAAATTCCTATTTTAACACAGTCTCCCGGAGTTCCGTTAGTAACCCAAGCTCTTTTTACACCATATTGAGGCTCAAGTTCTTCCACTCTAATTGGAGAATGTAAAGTTAAAGAATGTCCTGCCGCTGAACGTTCTCTATCCGGAGCTATAACATATACTTCATGCTCCTTTGCTAAATTTATCATTAAAGCTTTAATGCCTTCAGCAGCTATTCCATCATCATTTGAAATTAAAATCTTCATACGCATCTTTTCCTTCTGGGGTATCTAATTATATAATACCACGCTATCATATTTCCCTAAATCATTTACAAATATTATTCAACAAAATAAAATATTTTATGCAAAAAAGATATTACCCTTTCAGCAATTATTTAAAAGAAACATTTAATAAAAAAGTATATAAAATAACCCTTGACGGTGGTTTCAACTGTCCTAACAGAGATGGCACCATTTCATCAGGAGGGTGCATATTCTGTGATGAAACAGGCAGTTATTCAAGGTGTAACAATGCCGAAAATTCAATTCAAACACAAATCGAAAAAAGCATGGAAAAGCTATCAAAACAATTTAAAGCAGAAGCTTTTATGGCGTATTTTCAATCATACAGCAACACATACGCTCCTGTTGAACAATTAAAAAAAATATATGACAGTGTTTTTTTAAACGATAAAATAGTTTCAATATCAATAGGAACAAGACCTGACTGTATAGATGATGACAAACTTGATTTGATTTCAAAATATAAACATCCTTGGATAGAATATGGACTCCAATCTGCTAATGATAAAACATTAAAATTAATAAATCGTGGTCATGATTTTGGATGTTTCAAAAATGCAGTTATCGAAACAAAAAAAAGAAATATAAAAGTTTGCGCTCATATCATTCTGGGATTTCCCAATGAAACAAAAGAAGACATGATAAAAACAGCTCATGAACTTGCACAACTTGAAATTGATGGAATTAAAATTCACATGCTTACTATTTTGGCAGATTCTCCACTCGCAAAAATATATGAAAAACAACCATTCTACCTTTTAAATATGGAACAGTATGCACAAATCGTTTGTGATATTTTAGAAATTTTACCCCCAAAAACAACAATACAAAGAATAGCAGGAACAGGATACAGTGAAACAACGCTTCATCCTAAATGGGTTAACAGACGTTTTGAAATTTTAAATTTAATTGACAAAATAATGATTCAAAGAAATTCTTTTCAAGGTCAAAATTATACAAACCAAAAGATTAGTTAAATTTACCGTTTTAAATTTTTATTTTTTAAATATATAATCATTTGTAAGTTAAAAAAGGAAAAATCATGAAAAATTGGATTATCGTATTACTTATATTTGTTCTTCCTTTAAGTTTATACGCTTATTTAGATGCTAAAGCACAAAATGACATGATGTGCAAAAGCCAAGGAACAAAAGAAACAAATCAAATAGCTAAAGCAAAGGTAATTAAATTTTCTTCTCCAATGTGTTCAGAATGTAAAGAAGTTGCAACAGAAATGAATAAAGCAATGAAAAATTACAAAGGTTCTGTTGTGGTTGAAGAAATTAATGTTGTGGAAAATGTAGGAAAAGGAATTGATTATAACAAATCACAAATCAAAAAATATAAAGTAACTCTTGTACCAACTCTTGTTTTTATAGACAGACAAGGTAATGTCATCCACAGACAAGAAGGTGCTATGTCATCAGATGAAATTATTGATGTTTTAGAAATGATAGACGAAAAATAAAAAATTAATGGGATATAAAAATGATAGTAGAATTAACGGACAAATTAGTACAATATATGTCAGGAAATGATTTTTCAATGGCGTTTTTGCTTGTATCGTTTCTTGGAGGTATTTTAAGCTCAATTTCTCCATGCTCAATAGGCATTCTTCCATTAATTGTCGGCTATGTTGGCGGTTATGGCGATAGTAATAAACTAAAAACATTCGTACAATTAAGTTCGTTTGTTTTGGGGCTTGCGGTCATATTATCAATAATAGGAGTTGCGTGTGCACTAACAGGAAGTGTTTTTGTTTCACTCGGAGGCTCTTATTGGGTTTTATTTATTGCATCTTTTATCCTTCTTATGGGACTTAACTTACTAGGAATAATAGATTTCACGCTTGCTCCACTAGTTAAAAGAATGCCCAAAGGCAATTCTCACAGCTTATTTTTATATCCCTTTTTGGTTGGAATATTATTTGCTTTTGCAGTAAGCCCTTGTTCAACTCCAATTTTAGCGGGGATTATGAGTTTTGCAGCTTTAAGCAAAAATATAGCTCTTGCGGGGCTCATGCTTTTATTTTTCTCACTGGGACAAGGTGTTATAGTTGTTTTAGCCGGAATATTTACATCATTTATAAAAGGTGTTAAAAATTTTGCTAATATTTCCGAATTTTTAATGAAATTTTCAGGAGTTTTACTAATAATAGCTTCAATTTTAATTTATATTAAAGTATTTTCAAAATTCTTTTAAAAATTTACAAATCTCCTTTTTATAGTACAATGTTGTTATAGATATATTATTAAAAGGGGAGTATATGGCAGATACAACTACAAACCAACATTATGATGCCAGCAATATCAGAGTCTTGGAAGGTTTAGAAGCAGTTAGAGTTAGACCCGGTATGTATATAGGTTCAACATCCCAAAGAGGTCTGCATCATTGTATTTATGAAATAGTAGATAATTCAATAGATGAAAGTCTGGCAGGATACTGCGATACAATTCATGTTACTATTCACAAAGATGACTCTGTTACGGTTCAAGACAATGGTCGTGGTATTCCTTGCGACATTAAACCTGATAGCGGAAAATCTGCCCTTGAGATAGTTCACACAGTACTCCATGCCGGCGGTAAATTTGGCGATGGCGGTTATAAAGTTTCAGGTGGTTTGCACGGTGTTGGTGCTTCGGTTGTTAATGCACTGTCAGAAAAATATGTAGTAGAAGTAGCACGTGATGGCTTTGTTCACAGACAAGAATACCTAAGAGGCGAACCTACAACAGAAGTTGAAAAAATAAAAGAAACAAATGAACACGGAACAAAGACTCATTTTTGGCCGGATCCTTTAATATTTACTGAAACAACGGAAATTGATTGCGAAGTTATAGCAAACAGACTTCGTGAAATGGCATTTTTAAATAAAGGATTAAAAATTGTTTTCCACGATGAAAAAAATGAAAAAGAAACAACCTATCACTTTGAAGGGGGTATTGCTTCTTACGTTGAACATTTAAACAAAAATAAAAATGTTCTTTTTGATAAACCTGTCTATATTGAAAAAATGGTAGATGATATAAGCGTTGAAATTGCAATGCAATACACTGATTCATACACAGAAAATGTGCTGTCTTTTGCAAATAACATTAATACTCACTCAGGTGGTACTCACTTAACAGGTTTTAGAAACGGTATTACTCGTGTAATTAATGATTATGCAAGAAAAAATAACATCTTAAAAGATAAAGATGCAAACCTTGCAGGAGAAGATGTTAGAGAGGGTTTAACAGCAATAGTATCAGTTAAAATCGGAAATCCCGAATTTGAAGGTCAAACAAAAGAAAAATTAGGTAATGCCGAAGTAACTCCTGCGGTTAACGATGTAATTCGTGATAAATTCCAAGAATGGCTTGAATTTAATCCAAAAACAGCAAAAATTATAATTGAAAAAACAATGCAAGCACAACGAGCTAGAGAAGCAGCAAGAAAAGCTCGTGAACTAACAAGAAGAAAAACAGCTCTTGAAAGTTCATCACTCCCCGGTAAACTAGCAGATTGCTCTTGCAGAGAAGCTGAAAAATGTGAATTATATATTGTTGAGGGTGATAGCGCGGGAGGTTCAGCTAAACAAGGCAGAAACAGACAATTCCAAGCAATTCTTCCTTTAAGAGGAAAAATCTTAAATGTCGAAAAAGCCCGTCTTGATAAAATTTATAATTCTGATTCAATTAAAACAATGATTCAAGCTCTGGGTATAAACATTTCAAAAAACCATGAAGAAGTTGATGTAACAAAATTAAGATATCATAAAGTTGTTATTATGACTGATGCTGATGTAGACGGAGCTCATATCAGAACACTAATGTTAACATTCTTCTTTAGATATGCTCGTCCGCTTTTAGATAATGGTTATGTATATATTGCTCAACCGCCATTATATAAAATTACAACAGGAAAGCAAACAGAATATCTATACGATGACAGAGCGCTTGACAGAATGGTTCGTGAAAGAGGCGTCAAAGGTGTACAGTTGTTTAACAAAACCAAAACAAAATCAATAACAGAAGATAAACTTGAGCCTTTGATGTATGAAATGGGTAAATATTACAGATCTTTCTACAATCCAATTATTAATCAAATGCCTTCAGTAATTGTACGTGGATTAATTCGCTCAAATATCGCTCCAAATGATTTTGAAGACGAAGCAAAAATGAAAGAACACTACGAATATCTTTCTCATTACATTAAAGACCACGCTGAAAACTATGGAATTATTGAAGCTAAAGATTATCGAGTATTTTTAACTTCAAATCCGGAAAATACAAGGTTTAATCTAAAAATTGAATTAGGAGGAGATTTAGAACCGGTTTTAATTACTCCTCATATGATTAAATCACAAGAATTTTTGAGATTAAAAGATGCTTATCCAAAAATTAGAGAATTTTTGATTGAAGAAGAAAAACTTTTAAAATTAGAAACAGAAACAGGTTCAGTTGATGTAACATCTTTCACCCAATTGTCAAAACTAATTGAAGACAGAGGTCAAAAAGGTATGCAAATCCAACGTTTTAAAGGCTTAGGAGAAATGATGCCTCAACAATTATGGGAAACAACTATGGATCCTGCTAATCGTACATTAAAACGTGTTAGCCTTGAAGACGCACAATTATGTGATGAACTATTTGATATATTAATGGGTGACAATGTTGCTCCAAGACGTGATTTTATAGAACAAAATGCAATTTATGCAACAAATATTGATGTATAACAAAAAACACTTGCTTTATGCAAGTGTTTTTAATTTATGAGGATAAAATATGATTTTAGATAAAATTAATGAAGCAAAAGACTTGAAGACTCTGCAAAACGAAGAAATGAAAATCCTTGCAGACGAAATAAGAAAACTTATAATCAAAAAAGTTAATGAAACAGGTGGTCATATGGGACCTAATTTGGGGATTGTTGAAACAACTATTGCTCTTCATAAAGTTTTTAATTCACCTGTTGATAAAATTGTCTTTGACGTTTCACACCAATGTTATCCTCATAAAATACTCACAGGTAGGAAAGAAGGCTTTACAGACCCTTCTAAATATAATGTTTATACCGGTTACACAGCACCTGAAGAAAGTGAACATGACATTTTCAAAATAGGACATACTTCAACATCAACAAGTCTTGCAGTCGGACTTGCAAAAGCAAGAGATTTAAAAAATGAGAAAGGAAACATTATTGCCCTTATAGGAGATGGCTCCTTAAGTGGTGGAGAAGCTTTTGAGGGGTTAGATTGTGCAGCAGATCTAAACAGCAACATAATCATCATAGTAAACGACAACGATATGTCAATAGCTGAAAATTCAGGCGGATTATACAAAAACTTAAAACTATTAAGGGAAACAAACGGTAAAAGCGAACTAAACTTTTTCAAATCTCTAGGTTTTGATTATTATTACGTAAACGAAGGAAATTGCATTGAAAAATTAATTGAAACTTTCGAAAAAGTCAAAGATATAAACCATCCTACTGTTGTTCACGTTAAAACCCTTAAGGGCTGTGGCTTAAAGGAAGCTGAAGAAAATAAAGAAACATTCCACTGGATTATGCCTCATGCACTTGATAATTTCTACAATCCGCCAATTGTCGAACAGGAAAATTATACAAATATAACAACTGACTATATTTTAAGAGAAGCAAAAAAAGACAAGACAATAGTTGCAATTACTCCTGCAACCCCCGGAGTCAGCGGTTTTAATAAAAAATTTAGAGAAGCCCTTAAAAACCAATATGTTGATACAGGAATAACAGAACAACACGCAGTTGCATTTGCTTCAGGCTTAGCAAAAAACGGAGCTAAACCAATTTTAGCGGTTATGAGTTCCTTTATTCAAAGAACTTATGATCAATTATCTCAAGATTTATGTTTAAATAACTCACCCGCAACAATTCTTGTTTATTGGGGAGGTCTCACAAATGCAGATGCTACGCATTTAACATGCTTTGATATCCCTTTAATGATGAACATACCAAACTTAGTTTATCTTGCTCCAACAAATAAAGAAGAATATCTTGCTATGTTAGATTGGTCAGTAAAACAAAATAAATATTCGACAGCTATAAGAATCCCAAATATAGAATTAATTTCAACCGGAATTGAAGATAAGACAGATTATTCAATATTAAATAAATACAAAAAAGAACAAGAAGGCTCTGAAGTTGCTATTTTGGGTCTTGGAAATTTCTTGCCACTTGCTTATAAAACAGCTTACCAAATTGAAAAAACACTAAATATTAAACCTACTATTATAAACCCGAGATTTATAACCGGACTTGATAAAGAACTCTTGGAAGAACTTAAAAAAACTCATAAAATTATCATAACTTTGGAAGATGGAATTTTATCAGGTGGTTTCGGAGAAAAAATTGCAAGCTTTTATGGGCCAAGCAATATAAAAGTTCTCAATTATGGCGGCAAAAAAGAATTTACGGACAGAATTCCATTAAATAAAATATATAAAGATTGTCGCTTGGACGAAACTCTAATCACAGAAGACATAATTCAAGCATTAAATTTAACTGCAATCAATTAACTTTACATTTCTTAATAGAACTAATAAAATTTGTCAATTTTTTAAAATATATATTCTTTATATATATAAGAAGAACAATTTATATAAAGGATATACTATGGGACTTTTAAACAAAATTAAACAAAACATAGAACAAAGAGCAAAATCAGTTTCTACAACTTTAAAAAATACTCAAAAAACACCAAATGCAGCACCTAAAGCAACGGCTGCAACCACAATACAAACACCAACTTCTTCAATGGGTGTAAATGATAGCAGCTACTATCAAGATGATAAAAACTTATCAGCTTCAGAAGCAATAGACTATTTAGATGGCAGCTCCCTATTCCACACTAATAAATATGAAGAAGTTACAGGCAACAGAAAAGAAATTCTAAAAGGTCTAGATTGCGTTGCAAATGGTGGCAGATATAAAATAGATATGGATACAGATGGCGATGGAGAAATGGAAAATATAAGCATTGCTGAAGCAATTGCCTCGTCATTTGATAGTGAATTAGATTTATATATACAAGAACAATTGACTAAAGTATTAGGTAAATACGGACATAAAATTAAATCAGGATTTTTAAGTGATGCAGCAGTAGCAGAACTTGCAGAAATGGGTATACAAGTCAATAAAATAAATAATAGGGTTTATACTTTTTCATTAGTTGATGAAAACGGTAATGTCCTTGAAGATGAAAACGGAAACAAAGGAAGTATCGTATTTTCAGATTGCTTAATACCAGATGGTTACGCTCAAGGTGCAGAATTCAATCTTTCAAGTATATTAGACGTAATGGGATATGATTGTATATCAAAAGCAGACTTTATAGGAAGAGAAAGCGAATACTATGAAGTTATAAGCCAAGTTGAATCTAACCTTGATAACGGTCTATACAAATCTGGCACACAAAAAGTTGAAAATATCTACGGAGAAGTTCAAACATCTTGGAGTCCATCAAGCCACGGAACATCAGGAAGCGGACAGGCAAGTGGCGAATTAAATGAACAAACTCAAGAATTAGCAAAACAAGAACTTCAAAAAATAATAGAAGATAAACAAAAAGAAATTCAAAAAGCATACGATGAAGAACTTAAAAGAGAAAAACAAGCTTATATGGATGAACATGACGGTCTTGAAGCTAGTGGCAGAGCATTAAGCACATTATCAAATCAAGCCAGATTGGCTATAATCAACAGATACGGCAGTGACGCAGTACAATATCTAAAATAAAATAAATTTATAATCTTTAATCAGGGTCAAACAAAAGTATGACCCTGATTTTATAATGTCAAAATATATGATAATATGATAAAAAAGGATAATTATGAAAGTATTATTTTTATTTCCACCACAGTGGATGCCAATCAGTCCACATTTTGCAATTCCAACGCTACTAGGTCAATTTGAAAATTCACCCTATGAAGCAACGGCAATGGACTTAAACATAGATTTTTATAACAAAATTTTAACGCCATCGTACATCAAAAATGCTCTAAAACGTGGAAAACAGCAGCTAGAAGAAATCAAAGAAGAATTAAAAACCGTATACGACCCGCAAAAAAAATTTCAAGATTATGATTTTAAATGGCAAAATAAAATTGCAAAATCATCAATGATAAATGAACTTCTAGAAAAAAAGGGTAAAAAATTAGATAAAGCCGCTATATTAATAGGGCAAGCTGTTTCAATATTTAAATCAAAAACTCATTTTTACAATCCTAAACTTTTTGTTTCGGCAACAGAAACCATAAATACAGCTCTTGAAATATGTTCAATGCCGTATTATCCGACAAAAATTAATTTTACAAGCTATTCAAACGAGCTTTTAACACTCGATTGGGACAGCATTAAATATTATGTTTTTGACAAAGAAACAAATATTTTTATTGATTATTTTAATAGTATTTTACCCGAAATAAAATCTCATCAAGCTGATTATATAGGCATCTCGATTAATTCTTCCAGTCAAATTATAGCCGGCTTGACACTTGCAAATTTATTAAAAAAAGAAACCACTGCCCATATAAGTATTGGCGGTAATCATTTTGGAAGAGTTGCAGATTCTGTTGAAAAACATAAAGATTTCTTTGAATTATTTTGCGACTCACTCAGTGTTGAAGAAGGCGAAATTCCGGTATACGAACTAGCAAGACATATAGCAGGAGAAATTCCTATTGAAAAAGTTCCTAATTTAATGTATTTAAAAGAGGATAAAGTTGTCTCAAATCCTATCATAGAGCCTCTAAAGCTCAATGATATGAAAACACCGAGCTTAAAAGGCTTCAACTTAAAAAAATATCTGGTTCCCGAAATTATTATGCCATTTCAAACTTCAAGAGGCTGTTATTGGAGAAAATGCAGTTTTTGTGATCATGATTTCGGAATGCACTATAACATAAAAAATCTGGATAAACTTGTTGAACAAATTAAAATTTTCAAAGAAAAATATAATATAAATAAATTTGAATTCATAGATGAAGCAATAAGCCCTGCATATATGAAAGAAATGTCAGAAAGATTTATTAAAGAAAATTTAAATATAACATTCTTTTGCGATGCAAGACTTGAAAAAGGCTTTAGTAAAGAAGTATTTGAAAAAGCAAATAAAGCCGGTTTAAAAATGGTCTTATGGGGATATGAATCTGGTTCAAAAAAAATCATGGAACTTATCAACAAAGGAATTGACTTAGACAACAGGCTAAAAATTTTAAAAGATGCAAATGAAGCAGGAATTTATAACTTTGCATTCATTTTCTTTGGATTTCCTGCAGAAACAAAAGAAGACGCTATGGAAACAATCGATGTAATATGCAATAACACAGATATAATAAATTCATACGGTAAAAGTATTTTTACAATGGGAAAGCATACGAAATTAAGAGAAGCTCCGGAAAAATATGGAGTTAAAGGAGAAACATACCAAGAAGCAGAATTCTCTCCAACTTTTCATTATGAAGCAATTGGAATGACAAAAGATGAACTTGATGAAATTGTTAATTTATGTACAAAAAGGGCATTTGAAGCATACGGCAACAGACTATCATTTCATCTTATGAGCAGAGAAATTATGTTTCTATATTTAAACAGATATAGCCTTAAAGACGTATGCGAATATAAATTTGAAGGAAATTAAAATGGAATTGGATGATATTTATTCTGAATTTGAAGAAGAAAATGAACAAGAATATGATTTTGGATACAAAGAAGTAGTCGAAGAAAGAAAAAAACATAAAGACGCCCTAAGGCAAAGGCTTTATAAATATTATTTAAAAGATGATGAAATTGATAAATTATTTAAAATCATTGAAAATGCAGAAAACAAAATGGACAAAATTAAAAATAATACAGATTATAAAAATGCCCAAGCGGGAGATATTTTAAGGATGTCTGAAAAATTAAAAGATATACAAAACCAAATGAAAGAAGAATTTGAAAAAGAATTAAACAAAACCTTAAAAAGAAAATATGAAAATGCAAAAAAAATAATAGAAAGTCGTAAGAAAAAACAATGAAAGCTCTGATTTGGAACAAAGATAAAACCATCGAAATCATTGAAAAGGAAATACCTAAAATATTAAATGATGACGATTCCATCATCAAAGTAACATATTCTTCCATTTGCACAAGCGACATACACATTGTAGAAGGTTTTGTTCCAAAAGCAATCGAAAAAACAACATTAGGTCATGAATTTGTTGGAATTATAGTTAAAAAAGGCAAAAACGTTAAATTTAAAGTCGGCGACAGAGTTGCCGTTAATTGTGAAAGTTTTTGCGGAAAATGTTTTTATTGCAAAAAAGGATTCGTAAATAACTGCGAAAACGGAGGCTGGCTTTTAGGTTGTTCTATTGATGGCGGGCATGGAGAATATGCAAGGATACCGTACTCTAACCAAAGTTTAACTAAAATTCCTAAAAATATTACGGATAAAGAAGCTCTTTTTGTCGGAGATATCCTATCTACGGGATTTTGGAGTGCAAAACTTACCGAAACCCAAAAAAATGACACAGTAGCAATAATTGGTGCAGGACCTGTGGGATTATGTTGCGCTATGTGTTTAAAATATCTGGGAGTAAAAAAAATAATATTAGTTGACACAAATGAAAATAGGTTAAAAATCGCCAAGAAAGAAAATTTAGCTGATTTTACAATTAATCCTGATAAAATAAATGTTTTTAATGAAATTTTAAAATTAACAGAAAACAAAGGGGCAGACAAAGTTATTGAAGCAGCAGGAGCAAAGAATACTTTTGAAATGTCATGGAAAATAGCACGAGCAAATGCTATTGTTGTCATTCCTGCCATGTACGAAGAAAATCAAATTTTACCTTTACCTTCAATGTACGGTAAAAATTTAACATTCAAAACAGGCGGCGTAGATGCTTCTTGTTGCAAACTTTTAATGAAATTAATTTCAAAAAATAAAATCTCAACCAATTTTTTAATTACAAATGAAATTAATTTTAATGACATAATTGAAGGTTATCAATTCTTTAAAAATAACAAAGATAAATGCTTAAAGATTGCAATTAAATATTAATTTATTGACAATGATAAACTAACATAAGACAATAATCTTTAAGATATATTGGAGGTTTTATGAATAAAAAAATAATCAGCATATTTATATGTTCTTTTGTATTAACATTTTTAGTACAAATTGAAGCAAAAGCATTTACTTGGTTTGGTTTAAGAAAAGATAACACTGAAATTATCTACCAAAAGTCAGATGAACATTATGTAAATCATCATCGCCCACACCCGCCTATATTAAATTGCCATGACCCAAAACATAAACACAAGCCAGAATGCAAGAAAAAAGGACCAAAACCCCATAGAGGTTGGAGAAAGCATAAATAATTTAAAATTAAAACAATTGCTTGATGTTTTTAACTTAACGAATTTAAATTTATATTCATAAAATATTGAAAATATTATAAAATTAACTTAAACTCAAAAAAGACCCATCTTGTGCGGGTCTTTTTGGTTTATCTACCATAGAGTTGTCGAGTTTCGAACTTGGTTAGTTGAAAACACAAAATAAAAATACTATTAATACTATTAATAAATATTTTTATGTTACAATCAAAAAAATATTTATAATAAAGGATGCGCTATATGTATCAAAAAATTTTAACTGATATTAAGCAAGATTATTATCAGGCAACATATCACAATGACGGACAAAGATTTATAGCTTGGTATCTAAGAAATATTCATAATCTTGATATTTGCGAAACAAAAGATTGTATTACCGATGGAGCTGGAGACAAACAAATTGATGCAATTTATATAGACAATACAAATAGTACAATTTACATAATACAAGGTAAATTCTATCAAGGCGCATCAATTGATGCCGAACCGCTAAGAGAAGTTTTATCTTCTTGGGTTCAGATTAAAAATCTCGAAAAACTTCAAAACGGAGCAAATCAAAACCTTCAAATAAAAATCCAAGAAATGGCTGCAGCAATGGAAGATGACTATGAAATCTGTTTTGAGCTAATAATTACATCTGACTTAACTGAAGCTGCAAAAAAAGATTTAGAAATTTTTCAAAAAGAACTTTCAGAAGATGAAACTTTGCAAGCAAATTTATTTGTAATTGATAATGATTTATTAAGATACAAGTACGACGAAGCATTAAATAAAAATAGGCCCTATATTAACTACGATTTTACTCTTGAAGTAGGAAAGTATATGCAACTTTCAATAGGTAACACTAAGGCTGTAATAGCCGCTATACCACTAAAAGATTGTGTAAAAATTCCAGGAATTAAAGATGGAAGCCTTTTCCGTAAAAATGTTCGACAATCTCTTGGAAGTAATAATAAAGTAAACAAAGGAATTGCACATACAATAAAGAATAATCCTGAGAATTTTTTCTTTTTTCATAATGGAATAACTGCAATTTGTTCAAATATGAATATCAAGGATAATTTGCTATCAGTAAAAGAACTAAATGTAGTAAATGGTTGTCAATCTTTAAATACTATTTATAGTTGTAGCGAATCAGCAAAAAAATGCTCAGAAGCATATATAATGTTTCGATTCTACGAAATAGAAAATCCTGATAAAGCCGATAAGATTAGCACCTCAACAAATAGTCAAAGTGCCGTCAAGGCAAGAGATTTAAGAAGTAATGATAAATCAGTACTTGAAATGAAGAAAACATATGAACAGTATTATCCAGGAGGCTATTTTAAAACAAAACGTGGAGAAAACGTTGACAATACGAGGTACAATACAACATATATTGTCGACTTAACAGAACTTGGTAAGCAATTAATTGCTTGGCATTCACAACGACCCACGATTTCATATAGCGAAACCAAGATTTTCGATAAATATTTTGACCAATTATTCCGCAGAACATATTCACCTGAGAATATTCAAGCTTTACATGAATTATTTAATGCTTTATATAAAAAATGGGAAAAAGAAAACCCAATGGGATTAAATGAAACCTTACTTGCAATGAAAGCATACGCGCCGTATCATCAACTTTATGCTATTTCAGTAATTTTTTGTGAAGTTAATAAAATGAATGACCTAGTTCCGTCACCTTCTGTGGCTCTTGAAAAAATGAAAAATAGCAATAATCTTGATATTATTATTGATACAGCAGGCAACTGCTTAAATATGGCTATGGAAACAGCTTCTTCTGAAACCACTGATAATGGTAAGATTTTTGTACCTCAAAACTGGATAAAATCTAAAACTTCTCTAAAAGATATTAGAACTGCAGTGAAGCAGTATCTTGCAAGTTTAAGAATATTCCCCGATGGAAGAAAAATGCTTGAAAAAATTACTCTTGATTTAAAAATGCCAAAAGAGAATTTTGAAGCTAGATGGACAGCAGATTAATGCAAAATAAACAAAAAAGGCGCATTATGCGCCTTTTGCTACAAATTCTTTTGAAGCCAATCACTTGTAGAATTTGGATATCCATACCATGCTGCATCTCTTTGCAATTTTCCGACAAACAATCTGTCATTGGAATCTAAATATTTTTTTAAATTATTTCTTATTGTTGTTGCATCATCATTAGTACATATAATCCAGTCGCTTTTATTCATTTTGCAATAGGTACCATATTTCTTAATTGCTTCAATTAAATTGTCATAATTTTGACCTGGATTATTTAAATCGTAACTAATAAAATAGCTCATTTTACTTTCCCCCTGTTTTCGTTCTGTCTGCTAATACATATTTTTGCCCAGCTTGTAATGTTGGCGGAAAAGGCTCATTTTTTACAATAGTTCTTTCAATTCCTGTTTTTCCACCTTTCAAGCCCAATATTTCATATTGGCCCGAAATAGGAGCTTTTTGTCCTGGTTTATAATTATTTTTTTTCATTTTAAATTTTCCTTATTTAAAGTATTAAACATAAGGATTTAAAAGAAAGCATTTGTGTTAATCCTTTAAAACTTCCAAGAAATGCTTTCAGCTATTACCGTATTTTTGGCATCATGGGCACCTCACAAATTCTATCCACTTCTAGATTGACACACCATGACCCATGTGATAAATTATTAATTGTCGAGATAAATAATTTATCGGGGAGCTGTTCAATTTTGAGTGGCTCCTCTTAAGACATGCATGATTCTATCCCATGATTGATATAAATGTCAAGTATTTCTTTAGTTAAAATTAAGTAAAATATTTATCTTTATAAAAATAAATATTTTAATGAAATAAAATATTTTATCAGATAGTACATATTCATGATTTATTAATTTATTTATTTAATTAATAAATAAACAATGTTAAAATTAAATAGGCTATATCTGGAGTTTGTTATGAATAAAACTGGCATAGAAAAGTTATACAAATTGTTATGTTTAAATAATGACTCTATTAAAATAAATAAAAATTTATTTAAAATAATGGGTTTTGAACAAGCAGTTTTTTATAGTTATTTAGTTTCTGATTGTCTTAAATGTTATAAGGAACAAAATTATAAATATTTTGGCGATGATATTTTTTATTTTTCTCCCGTTGATGAAATTGAACATGTATTAAATTTAAGCGCATTTAAACAAAGAAATATTTTGAATCAACTCGAAAAGAAAAAATTAATTACAGTTAAATATGGGCATGCTAGGGCAAGATATATATTTATAAATACAGACATTAATTTTGTTGAAGAATTTATTTTTGAAAAAAATAAATTAAAAGAATTGGAAGCAAAATTTATCAAATTTTTAAATGAACAAAAAGATGAAGAAAATGATTCAGCATATCTCATTAAATATATTCAAGAAAAATATAGCAATTTAGAACAATCTAAAACAAAACAATATAAATAGAAGTATTAAAAAGTCATCCAAAACAGTCAGAAGCACTATTGGGGGATGCTGAGAATCCTTCGGGGTGGGCTTAAACGCAGAAAAGACTCCCTCGAATGGGAGTCTTTTTTAAG
>CALUWM010000024.1 GCA_944324485.1 Candidatus Gastranaerophilales bacterium | reverse complement strand
GTCGGTTCTTGAGTTGGAGTCGGTTCTTGAGTTGGAGTCGGCTCTTGAGTTGGAGTCGGCTCTTGAGTTGGAGTCGGTTCTTGAGTTGGAGTCGGTTCTTGAGTTGGAGTCGGCTCTTGAGTTGGAGTCGGCTCTTGAGATGGAGTCGGCTCGACTGGGTTTTCTGGTGTTTCCGGTGTATAATCTCTTCGAGTTTGTGCGGGTTTTTCTTCTTCTCCATGGATATATGCTATATTTTCAAGTTTAATTACTAAACCTGGATTATTTGTTAGTATATCTTTCATGGGTAGATTGAATAATGTATCTGTATTAGTTAATTGGTCGCCATATAGTGCGTATAAAGCAGGGTTATTTTCAACTATTTGTTGAATTGCACTAGCTCCAAGGGCTTCAAGATTTGAAGCATCACCTTGTTCTCTTGCTTCAAGAATTGCAGATTTTAAATCAGTATCACCATATCCGATATAAGATAATAAATCCATTGTAGTTTCAATATCCACAGTGCTTGTATCTATTGATTCCTCGAGTGCATGTAAATATGTAACTTCATCTTTTGATAAGTCATATTCTTGTTCTGTTGCTATTTTCATCGCACTTTCTTCATCTAAACCGTTTTCAGATAGATAAGATAAAGCAGCATCAGGACACATTAGTGCAATTTTACCATCTTTTGCACTTGCTAAAATTAAATCAAGCGTGCTATCTAAATCTTCGTTTTCATAATTGAAAATGTCATTATTACCTTCTTCCAGCCATAAGCTGTGTAAAATTGCTGCACCTGCTTGTGTATCCAGTGATTCAATTCCATAATTTTCGCATATTGCCTTGGCAATTTCTTCTTTTGGATTGTCTGTGTTTTGTATATCAATTTCAATTTCGTTTTCGGCAGATTCAAATATTAAGTTACCTGTTAATTCATCTACACTTACTTCTTCATCTTCCATAAGAGACGTTACATCAGGAGCAAAAATCATTTCTTGAGGATGCTCTATTGAAAAATCAGTTGCATAAATGAGTTCAGGCGGTATTTCGTCTGTTCTGCAATCTAGTGCGAATTGTTCATATTGTGATTGATTGTATTTTTCTTGAATTTCTAATAAACTGCTCTTGGCAGTATCGCTTATATCATAGGCGTTTATATCTATTTCTTCCCCACTCATTATATCTGAGATTATGTCAGGCATAAGTGTTTCATCGTTTTCCGTTTCTACTGAAATATCGTCTCCAATTTGTTGAGCCAGATATGTTCGGTTGATATCATCAATCATCCATCTGTTATGATCAACGGTTGACCATGCAAGAGTGTTTTTTTCTTGATCGTTAAGTTCTCTATTATATAATCTCGATATTTGTTCTATTTGGTTTCCATTTTCGTCAGGTTCTGCTATGGTAAACCATCTTCCCATTTCTTCTTTTGTTCTTACTTTATCATCTTCGTAGTCATTACCAAGAATCATAGTAAGCGAACTTCTATTTTCTTGTAATCTGCTTTGTTGTGCTTCAAAAGCCGAACTGTCATTTTGAGCTGTTTTTTGTTGAGGTGCTGATGTTTTTCCCTTTTTAGATAAAGCATCCAACATTTTAACTATGCTGACATTAATTCCCATAATAAAAACCTTCCTTGAATTTTAACATTATATTTATATGTATCCACGCAAAAGGTTTTTTAAAACAAGAATATAAAAATTGCTTAATAAAATTTTACATTGACATTAAAATTTTTCTTAAAATTCTTCTGGAGGTCTCAACCAGTATAAGCTTTTTAATGTTTTTGTAGTTAATTGATTTTAATCCTTTTGATAGATTAAGTGAACGTAAAAGCAGTATAATTTGTATAATATCGATAATTGTTCTTATTATTTGACTGATTTTAATAAGTTTTTTATTTGTAATAAATGAAACAACTTTGTTTATTTTTGATATTGTTGTTTTAATTTGTTCATTGATTTTTAGTATTAAATTAAAAGTTAAAATTAATTTTTTGTGCAATTTTTTAACTTCTTTTTCAGCTTCGGTTATTTTTATCACACAAAGCGTTGTTAAAATAATTTCAAAAAATATTAAGGTTATAAAAACAAAATCTAGCATTAATGTATTATAATATATGTAGTTAAAAATCTCTATACGTAATAAGGATTATAATGGATTTTAAAACAGCCGTCATAATACAAGGTAAAATATATAAATTATTGGAAAAATTTGGCTTAGAAAAGAATATTCCGCTAGATTCTTTTATAGATTGTAATATGCCGGATGTTATGTCAAGATTACAGACTTATGCAAAGGGATATAAAATTGCAATATCAGGTACGAATGGCAAAAAGACAATTACAAATTTGATAAACCATATATTTTCAGAAGCTGAAAAAAGCTTTATAACTAATGTTATGCCTTCGGGTAAAAAGTATCCGGTATTAACTTCAATAATTTTGGATCTGGCAAGAACTTTTGATGTTTTTGGAAATGATTATGAAAAAGATTATTACGTCATGGATATGGATGAATTTGAGCTTGGCGGATATTTTAATTCTATGAAGTTTGATTATCTTTTATTAAATAATATTTTTTATGACCAAAAAGATAATTGTTCTTTGAATGAAAAGAAAGAGAAAATTAGAGAAGCGCTTTTATTAAATTCAAAAACAAACTTAATTATTAATGCTGATGAGCCTATGTTTTTCAAAATCGATGAATTTAAAAGTGATGTTGTTTTAAACAAAAAAAGAAACAAGTTTTACTATGGTTTTGAGAATATAGAATTTGGAGATACAAGCGAAAAGTATATTCAGTATAACGATATTCAAAGATGTCCGATTTGCGGTTGCAGATTGGATTATAAAAAAAGATTTTATTCGCATTTGGGGCAGTATGATTGCGAATGTGGTTTTAAACGTCCGAAATTGGATATAAGTGCAACAGCTAAAGTTTTTTACGATTATACTTTTTTGAATGTTTTTTATAACGATAATAAATATGCTTTCAGATTGCCTTTTGGTGGAGTTTATAATGCTTATAATGCTCTGGCTGTTATTGCTATGGTATTTAATCTTGGAATTGACAGAAAGACCTTGGCTTCAGCGTTCGAAAATTATTCTAATTTGCATGCCAGAGATGAAATTGTTAAATATAAAGGAAAAGAAGTAAAGGTTAAAGTTATAAAAAATCCGGTTTCTCTATCAGAAGCAACAAGAGAGCTTTTTGGAAATAAAAATTCTAAAGTTATTTTTTGTTTAAATGATGAAATGGAAGACGGAGTTGATACAAGTTGGATATGGGGAGCTAACTTGGAATCTGTTAGGGGTTTTGATAATAAAGTTTATGTTTGCTCAAATCGTTTTGATGATATGGCTTTAAGATTAAAATATGCCGGTATTAATCCCTGTTTGATTATTATGGATAATTCAATTAAAAATACAATAAAATCTTGTTATTGGGATGCTGAAGAGGATGAAAAAATAATAATTTTTGCAACACCTTCAACTTTGGATGAAGTCTATCGTACATTAAAATAGTACAAAATATTGCAATAAATTCAAAAAAAGTATAATATAATAAAATCAACTATCCAGTGTCATGATATTTAAAAAGTTTCTTGCCTCGGTGGTCTGATATTTTACAAACAAATAAGGAGACCTAAAATGTACCAAGATCAAACTCTAGTGTGTGAAGATTGTGGAAAAGAATTTGTATTCACCGCAGGAGAACAAGAGTTTTATGCTCAAAAAGGACTTGTAAATACTCCAAAAAGATGTCCGGAGTGCCGCAAAGCTCGCAGAAAAAAATCAAGAAGAAAAATGTATGATGCTATTTGCTCACAATGTGGTGCTGAGACTAAAGTTCCTTTTAAACCTATTGAAGGCAAGGAAATTTATTGCAAAGAGTGTTACGCAAAAAGACAAGAAGTATAAAACAGGGCAAATTCAGCCCTGTTTTTTAAATTATTAAAAAATTGCAAAATTTTCTCTTTAAGTTTATTATATATACATTATAAAGTTAAAAGGGAAGATAATGTCATCCGGTCAATCAAATACGGTAATATCGGACAGCGAGAATTTAATAGAAGCGACAGATGAAAATAAAACAAGGATAGATAATACCAAGTTAAAAGCTGTAATAAGAGCATTCATTGCAAATATTGGTATTGCATTGGTTAAGTTTATTTGTTTTTTGTTTTCAAAAAGTTCTGCAATGTTAGCTGAGGCAATCCATAGCGGAGTTGATTCATTTAATAGTATATGTTTATTGGTCGGCATAAAAAGAGGTTCCCGTCCTGCTGACAAGGAGCATCCTTTTGGATATGGGTTAGAAGCTAATGTTTGGGCAATGTTTGCTTCATTATTAATGTTAGGTGGTACATTTGTTGCGATTTTTCACGGTATAGATAAATTTTTTAATCCTCATGGAGCTGAAGAATTATTAAAAAATTATAACTATATCGCAGTCGCTTTAGTTATAAGTATGTTTTTTGAAGCCTGGGCTGTTTCAAGTGCTACCAATGCGGTTTTAGACGAAGCTCAGATAATTGAGAAAAATTTATTCAAAAAGTTTTTTATATCTTTGAAGTATATAAGAAAAGTTCAAAGTCCTACGACAAAATTTGTCTGGTATGAAGATACAGCGGCTTTTTCTGGTGTTGCTATTGCTTTGGTTGCCCTTTCGGTTTCTAAATTTATTATGCCTTTAGAATATGCCTATATTCCTGATGCTGTTGCATCTATATTGATTGGTATAATTTTATTTTGTCTTGCAATTTATTTAATAAGAAATAATGTTAGCAGTTTAACGGTACAAGCTGCGCAACCCAGAATTGAAGAAATTATAAGAAATATTGCCGGCACAATACACGGAATAAGCAATGTTGTTGAATTAAAAACGATGGATTTAGGAACTTCAGGGCTTGTTATCAATATGACAATTGAAGTTGATCCGCAAACCCAGATGAAAGATGCTGACGATATTGCACAGATGCTTGAGCGAAAAATAAAAAGTTATGTTAAAAATGTTAATCACGTAACTATTGAGCTTCAAGCACATGATGAAGAGGATAATTGGGAAGAAAAATTTGAAAAATTAATCAAAGAAGGCGAAAGAATAGGAACAATTGATAATCATGAAGCTACAATGTTATCTAATTTCTTTTCATTTGCAAATACGGTTGTAAAAGAGATTATGGTTCCAAGAACAGAGATATGCTTTGTAAATGCCAATCAAACAATAGAAGAATTGTCTGAAATAATTATTAACTCTGGTCATACAAGAATTCCTATGTATGAAGATAATATTGATAATTTGGTTGGTATGATTAACGCTAAAGATGTTTTGAAGGTCATTAAAAATAATAATGTAGCTGATGATTTTTCAATAAAATCTCTTGCAAGGGATATTTTAATTGTTCCTGAAAATAAATTTATAAGTGATTTATTGTCTGATTTTACATCTTCTAAAAATCAAATTGCAGCCGTTGTGGATGAACATGGCGGGATTGCAGGTATAGTAACAATCGAAGATATAATCGAAGAAATAGTGGGCGAAATCTATGATGAATTTGATAAGATAGAGACCCCTGAGATAGTTAAAATTGAAGACAATATTTTGAGTGTTTCATCGAAGACAAGCATTGAAGATATTAATGAAAAATATGATTTAGATATTCCGGATGAGGATTTTCAAACTATTGGCGGTTATGTTTTTGGGCTTTTAGGAAGAGAACCCGAAATTAATGATGTAGTTGAAGATAAAAATATTATTTATACAATTTTAGAACTTGACGGAATTAAAATTACAAGAATTAAAATGCAAAAAAGTACACCATTTGTGGATAAAGATGATAAAAAAGAGACTACTGAGGAAGAAGAATGAAATTAGCTGTACTTGGCCCAGGATGCTGGGGTTTGACAATTGCAAAATTACTTAACGATAATTTTGAGGATATTGTTGTTTGGGGTAGAAAACAAGATTTGACCCCGATGTTGGTTAATGAAAAAAGGGTTGAAAAACCTCTTGAAATTAAATTAGATAATAAAGTTCAGATTACTTCCGATTTAAAATTGGCATTGGATGAAGCTGATATTATTCTTCTTGTTGTTGCAACTTCAGGTATAAGATCTGTGGTTGAGCAAATTAAAGAGATTGGTTTAAAAGAAAATCAAATTTTAGTTAATCTTTCCAAGGGGCTTGAATTGCCGTCTTTAAAAAGAATGTCTGAAGTTGTGCTTGAAGTTTTACCTGATATTAAATTTGCTGTTTTATCAGGTCCTACTTTGGCAAGAGAAATAATCGAAGGTCATCCTACACTTGCTACGGTTGCTTCGGCTGATATTTCTGTTGCAAAAAGGGTACAGGAATTATTAAATGTTCCTTCCAAATTTAGGCTTTATGCTAACTCAGACGTTATCGGAGTGGAGTTGGGCGGAAGTTTGAAAAATGTTATTGCTATTGCATCCGGTTTTGCAAGTTCTATGGGACTTGGTGATAATTTAAGGGGCTCATTATTAACTCGAGGAATGGCTGAAATGGTTAGAGTCGGAGTGGCCTTGGGTGCAAAATCGCAAACTTTGTATGGTCTTTCGGGTATGGGAGATTTAATAGCAACAGCTTCAAGTCCTTATTCTAGAAATTATACTGTTGGCTCGATGCTTGCAAAGGGTAAAAAAATTGATGATATTTTGAGTGAGCTAGGCTCGGTTGCAGAAGGTGTTAAAACCTCAAAAGCATTGTGTGAATTAGCTTATAAATTGGGCATTGATGTACCGGTTTCTAATGCTATTTATGAGGCGGTTTATACTGATATTACTCCGAAAGAAATTTTGGATAAGTTGATGAATAGGAAATTGAAAGAAGAAGATTAATGAAAAAAATTTTTTCTTTTTTACTTTTATTTTTTGTTTTGGAATTAAGTTCATATGCTTTTCAAGATGTTTTAGAAGGTTCTAAGGTTTGTATTGATAAAAAAACAGGACAATATTTTCCTTATAAAGACGGTTGCTTTGCTTTATCTAAGAGAGTAAGTTCGGGAACAGGCAGTTATAGCGAGTATTATTCAGATAACAATCTTTTTTATATGCCTCCTTCTAATTATGAATTTTTTGTTGATAGCAGGTTTATTGGTTTTAATAACGATGAATTAAAATTTTATGAACTTAAAGGGAAAGATTCCAGACTTTTATCGAATCAAGAAGTTCAAGAAATTTTTCCAGATTATGAGATTATCTTAATTTCTAAATTTGACAAAAATAAGAAATATAAAATGAAAAATTCATTATTTAAAACCAGAAAGATACTTTTGTTAAATGACACAAACAGAACTTTTCATAAATTTTTTGTCTATCCTGAAAGCTCAAGAAATTCTCTTGAAAAAGGTTTAAAAGAAGGAATGATAAAGTCATTAATTACTATTTACGGTAAGAAAAATGTACGCTTGAAACATTTTGGCGGAGATGAGTTTGAGGTTGTTGTAAAATAACCCTCTTGAAAAAAAACAATTTTTGTGCTATATTAAAGCATTCATAGAAAGGTTGTGTTTATGTCGATTGTAACATTACTTGCTCGTCAAAGCTTAATTGCAAGAAAGAATTATTTACAAACTCAAATGTTGCAAAATTCCGCTTTAAGAAGGGGAATGCTCGACAATATTTCATTTGGCGGAGGTTATAACTTAGCTGAAATTAGCGCCCGTGAGACTGCCATGGATTTAGAAAATATTTCAGCTTCAAGCGAACTTATGGCTATTAATGCTGAATTAAGTGCTTTAAGTAATTATTCTTCCGGCAATAAAATGAATTTTTTAGCTTAAATTAAGCAATTCTTCAAAGGTTTTTATTGCTTTTTGCTCGCCTGTTGCAAGATTTTTTAGGCTGTAATAATTTTCGTTAATCTCATCTTCTCCCAAAATAATTGCATATTTAGCTGTTTTGGAAGCTTTTTCAAGTTGTTTTGCAAACTTTCTTTTTTGCAAGTCAAAAGATGCTCTCTTGTTTTTTAATCGTAATTTGCGAGCAAGTTTTATTGCTTCGTTTGAATTGTTGGATACTATAAAGAAATCATTTTTTTTAGGTGCTACTTTATCAACTAAAGTATATAGTCTTTCAACTCCCATTGCAAAACCTATTGCAGGAGTAGGTGTTCCGCCAAGCATTTCTACTAATCCGTCATATCTTCCACCGCCGCAGACTGCACTTTGAGAGCCCAGAGCTTCGCTTTTTATTTCAAAAACCGTTCTGTTATAGTAATCTAAACCACGAACAAGCATTTTATTTATTGTGTATTTTATATTTAAGTTATCTAGGTAACTTTGAAGTTCTGTAAAATGCTCTCTGCATTCATCACAGACGTAATCTTTTAATATTATTTCTTTTATTTCTTTTATTTCAAAAATTTTTTGGCAATTTTCATTTTTACAATCCAATATTCTTAAAGGATTTTTTTTGTATCTCATTTTGCAGTCATCACAAAGTTCTTCTAAATAAGGCAATAAAACTTTTTTAATCGATTCTTTGTATTCATTTTTACATTTATTGCAGCCTAAAGTATTTAATTCAACTGTTAGGTTGTTTAGTCCGAGTGCATTTAAGAAATCTACCGCAAGCATGATGACTTCAGCGTCTGCTGTTGGTTCTTTTATTCCGAATAATTCAATGCCGGCTTGATGGAATTGTCTTTGTCTTCCTGCTTGTGGACGTTCATAGCGAAACATAGGACCAAAATACCAAAATTTTTGTGGTGGACTTTGGCGATTTAAATTGTGTTCAATAAAGCTTCTTACAACACCAGCGGTGTTTTCCGGACGAAGTGTAATTGAAGTTTCGTTTTTTTCTGCTCCGCCAACTTTAAATGTGTACATTTCTTTATTTACAATGTCGGTTGAATCTCCGACACCTCTGTTGAAAAGTTCGGTTGCTTCAAAAATCGGAGTTTTGATTTCTGTAAAATCTGCATTTTGGAATGTTTTTTTTGCATTTTCAAAAATCCACTGCCAAGTTGCTACTTCATCACCAAATATATCTTTTGTTCCACGTTGAGCTTTTATCATACTTTTCCTTTAATAATTACATTTTAATTGTACTATAAATTTTTTATTTTTTTCTTAAATAACTTTCAATAAAGCCATCTATTTCGCCATTCATAACATTTTCTACATTCGTTGTTTCGTAGTTTGTTCTGTGATCTTTAACCATTTTGTACGGATGAAACACATAAGAACGTATTTGTGAGCCAAAATTGACATCCATAACTTCCCCTCTTATGTCTCCTAATTTTTTTTCATGTTCTGCTTGTTTTATTGCGAGAAGTTTTGAAGCCAGCATTTGCATGGCTGTTTCTTTATTTTGAAGTTGTGAGCGTTGTTGTTGACATTTAACAACAATTCCTGACGGGATATGCTTTATTCTGACAGCTGTTTCAACCTTGTTTACATTTTGTCCGCCGGCTCCGCCTGATCTCATAGTATCAATTTCAAGGTCTTCGGGGCGAAGTTCGATTTGTGTTTCAAAATTTTCAATAACAGGTGAGACTTCAAGAGATGCAAAGCTTGTTTGTCTTTTCCCGTTTGCGTTAAACGGTGAAATTCTAACCAGTCGATGCACCCCTTTTTCTGCTTTGGCATATCCATAAGCATACAAGCCTGAAACTTTTATTGTTGCGGATTTTATCCCTGCTTCATCTCCTTCCGATTTATCAAGAAGTTCTGTTGAATATCCTTTTAATTGTGCCCATCTTAAATACATTCTTAAAAGCATTTCGGCCCAATCTTGTGCATCAACACCACCTGCACCGGCTGTAATAGTTAAGATTGCATCAGATTGGTCATATTCGCCATTTAACATATTTTCAAGGTCGAATTTATCAAATTCTTTTTCAAGGTTTTCAAGATTAAGACCGCACTCTTCTATAAGGCTTTTGTCATTAAGTTCGAGAGCAATACAGGAATCATCTAAAGTATTTTTCCAAAAGGAAATTTTATCCAGTTTGGTTTTTATTTCTTTTTGTTCTTTTAGTAGCTTTGAAGCTTCTTTTTGGTCTTGCCAAATATTTTCTTCTTTTAGTTTAGAAGATATTTCTTCAAGCAGATTTTCAAGTTTTTCCTTGTCAAAGACACCTTTCTATTGAACTGTATCTTTTTGAAAGGTTATTAATTTTTTGTTTTAGTTCATCTTGGATAATATTTTCTGTCATATATACATTTTACTATAAAAAAATTTACCATGCTTTAGGTTTTTGATAGAATTAATGTGTATGAAAATAATGAGGTTTGATATGAATTGTACAGCTGAAATTCAAAAAATAAAAGAAAAAATTAGAGATGTTGCTGATTTTCCTAAAAAAGGCATTTTGTTTCGTGATATAACAACTTTAATCAAAGATAAAGATGCCTTAAAAACTACAATAGACGTATTATATGAGATTTTTAAGGACAAAAACATTGATTATGTTGCAGGAATTGAATCAAGAGGCTTTATATTCGGAATGCCTCTTGCATATAAGTTAAATTGTGGCTTTGTTCCGATAAGAAAGCCAAATAAGTTGCCTTGTGAAGTTATTTCTGAAGAATATGAGCTTGAATATGGAAAAGATAAAATTGAAGTTCATAAAGATGCTTTTAAAAAGGGCGACAGGGTTTTGATAGTTGATGATCTTTTAGCAACCGGCGGAACTGCTGCGGCTGCTGTAAATTTAGTTTCAAAAATAGCAGATGTGGCAGGAGTTGCTTTTGTAATTGAGCTGGAAGATTTAAACGGAAGAAATAAGCTTCCAAAAGATATTGAAATTGTATCTTTGGCAAAATATTAATTTATTTAATGATAAAAATTTTAAAACTAAACCTTAAGGTTTAGTTTTTTTATTAAATTCCATCTTTTGATTGATGATGTAGCTATAATAATTAGTCTATATTATGTATGTGGAGGTTTAAATTTATATTTTAAATTTGCTTTCATTTTATGTGATGGTAAGAATAAGTTATAAGGACTTTAGGGGATGACACAAGGCATAGCTTCCAGCCTTAATTTGGCGCTTGCACGTGTAAATTCAATCGAAAACAATTTTACAGCTCTTCAAGGAATTTCCGAGAAATTGGGTGCTGTTGATAATTTTTCTGTTAATACTGAAAATAAAGATTTTAAGACTATTCTTGAAGAAAAAATGTCAAAAAGCGAGTCTGAAGCCGCTAAACTTCCTGAACTTGATAAGGAAACAATTTCTGAAATTGTTGAACCAACAAAAAAAGAGGGAGTGAACTTAAAATCAAAAATTGATTTAAAGGCTCAAATGTCTGATATTGATGAAATTGTCGAGACTTTTTCATCAAAATATAATATAGATGGAGATTTTATAAAAGCTATTATAAAGCAAGAGTCAGGATTTAACCCTAATGCAACCAGCAAAAAAGGTGCTATGGGGTTGATGCAGTTGATGCCTGCAACAGCAAAAAGCCTTGGAGTAGTAAATGCTTATAATCCTTGGGAAAATGTTGAAGGCGGAGTTAAGTATTTAAAAGGACTTTTGGATAGATTTAATAATGATGAAAAACTTGCACTTGCCGCTTATAATGCTGGTCCAAATGCTGTTAAGAAATATGGCGGAGTGCCTCCTTATAAGGAAACTCAAAATTATGTTAATTCAATTATGTCAGCATACGATAAGATAAAAGAGGCTAAATTATGATTACAAGAGGCATAGGAACTGTTGCAAAAGGTATGCAGGCGTTGATTGATTTTGAAGACGTTACTGCACATAATCTTGCTAACGTTACTACAACAGGCTTTAAAAGAACGAATATTACTTTTCAGGATATTATGCAATCACAGGTTCAAGCACAAAATGCCCAAGGTAATTATAAAAATGTTGGTTCTTTGAGTTTGGGTGCTAGAACAGACAGAACTTATATTGATTTTTCTCAAGGCGGTTTACAGGAAACCGGATATAAGTTAGATGTTGCTTTTCAGGGGGATGGTTTTTTCAAGATAAGACATCAGGATGTTCCTGATTATGCGCCTTATGACGAAAGTAATTATTATTACCAAAGAGTTGGTGATTTTGCACTTACGACTGATAATTATTTGGTAAATAAAGACGGTGATTATGTTATGGATGTAAATGACCGCAGAATAAGAATTACTAGAGACCCTGAAACAAATGATTTGAATGAAATGAACAGACTTGATATTTCAAAAGATTTGATTATAGGTGAAAATGGACAAATTGAGCTTCTTAACCATAATTATAGAGCTTTTCTTCAGAAAATTCAGGTTGTTGATTTTGCTGATAAAACAAAGATTTCAGGAATAGGTCAGGGAAAATATCTTCCAATATATGGTCAAGATGCCGGGATGTATGTAAAGAACGATGGTACATATAGCTTGCAACAAGGTATGCTGGAAATGTCAAATGCTAATACGATTGAAGAAATGTTGAATTCAATCAATGTTTCCAGAGGATATGAATCTATGAGTACAATATTGAGGCAAGAAAGTGAATCTTTGCAGCAAGCAATAGGGTTAGGTAATATTTCATCAAGGTAAAGGAGTTTATATTAAATGTTAAGAGCACTTACAACAGCAGCTACGGGTATGATTGCCCAACAAAATAACTTAGATGTTATTTCAAATAATATAGCAAACTTATCAACTTATGGATATAAAAAGGTTAGAGCCGAATTTAAAGATTTATTGAGTCAAATTCACAGGACTCCGGGAGCTCAAATGGGTCAAGGTACTTATCAGCCCGTTGGTATTGAGGTTGGACTTGGTGTAAAAACTGCGGCAACAACAAGAATTTTTACGACAGGTACTTTGCAATCAACGGATAGACAGCTTGATATGGCAATAGCAGGAGATGGTTTTTTTCAAATAACTCTTGATGATGGTTCTTTAGCATATACCAGAGACGGAGCTTGGCAGATGGACGCAAATGGACAATTAGTAACATCTGATGGCTATCAATTACAACCGCCGATTACTATACCTGTTAATGCAAAGGAAATAACAGTTTCACAAGCAGGTATTGTTTCTTGCACTACCGGAACAAATTCTGAACAGACTCAGCTGGGACAGATTCAGTTGGTAAAATTCCAAAATCCTTCCGGGCTTATGGCTATCGGACACAATTTATACAGAGAAACTCAAGCATCTGGAACTCCACTGCAAGGTACTGCTGGTGAAGAAGGCTATGGAACCATAGAACAGTGCTTTATTGAGGGTTCTAATGTTCAAACGGTTGAAGAATTAATTGGGTTGATTAAAACGGAACGTGCTTATGAATCAAATTCTAAAGTTATTACAGCAGGTTCTGATATATTACAGCAAACAAATCAGATAGTTTAAGGAAGCAAATGAAAAAAGCAGTTAAAAAGTTAATTTTATCTTTGTGTCTTGTTTTTTTTGGACAGGCTGCTTTTTGTTATACTTTAACAAATACTGAATTGACAAAAATAATAAACCAAAATATTTCGGATGAGATAAAATCTTATGTTTTAAAATATTCTGATGATTATAAAATTAGCATTTCAGGTATTCCCAAGGAATCTATTTTAACAAATGAAACAGTATGTCCGAAAATAGAGATATTATCTCAAGGTTCAGGTTTTAGACCAAATCTATATAAGAGAATTGTAGTTAAAGATTCCAAAAATAATGTTATAAAGGCTTTTCCAATAAATGTCCAAACATTGATATATAAAAATGTTTTGGTTGCTTCTGCTATAATTCCGTACAATACAGAGATTAATGCAAAAAATACGACCTTTGAAAGAAAAGAAATTTCAAGATATTTAGGTAAAACTTTAAGCAATAATTATACAGGTTTTGTTTCTTCCAGAAATTACTCAAAAGGTAGTATTATTTTGTCTGATTCTATAAAGCAAAAAGCTTTGGTTTTAAAGGATTCATGTGTAGATATTATATTTTTATCTTCCAAGGGATTAAAGATTACACTTCAAGGTAAAGCTTTAAAGGAAGGCGCAATGGGTGATACGATTCTTGTGCGTTCAAATAAATATAATAAAATTTATAATGCAACAGTAAGTTCTTCAAACGAAGTAACAGTAAGGATATAGGGGATGATGAAAAAGTTAGCTTTAACATTAATAGTAATTTCAACTTTAACGGCAGGTGCTGAAAGTCTTTTTTCTTTAAATGCTTCACAAAATGCTGTAATTGAGCCAAGAGCTTTATATTCATCAGTTAGAGCAAGAGGAGTTGGGGATTTGGTTTCTATTGTAATTGATGAAGCTCCAAGTATGTCAGATTCAGGTACATATTCAACTACAAAATCAAGTTCTTTGGCAGAAAATTTTACTAATGCACTAAATACTATATTTAAAACAAGTTTGAAAGGTGCATTGGATGGAACAAATGGTACCTTGGATGTTTCGGGCGGAACTCAAATGACAAGAAGTATGGTATTAACGGATACAGTCGTTGCACAAGTTGTGCAGGTTTTACCAAACGGTAATTTGTTGGTACAGGGTAAAAAGAGTTTAGTCAATCAAAATGAAAGAATTGATTTGATTATTTCGGGTATAGTTGACCCAAAATGGATTAATCAATCAGGAGAAATTCTATCCAGTCAGGTTGCAAATCTTCAGTTTGCAATGAATGGTGCCGGAACAGTATCTCGTGGTCAAAACGAAGGTATTTTGGATAGAGCGATTAGAACTGTATTTTAAAAAAAGTAGGATGATAATAATGAAAATCAAAAAAAAGATAGCCTTTTTGCTTTTAATGTTTATGACATTTATTGTGCCGGTAATGCAAGTCAGCGCAATAACCGAGCAAACTTTAAGAATTAAAGATATAACACATGTAAAAGGTATCAGAGAAAACCAAGTTGTTGGTTATGGTCTTGTAGTTGGTTTGCAAAATACAGGTGATAATTCTCGTCATACACAGATGACAAGCCAACAAATGTTACTTGCATTGGGTACGGTTATTGATCAATCAAATTATATTCAAAAAGGTACCACTGCAGCTGTTATTGTAACCGCAACAATTCCGCCTTTTGCTAAAGAGGGTGATAAGTTGGATGTTACGGTTTCCGCTATGGCTGATGCTAAAAGTTTATCCGGCGGTGTTTTAGTGCAAACTCAATTAAGAGCTCCAAACGGTGAAATTGTTGCGGTTGCACAAGGTCCTGTTACGGTTGGCGGAATTAGAGCATCACAGGGTGGCGCAAGTGCATCTAAAGGCGTTACTACTACCGGTAGAGTTCCAAACGGTGCTATTGTTGAGCGTGATATACTATCTGCAATCGGGGATGAGACAACTCTTACTTTATTGTTAGATAAAGCAGATTATACTATGGCAAGCAGAATTTCAAAAACCATCTCAACCAGAGTAGCTCCTGCAAGAGCGCTTGATGGGGGTGCAGTAGAAGTTACTATACCACAAAGGTATAGAAATGATAGAGTTACTTTTTTATCATTAATAGAAAATCAAATAGTTGGTGCAGTTAGTGAAAAAGCAAAAGTTGTTGTTAATGAACGCACGGGAACAATTGTTATTGGCGGAAATACTAAATTGATGCCTGCTGCTGTTGCTCATGGCGGAATAACCGTAACAATAATGGCTGAAAATAATGTTGTTCAACCAAATGCTTTTGCCGGAGGAAATACTGCTGTTGTTCAAAATGCACAAATTGAAATAACGGAAAAACAAGGTTCTTTAATTCAAATGGATGCTAATTCAAGCTTGTCTGATTTGGTTGGAGCGCTAAATAATATTGGAGTTACACCAATGGATTTAATTGCAATATTGCAGGCTTTATCATCGGCTGGAAGTTTGCAAGCCGAATTGGAGGTCATATAGATGAATAATTATGTTAATAGCGTAGGTTCAAGTTATATGCAAAACAGCTCAGACCTTGCTGAAATTGAAAATATTAAAAGAGGTGCTAAAACTGAGAAAGAACAACTGAAAAAAGTTGCAAAGGAATTTGAATCTATTTTTGTTGCAAAGATGCTAAATGAAATGGAAAAAACTGTTGATAGAGAAGGCTCTCTTTTTCAAGAATCTAAATATATGGATAATTTAAAGTCATTTATGTATAACGATATAGCTCGTACAATAGCAAATGACCCAAGATCAAGCATTGGAATTGCAAAACAAATGTATACACAATTAGAAAAGACAGTAAAAGGTTAAAAAAGTGGATATAAATAATAATTCAAACATAAGTTCTCTGGTTTCATCTTCTATTTCTAAGTTAAATTTAAATACAGCTTCACGTGCTTTTGAAAGTGCAAAAACGCAACTTGAAAAAAAAGAAGATACTTTTGAAGACATTAAAAAAGAAGATATAGCATTAATTGAAGATAAAAAGATTCAGAATAAAATTGATGTTGAAGAAATACAAAAATATGCCGAGATTATGGGTGAAAAATTAACCGTAGATGATATAAATTACGGTATAATGTATGGTAGAAGTGTTATTGCCGATTACAGTGCTTAAAAAAGGGTGAGAATATGGAATATATTGATGTTTATAATGCTTATAAGGAATTAGAGGAAAATTTGCTTCAAAAAAAAGAAGCAATAATAAAAAAAGATTTGGAAGAACTTAACAAGTTAGATGAAAATTTAAAAGTTTTAGTAGAAAAAATAAACAGATTTGATTTGAAAAATTCACCAAATGACTTTACTGACAAGCAAAAAGAAGAATTAAGACAGTTGGGAGAAAAAATAAAAGTTGTTCAGGAAAATAACGAAATATTAATAAAACATTCATTGGGTGTTATAAATGGGTTATTATCTGGCATATTAAATATAGCGCAATCTGAAATGAATTCTTATAATTCAAAAGGATTGAGTTGTAGCGATGATGAGAGTTTAGATATTTCATCAATCACGGAAGAAGCATAATTAAAAGGATTTATTATTATGTCGCTAAATCAAAGTATGAACATTTCTTTGGGCTCTATGAAAAACAATCAGTATGCTCTTACTGTTGTTGCTCAAAATATTGCAAACATAAATGTGGAAGGTTATCACAGACAAAGAGTAAACTTTGTTACTAATGAATATACAACAAATTGCAGAAATGTAATTGAAACTATAAAGGGCATGAATGGCGCAAGTATTTCATCTCTTACAGATTATATTGACGAGGGTATGCTTAATGATTTAATCGGAAAGAATTCTGATGCCTCGTATTATAATACTCTTGTTGACGCCTTGGGAGATCTAGAGGATATAGCCGATGATCTTGGAGATAGTGGTTTAAATGCTCTTTTAAATGATTTTTTTACTGCAAGTGCTAATTTAGAAAAATATCCCGCAGATATGGCAATTAGACAGCAATATGTGCTTGCTGCTCAAAATGTTGCTGAAAAATTTAATGAGATTTCAAAAAAATACGATAATATCCAAGAAGATAAATTTCAAACTGTTTCAATGGATGTTGATAGTGTGAATTCACTCTTGGCTAAATTGGCTTCTGCTAATGAAGCCCATGCAAAGAACAATCAAAGTTCTGAAACGCAAGCAAATATTAATTCTATTTTAGAAGAATTGTCTAACTACATTGATATTACAACAGATAAAAATGCCAATGGAACAGTTAATTTATATATTGGCGGTATTGCTGTTGTACAAGGTAATGAACAAAAATATACCTTAAATGCGGAATTTGATTCTACAAATCCTGACCAAGCAGTAAAATTTACGTTGCAATCGACTGAAAATCCTGATTATATAATTGAAAATGGTATTAATGATTCTTTTAAAAGCGGTTCAATGAAAGCATACATTGAATTCCTGAATGGCTCCGGCGGTTCGTTTTCAAATATAAATGATATGAAAAATGCACTTAACAGTGCTGCTTCAGCATTTGCAAATGCTCTAAACGGAGTTCAAACATATGATAATGGGGATGTTTTTGCAGCTTCAATTACAACCGATGCTGATGGCAATCTAATTCTTGAAAAGGCAACTCATCCAATGTTTACTACAAGTGATGGTTCAGGGGTATTTGATGCTTCAAATATACAAGTCAATGCTGATATAATTGATAATCCTTTTCTTGTTGCTGCTGCAAGAATTGATTTAGCTGATTATACCGATGAAACCGGAGTTGTTGATTCTAATTGGATAAAGGCTGTCGGTAATTCTGATAATGCAACAGAAATTACTGCACTCCAAAATGCCAAGATATGCAGTTATGGTGGCGGAGTAAATAATTGTACGTTATCTCAATTTTTGACAAATAATGCTGCCAAAAATGGTATGGATTTGTCTAATATAGCAGCTAAAGCTGATACTGCTCAGGGACTTGCAGATAATGCAATTTCAAATTATTTAAACCTTGTCGGCGTTAATTTGGATGAAGAATTATCCGATATGATAAGATATCAAAGAGCTTATGAGGCTTCTGCAAAATTATTTTCAACGATAAATGATCTTATAGGCACTGTTATTGGAATGGTATAAGTTAAAAAAGGATTTTTATTATGCGTGTTTCAACTTCTGTAATGGCAAATCTTGCAACAAACACAATGGGTAATGCTTATAACAATTACGCAAATATTTTAGCTAAGATTGCCGCAAATAAAAATTTTACTAAAGTTTCAGAAAATGTAGTAGATGCTACAAGAGTTTTGAAATTGAATGATCAATTGGCAAAATTAAATGAATACCAAGGAAATATAACGCATGCAATGAATGAAATGAACCTTGCGTATGATACTTTAGCTAATGTTACAGAACAACTAAGTCAAATTAATTCTTTGATTGTGCAAGCTGCAGATGCAGGCACAACACCTGATTCTGCCAAGGCCATTGCAGAAGAAATTAAACAGAGAGTTGCAACAATCAGTGATGAAATGAATACAAAATATATGGATAATTTTATATTTTCAGGTACATATATATATGAACAGCCATATATAACAAATGATGCAGGTGAAATTATCTATCAGGGTAGTTCGGATAATTCTGGAAATCGTAATTTAACAATCTCTGAAGACGTTACTTTTACATATAATTTTACCGGTGAAGCAATATTTGGAAAACAAGACGGCGTAAATGATTTCTTTTCGCAAATGAGAGATTTGGATAATTTATTAAATGCGGATACTTTAGATTATGATGCAATTAGGGACAAATTAAGCGTTTTGGATTCTGCAACAAAAGGTATTACGATTGCAAACGGTGAAATTTCAGCTAAGGTCTCAAAACTTGAGTCAACACAAGAAATTAATAATGATACAATTACTTCTTTAACCGAAAAAAAGGTTGACTTAGAAGAAGTTGATATTACAAAAGCTGCAACAGAACTTGCAAGCGCTCAAACCGCACTTCAGGCAAGCTATCAAATAGGTACTGCAATCCTTGGCAGTGTATCGCTTTTGGATTATCTATAAAACAAACTTAAAACTTACCATTATCCTCTTAAATGCTTTTAAGAGGCTTTTTTTATATTTACATTATAAATCGTAAGATGTATTTTTCCATAAAAATCATCTAAATAGACTACATCTTTTTAAATTCTTCAATAGAATATATAAAAGCTTCTACAAGTTCTTTTGAATATTTTTTGTTTGCATTTTGTTTGATTTCTTCTATTGCTTCATCAATGGTATATGCTTTTCTGTATGGGCGGTAAGAAATCATTGCAAAATAACTGTCTGTAATTAAAATTATTTGTGATGTTGTTGGGATTTCTTCACCTTTTTTGTTGTTTGGATATCCTGTTCCATCCCAGTTTTCGTGGTGATGTTCAATTATTGGAATAATATTTGAAACAGAACTTATTGGTTTAAGAATTTCTTGAGCACCAACAATTGGATGTTTTCGAATTTCATCTTTTTCTTTTTGATTGAGAGGTGCAGGTTTTTTTAGAAGTTCTTTTGGCATCATTGTGTTGCCTATATCATATAAAAGCATAGCAATTTTTAATTTGTCTATGTCTGTTTTTGATAAATTCATTCTCTTGGCTATTAAAGTTGCAAGAGTAACTTTATTTTTGGTACTTCCTTCCTGATATAGGGGAAAGTATGATTTTGAAATTGAATCAACTATGCTATATAACATTTCTTGTGTTGATGTTCCTGATGAATCAGTTTGCTTTAATTGCAGTTTTTCTATTAAGTCAGATGCAATTTTTTTGTTAAATGGTATTCTGTGCTGAGTTAAAATATCAACAAAGGCATCAATCGCGATATCTTGCCAAGATGTTATATTGTCAGTATCTGCAAGAGTTACTTGGTTACGTCCTTTTTGTTTTGATGAATACATTGCTTTATCGCACATTTCAAAAAGTTCATCAATATTTGTTGTTTGTTCTATAAAACTTGCTACGCCTAATGAAGCAGTTATACCGCTTTCTAATCCTTCAATTTCGGCTGATTCTATTGAGCTTCTTATACGTTCCGCTGCTGCTATTCCGCCTTTGGCATCAATTCCTGGTAAAATTATAAAAAATTCTTCACCTCCAAAGCGAGAAGGAATATCAACGCTTCTTGCGTTTTTGATTATAACATTTGCTATTGTGGCAATTGCTTTATCGCCCATTGAGTGTCCGTAGGTGTCATTAATTTTTTTCAAATGGTCAAGATCAAGACCAATTAAGCAGAAGGGCTGTTTGGTTCTAAGAGAACGTGTTGCTTCTCGATGGAGTGCATCTTCAAAAAATCTTCTGTTAAAAAGATTTGTCAGATGGTCGGTAACTGCTTGTTTTTTAACAGTTTCAAAAAGATTTGCTATGGTAATCGCTAATTCAATTTGTCTTGCAAAAAGATTAAGAAAACTAAGCTCATCTTCTTTGAGTTCTTTTCTTGGCGAGAATACTGACAAAAAACCTTTAAATTGATCCTTAACTGATATCGGGAATATGATAATTGTTTTTACATTGTTATTTTCAGTATATTCTTTATATGCTTCTTCGTTTATATTTGGGACATTTTCTTCTATAAAATCTTTTAGGCTGACATAATAGCTTATTTCTTTATTCTTAACTGCATTTTCGATTATACCGTTTTCTTTAGGATAAAGTTTAAAATCATATATGTTTTCTTCTGTCAGATTGGACATCTTTGTTGAAAAGTCGTTTTCAAGATATGTTTTAAGGGCATAACAAGGACCTTTTTCATCATATTGTTTTTGTGCAATAAAACTGTATATATAGCCAAACTCTCCATATAAGCTCGAAACAATAGTCTCAAGAACACTTGAGAGAGGTCTTGAAGAATTCATCATATCCCATACTTGTTCAAGAGTTAAAAGCGTTTGATTGGCAAGGCGTAATTCTTCTGTACGTTGGGCAATTTCTCTTTCTAAAACTATGTTTCTTTGATATACCTCGTAAACATCTTTTGTTTCTTCAGCGATTTTACTTTCAACGTCTTTTAATTTTTTTGCGGATTGTGAAATCCAATCTAATATTCCCATAGGTTGATTATAACCTAATGTTGAAAAAAAAGTAAAGAAAATAGTTTAAATTGTTGATTAATAAAATAGCTAATCATAGTATGCTTTAGACTATGGAATACAGAAAATAGGTTTAATGTATGGTTATTGAAGAAATTTTAGAATTGGCTGTTTCAAAAAAAGCGAGCGATATACACATATCAGCAAATTTACCGCCTGTACTCAGAATTGATGGTAAATTATTTAGGACAAATTTACCTGTTTTATCTTCGGATGATGTTGAAACAATCATTTTTCCTATTTTGTCAAATGATCAAAGAAGAGAATTGGAACAAAATTGGGAGTTGGATTTTGGATATGGTCTTCACGGAGTCGGTCGTTTTCGTGTAAACGTTTATCGTGATAAAGGATCTTATGCTGCCGCATTTAGAACAATTAATTCAACACCGCCAAATTTTGATGATTTGGGCTTGCCTGATGTAATAAAGAAAATTGCTGAAAGACCTCGTGGTTTGATACTTGTTACAGGTCCTACTGGTTCAGGTAAATCTACGACTTTGGCAGCTATGATTGACTACATTAATTCAACAAGAGTAGAACACATTTTAACCATAGAAGATCCTATCGAGTTTATTCATCAAAGTAAAAAATGTGTAATTCACCAGCGTGAGCTTGGACAAGATACAAAATCAGTTGCAAATGCTCTTAAATCAGCTTTGCGTGAGGATCCTGACGTTATATTGGTTGGTGAAATGAGAGATCTTGAGACAATGCGTCTTGCTTTAACTGCAGCAGAAACAGGTCACTTGGTTTTAGGAACATTGCATACTTCGAGCGCTTCTCAAACAATAGACAGAATTGTGGACATATTCCCTGAAGTACAGCAGCAGCAAATAAGATTGCAGCTTTCTATAAGCCTTGTTGCGGTATTTTCTCAGTGTTTGCTTCCAAAATTACAACCTAACGGAATGAAGAAAGGTCGTATAATGGCTCAAGAAATTATGATAGTTAATTCGGCCATTGCGAATTTAATTAGAGAACAAAAGACTGCTCAAATTTATTCTGCAATTCAAACAGGAACAGGAATGGGCATGCAGACATTAGACATGTGTTTAAAAGATTTGGTAAATAAAAAACTAGTTGATCCGATGGATGCTATTACAAAATCTCAAAGACCGGATGAATTTAAGCGTTCAATTGGCATGATTGATAGCGGACATAGTTTTACGTAAATGTTAAGAAAATATAAAATAAATAAAATTAATATTTGTAAAAAATTATGTTCTTGTTAAAATTATTATACAGTGTAAAATTATTTAGAATGTCCCAATTAGTGGACATTCTATTAATAAGAAGATGTTAAAAGTTTTAGACCCCAAGAAAGGCAGTAGACAATGGGAATCAAAGGTAAAAACGATAAAATGGTAGTTCTTGCTTGCGAAGACTGCAAAGAAAGAAACTATACAACTACTAAAAATAAAAAAACTAATAAAGAAAGAATGGAGTTGAACAAGTATTGTCCGACTTGCAAAAAACATACTGTACATAAAGAAACAAAATAAGAGATTTACGCTAAATTAGCGTCCTTAGTTCAGCTGGTAGAACGTCGGTCTCCAAAACCGGATGTCGAGGGTTCGAGTCCTTCAGGGCGCGATTTATAAAAATGGAAAGTAATAAACATGGCACCTGTTGAGAAAAATACAACGAAATGTGATTATAAGGAAATGTTAACAACCTATTTTAGGGGTGTTAAAGCTGAGTGGTCAAAAGTTTCCTGGCCTACTCGTAAGCAAGTAATAGTTGAAACCGGAGTTGTGCTTGCTGTTGTTGTGTTTTTTACTTTAGTTGTGTATTTTATGGATATAATTTTTAAAGCTCTTTTGGGTCTAATTAAGTAAAGGTTGAAAAATGGCAGAAAAAGAAAACGAAATGCAAAATCCTTCCGATGAAAACATCAATGAGAATGTTGAGGAAAATATCTACATAAGCAAGGAACCTACCCACAATGTTGAAAAGGCTCCTAAGAAAAGATGGTATGTTGTTCATACTTATTCGGGATACGAAAACAAGGTTAAAGTTAACCTTGAAAAACGTATTGAATATATGAATATGGGAGAAAAGATTTTTAGAATTGAAGTACCTCAGAAAACAATAACTCAAGTTCGTGCCGGAAAGAAGACTAAAAAAGAAGAAAAGATTTTTCCTGGTTATGTGTTAGTTGAGATGATTATGGATGACGATTCTTGGTATGTAGTAAGACACACAGCAGGTGTTACTAAATTTGTCGGTACGGCTAAAAAACCGATTCCTGCCAAAGATTCGGAAATTAAAAAGATTATTCACAGAGGTCAACAAACTACTGCTAAAATTGAGCTTGATGTTAAAGTTGGCGATAAAGTTCGTATAGTTTCAGGACCTTTTGCAGAATTTATCGGCGATATTACAGAAGTTTATCCTGATAAATCTAAATTAAGAGCTATGGTGTC
>CALUWM010000023.1 GCA_944324485.1 Candidatus Gastranaerophilales bacterium | reverse complement strand
TTTTGAATTAAGCTTTTGAATACGATTTTGTGCATCAACTTTAACAAATTTAACATTTACAGGTGAATCACTTTTAAAAATATAATTAGCTATATTTTGAGCAATTTCGATATCAATTCCGGCCAATTTGCCATCTTTGTAATAGCCGAATGGCGGAGAATCACTTTTTACACCAACTATCAAATATCCTCTTTTTTTAATTGTATCAAAATCATTTAATTCTTTTTCTTTTTTTAAAAAAGAACAACCCGATAAACTAACCGCAACTAAAAAAATTATAAATAAAGCTATGTACTTTTTCATAAAAATATTCTATCATAAATTTTATGAAAGAAATTATTTTAAACTTAATATTTTGCACTTTTGGTGCATTTCTTGCAGCATTCGCACTTGAGTGTTTTTTAGTTCCAAACCAAATAATCGATGGCGGAATAGTCGGTATTTCAATTATGGCAAGCTATATAACAAAAATAAATCTTGGTATATTTCTAATTGTCTTGAATATACCATTTGTATTACTTGCTTTAAACGAATTTGGCAAAAAATTTATATTTACAGCACTTTATAGTGTAATTGCCTTAGCGGGCTTTGTTAATTTTTATCACAATATACCTAAAGTTACAGATGATTTACTCTTATCAGCACTTTTTGGTGGAGGAATTTTAGGAGTAGGTGTTGGAATCGTGCTAAAAAACAATGCATGCATGGATGGAACAGAAATACTTGCAATGAAAATTTCAAAAAAATACCCATATTCTGTCGGTGAAATTATAATGTTTATAAACATATTTATATTCGTTAGTGCCGGCTTTTTATACGGCTGGGAACAGGCAATGTACTCAACTTTAACTTATTTGGTAGCTTATAGAGCAATAGATAGCATTGTCCAAGGTTTAAGTGAAGAAAAATCAATCAGAATTATATCAGACAAAGGTAAAGAACTTGGACAAGCAATAATTGAAAACCTAAATAAAACCGTTACTTATATAGAAGCCCAAGGTGGGTACAGTAAAGCCAAAAAAACTATGGTATATTGCGTAGTTCCAAGAATTGAGCTTTATAAATTAAAAGAGCTTGTATTATCAATTGATAAAGATGCTTTTTTATCAACAGAAAACGTCCATGAAGTATTTGGAAAAAGGTACAAGAAAAAATAAGAGTTAATTTATAAAATTCACTATATCATTAATACTTTGTGGATTTACTTTTAAAAGTTGATTACCGGGGCCACCTAATGGATAAGTCTTTATAATTGGCTTTGTTTTAGTATAAAAATTAAATAAAATCTTGTCAGACTTAGAAAGCAAAACCAAAAACTTTGTTTCAGAGTAACTTGCAACTTTATAAGGTATATACAACCCTTTGAAATTAAGCATTGGAGAAATCATAACGAATTTTAACGGTTCTTTTTTCATTAATTTTCCTGCCAAAATTCCTGTGCTTGCACCTAAATCAGCACCAACAATTATAATATCATTACAATTTATATGAGGATAATTTGCCTTAATATATGCAACCGACTCAATAACGTCATCAGGAAGTTTTCTCCACTCACTTTGAGTAAATTTGTATCTGGATTTTAATTTCAAATTTTCATTATAAACAGATCTTCCATGTCCTCTTAAATCCATCGCTAAAACATTAAAATCCTTCTCTCTTAACGCCATGGCTAAATCCTTCCAAGCATAAGAATTCAATCCAAATGAATGCAATAAAATAACAAGAGGTTTATCGGATTTATTTTGGGCAAAATATATATCACCAGATAATATAAACTTATCTTTCGTTACAAATTCAATTTTATGTTTAGTTGCAGGTTGTTTCTTTTTTTTAGCAGCTATTGCACTACTGAAAGAAAAAAACATAACAAAAATAAATAAAAAAGAAACTATTTTTTTCATAATAATAATTTTAACAAATATGGTACATTTTTTATACTTTTAAAAAAAATTACAACTTTTAGAGGAAATTTAAAAATAGAATTAAAGAATTATTTTTATTCTGTCGAAAATAGAAACATATCAAATTTTGATTTAGAGCGAAGGCTCTTTATCAAAACCTCCTCCCCAAGTCTAGTAGCCGCCTTATGACGGCTTTTTTTTATTTTAAAAATAATTCATTAATTCATCGATTATTTTTTTTGCATCAGCTATTATTTTATAATCAGCATATTTAAAAATTTCAGCATTTTCATCTGAATTAATTGCAATAACTTTTTTAGAATTTTTCATCCCAATAGTATGCTGGAGCGCACCCGATACACCAAAAGCAATATATAAATCAGGACTCACTGTTGAACCTGTTTGACCGATTTGATTGTCTTTTGGAACTAAACCCAAATCAACAACCTTTCTTGTTGCACCGAATTTAGCATTGATTTTTTTTGCAAGTTTTTCAAGCTTAATAAAATATTCAGGATTTTTTCCGGTATAAAGACCATAACCCGCTGTAAGTATAATTTTAGAATTATCAAAATCGACACCTTGCGTTTCTTTTTCAAAAAAAGAACGAAGTAACTTAAGCCTTGTTTCATTAATAGGATAATTAAGCTTATACTCAAAAAAGCGATCAGAAAAATTCTCTGAACCCAAAGTAAAATCAGCAATAAAAGTTTTTGGTCTCACAGTAGCACATTGAGGATTTTTCTTAGATAAAATTGTTGCCATCAACTCAGAACCAAAAGTTGGACGAGTAGCAGCAAGCATAATTTTATCATTTTTCTTAATTAATTCTAATCCGGTACAATCAGCAACAAGTCCGACATCTAGCATAGTAGTAATTCTAGGAGCAATTATTCTTCCCTCGGGAGTTGCCGGAAATAAAATTATTTCACAAGGATTAGATGAAAAATATTCAATAAAAGAAAGTGAAAAAACTGTCTGAGAAAAAATATCTAGTGAATCATCCTTAATATGAACAAAATAATCAGCTCCAGCTTGAAAAGCTTTTTTTACAGAATCTTTTTCTATATTTTTCCCTAAGGCTATACCCACAACCTCATAGTCATTATTGTTGCAATCAATCTCTTTAGCGGAAATCTTAAGCTGATGCGCTTTTGAAAGTAATTCGTATGAAACATTACTTAATGTGTAATTATTTAAATCAGTTTCCAAATAAACAGCAATTTTTCCCATTATTCATTAACCTTTAACATTATTTCAATAATCTCTTTTGAAATATTATCTTTAATTTCCATTGTATCTTTAGAAAACTCTGGTTTAAAAGCCCTGTATACCATAGTTGGCGAGCCTAAAATTCCGACCTCATCTTTATTTAAACCCAATTGCTCAGCGTTTACTATTTCAACAACAGTATCTTGAGCTCTTATATAGTCATCTATTTTTGGCTTATTTGATTCCTTACATGGTTTTTTAACCGCAATCAAACATGGTGTTGAAACTTCAAACATATTAATTACATTATCAATTTTTTGTGAAACTATTGCAGTATTTTTATCTGCATTATGTATTTCAACAACATTAGTTACATCAGCAATATCAAGCATTTGAGCAAGACTAATCGGAGTTTGAGCGGTATCTCCATCAGAAGCAATTTGACCTGTTAAAATTATATCAAATTCTTTTATGATTTTACTTATTGTACAAGCTAAAATTTTTGCCGTAACGTATGTATCAGAACCGGAAAACAACTTATCAGAAATCAATATTCCCTTGTCTGCCCCCTTTGCAATAGCATATTTTATAGCTTCCATTGCTTGCATAGGTCCCATTGAAATAACAGTTATATTAACATCTCTAAACTGTTTTTTTATTTTTACGGCATAATCTATCGCCCACTCATCATTTTGATTTAATCTTGAAAGCATATTTGCTCTATCAAGATTATTTTCTTTTGTCCACTTTATATCATCAACATCCGGCACTTGTTTTATACAAACAACAATATTCATATACTAACCACCTTTTACAACCTTATTTAACCCCTTTGGATTATCTACATTTTTTTTAAGTCTAACCGCAATTTTAAAAGCCAAAAGCTGAACTAAAACTATCATATTTAAAATTGTTGCTATTTTAGATTGGCCGGCATTAAACTTAATTAAAATATCGCAATTATAATCTTCATAAACATCCGACACTACGACAGATTTTGATTTATATGTATTGATTATTTTATCCAGTAATTTTAATTCAGTTTCAGAACAATCACCATTTACAAAAGTAAGAAATGTATTTTCTTTATTCAACAGCGCGAAATGTCCATGGATAAATTCTCCCATAGGATAAGCAGAAGTTGCAATATAACTTGTTTCTTTAATTTTTAAAGCTGCTTCTAAACTCAAAGCGTAATTATATCCAAGTCCTAAAATAGAAAAAGATTTTCTTTTTGATAAAAATTTTGCAGCAAAATCAATATTATCAATATCTTTAATAAAAGCATCAAAATTATTTCTAATTGAATAAATGTTTTTTGTTTCTTGCGAAATATCAATGTGTTTATTTTGTGCAATTTTAACTGCTATTAGCCACAACATAACAACAGTTGCACTATAAGTTTTTGTTGCTGCAATGGCTTTTTCTCTTCCTGCATTTATATCAAATTTATAGTCAGCATTTTTATACATTGTTGATTCAAGATTATTTGTAATACACAATACTTTTGCGCCGGATTCTTTAATTTTATTCATCGCACAAACAGTATCTATACTTTCGCCTGATTGACTAATTAGAATATATAAAGTATTTTTGTCAAAATTGGAAAAAGTACTATTAGCAATTTCACTAGCAAAATTAACCGAAGTCTCCACATTAGAGATTTTCTCAAAAAAACATTTGCCAAATATTCCAGCATTATATGATGAACCTGCTGCAATAATAGAAATCCTGTTAATTTCAATAGGAATGTCCATTAAAACGCAATAATTAATTACATATTTCTTTATTAAATCCTCAACAATTTGACCTTGAGAATAAATTTCCGTTTCCATCACATAACTCATATTCATATTATAATGTAAAAATGGTAAATTGTGTTTATATTCATATCCCTTTTTGTGAAAAAAAATGTCATTACTGCTCATTTTGCTCGTTTCCATTGCTTTCATACAAAGAAAAATATCTTAATGCTTTAGTTAAAGAAATTAAACATCATTACAAAAATGAAACATTAAATACTTTATATATCGGAGGAGGTACTCCGTCTTTACTTAACAACAATGAAATTGAAAAAATTTTAAATTGTTTTAACTATAACTCAAATTGCGAAATAACAATTGAAACAAATCCAAACAGCTTATCATTAAATAAAATAATTGAATACAAAAATCTTGGTATAAACAGAATAAGCATAGGTGTTCAAAGTTTTGATGATAATATCTTAAAATCAATTGGCAGATTGCATACAAAAAAAGATATCTATAATGTCATTGAATGGTTAAATAAAGCAGATTTTGAAAATTATAATATTGATTTAATCTATGGTTTACCAAATCAAAGTATAATAAACTGGGAAAAAACGCTAGATGAAGCAATTATGATAAATCCAAAACACATTTCGACATACGGTTTAAAGATTGAAGAAGGGACATATTTCAATAAAAACAAACCGAATAATCTTCCTGATGAAAATATGCAAGCTGAAATGTATGCAATTTTAATTAATAAATTAAAAAATTATGTACACTATGAATTTTCAAACTTTGCACAATCAGAAGAATACTACTCAAAACATAATCTTGCATATTGGAAAAGAAATTTTTACTACGGATTTGGCTTAAGTGCATCCGGTTTTATAGAAAACAAAAGATACACAAACACTTTTAACTTAAAAGAATATTTAAACAATCCAATAAATAAAACTTATGAAATTTTATCAAAACAAAATGAAATCGAAGAAGAGTTTTTTTTGGGATTAAGAATAAAAGAAGGAATTAATTTTAATTACATAAATAAAAAATATAAAATAAATATATCTGAAAAATATAGACCATTATTTGAAAAATTCATCTCTCAAGGACTAATGAAAAAAACTAAAAATGGAGTTAAACTAACCACAAAAGGAATACTTGTTTCAAACGAAATATTATGTGAATTTATAGACATATAAAACATTTACAAAATTTAAAAAATTGCACGAATTCACATCATGGTTTAAAATTCAATTATGCAAACATCGAAAAAATATGACCTAAAAAGATGGTATGACATAAAACCATACACTAGTGAAGTTTTAGATATTTTAAAAAATCTATCACTTCAATCTCACTACGATATTGCAAGAGAAGTCCTTAAAGTAATAGACGTTATAAAAGCTAATTCAAGAGAAATGGACGACCCGCCTTTAAGTCTTGGTGTTGAAAGAGTTGTAGGTTTGTTTTCACAAAGTTACAAAAGAAGGTGGTACGATAAAAATCTTCCTATAAATAGAGTTTTTAAAAGTGCATCCAGCTTGCAAGATGAAGATTTTCAAAATATAATGCAAGGAATGTTTACAAGTTTAAGAGATGAAAATGGACAACAATAATACACAAAAAATCATTGAAGATATGCAGGAAGTTATACATCAAATGAAAATTGATGATATAGAAGAAAATCCTGACAGTGAATTTGAAATGTTTGAATGTAGCGCATGTGCAAAAACTCAACCTCTGGCTGGCTCAATTCAATACTCAAAATACAGACTTTGCAATGATTGCGTGCTTTTATATGAACTTGCATTAAAATTAAACAAAGTTAAAGACATCGAAGAATACATGGAAAAAACAGAAGACTCAAGACTTGAAGAAATATGCAATTTTATAAAAAAAGAATCACAAAAAGAAAATAATTAATTATGAAAAATGTTATAATACTCGGTTCAACAGGATCAATCGGAACACAAACTCTGGAAGTTATAGAAAAACTAGAAGGATACAAAGTCTCCGCACTTTCATGCGGGAAAAATATTGAACTTTTAAAAAAACAAATAGAAAAATTTTCACCGAAATTTGTTTGCACACAAACATCAGACGATGCAGACATTTTATCAAAAATTTACCCCCAAACAAAATTCTTTTTTGGCAATAAAGGGCTTTTAGAGCTAATTAAAACCGAATATGATGTTCTAGTTGTTGCTACCAGTGGAATCGTAAGCGTAAAAGCAGTTTTAAAAGCAATAGAAAATAAAAAAACCATAGCTCTTGCAAACAAGGAAACTCTTGTTATGGCAGGAGATATAGTCATGAAAAAAGCAAAAGAATATAAAACGCCTATTATTCCTATTGATTCAGAACATTCTGCCATATTACAATGCCTAAATAAAACAGACAATCCTTATGCACAAAGATTGTGGATTACAGCCTCAGGTGGTCCTTTTTTAAACAACACCAGAGAAGAAATGCAAAGTTTCTCGGCAAAAGATGCCTTAAATCACCCAAGATGGAATATGGGCAAAAAAATCACAGTAGACTGTGCTACACTTGTAAATAAAGGACTGGAAGTAATCGAAGCACATCATCTTTATGATTTTGATTACGACAACATTAAGGTTGTAATACATCCTGAAAGCTTGGTTCATTCTTTTGTTGAATTTACTGATGGCTCTTTTTTAGCACAAATGGGTCTACCATCAATGCACATACCTATTCAATATGCCTTAACATATCCTGAAAGAAAAAAAGGTATAAAAACAAACAGCTTTTGTCCTTACGGAAGGCAAATGAATTTCTTTGAACCGGATTTCAATAAATTCCCGTTGCTGAAAATTACAATCGAATGTGGCAAACAAGGTGGTATCATGCCTGCAATTTTAAATGCTGCAAATGAAATTGCAGTATATAAATTTCTCGAAGGGAAAATAAATTTTCTTGATATTGAAAAAATTGTGCTTAAAGAAATTGAGTCTACTAAAAACACACTAAACCCAACAATCGATGAAATCTTTGAAAAAGACAAAGAAATTCGTCTTAAACTTTCTCAACTATAATTTTTAAGCCTGTTCTGATTCATCAAAAACTTGAACGCCAAATTTAGCCCTAAATAAATGCCTAACTGTTTCAGATTGAATTTCTGCCATCAAAGCATTAAATAAATTATAGGCTTCCTTTTTGTATTCTATTAAAGGATCTTTTTGACCATATGCAACAAGTCCAATTGAATCTTTTAACATATCGATATTTCCAAGATGGTCAATCCACTTTGCATCAACCACTTGCAACAAAATATCTCTTTCTATATTCCTTACAATGTTATCATCCCTGAAAGGCTCCTGACGGACAAAATCATCACCGTAATATTTTTCCATAACAGAATTAAAGTTTTCAACAGTGTCTATTTCAAATTGTCTGTAACATTCAGTTGTCATTTCTTTTAATTTTGAGCTTATCTCATGAGCTCTCAAATCTTTAATATCATCAACATTAATCTTGTCCTTAAGTTGCGGAAAAACACTAACAAACTCTTTTATAAACATTACAAGATCATCATAAATATATTCTTGTGGCGACATATCTTTACTTATATATTGAGATAAAATTCTATCTGTTTCCTTTAACATCATAAATTTAATATCTTCTGTAAGATTTTCACTTGCAAGAACTCTTCTTCTTTGATGATAGAATTTTTCACGTTGTATGTTCATTACATCGTCATACTCAAGAACAGACTTTCTTATATCAAAATGATATGTTTCAACTTTCTTTTGAGCAGATTCAATTTGTCGAGTAATTAAAACATTTTCTATTGCTGTATCATCATCAACATTCAACATGGTCATCAATTTCGCAATTTTTTCACCTCCGAAAATCCTCATAAGATCATCTTCTAATGATAAGAAAAACCTTGTTGAACCGGGGTCTCCCTGTCTTGCTGCACGTCCTCTTAATTGATTATCTATACGACGTGATTCATGTCGCTCTGTACCAATAACATGCAAACCACCCAATTTAACAACTTCATCGTGTTCCCTTTGAGTTATTTCTCTTGCTTTATCCAAAGCTTGATTTTTTAAATTTTCATAATCAGGATGTTCTTTTGTAATACCCTTTTTATCTAATTCTTCTTTTGCCAGATATTCAGCATTACCACCAAGCAATATATCTGTACCTCTTCCTGCCATGTTAGTTGCAATAGTAACTGCACCAACTCTTCCTGCTTGAGCAATGATATATGCTTCTTTTTCATGGTGTTTTGCATTTAGCACATTATGTTTTATTCCCATTTTATTTAAAAGCGAAGACAAATACTCAGATTTCTCAATAGAAATTGTACCAACCAACGTAGGTCTTCCCAATTTTTTCATTTCTGCAATTTCTCTTGCAACATATTCATATTTTTTTTCTCTTGTTTTATAAATTACATCAGGATAGTTTATTCTTATATCTTCTTTGTTTGTTGGAATTTGTGTAACTTGCAAATTGTATATTTTTCCAAACTCAGCTTCCTCAGTCATAGCAGTTCCTGTCATGCCTGACAATTTAGGATATAATCTGAATAAATTTTGAAATGTAATTGAAGCCAATGTCTGAGTTTCATCTTGTATCTTAACTCCTTCTTTTGCCTCAATAGCCTGATGTAAACCTTCCGACCAGCGTCTGCCTTCCATTATTCTTCCGGTAAATTCATCAACTATCATAACCTGATTATCTTTAACAACATAATCAGTATCACGAATAAAAAGCTCTTTTGCTTTTAGAGCTTGCAGTAAATAATGTGCATATTGAGTCTTCACATCAAACAGTTCATCGACATTTAAAAGCTGTTCGGCTTTTATAACACCTTCTTCTGTGAAAATTATATTTTTATTTTTTTCATCTACTTCATAGTGCACATCTTTTTCAAGAATTGGAGCGATTTGAGCCATCATTTGATATGTTTGAGCTGATTTTTCAAGACGACCTGATATAATTAACGGAGTTCTTGCTTCATCAATCAAAATCGAATCAACCTCATCGATTATAGCGTAATTATAAGGTCTTTGGACCAAGGCATCTAAATCTGTTGCCATATTATCTCTTAAATAATCAAAACCAAATTCGTTATTAGTACCATATGTTATATCACATCGATACGCTTGTTTTTTACTTTCATAAGTATTGTATTCACCACTTGACAATATAACGCCAACAGTTAAACCTAGAAATTCATATATCTTGCCCATCCAATCTCTATCACGTTTTGCAAGATAATCATTGACAGTAACAACATGGACACCTTTCCCCGTAAGAGCATTCAAATAAGCAGGCAAGGTAGCAACCAAGGTTTTACCTTCACCTGTTCTCATTTCTGCTATATGTCCTTCATGAAGAAAAATACCACCAATTAATTGAACATCAAAATGTCTAAGATTTAATACACGTTTTCCGGCTTCTCTAACAGTAGCAAAAGCCTCTGGCAAAATCTCATCAAGTGCTTGTTTTTCTAAAATTCTATCTTGTTTTATATCAGACGATGTCGGACGTTTAGATAAAAATTCCTTAAATTCGGTCGTTTTTGCCTTTAACTCATCATCAGTTAACTTTGAAAACCCTTCTTCAAGCGCATTAATCCTATCAACGATAGGCATTATCTTATTTATTTTTCTAACATTAGGGTCTTTAAAAATCTTTAAAAGTATATCAACTAAAGCCATAAAATCCTCAAGTCTGTGTTAAATAGTATTTTTCAAATATTAACACAAAAATAAAAAAACTGGCAAATAAGACACATGGCTACCATATTAAACAAAATGTACAAAAATATATTTATATAATATAATAATTAAACATCAGTTAACATAAGGAGTTATAAATATGGGAATTCAAAAAATTACGCAAAAAATCTCTTCAGCATTTTCTCAACTTTCAACAAACAAAAAGCTCGTTAATACTGAAAAAATTAAAGAACAAGCTCTAGATGGTTCAAATAAATTAAAAAGCACTCTTGAAGGAATGGCAGCAGCAGGAAAAACAAAAGTCATGCTTGCAAAATCTCAACTTGCAAGCAAAAAAGCACCATCGGCAATTGAAACAAATTCAGCTAAATTTATCAAAGAATCAATGAAAAAAGGTGTAAAAGTTCAAGAGGCAATTAACGGAACAAAAGAATTAATGGCTGCAACAAAAATGCAAGAAATTCCTAAATCAGCAAAACTCAGTGCCGATATATTTATAGAAAACGGCGAAACAGCAACAGAAAAAGCTCTTTCTCTTCTAGATAAACAAACTAAATTAAAAGCAGAGCTTATAGCAAAACATGTAAAATAAATACTGTAAAAAAATATACAAAAAACACATCTTCTCATAGCAAGATGTGTTTTTTATTGTATAATTTATTTAACTGACACTATAAGAGGATTTAACATGATAGAAGAAAAACAATTAAAAGATACTTTAAACCTTCCTTCGACAACACTTCCTATGAGAGCAAATGCCGCCAATCGTGAAATCGAAATTCAAAAATTTTGGGAAGACAACAAAATCTATAATAAAATGCTTGAAAAAAATAATGGCAACAAAAGTTTTATTCTTCATGACGGTCCTCCTTACTTAAGTTCTGACAAAATTCATATCGGAACTGCAATGAATAAAATTTTAAAAGATATTGTTTTAAAATATAAAACCCAGCAAGGTTTTTATACACCATACATTCCAGGATATGACGCCCACGGTCTGCCTATTGAAAATGCAGTCGTAAAAACAATTAAAGGAGGACGAAGCGCCCTAACTCCTCTTGAATTAAGACAAAAATGTCGTGAATTTGCTGCAAAAAACCTAAAAGGACAAGAAGCAAACTTCAGACGACTAGGAGTATTGGGTGATTGGGAACATCCATATGTAACAATATATCCGGAATTTGAAGCCAAACAAATAGAGCTTTTTTGGGACATGTATAAAAAAGGATACATCCAAAAAGGACTTAAACCCGTATACTGGTGTGCAGACTGCGAAACTGCTCTAGCTGAAGCCGAGGTTGAATATGCAGATATTACCTCTACTTCAATATATGTTAAATTTGAAGTTCTTGAAAGCGAAAAACTTTATAAAAAAGCAAATATTGAATCAAACAACAAATTATACTCAATAATTTGGACAACAACTCCATGGACAATTCCTTCCAATCTTGGTATTTGTCTAAATTCAAGATTTAATTACACAATTTTTGAATATAACAAAGAAAATTATTTTGTAGCAACAGACCTGTTTGAAAACTTTATAAAAGAGACAGAATGGCAAAATATCAAAAAATTGGGCGAACTAAAAGGATCAGAATTTGAATATTTCAAGGCAAAACATCCTCTTTACAATAGAACATCTTTAATTATTCTTGGAGATCACGTAACCCTTGACGCAGGAACAGGTGCTGTCCATACAGCTCCAGGTCATGGTCTTGAAGACTGGGAAGTGGGACAAAAATACGGACTTGAAACATTCTCTCCCTTTGATTCAAAAGGCTGCTGGACAGATGAAGTACCTGATTTAAAAGGCACACCATATTACAAAGGTGACAAAATAGTTATAGAAAAATTAACTGAATGCGGTGCTTTGATTAAATCTCAGGAAATAACACACTCTTACCCACATTGTTGGAGATGTAAAAATCCGGTCATGTACCGTTCTACTCCGCAATGGTTTGTTAAAGTTTCGATGTTTAAGGATAACGCACTTGAAAACATTAAAAAAGTTAATTGGTATCCTGCATCGGGCGAAAAAAGAATATCTAATATGGTTGAAAATCGTTCAGAATGGTGCATTTCAAGACAAAGAGCGTGGGGTGTACCAATACCTGTTTTATATTGCAAAAAATGCAAACAACCAATTATAAATGAAGAAACTATAAAAATAATAGTTGATAAATTTAAAAAAGAGTCCTCTGACGCTTGGGTAAAATATGAAGCAAAAGACTTCTTACCGGAAGGATATAAATGTAGTTGCGGCTGCGAAGAATTTAGCAAAGAAAATGACATAATGGACGTATGGTTTGATTCTGGTTCATCATGGTCAGCGGTAGTAGAAGAAAGAAAAAACGAATTTCAAACAAATGGTTCTGAAGTCCTACCAACAGACATGTATCTTGAAGGATCAGATCAACACAGAGGTTGGTTTCAATCTTCATTGCTAATTGCAAGTGCAACAAAAGGAATAGCACCATATAAAAATGTATTAACCCATGGCTTTGTGCTTGACGGTGAAGGCAGAAAAATGTCGAAATCATTAGGTAATGTAGTTGCACCGCAAGAAATTATCAAAATATACGGATGTGATGTCTTAAGGCTATGGGCTGCAAGCGTAGATTACAGAAATGATGTTAAAATAGGTGATAATTTAATAAAACAACTGGTCGAAGTATTTAAAAAAACAAGAAATACAATAAGATTTCTGCTCGGAAATTTGTTTGACTTTGACCCCAAAAAAGACTATGTAGAATATAGTGATTTGGAAGAAATAGACAAATTTGCTCTTTCAAAACTTGCAAAATTAATTAAAAATGTAGACAGTTCATTTGAAACATACGAATTTTACAAGTACTTTCAACATCTTCAAAATTTTGCAAGTACAGATTTAAGCTCATTTTATTTAGACATTGTAAAAGACAGACTATACACAAAAGGCAAAAAATCTCTTTCAAGAAGAGCATGCCAAACTGTAATGTATGAAATACTACATATATTATTAAAAGTTTTAGTTCCTGTCATGCCACATCAGGCAGAAGATATATGGCTAAATATGAACGAAAATCTAAAAGATAGAGAAAGTGTTCTTTTGTGTGATTGGGCAAAAGCAAAACCCGAATGGGAAAACGAAACTCTGGATGAAGAATTTTCAAAATTATTAAAAACAAGAGAAATCGTCTCAAAAGCCATTGAACCCCTGCGTTCAAATGAGCCCAAAACAATAGGTTCATCTCTTGAAGCAGACATTATAATCACATCAAGCAACAAAGAAAAAATGTCTTTATTGGAAAAATATTCTAAGCTATTGGGTGATTTATATATTGTTTCACATGTATATACTGAAAATCAAAATGCCGAAATTCTAAATGAATTCGATTCTGAAGAATACAAAGTCAAAGTTATTAAGGCAAAAGGACAAAAATGTTCTCGTTGTTGGAAATACAGAGAACTTGATGAAAACGGCATATGTAAAGATTGCAAAGAAGCAATAGAAGAATAATAAATTAAACAGGAGGAAAAATGAACTTAAAAGGCTCAAAAACGGAAGCAAATTTACTTGAAGCGCTCAAAGGTGAATCCGTTGCAAGAAATAAGTATACTTATTATGCAGCACAAGCAAAAAAAGACGGATATGTTCAAATGTCAAAAATATTTGAAGAAACTGCAAATAACGAAAAAGAACATGCAAAAATCTGGTTCAAATTGTTACACGATGGAAAAATTCCAACAACAAAAGAAAACTTAAAAGATTGTATTGCAGGTGAAAACTATGAACATGTTTCTATGTATCCCGAATTTGCTCGCATAGCAAGAGAAGAAGGCTTTGACGAAATAGCAAGACTATTTGAAGGAGTTGCTACTGTTGAAGCTCATCACGAAGAAAGATACAAAAAACTACTAGAAAACTTAAATAACGATAAAGTTTTCAAAAGAGACGAAAAACAACAATGGGAATGCGGAAATTGCGGATTTAGATTAAATTCTACAACAGCACCTGAAGTTTGTCCGGTATGCGCTCACCCTAAAGCATATTTCTTTATTCAAGAAAATAAATACTAATTTAAAGGGAAGCAAGTGCTTCCCTTTTTAAAACTTAATAGTTACTATTTCAAAGGGTATATATACATATTTTTTTATTATCATATTGTAAACATACTAAACAAGTCTAAAAGCAACAATATACAAACATTTCAACAAAAGTACAGTTACAATTTGATTTATAATTACAACATCAAGTATATTAAAATTATGTCAATTAGAAATTTAAAAATATTATTAAGTATATTAGTATTACTTTTAATCATAGTTTTTGGTGCACTATATAAATTAAAAAGCGACAATAAAGCAAATAGAATGTACAAGCAAGGCATCAACTTTTATAACGATAAAAACTATTCTGATGCTTATTATAATTTTAAACAAATAAAAAGAGTCTCAAACCTATACGAATTGTCTCTTTTAAAACAATTCCAATGTGCAAATAATTTACAAGACAAAAAAACAGCTCTTATAAAATTAAGAGAATTAATCAAAGTAACAAAAGACAAAAACATTCGTCCTTATGCTTTATATTATGAAGCTATATTTTCGGAAGAATTAAATGCCAATAACAAAAATCAACTATATAAAAAATATAAATATATTTATGAAAATTATCCCGAAAACGATTTTGCAGTCGCAAGTGCATACAAAATGGCTCAAATTCTAGGCAATAAAAATAAAGCACTTGCAAAAGAAAAATATATCGAATATTTAAAATATGCACCAACCGGCAAATTTGCAAAAAATGCTCTCGATAACTTAATATTAAATAAAACTTTTTTAACATCGCAAGACTATGAAATAATTGCATTATCATATCTATACAATAACGATTTTCAAAATTCATTAAACATGTATAAAAATACAAATTTTGAAAATAACTGGTACAACATTTCAAAATGTTATAGAGGGCTAAAAAATTATCAAGCAGAAAAAAATACAATATTAAAAGGCTTGCAATTAAAAACAATAAATCCTGATGAAAAAAATATAAATGCAGCAATAGATAGATTAATCAACCTGACAAATGCTAATAAAGTTCAGCTTTTACAAGAATTATATACAAATTTTAAAAATACAGACTCTTATGCAACCATAGCCTATAATCTTGCAGAAAATTCAAATTCAATCAGAGCAATAAAGCTATATGAACTAGTAATGAATGAATACCCAAATTCAATCTGGGCATCCAATTCTTTATGGGAAGTATTTTGGTATAACTATAAACTTTCAAGATATAAAGTCTGTGAATCACTAGCCAAAAAACATTCTACATTATATGCAAATTCACAAGATGCTCCAAGAATAGCATATTGGCAAGGAAAAGTACTCTTAAAAGAAAAAAGAAATCAGCAAGCAAAAGAAGCGTTCTACAACGTAATTAACAAATATCCTTTAAGTTATTATTCATTTTTATCTGCCAGACAATTAAAAATGTCTAAAGCAAAAAAAATGATAGTTAAAAAACCGATTACCAGCTACAACATAAACTCAATAAATAAATATTTATTTAAAGACAAATTACTCTTGAAGCTTGCTGAATACAATGACTATGAAACAATTGACGAACTTAAAATTCAAGATGAATACATAAAAGCATGGGTTTTAAACAAAGAAGAAATATATCCAAAATCAATAACAACAGCAAAAAACGAATTAAATAAAAAAATAAATTCAACTACTGATGATATTTACGAAGAAGAGAAACTAAAACCAAATAAACAAACTGAAAATAAAATAAAATTTTCAGATTTTGAACTAAAGCTAATGTATCCAGTCTTATACGAAGACAAAATCAATGAATTAACAAAACAATACAAACAAAGTCCATATTTATTTTTAAGCTTAATTAGGGAAGAAAGTCATTTTGATAAAAATGCAAAAAGCTCAGCTGGTGCAACAGGCTTAACGCAACTAATGAAAGATACCGCAAACTATATAGAAAAACGAAATGTACCAGAAGAAACTCTGCTTAATCCGGAAGAAAATATAAGAATAGGAATTAAATATTTTGCATATCTTGTTGACAAATTCAACAAAAATGAATTTCTTGCAATTTTATCATATAACGCAGGTCCCAGAAATGTTGAAAAATGGATGAATAACCCTTTATTGCAATCAAATGAAATAGATGTTTTTGTGGAAAACGTACCATTTTTGGAAACAAAAAATTATATCAAGAAAATACTTTCATCATATTGGATATATTTAAATATATATTCACCAAAAAATAAATAAGTGTTCGTCAAATCATTAACGAACACTTATGAAGATTACACTAAATTATATATAAATGATTCTCTATTGAGCGTTAAATTTACTCATTGCTTCGTTTGCCGCACCTTTTATTGCTTCATCTGTCGATTTTAAAGACTCAGCTAATACTTTTTCTACAACAGCCTTGTCTTCTGGATTTGCAACATGTTGTAAAGCTTGTATAGCAGCAACTTTTACTTCGGGTCTTGAATCATTGTTTATAATATTTACAATGTCATTGTAGCCTAATAGCTCTTCCAATTTAATTTGATTTATGGGTTGTTCACCATTTGCTTTTTGACTTTCAATATATTGAGCAATTTCATCTCTTTGCAATTTTTGAATCATTGCCAATGTATAAAGAGCTATTATTCTATTTCCATTAGCAGCATCCCTTGGAGATGTTTGGTTTAAAATTTCAGTTTCTTCAGGAGTTAACTTTTCACCTTTACTATTTTTCTCAGCGATATCAATTTGTTTTTGTGAAGGACCTTCTAATGAACTTGTATCTTCCTTAATTACATCAATTAAACCTTGCATAACCGGTTCAGATACAACTTGCAATGCAATTTCAGGATTTCCTTCGGTAACATATTTAGCTATTTTATCAATTGTATCATGCTTTACATTGACATCTGTGCTCTTCAAATTATTAACAAGTTCATCTACATTAACTTTTTCAACATTTGAAGCACTTTCAGTGTTTGTATTTTCTGTGGTTTTTACATCTTTGGTTTCCGGTTGCTGTTGTACTGTTTGCTCTTGAGTCAAAACACTTTCAGGCATCATTTGAGGTACAGGAGCAGCTACCATTGGGTTTTGCATTGCTACATTGGGTTGAAAAAATCCTTGTTGCGCTTGTGGCATTTGATACATTTGTGTTTGAGGCATTTGATACATTTGCGCTTGTGGCATTTGATACATTTGTGTTTGAGGCATTTGATACATTGAAGACTGCGCCATTGGAACAGATGCTTGAGCACCTTGTGGGGCAGATCCATATGCCTGAGGATTAATTATATTAATACTTACAGCATTCGCACCATTTGGCTGAGGATACTGAGTATTTAATTGAGGATTAAATTGAGTATAAGTTGGTTGAATCATTTATTTCTCCTTTTGTGTAATCTCCACACGAGTCTTTAACGTTTCTGAAAAAAAAATATTGCTAGTTTTACAACAATTCTTGTATATTTTTCTTTAATTTTACCAAAAATAGCGTCTTTTCAACATTTTATAACTTTACATTCCTTTACATTATTTTAAATAATCTGTTCTTTGAAATATACTAGTCGAATTTCTAATAAAATCATAGAACTCCAGTCCGGCTAATCCAATTGTACTTATTGCAGAAACAATAGGATTTTTAACTTTTAGAGCAACTGCAGATAAACAAATATTAGGAATATAGCGAACCAAAGAATTTCCAAAGCCCGCAAAATAACCTTTTACCTTAGCAAAACCTTCTTTTATTCCAGCAAAGAAATTGTTTTTCAATAACCAATTTTTTCTTTGAGCATCTTTATAAGAAATTTTATCAGCCTTTTGTGTTCCTATTGCATTTGAAATATAGGTATCTCCGGAAACTTTTGCATATTCATTATTCGCATACAACAATCCTGTTTTATGGGCATCGTTTAAACAAGAAAAAAGACTTAATCCACCGGCAACTTTAGAAATTATTGTCATTTTTCACCTGCAACTTTCTTATCCACAGGCTCAGGTGCTGATAACTTCAACAATATTTCTGAAGCCAATAATGAGTCTTCACCATATCCGTCTTTATTTGAATTTTGAATTTCTTTTAATACTTGAACAGTTTCATCATTACCAACACTATAACCTAACTGTAAAATGGTCAGAGCAACGAATCTTACAGTAGGTGAAGGATCCTTAAGGGCTTTATTTAATAAAGGAATTAAAGATGGATTATCTTTTCTGTTTTCGTCTTCTTTAAATCTTTCCAATAAATCTCTAACACCTATTAGCCTAATTTTAGGATTATCGTTATTCATGTAATTTTCAAGTGATTTTACATATTCATCTGTAAGCGGAATTATCTTCTTTTTTTCCTCTTTTTTATTATCAGATTTTTTTTCTTCAACATTCTTTTCATCTGTACCGGAAGTTTTCTTTAAATTTGTATCCGATACAGCATTTAGTCCGTTAGGTAATAAACTATTTTGCTGTTGAATCATATTATTATAATTTTGTGGATAGTATGGCAAATAGGGCATAGGATTTTGTCCATACATTGAATAAAATCCGTTAGGATAAACAGGAGTAACATTTTGAGGTGCAGAACAACCAACACCTGAGCCGTAAGCTGTCGGAGAGTATATATTAATACTAACTGCATTTGGACTTTGCGGTGCACAGTATTGTGGTTGCATTGTACTTATTACATTTTGTTGCATAATTACCCCTTACTATAAATAAAAAACAAACACACTAAAAAATTGCCCACTAAATTAAAAAAATATTAAGGTTTATAAAACACAATAAAATTTTTATGATAATATAAAAGAAAAAATCAAGGAGAGAAAATGTCAAACTACAAAGATAAATACGAAATGGTTATAGGTTTGGAAGTTCATGCTCAACTTAAAACAAACACTAAAATATTCGCAAGAGAAGGCTGCGAATTTGGCAAAAGTCCAAACACCGAAACATCAACAGTCACACTTGGCATGCCGGGAGTATTACCTGTTTTAAACAAAGAATGTGTTAATATGGCAATATTAACAGGACTTGCATTAAATTCAACCATTCCAAATCGTTGTAAATTTGACAGAAAACAATATTTCTACCCCGATCTTCCAAAAGGCTATCAAATATCTCAATACGATGAACCAATTTGCCAAGGCGGTTGGATACAAATTTCTAACAAAAAAATAGGAATCACAAGGGCACATCTTGAAGAAGATGCAGGAAAGCTTGTACACGCAGGAGCAGCTGGTTTATACGGCTCAAGTTATTCCCTTGTAGACTTAAACAGGGCAGGTACTCCGCTTTTAGAAATTGTTTCAGAACCGGACATGCGCTCAAGTGAAGAAGCAAGAGAATATGTTGAGACATTAAGAAATATTTTAAGATACATAGGCGTATGTGATGGCAACCTTGAAGAAGGTTCAATGAGAGCAGACTGCAATATATCAATTAGACCCATAGGTCAAAAAGAATTTGGTACAAGAGCAGAAATTAAAAATGTAAATAGTTTTCGTTCTTTAGTTAGAGCAATTGAATATGAATTTATTCGCCAAGCAGAAATTCTTGAAGACGGTGGAAAAGTAATTCAAGAAACAAGATTATGGGACGACACATCAGGTACAACATCGTCTATGAGAGGAAAAGAAGACGCCCATGATTATAGATATTTTCCTGAGCCGGATTTAATGCCACTAGAGATTTCAAGAGAATGGATAGAAGAAATTAAATCCAAAATGCCGGAATTGCCTAATGAAAAAATGGAACGTTATCAAAAAGCCGGTCTCAGCGAATATGATGCAAGTGTAATAGTTAATCAAATGGAACTTGCGCTATATTTTGATAAATTGCTTGAAAAAAATGTAGACGCAAAAACCGCATCAAACTTCCTAACAGGAGAAATTGCCGCATATTTAAAAGAAGAAAAAATATCAATAGAAGATTCAAAACTTACAGTTGATAACTTTGCTCAATTACTTGATTTATTAAAAAAAGGTACAATTTCAAACAACATCGCAAAAAGTCTTGTTGTTGAAATATTAAAGACAGGAGAAGATGCTAAAACTTTAGTTGATAAAAAAGGACTATCGGTAATTTCAGACGAGTCATCAATACTTCCGATTGTTCAAAAAATTATCAAAGATAATCCTGAACAAGTTGCAGCATACAAAGGCGGAAAAGATAAATTATTTGGCTTCTTTGTAGGGCAAATTATGAAAGAAACTAAAGGTAGAGCCAATCCTCAACTATTAAATAAATTATTAAAAGATGAATTGGACAAATAAAAGTTTTATAGTAGAATAGACTATGAAAACTAAATAACTTGCCGATGTGGCACTCTGCCGAGAAAAAAGATTAAATATCTTTTTTTTAAGAGGGCAAAAGCTTAAGCGATTGCTTCGCCACATCAACAAAGAAAAAAGTATAAATTGAAAACTAAATAACTTGCCGATGTGGCGAAATTGGTAGACGCACCAGACTCAAAATCTGGCGTGGTTCACCCCACGTGCCGGTTCGACTCCGGCCATCGGCAATTTTAAATACCCCTCTCTAATAAAAATAGGGTATTTTAATATTAAAATACCCCTTAAAGTCAAATCTTATTCTTACTTCTCAAGAAACTTATCCATTAAAAGAGTTTTATTTTAACAAATACTAATCAATATATAATAATTAAAGCCCCAATGGGGCTTTAATTATTCACCTCTAAAGATTCCAAGAATTATATCCCAAAAAGAAAGTCCGCCTCTTGTTCTAAATTTTGAAATTTGAGAAACGCTATCTTTTCTGTATTTTTGCAATTCTTTTTCCAGCTTTTCTTTTGCAGAAGGGTCTGCATTTCTTTTTGCAACAACTTCATTTGCATAAGCCAGAAAGTTTTTATATTCAATACACGAATAACCTGATTTTATTGAATTAGGATAAGCATAATTAGCATAATCATAAATATTCATAGCGCGTTCTGCGTTTGCAGGTTGAGCCTTAAGTGCATCCCAATATGTTGAAGTTTGTTTTGTCAAAACAACAACAGCAGCAAGCGGATTATATCCTGCATTTGCCATTAAATTAACAGCGACAACATCTGCTTCTTTTTCTTCCTTGGTAAATTTATAACTATTAATCAATTCACCTGCAATAGTTTGAGAAGTAGATGTACCGGTAATAGAAGAAACAAGACTATCTTTTGAAGCATGACCTGTTATGATGTGCCCTAATTCATTTGCAACAACAGCAGCTACTTCATTATCATTTCCTGCATATTTTAATTCACTTTTTGAAATACTAACAACTCTGTCAGTTGCAAAGCTTGAGTTATCGACAGTTTTATCAGTTACCTCAAATTTTATATTTGAAGCAGGAATATTATTTTTAATTAATAAATTATTCCCAACAACAGAAACTTGTGCTTCGGCATTATAACTTGCAGCAAATACGCCCAAGCAAAAAACAGTCATGACAAAAAATGACATAAAAATCTTTTTCATATGATTTTCTCCTTATAACCCTCTATCTCATGCAACCATAAAATCACAATCATATCAATGTTTTTAAAGAAATATAAATTGTAAATTTTAATAACAAAAAATCAAAAAATTAACACTATACAAGCAATATTTTTATATTATAATCATTATATAGATTGTAAGTGTTGTTAAGGTGAAATAATGAAACTAACAGGAGCAAGTTTATTTACTCCGGTTAATTTGACCGGTGCTTTTAAAAACGTAACCAAGAAAAAGCAAAAAACAAATTCAAATGAATATGTATCCGATAATTTAAACGGACTTAATTGTCTTGCACTATATAATAAAGGAAACATATCCTTTAAAGGGTACTTAGGGGATAAGCAACCTGCAAAAAAACTCTTTTGGATAGTTACCGGAAGAAATGAAATATACAGAGATGAAGACATTAATAATTCAGCCTGGAGAGTAAACACAAGCGTTGGACAAAAAACATGGAGCACTATTGCGCCATGGGATCTTTTAAAAAGAACTCCTGAACAAGCAATACAGGGAATATGTACTTTAAATAATACTTATGAAATTCCAAGCTATATATTAAGCCCAAACTACGGCGACAATTGGGGTAGAAGAGCAAACTACATAGAACTTAATCCTAGGCTCCTTGCAAAAGCTGAAGGAAACAGAAAGTCAGAAGGGCTTTTAAATGTTATAAAATTACTGCCTGCAATTCCTCCCTCTACAAAAAATATTCCAACTTGCATAATACTATCACAACTATATCCGACATATGGAAGCTATAATGACGGATACACAGGAAATGAAGGTCTCTACTGCATAGGGTTACAAGCAGGGATATCAAAAAATTTAACATCTCCTAACCTTGAAAGAAACGGGGAAAGAATGGGGGATGATGAGCTTGTAAAGGCATTTAACGATTTAGCTCACTTTAGAGGACTCAAAACAGGCGTAAGAATGCCAATTTCAGAAGGACAAATATCTGTTCAAGGAAGACCTTTTAGTTGGTATTACGATGAAGATGCCTATATTAATGCATGTGTTGATGCTATAAACATGGGTTTTGATTGCATTTACTTCGATAGCGGAAAACATGTAGATAACTTTGAAATGGAACATTACTGCGGAGTAGGCACAGTTCCGGACTATAAAAAAATGCAATATATTACTCAACAAATAAGAGCGCGCTCCGGAAGAAATGATATATCATTTGTTGCAGAAAAGGCAGACCTTAATCCAAGATACGAAAATTTAGGCTATACAGCAGGAACAGACTGGGGATTAGCTGACGACTTTGGAAATTTGATGCACGAATACGATAAGCAATCATGGAATTCTAATTATGCAGCAGGGCCCTGTGTTTCAGATGACAATGATAATGGCTCGATGTCTTATGAAAGAAGACTCCAAAGATTAAAAAACACTCTCCATGCTTTTAGAGACTCAGGCAAAAAACTGCCGGTACACATTCAAATGCATGACATTTTTCCACTAAAAGAAGGGGTAGATACCCATGATGTTATGATGCACAGTTACAATAGAAGCGCATACGGAGACTTAGACAGCCATTATAATAATATATTTTCACACACTGATGCAGCTAGAAATCAAACAATAAACGCATATAGAGAATTTGAAAGCATAATGGATTGTTAAATTGAACTAAGTCAATTTCATAATAAAAATAAAATATTTCCTAAATAAAATAAATAAAAAAAAGGGGGGAATATTAAATGAAACACTTAGCAGAAAAATTAGAAAAAATTGTCGACTTTTGCGATGAACACATAAACTCGCATGTACTTTTAAAAAATGAAGATTGCCTCGCTCTTTTAATTGCGCTAAAGAAAAATCAAAAAATGAATGAACATATATCACCCGTAGATGCTTTTATATACGTGCTAGAGGGTGAAATAATTTTTCATCTTAATGAAGAAAATAAGCAAAATTACAACATAAAAAAAGAAGAGGTTTTCTTCTTTAAGGCCGAAGAAAAACACAGTATAACAGCACAAACAGATTCAAAAATACTTGTTATAAGAATATAGTTATGATAACTTTACTTTATGACAATTATTCCTGAAGATCTTACGATTCATAAACCTAAAAAAACCTTACTAGAAAAATTTAACAAAGTACAGATAAAAGAAAAAACACTGCTTAAAGTGAAATCAAATTTTCACAACATAAAAGTTGTTGAAAATAATTTTGGTCGTTTTATTAAATACAAAGACACATATCAGGCAGGATATATTAAAAATAAATTTTATGAAGGGAATTTACCTTATATAAACTATTTTCTTATTCCATACTTAATAAATCCAAATATAAAAACAATTCTTTTTATAGGGCTAGGTACAGGAATAATCCTAAAGCAATATGAAATGCTTTTTAAAAAATTAAAAAAAATTGACATTGTTGATATTGAAGAATATATTTTTCCTATTGCAGAAAAGTACTTTGATTTTAAACCATCAGACAAATTTAATTTCTTTCTTCAAGATGCTTTTGTTTTCTTAAAAGAAAGCAAAAGCAAATACGACTTAATTGTTGTCGATGTTGCAGGAGACGAAGGAATTGATGAAAGATTTACAACTGAAGAATATTTAACACTAATTAAACAACATCTAACAAAAAACGGAATATTTGTCTCCAATATGCCATCTTCTATTGACATATATAACAATAAAAATAGTTTTATTCTAAATCTCATCAAAACATACAGAAACACTTTTGAAGATATAAAACTTTATAATGGCAATACTTCAAATAAAATTTTCTATAAAGTTTTTTTTGATATAGATGAAAATGTTCTAGACATAACAAATTTAATAATTATTTCATCAAACTTTCTGCTGCCGCTCCATATGTAGG
>CALUWM010000022.1 GCA_944324485.1 Candidatus Gastranaerophilales bacterium | reverse complement strand
ACAAAATGTTTTGGATTTTAATAGAATCCACGTTTGTGTTAATAACTACTGACATAAATGAGCTCCTTTCATTAAGCCTTTTATCGATACATCCTTGCGTTTAAAAATAGTTATATGAATTCTATGCACCAAAAGGTTGTATTTATAACAAAAGAAGCAAAATATTAATTTTTTTAACAATTAAAAAACGTCAAAATTCAACTAGGAATTAATTTTATAAAAAATATAGTATTAAGTTTTGTAAAAAAAATGCAAAAATGTTATAAAACTAGAATAAAGGGAAGTTCTTTTTAACCCAGATAAGTTCATCATCCTTAGTTTTGAAATTAGATAAATTTAAACTTTTTTGTTCAAATAATTCACCTAAAATTTTTCCAATTAGCCTACCTTGAGGATAACCAAGAGAAATTAAATCATTTCCACAAATAAACAACTTAAGTTCTTTAATATTATTATAAAAACAAACCTGTTCATCTAAAGTTTTATAATAATAATATGCAAGATATCCATTGCTGTATTTTGAAAAAAACTTTACTATATCCAAGCTTGATTTTAATTTTACTTTTACAATATTAAAATTTTTTATTATGTTTACATAAAAATCACATTTTTCTTCAATATTTAATGAAAATAGCTCAATTATCTTTTGAACAAAAGAAAAATCAATGTCCAAATCATTTGATATAAAAATTTTATAATATTTTTTTTCAATAAATTCTTTAAATATTTCATCTATATTATTATGTAAAAACGTTTTTTCTAAAACACTATAAGCACGAGCAAAACTGAAATTTTCCTTATTAGAATAAGACAAATAATTATTTATCAGAATTTCATCCTCAGGAGAGAATGTGAAGCCAAAACGATATTTTAAACCTAATCCACGCAAGATTCTTGTTGGATCATCAATATAACTTCTATCATGTAATACTCTTAGAGTCTTAGAATTAATATCCTTAATTCCTTTAGTCAAATCAATAACTTTATAATTTAAATTATTATTTTTAATAAAAAACTCAACATATAAAGAGTTAACTGTAAAATCTCTTCTTTTAACATCATCATATATACTTACGCCTATTTTTTCAACGACAGGCAAACAACCGCTATAAGGGTATGATTCAATTCTGGTAGAGGCAATATCAAAGCTTACTCCATTATACAAGACCTTAACCGTTGCAAAATCTTCATGAACAGATAATATTTCAAAATACTCAGACAATGACGAAATAAAACTAATCGCACTACCTTGAATTAAAAAATCAATATCTTTAATTGGAACACCCAAATAACAATCCCTAACAGCACCGCCTACAAAAAACACCCTAACATTTTGAGTAAGGGCATTTCTTGCAAGAATATTCATAAATTCAGATGTATTTTTATCGAATTTAAAATCCAAAATAAATTACCTTATTTTTTTGAAAGAACCTCAGGATAATTTTTTTCTATAAAACTTGTGTTGAAATCACCAGAAATAAAATTATAATTATTCAATATCTTTTTATGAAAACCGATTGTTGTTTTGATACCGGTAATAACATAATCATCCAGAGCTCTCAACATTCTTCTTCTTGCTTCGTCTCTATCTCTACCCCAGCAAATAACTTTTCCAACAAGAGAATCGTAATACGGAGGAATAGAATAACCTGTATAAGCGTGTGAATCTACACGAGTACCAAAACCACCAGGTGCAATATAACCTTCGATCATACCGGGACAAGGCATAAAGCACTTTTCATAATCTTCAGCATTTATTCTACATTCAATTGCATGACCGACTAGTTTTACGTCTTCCTGCTTGTACGAAAGTTTTTCACCTTGAGCAACCCTAATTTGCTCTTTTACAATATCAACATTTGAAATCATCTCAGTTACACAGTGCTCAACCTGAACACGAGTATTCATCTCCATAAAATAGAACTTTTTATTCTTTTTATCGGATTCATCCAATAAAAATTCTATTGTACCTGTGCCTTCATAATTGATAGATTTAGCAGCATTTATAGCAGCTTCACCCATCTTCTTTCTGATTTCATCAGTTATTGCAACACTTGGCGCTTCTTCTAATAATTTTTGATTTCTTCTTTGTATTGAGCAATCTCTTTCGCCAAGATGTATAACATTACCATAGCTGTCTGCAAGAATTTGCACTTCTATATGTCTTGGATTTTCAATAAATTTTTCAACATATACTTCAGGATTTGCAAAAGCATTCTGGGCTTCATTTCTGCATAAATTGAAAGCATCATCAAGCTCGTCATCTTTTCTGACTATCCTCATACCTTTACCACCGCCTCCGGCAGTAGCCTTAATAATAATAGGATATCCAACCTTTTCAACAAACTTCCTAATAGTATCTGTATCATTAACTATACCCAACCCTGGAGTAATTGGCACACCGGAAGCTTCCATTGTTGCACGAGCATTAGCCTTATCCCCCATCTTCAACATAGCATCCGCTGAAGGACCAATAAACTTAATATGGTGTTCTTCGCATATAGAAACAAAATCAGCTCTTTCAGACAAGAAACCATAGCCAGGGTGTATTGCATCAGCACCGGATGTCAATGCAACAGAAATTAGTGCTGGTATCGAAAGATAACTTTTTGCACTCTGTGCGGGTCCAATGCAATATGCTTCATCAGCAAGTGAAACATGAAGACTCTGACTATCCGCCTGAGAATACACAGCAACAGTAGCAATTCCCAACTCTCTGCATGCTCTTATTATACGTATGGCAATTTCGCCTCTATTTGCAATTAAAACTTTTTTAAACATAACAATTCCTTGGCTCAAGAGCAAAAATGCTCTCATACAGTTTATTCAACATACATTAAAACTTGTCCGTATTCGACACTTTGACCGTCTTCAACGCAAATTTCAACAATTTTACCTGAAACTTCAGATTCAATTTCGTTCATTAATTTCATAGCCTCAACGATACAAACTACTTGACCAGGGCTTACTACATCACCAACTTTAACAAATGGTTTCGCACCAGGTGCAGGTGCAGCATAAAAAGCACCAACCATTGGAGAAACAATTGGAGTACCTTTGGAAGATTGTTTTTTGTCTTCCTTTGTTTGAGGCAGTGGTGAAGAAGGAGACAACGTTGGAGCCACAGCAACTGCAGGTGCTGCAGCTTGAATCGAACCACACAATTCTCTTCTTACTGTTATAGCTTGCTCGCCATCTTCTAAAACAATCTCACTCAACTGGTTGTCATTTAATATTTTGGCAATTTTTTCAATATATTCAATTTCGTATTTCATATCATGTATCCTTACACTCTATCTAAATATTCATTAGTTCTGGTATCTATTCTTAATGTATCTCCAGTTTGTATGAAAAACGGAACATTAACAACTGCACCGCCTTCAAGTGTTGCCGGTTTTGTGCCGCCTTGAGCAGTATTACCTTTTTCAGCAGGTGGAGTATCAATTACTTTTAATTCAACAAAATTAGGTAAATCAATACCAATTATTTTGCTGTCATGGAATAAGATTTGAACTGTCATATTTTCTTGTAAATATTTAATGCCATCACCAACCCTATCAGCCGGAACAGGAAGTTGTTCATAACTTTCAAGATCCATCATGACAAGATCATTTCCTTCTTTATAAAGATATTGCATTTCACGTCTATCTAACATAGCTTTTGCAACTTTTTCACCGGCTCTGAAGGTCTTTTCAACAACTTGTCCTGTTTCAACATTTTTTAATTTTGAACGAACAAAAGCTGCACCTTTTCCCGGTTTTACATGTAAAAACTCAACGACAGACCAAAGCCCGTTGTCAATTTCTAATGTTAAGCCTGTTTTTAAATCGTTTACTGAAATCATATATTATTCCTGTTTATCTAATCATCAAAGTTAATTTTATCATAAACTTGAATTTTTACATAAAAATTTTGGTCATGTTTTGCTTTTTTTAATAATTCCAAAGGTACATCTTTGGTTTTTTGCAATAATTGAGCAGTTTTTTCCCTAATTGTAAAATCATTAAAATTTATTGTAACATTTAACAATTCTAATACTTCAGCATTATATTTTCCGCTAAAACAAAAAAACAATGCCTCAAGCAACCAATAAAGAGCAAACAATTTTTTGTTTTTAGCATGACTTTTAGTGTTTCTTATAGAATTTCGAAAAAAATCCTTATTTTCATTTTCATAGTCTTCAATTTCAATTAACAAATTTTTTATAGCAAGAATTACATCTAATTCAATATAATCTGCTATTTCTTTCGTTTTTGAAAAAATTGAACAAATAGCACGTGAAACATTAGGATTAATATCTGTTATCGCTTTTAAAAGTTTTTGTTTTGAATATTCATTTAAAAAATATTGAAAATATTTAGGACATATTTCTTCTAATTTAAGAGAGCATGCTTCTCTTAAGGGATTAGCACAATCTGTAAGATAAAATATAAGTTCATTTGCATCCTCAATTGAGTTAACAGATTTTAAATCAATAATTTCAAAAATTTTCTTAAAATCTTCATCCATATATTTTTCATTTAAACTAAAAATTTCATTAGCCATATTCATTATTAAAGCATATCAAAATATGCAAGCAAAAAATAAGTACAAAAATATATAATAAAAATTGACTTTTATTTTAAAAAAATTAAATCAAATAAGGAGGTTTAAATGGATATAATTAAAAAACTTTTTAACTTTAATGACGATGAAGGCTGTGCAATCGGATTATGCAAATTCAACGATGATTTTTTCAAATTATCCAATGCAAAAGAACAAGTAAAGAAAAGAATTAAAAAAGAAGCAACCCTAACGCAAATGCTAAAAAGAAGCACAAACTAAAAAGCTATGCAACAAAAGCAATAATCTCTCTGGAAAAATGCACAATAAAAGGAATCAAAACTCCTAATAACATGCCACAAAAAACTTCCAGGGGAGTATGCCCCAATAATTCTTTTAAAGCAGCATACGGCTTTACTTCATGATTTTTTTGAACAAATTCATCAACAAGCCTGTTAAGAGTAGCTGCAGTTTTTCCAGCTGCACGTCTTATCCCTGAAGCATCTTGCATGACAATTAATGAAAAACCTAATGAAACCGCAAAAAGCATTGAGCTTATACCTTCAATCAAAGCAACTGAAGTAGATAGAGCAATTACTCCAGCGGTATGAGAACTTGGCATACCACCCGTTGTTGTAAAAATTTTAAAGTTTATTTTCTTATGCGTACAAAGATAAGTAACAACTTTTATAAATTGAGCTATTGAAGCCGATATCAAACCACAAAATAAGGCCTCGTATCCTGTATTAAAAAACTGTATATCCCCCATTATTTTCCTTTTACTTTCTCAATTAACATAGTATTAATATCTTCGAAAACCGAAGATTTTATATTTAATTCGTTTAGTATAGCACGATTTTTATCGATTAGCGAATAAAAAATATTTTTTGCCTCGTCTAATCCAAAAGCACTTACATATGTCAACTTATTCGATATATTATCTTTTCCCGCCGTTTTACCCAGTTCATCAGTCGATAAAGTACAATCAATAATATCATCATAAACTTGAAATAAAATACCAAAATTATCAGCATATTCTTGTAATTTTAAAAGAATATCATGCCTGAGGTCAGCAAGTTTTGCACCAATTGTAACAGCACAGTTAAATAAAGCACCTGTCTTATATTTATGAATATACTTTAAATTTTCAAAATCAATTTGCTTATTTTCTGCTTCAATATCTGCCACTTGCCCAGCAACAATACCAAGAGCACCTGAAGTTTTTAAATAATTATATACAATATCTAATATCAAATCTGAAGAGTATTTTTTAGATAGCTTATCTACTAACAACTGTGCACCAAAAGAAATTAGAGCATCACCGGCAAGTGTTGCAATAGCTTCTCCGAAAACTTTGTGGTTGGTTGGTTTTCCTCTTCTTAAATCATCATTATCCATACAAGGTAAATCATCATGAATTAAACTGTATGCATGCATAATTTCTAATGAACATGCACAAGGAAGTGCATCTTTAATATCGACATTAAACAAATTTGCAACTTCAAGACACATAATTGCTCTTATGCGTTTACCTCCAAGCAAAGTTGTGTATCGCATAGCTTCCCATATTTTAGATGAATATGATGAATTTTTTGAATACTCATCAAAATAATTTACTAATTCACTTTCAACAAGATTTTTATAATAATTTATCACTTTAATCCGTATCCTTAATGTTTTGTTTTAATGTATTTCTTGATTGTATTCTTTTTCTTTTAGAGATTTTAACAAAAGTATTTGAACCGCTTTCTTTTTTATAATCCTCATGCTTAATGCTTCTTTTTGAAATTTTCTCTTTATATTCCAAGCATTCATCCAAAAATGACAAGTAACTTTTATATCTGGACTCATCTATTTTATCTAAATTATCATATAGTGAACAGATATTTTTTTCATTAACGTTATGTAAACAATTCGAGTATTTGCAATTCTTAATATATGGGATAAAATCATCAAAAAGCTCTGCAAGCTTATTAGGTTGCATGAAATCAAATTTTAAATTTGAAAAACCGGGAGTATCGATAACTCTGAAATTTTTACATTCTATTATCTCAACATGACGGGTTGTGTGCGAACCTTTTAAGGTTTTTTTAGAAACTTCTCCAACTCTTAAATTTATTTCAGGATTTAGTGAATTCAAAAGAGTAGACTTTCCAACACCGGACATTCCAACCAAAACTATCGTCTTTTTATTAATGAAGTCAAGAAGCTCCAAAAGACCTACCTTATTTTTTGCACTTATAAAAAATAAATCATAGCCAAGTGAACAATATATAGAAGATATTTTTTTAATTGTTTCTGATAAATTACTATCTAAATCCTCTTTATTAAAACATATAGCACAATCAATATTGTGATATTTTAAATATATCAAATATCTGTTAAGCTGTACTAAATCAAGCTCTGGTTCTTTAAGCGAACAAACAACTAACGCTAAATCAATGTTTGATACTTTTGGTCTTGTTAGAAAATTTTTTCTTAAAACGAGTTTTACAATAAAGCAATGGTCATTGCTTAATTCAACATAATCTCCAACTCTTATATCTACCTTTTGTTTTTTTAAAGTGTCTTTTAACTTGCAAGTAAAATTACCATGTTCAAAATTCTTAACATAATAAAAATCCGAATGTATTTTGTATACTTGAGCTTGCATAACTTAATAATAAATAAAAATTTTACACGGTGCAATGTTTTGTATGCTTTTTTATTTTATAATATAATTTATAAAAATACTTGGTGAGGAAATTACATTATGACTTTAACCGATTGGTTCAATAAAAGAAAAATGCAACAAATTGCAGCTCGTGATAACGATGTTCATATAGATGATTCAATAGGAAAATTATGGACGCTTTGCTATAACTGTTCCAGTCAATTACCTAAAAAAGATTTAGAAAACAATCAAATGGTTTGTCCAAATTGCGACTATCACTTCAGAATTGGTGCCAGAGACAGAATAAAACTTATTTCTGACGAAAATAGCTTTACAGAGATGTTTTCAAATATAAAACCATGTGATCCATTAGAATTTGTTGACACCCAAAGCTATAAACACCGTCAAGAACAAGCGCATGAAAAATCAGGTCTTGATGAAGCCGTAATAACAGGAACATGCTCAATTTCAGGACAAAAAGCTGCTATTGCAGTTATGGATTTTGATTATATGGGCGGCTCAATGGGATCTGTTGTTGGCGAAAAAATTACAAGAATACTTGAATATGCACTTGAAAATAAACTTCCATCAATTGTTTTTACAGCATCAGGCGGAGCAAGAATGCAAGAAAGTGCTTTAAGTTTAATGCAAATGGCAAAGACCAGTTGTGCTGTTGCTAAACTAAATGAAGCAAAGCTACTATACATAACTGTCTTATGCGAACCAACCTTTGGCGGAGTTACAGCATCATTTGGAACAATCGGAGATATTATTATTGCAGAAAAAGGCGCCCGTATAGGTTTTGCAGGAAGAAGAGTAATAGAACAAACAATAAGACAAAAACTTCCGGCCGATTTCCAAACAGCTGAATATCTACTTAAATACGGTCAAATAGATTTTATAGTTGAAAGAAAAGACATGAAAGAAAAACTAGCTAAACTTATTGCTATGCACTCTAAAAAGTAAGGAATTCAAAATGAATGAAAATGATAAAAGAGTCCAAATTCTGGAATTCGAAAAACCAATATATACAATACAGGATAAAATAGAAGAACTAAAACAAACAAGCAAAGAAACAAATATAAATTATGATGATGAGATAAAAAAATTGGAAGAGCAAACAAAAGTGTACAAAAAAGAATTATATGAAAAATTGGAACCATATCAAAAATTACAAATAGCACGTCATCCGCAAAGACCCAACTTTATGGATTATGTTCAATTTATGTGTGAGGATTTTATAGAATTACACGGAGACAGACACGGCTACGATGATAAAGCAATAGCAGGCGGAATTGCAAAAATTGATGGACATAATGTTATGTTGATAGGCACAATGAAAGGCAAATCAACAAAAGAAAATCTTGAATGTAATTTTGGCATGCCTCAACCGCAAGGATACAGAAAAGCGTTAAGATTATTTGAGCATGCAAATAGATTTGACTTACCCATTATTACCCTAATAGATACAATGGGTGCATATCCGGGAATGAAAGCAGAAGAAACGGGACAAGGCGAAGCTATTGCCGTAAATTTAAAAGAAATGGCTAAATTAGGAGTACCTATAATCGCGGTCATAACCGGAGAAGGCTGCTCGGGAGGAGCATTGGGTTTAGCTGTTGCTAATAAAGTAATGATTTTAGAACATGCATACTATACAGTAATTTCTCCTGAAGGTTGTGCATCGATTTTATGGAAAGATGCCTCAATGGCAAAAGTTGCAACAAATGCTCTTAAAATTACAGGTGAAGATTTACTAAAATATAATATAGTAGATGAAGTAATCAAAGAACCCATAGGGGGAGCTCATTATAGTGCAGAAGAAATGTCAAACAACTTGAAAATCTCACTATTGAATGCTCTAAATGAATTCAAAAATATGACATCTGACGAATTAAGAAATCAAAGATATTCTAAATTCAGAAATATGGGAGTTTTTCAACAATAAAATAAATAGAAGCAGGTAAGTTTTGTTATTTTCTAAATTTAAAAAAATATGGATAGGATTAGCAGGGTTATTTTTTTGTAGCACCCTAACAGCAAATGCAGCATTATCTTTACCCAGTATTAATGTGGGTATGCAAAATATATCAACACCGCAAGAGTTTACTCAAGGCGTGCAAATTCTTATTTTGCTGACAATTTTAACTCTTGCACCAAGTATAATTATAATGACAACGGCATTTATAAGAATTGTAATTGTGCTTTCATTAACCAGACAAGCAATAGGCACAACAACACTTCCACCAAATCAAGTTATAGTTGGATTAGCATTAATATTAACTTTTTTTGTAATGTCACCTACACTTTCAAAAATCAATGAAACAGCTTACCAGCCATATATGAAAAATGTAATCACACAACAACAAGCATTAGATAACTCTCTTGTGCCAATTAGGGACTTTATGTTCAAACAAACACATGAAGAGGAATTAGCACTTTTTGTAAAATTATCCAAAATTCAAAAACCAAAAACCAAAAAAGATGTTCCAACATATGTTTTAATACCGTCATTTGTCTTATCAGAACTAAAAACTGCATTTAAAATCGGCTTTGTTATTTTTCTGCCTTTCTTAGTAATTGATTTAGTTGTTGCGTCAGTACTTGTGTCTATGGGTATGATGTTTTTACCACCTACAACAATCGCAATGCCCTTTAAATTAATAATGTTTGTTATGGTTGACGGATGGTTTTTAATTACAAAATCTCTTATTGAAGGGTTTGCAACATAAAGGATTAAAATATGGATGAAGCTTTAGTTTTAACAGTATTTCAAAAAACAATTTTACTGACAATGATAATAGCAGCACCAATACTCCTCTCGGCGATAGTTGTGGGGCTTGCAATAAGTATTATTCAATCGGTAACTCAAATACAAGAACAAACACTTACATTTGTCCCTAAAATATTTGCTGCATTATTAGTTTTAATAGTTGCAGCACCGTGGATGATAGATATTTTTACAACAACCACAAGAGAACTTTTTGAATATATAAAAGTTTTCATTTCTTGAAAAAGGGGACTATAATTGACTCAAGCACCAAATCTGTTAAATCTGTTATCTCCATATAATATTGTTATTTTTATGCTTGTTTTTACAAGAATTACCGGATTGTTTCAATCTGCACCATTTTTTTCAACAATACAAGCCCCCATAATGACAAAAGTTTGGTTTGCGGGAATAATAGCATTTATACTATATCCAATTATATATACTCAAAAAAATTTCATTTTGCCAAAAGACATGGCTGAGTTTATTATATTAATTGTAATTGAATTTTCGGTAGGATATTTAATTGGTTTTATAGCAAACTTAATGCTTGAAGGTGTGAGGATGAGCGGAAGTATACTTTCAATACAAATGGGATTATCTATGTCGGAAGCTCTTGACCCTGCAACAGGAGTTAATTCAACTGAAATTTCCAGATTGTACATATATCTTGCAACATTAATTTTTCTTGCAACAGGAGCCTACCAATTCTTATTTGCAGCACTGCTAAACAGCTTTCATGCTGTCCCTATGGGGGTTTTTCCTTTATTTGATTCAAACATAGTTGTTTCAATGCTCGAAATTTTTTCACAATGCTTTAAAATTGCATTTGGGGTTGCTTTTCCAATATTTTCAGTCTTGCTTATAAGTGATGTTTTACTTGGAATGATGAGCAAAATGATGCCACAAATGAATATATATATGGTTGCAATTCCTGTTAAAATATATATAGGATTCTTTTTAATTTTAGTCTTTTTAAGCGCAACAAATATTTATCTACAAGGAGTTATACAAGAATATATGCGTGCCATTGGCACATTATTTACATAGAATATGTCAAACGAACAAAACGAAAAAACAGAAGAAGCCACCCCGAAGCGACGGGAAAAAGAACGAGACAAAGGACACATAGCAAAAAGCCAAGACTTCACATCATCCCTTGTCCTGACATTTGGGCTGGGTTTAATTTATGCAATGGGCTCTGGCATGCTTGAAAAATTAAAAAATATGTTATTTCAAACATTAACACACTTAAACCCAAATGAAATATCAGATAACGATGCAATAGGTGTACTTGCAACTTATTTTAAAAACTATGCAGAAATAACAGTTTTGTTTTTTGCATTTTTAGCAATAGCGGCAGCATTGGTCTTAAGATTTCAAACAGGTGCATTATTTGCAAAAGAAGCCTTAAAACCAAATTTTGAAAGACTGTCACCTGCAGCCGCAATGAAATCATTGCTAGAAAAAATAAATATTTTCAAACCTAAACAAATGGTAGAACTTATTAAATCAATAGTAAAAACAACAATAGTCGCAATGGTTGGATTTAACGTAATAATAAAAAGAAAAAATGATCTGTTCGGACTAATCGGAGCAGATCCTACAACAGGATTTATGGTCATGGGATCAGTTATATTTGAACTACTTGCAACAATATGTGTTTTACTAATAATCATAGGAATAATAGACAAAAAATATCAAGACTGGGAATACAACAAATCAATAAAAATGTCAAAACAGGAAGTAAAAGATGAATTTAAAAACACCGAAGGTGATCCAAAAATAAAAAGCAAAATTCGTTCATTCCAAATGAAAATACTACAACAAAAAATGATGTCAAAAGTAAAAGATGCCGATGTAGTAGTTGTAAATCCAACACATTACGCAGTTGCATTAATGTATAATCCCGAAAAAGTTCCTGCTCCTGTTGTAGTTGCAAAAGGAGTAGATTTCATAGCCTTTAAAATAAGAGAAATTGCAAAAAATAACGGAATACCTATTGTAGAAAATAAACCACTTGCACGAAGTTTATACAAATTAGTGGAAGTTGATGCTATAATACCACAAGAACTATATGTTGCCGTAGCTGAAATTCTACAATACGTCTACGCACAAAAAGGAAGATAAAAAACGGAGGAATTAGAAGTAACTTGGGGAAATTAAAAGATTTACTTAAAAATAATGATATAGTTCTTGCTATTTGTCTTGTTACCATTGTTTTAATGATGGTAATACCTATTCCTGCACAATTATTAGACTTATTACTTACTTTAAATATTTCTCTTTCAGTATTAATTCTTCTTGTGTGCTTATACACCAAAGAGCCACTTGAATACTCAAGTTTCCCTACAATTCTTCTTATAGCAACATTATTTAGACTTGGTCTAAATGTAACTTCTACAAGACTAATTCTTTTAGAAGCAAATGCCGGCTCCGTAATAGAATCATTCGGACAATTCGTAGTCGGGGGGAACTATGTTGTAGGTGCAGTTATCTTTATAATACTTGTTATAATTAACTTTATGGTTATTACGGGCGGAGCTGGACGTGTTGCAGAAGTTAGTGCACGTTTTACATTGGATGCCATGCCTGGAAAACAATTATCAATAGACGCTGACTTAAATTCCGGTTTAATTGATGAAACAGAAGCTAAAAAAAGAAGAAAGGCCCTTTTAAGAGAAGCGGACTTCTATGGTACTATGGATGGTGCTTCAAAATTTGTCAAAGGTGATGCAATGGCGGGAATTATAATTACTGTTATTAATATTGTTGGGGGATTAATAATAGGTATAGTACAAATGAAAATGCAGCCCATGACAGCTCTTTCAACATATACTATTCTAACTGTCGGTGATGGATTGGTTTCGCAAATTCCGGCTTTAATTATCTCTACTGCAACAGGTTTAATTATATCTCGTGCATCAGGCTCTGATAATTCATTATCAGAAGATATAAGAAAAGAAATGTTCCAAAACCCGAAAGTTCTGGGTATAATAAGCGGACTCTTATTTTGCATAGGTATAGTTCCCGGAATGCCAACAATACCATTTATAACAATTTCAGCCCTAGCTGGCGGTTTTAGTTACAAAAAATTTAAAGAAAAAATTGAAGCACAAAAGCAAGCTCAACAAGCCGAAAAAGACGCCAAGAAAGCTGAAAAACTTGGAAAGAAAAAGAAAAAAGCGACAAGAGAAAGTGTACTGGAGCTGCTTGCGGTAGAAACTCTTGAAATCGAAATCGGATACAGACTTGTAAGTTTATTGGATGTTGAAAAAGGCGGTGATTTATTAGATAGAATATCTCAAATAAGAAGACAAACAGCACTTGATTTAGGGATAGTATTACCGTCTATTCGAGTAAGAGACAATCTTCAACTGCCACCAAATACATATCAAATTAAACTAAAGGGGATAACCATAGAAACCGGAGAAGTATATCCCGACAGATTCCTTGCAATGAATTCAATGGGTGGAGCAGATGACCCTAATGTTGTTGGAATAAGCGCAATTGAACCGGCATTTCATCTTCCTGCAACTTGGATATTAGAAAAAGACAAAGAATACGCAGAAACAGCAGGCTATACTGTTGTATCTTCTTCTGCAGTAATTTCAACACATCTAACAGAAGTAATCAAGAAAAATGCAAGTGAAATACTTACTCGCTCAGATGTACAACAGTTGATTGATAACCTTAAAAAAGAAGTAAATGAAACATATGTTAATGACTTAATGAAAGAACTAACAACGGCAGACGTCCAGCAGGTTATGCAAAATCTTCTTAAAGAGCGAGTTTCAATACGTGATTTAAAAACAATACTTGAAACAATGAGCTTACAGCATAAAATCAATAAAAACTATAACTATTTAACGGAACAATGCAGGCAAGCACTCTGCAGAACAATATGCAAACAAAATCTTTCCGACACCGGAGAATTACTTGTAATCACAATGACTCAAGAAGTAGAACAAGAAATAGCAAAAGGTATAAACCCAGATGGAGAAAGCTTAACTTTAAATCCGGACTTTGTAAAAAGATTGATGGATAGTCTAAATTCAGAGTTTGAAAAAGCAATTCAACAAACAGGAAACCAACCGGTTATTTTATGTTCTTCACCCATAAGGTTGATTTTTAGACGCTTAATTGAAAGAACATATCCACAAATAGCAATTATGTCTTATAATGAAGTTACGAACAATATCAAAGCAAAATCAGTAGGTATAATCAGAGCCAACATGAAAACAGCAACAATATAAAAGGGTTTAATAATGAAAGAAATACTTGAAACAACCAAAGATTTAAAAATAATACCAAACAATTTTCAAAGTTCATGTGCCCTAAAGTTAATTAGTGTAGACGAAAACGAAATTAAAGCAGAACTTGTTCTAAAAGATGAAAATGAATTAAATGATTACATTCCGCAAGAAAATGCAGAAGTTTTCGGAGTGAATAATGTTGGTTTAATATATTTTGAAACAAAAATTATTTCAAGGGAAGATAAATTCATAACGCTTGCATCTACAAATGATTATAGTCTAATACAAAGAAGAGAATATTCTCGTGTTGGATTAAATCAAGGAAGTGTTATATTTAAAGACATTGCTCCAAACTGTGTAATTAAAGTGGAAGATATATCGGCAGGAGGATTAAAATTCGTAAGTTCAACTCCTCTTGAAATAGATAAACACTATCCTATACAAATAAACCTTTCAACAAATATGAAAATAGATTGTTGTCTGCTTCCAATAAGAATAACAGAATCAAACACAGAAGATAAAAAAACTTATATTATATCAGGTAAATTCACTGATTTAGAAAATGTAGACAGAATTGTCCTTGTACAATATGCCTTTAAAATCAAAATGGAAGACCAAAACAAAGAAGACTAGTAAAATATGAGTAATTTAACATACGAAACAAACGAAGATAAACCTATAAAATACTCAAAAATAATTTCATCATTATTTTGCTCAAGTTCTATACTTATATTATCTTTGCTTTGTCTTTTAAATAATTTTTCAATAGACCTATATACCACAACTTTGCTTCTTAAAATAGTTATACCTGCATCTTTTTGTTTTTGGTTTATAGGTTTTATTATTGGGAAAATTTTAGACGGACTAAACACAAAAATAATAGTAAAAAAAATTACTGAAGAAAAAAAAGCTTATGAAATCCCGAGCATATTCTCGGAAAATAGCGAAAATAATGACGAAGAGTTAAATATATTATGAAAAAAATTAATTTAAAAAAGCTCAAATCAATCAGATTAAGTATATATTTTGCGGTTTTGCTTAGCATAATCATAATAGTTACAACCTCACTTTTTGCACTTTATACAATGTTTAATATAAAAAATCTTGCAAGTGAATATGAGTCTGATATATATAAACTAAGATACTCTTTGTCAACTATACTTGTTCAATCGTTGATTATAGATACAAAAAAGAACAATTTTGAAGCAACAAAAAGCATAATTGACTTACTAAAAAAGGATAATCTTTTATCTTACACATATGTTAAAGATAACAATACCGGAAAAATCATTCTTGGTGATTATTCCCAAAATGCAATGCTGGAAAATTATAAACCTGATACAAAACAAAGTATTCAAAAACTTACAAAAACTATCGGCGAATACACAGTATATTTTGGTATTCCTGCCAAAGATCATATGGATGTATACTATGACAGCTTTTTCGATATGATAACAAATATTCTAACATTGTTTATTGTCTTTGGTATAGCAGTCAGTGTAATGATGTCAGGCATAATTTCAAAACCCTTAGAAAGGTTATCCAAAGCCGCAAAAGAAATAACAGACGGCAACTTTGACGTGCAAATTCCAAAAACAAATTTTTCCGAAATAAACGATTTAATTAATTCATACAACGAGATGGGGCTTCAACTAAACGAACTTTATACCTCATTAGAACTAAAAGTACAGGAAAGAACGGTAGCTCTTGAAGCAGCAAATTATAAACTACAAGAAACACAAGCTATGATGGTACATTCTGAAAAAATGCGCTCGCTTGGTGAACTTGTAGCAGGAATTGCCCATGAAATTAATAACCCTGTCAATTTTATCCATGGAAACATAATGATTCTTCAAAACTATGTAGATGACCTGTTAAGATTAATTGACCTATATGAAGAAAATAACATAAATTTTCCTGAAGATACAAAAGCTAAAATTGAAGCACTAAAAAAAGAAATCGATTTAGATTTTCTAAGGGGTGACATTAAAGACCTTATAAAAAGCTGCATAGAAGGAACACAAAGAACAAAAAATATAGTTCTTGACCTTAAAAATTTCTCAAGAATGGAAGAAAGAGTATTAACGCAACTTGATATACCAAAAGAAATAGATACTACGTTGAATATACTGAACAACAAATATAAAAACAGAATTACGGTTATTAAAAACTATGCCCCCAATACACCAAAAATAGAAGCATATGGCGGACAATTGAACCAAGTATTTATGAATATACTTGATAATGCCCAAGATGCTATGGGAGAAAAAGGAACTCTTACTATAAATGTTTATAAAGAACACTCTAAAGTTAAAATTGAATTTATAGATACAGGAAAAGGAATACCTGAAGAAAATCTTAAAAAAGTATTTGACCCATTTTTTACAACAAAACCCGTAGGAAAAGGGACGGGTCTTGGTATGAGCATATCTTACAGAGTAATAAACGATCATCACGGCACAATAGAAGTAGAATCTAAAGTAGGTGTCGGCACAAAATTTACAATAACTCTTCCAATAAACCAAGACTCAAAAGAAAATATGACGATGGAAGAAGAAATTATAAACGATTTACGCGAAGAAAACGGAGTTAAGGAAAATGAGTGATAAAAGATACAAGATATTAATTGTAGATGACGAAGAAGATAATTTAGCACTCTTATATAGAACTCTTCGCACTAAATACGACATAACAAAAGCGAATAGTGCAATAGAAGCATTAGAAATAATGAAAACAGAAAAATTCGACTGTATTCTTTCTGATCACAAAATGCCCATAATGGATGGCGTAGAATTTTTAAAAAGAGTTTATGATATGCAGCCGAGAACTATGCGCTTGTTGGTTACAGCGTATTCTGATGTCAAAATTCTAATAGATGCAATAAATTACGCTAAAATATACCGTTACATCAAAAAACCATACACACCCGATGAACTTTTAATGATAGTTGAATCAGCTATGGAATGTTATCAATTAAAAATAGATAACGAAAATTTAATAACTGATTTAAAAGATTTATTCTCGGGAACAATAAAAGCAATAATTGAAGCACTTGATGCTAAAGACTCATTTACATTAGGGAGAAGCAGAAGAGTAGCATTTTATGCGCTTAAAATTGTAAACAAATTAGCACTCAATCCAAAAGAAGTCAGCCAAATAGAACTGGCAGGTCTCTTGCATGATATAGGTATGATAGGAGTTGCTGAAGAAATTTTAAACAAAACTCAAAAATTAACTGATGAAGAATATGAAAAAATAAAAATGCACGTACATTACAGCGTTAAAATCCTTGAAGATATCAAACAATTATACGAAATAACAGAAATAATAAAATATCACCATGAATATTATAATGGTTGCGGCTACCCATACGGTCTCAAAGGTGAAGAAATACCGCTCGGTTCAAGAATCATTGCAATTGCAGACGCATATGATTCAATGGTTTCAAACAGAGCATACAGAAAAAGCTTAAGTTCGGAAGAAGCTCTAAAAATTATTGAACAAAGTGCAGGAAAACAATTTGATCCTGACTTAGTTCAAATATTCAAAAGCATTCTGCCAGAAGCAATAGAAGAAATAAAAGAATACGAAAAAGAACATCCGATAGAAAGTTTTAATGAGAACAATTGAAATTTACACAGGTGCATATGCCTCAGGAAAAAGCGAAAACGCACTCAATAGAGCAATAGAATATAGAAAAAATAACAAAAACATAACTCTTGTTGACTTAGACACCGTAGAACCGGCATATTGTATGCGCCCTATTGAAAAAAAATTAAAATCCTATGGAATAAATTTAATACTGCAATCTGACTATTTTGGCTTAGGTGAAGCAGGAAGCTACGTTACAAATGACCAAATAAATTGTCTTAAAACTACTGATGAAGATATTATAATCGATGTGGGTTATGGGGTAACAGGACTTGACACACTGGACATCTTAACAGATATAGACAATGAAAAAAATATTAAAATATATCTTGTAGTTAATACATCCAAGTTTGAAACAAAAGACAAAGATTCAATTATCGAATACATGCTATTTAATAGCGGAGAAAATAAAAAACCTTGGAAAAAAATTAACGGGCTTATTTCAAATACACATCTGGGGAATGAAACAACAATAGAAGATATAATCAGAGGCTACAACATAATAAAAGATGTATCAACCTCGACAAACATACCTGTTGTTGCAATTAGTGCAGATGAAAAATTCGAAAAAGATTTCCCAACACATACATATGACAATACACCTGTAAGATTTCTAAAAAGGCATATGCCGGAAGCGTTATGGTAAATTATTTCTTCTTATTTATCGGTATATAAGTTCTTGTAGCAGTACCAGAAGAAAAATGGCTTGAATTTATAACTTTAGTTTCAAAATTAGTTTCATCTTCAATTTTATTAATATCTTCAATATCTTTTAGCTGTTCATCACTAATATAATAAGAATTATCTTCAAAATTGTAATTGTCATTTACATCATATGTATAACCGGATTTATCATCTTCATAATTATTATTGTAGGCTGCAAAAACGCATCCGTTTACAAAAAAGAAACCAAAAAACAATAAAGAAAGTATTTTTTTCATATAGCCTCCTAAATAAAAAATACCATAAAATTGGATTTTTTCAACTCAAATAGGGTAATCCGACTTAACAATTTTTAATTATCTATCGGGCAATATATTCTACATATTTCTCAAAAGCTCTAAATCCGTCTTTAAATTCAATATTCCTACCGGGCGTAATAGTCAATCGCAAATATTTAAGCTCCTTTATTCTTATTTCAAACAACTCGTTTGCATAAGCAGCAAGTAAAATATCGCCTCCGTTCGCCCATGATTTTAGCTGATCAATTTGCCTATTAACCTGAGAAACCGTACTATTCTCTAGCGGTAAAAAACCATGACGAGACAGCGTTGCTCTATCAGCATTGGTTATAGGAATAGAAGCAATACTTGAACCAAATATTTTTTTAATTAATACATAATTTGAAGCCAATTGCTTATGTTTTAACGGAACATGTATCTTCCCCAATGCAACCGCTGTATTAATATTTGAATAATAATCTTCGTTTTTAATCTCTTTTTTAATTGTACTATAATAGCAATTCAAATTGCCACCTCTTTGCATTATTCACTCCCACTAATATTCGATATTTTTATTATATATAAAAAAATTTGAACGATAAAAAAATTAATAAAAATTAACTTAAGTTAAAAAAGAAAGAAATTTGCCTAATTTTTAAAATTGTGTTCTAATAAAGACAACAGAAAAAAAGAGGAAACACAATGGAAAGAACATTTGTTGCAATTAAACCGGACGGCGTCAAAAGAGGACTTATAGGAAAAATAGTTCAAAGATTTGAGGATAAATCATACAAAATTGTTGCAATGAAATTAATGAACGTAACACCAGAAATTGCTGCAAAACACTATGAAGAACACTATGGAAAACCGTTTTATAGTAAACTAATTAAATTTATTACTATGGGACCAATTGTGGCAATGGCGGTTGAAGGGAAAAATGCAATAAAAGGAGTAAGGCACCTTGTAGGAAAAACAAATCCGGATGAAGCAGATGACGGTTCAATAAGAGCTGATTTTTCCTCATATTCAACCACAAATTTGGTTCATGCATCAGACTCACCTGAAAGTGCAGAACGAGAATTAAATCTATATTTTAGCGAAAAAGAAATTTGCAACAACTATAAAAACATGTTTGAAATAGTTCTTGATGAGCTTGGCGAAGAATAAATGTCATACAGCGATTATTTTAAATTTGAAATAATTAATACACAAAATACCTGCTCAGCAAGAGCGGGTATTTTAACCACACCACACGGTAAAATCGAAACACCGATTTTTATGCCCGTTGGGACAAATAGTGCCGTTAAAATGCTCACCAATGAACAAATATTAAACACCGGCGCACAAATTATTTTAGCTAACTCATATCATATGTATTTAAGAGCAGGAACAGAGCTTGTTAAAAGTGCCGGCGGATTACATGGTTGGATGAATTTTAATAAACCTATTCTTACAGATTCAGGAGGTTTTCAAGTTTTTTCCTTAGCAAAATTAAGAAAAATTACTGATGAAGGAGTGTATTTTCAAGATCCGAAAAACGGTTCTAAACATTTTATTTCACCTGAAATCTCTATGAAAATACAAGAAGATTTAGGTGCAGATATAATTATGGCATTTGACGAGTGCGCGCCGTATCCTTGTACATACGAACAAGCAAGAAAAGCACTCGATAAAACAAAAGCATGGCTTGAAAGATGCTATGATGCTCACAAAAACTACAACCAAGCACTCTTCCCAATAGTTCAAGGTGCATTTTTTGATGATTTAAGAAAAGAATCAGCAGAGTTTGTGTCCAAATTTGATGCAGTTGGTTATGCAATAGGCGGGGTTTCTGTCGGAGAACCGACAGAAATGAAGAATCATATAACTAAAATCACAGCTCCCTTGCTACCTTTTAATAAACCAAGATATCTTATGGGAGTGGGTACACCGGTTGATCTTATAAACGGCATAAAATACGGAATTGACATGTTTGACTGTGTACTTCCAACGAGAAATGCAAGACATGGAACTTTCTTCACATACAAAGGCAACAAGATAATTAAAAACAAACAATTTGAAAAAGATTTTACGCCGCTTGATGAAAAATGCGATTGCTATGCTTGCAGAAACCACACAAAAGCATACATAAGACATCTGTATAAAACTCAAGAAGCAACAGCGGCAACTCTTTTAAGCATACACAATATACATTTTCTACTTAACTTGGTTAAAAATATAAGAAAATCAATCATAGAAAATACTTTTGATGAATACACAGATGAGCTTCTAAAGAATTTTAACTCTTCTGACTAAATTTTTGTAAAATATTCTTCTAAGTCAAAAGGTACAATTGAAATCTCCTTTTTTGAGCTACCTTGATTAAAAACGGATTTCAATAAATAATTATTTTCACTCTGCCCCATCCAAATCATAACCAGACGCTCTTCTTCTGGAGATAATGCACCGGAATTTTTTTCGCAAGAATCTATCTTAAACTCAGCTTCCAATGCGCCAATTCTAACAAAAATTGTTTTTTCCTTGGCTTTCGACTGAGGATCAAGTTTGATATTTAGTCCCTTGTACCTATACATTTCAGGACTGCCTCTTTTTTCTGGATTATTTTTGCACATCTCGCCAATTAAAAAATGGCATAAATCATGTTCAAGTTTTCCAATTGCTTTTTGTACATCCATAATAGTAATTATAAACCATTTTTCAAAATTACAAAAGACAAAATATACATATAAAAGTTAAGAATGTAAAGCAAATTTTACAAAACATAACAAAAAACATTTGACTTCAATCCTTGTTTATAGTGAAATAAATAATACAGATAACTATTATTAAGGGGAAAATATGCCTACAATTAATCAATTAATCAAAAAAGAAAGACAAAAAATTAAAGATAAAACAAAATCACCGGCTCTTACAAGCTGTCCGCAAAGACGTGGAGTTTGTACAAGAGTGTACACAACAACACCTAAAAAACCTAATTCAGCAATGAGAAAAGTTGCTCGTGTACGTCTTACAAACGGTTTTGAAGTTACTTCATACATCCCGGGAATCGGACACAATTTGCAAGAACACTCTGTTGTGCTGATCAGAGGCGGTAGGGTTAAAGACCTTCCCGGTGTTAGATATCACATAATAAGAGGTACTTTGGATACTCAAGGTGTTGCAAACAGAATGCAATCAAGATCCAAATATGGTACAAAAAAAGCAAAAGCTAAAAAATAGTAAGAAAGGTTAAATTTAAAATATGTCAAGAAGATCAAAACCGGCAAAACGTATTCCGGCACCGGACCCAATATATAACAGCGTTGATATAGCTAAATTCATTAACAGATTAATGAAAAAAGGCAAAAAATCAGTTGCTCAAAGAATATTCTATACAACAATGGAACAAGTGCAACAAAAAGCAAAAGCTGAACCTATTGAAACATTTAAAAAAGCTCTATCGAATGCTACTCCGCTAATTGAAGTCAAAGCACGCCGTATTGGTGGTTCAACCTATCAAGTACCAATCGATGTTAAACCTGACAGAGGTCAAGCTCTTGCTTCTCAATGGATTATTGAAGCAGCAAGAAAAAGAGGCGGAAAATCCATGATTGAAAAACTTACAAATGAAATTTTAGATGCTTCAAATTCAACAGGCTCTGCCGTTAAAAAGAAAGAAGATACACACAAAATGGCAGAAGCAAACAAAGCATTTGTTCATTACAGATACTAATTGCTATAAAAAAATATTTTAATCCGACTGAAATTATATTTACAGTCGGATTTTTTAATGCAAGAATATCTGTATGGAAAATAAACCCAAAAAATTTATTGATTTTATAATTACACAGAAATGCACCTATAAGTGCAAATACTGCTCCCAAAGCAAATTTCAAACCAAACAAAATCACCATGCAAGCAACAAAACAATACATTCATTTTTAAATTTTATAAAAAATCTAGAAAAAGATTGGGAAATAACAATAACAGGAGGGGAAGCAATTCTTCATCCAGATTTTTTCAAACTAATTGAAAATGTTAAAAATCTTGGATTCAAATTAAATCTCATAACTAATCTTTCATTTGACATTAACATTTATACTAAAATATTTAAACTCATAGATACTGAATTAAACCGCTATGATATAAGTTTGCATTTGGACGAAATAAAAAACTTTAATCAAACAGTTGAAAAATTGGAAATCTTCTTAAAATTAAAACCAAAAACCACAACAACAGTAATTCACATACCCATTTATAAAATTAACAAAAATAAAGAAGAACAAATTGATAAAATAATTAAGCTTTCACAAAAATATAATATCAAAGTTGACTTTCAACAGATAAGATATTTAAATAGACACAAAAAAATATTACAAAATGAAAAAAAATACTTAAATAATAAACCGCCCTTTAAATCCTTTTCAAAATTATGTTATGCGGGATGTAACAGTTTAATAATCTATGAAAATGGGGATGCTTATAAATGTTATTCATCCAGATTTTTAAAATCAAATTCCTTAGGAAATATTAATAGTAAAAATTTTAATCTACTAAAAAGAATGAAACCGTGTACATTTAAGTTCTGCAGCTGCCCTAAACCACTTATATATAATCAAATTACAGAACAAAAAGACTATATAAACACTATAAAATCAATGGTAATAAACACAATTTTTCTACCATATTACGTAATAAAAAATAAAAATATTTTAAAAAATAAACTTTTACAATATATTACGCAAAACCGATAGTTTTTCTATTATTTGATTTTTTATAACTGTTTTCATTAACTTTTTCATATTCAGAATTATTTATAACATCTTTAACATCTTCAAATGTAATATCTCTTCTGTTATTCTTACGAGCTAATTTTGAGGCTTCATCAACAAAAAAAGTTATTGAGCGATTTGAATAACCGATAAGCATTTTTGAAAGAATTTCTAACTGTTTATCAGATTGTGCCAAATTTAAACCTTTTTTTCGAGATGAAAGCAATGATTTTAGCAAATTCTTAATTTGTGCATCATCTGACAAAGGAAAATAAACATGGCCATCAAACCTTGACTTAAATGCTTCATCTAAATCATCGTATCTATTTGTAGCTGCAATTATTATAATGTTATTATCCCTAGCATCTTCCACAAGTTTTAACAAAGTAGAAACAGTTTTTTCGTTTTCACCACAAGAACCAAGATTAAATTTTCTACTCATTGCAAGTGAATCAACTTCATCCATAAAAAGTAAAACCGGTTTTTGAATTCTTTTAGCTTCATCTTTTAAAAATCTAAACGTAGATTCAACATTATTAGAAGTCTCATTTATAAATTTTGAACCTATTTTTGAAATATCCATAAGATACATATCTAAACCCGACTCAGCTGCCAAAGCTTTTGCTATATATGTTTTACCGCAACCGGGAGGACCATAAAAAATATATCCTTTTGGAAGCACTATATTGTATTCATCAAAATCTATTTTTGCTTGCTCAGGATTAGAAATAGGGTCTATTATTTCTTCTTTTAGGCGTTCCTTAACCTTATCCATACCGACAACATCTTGAAAACCTTTAGGCGAAGAAATTGTTGGAATATATTTTTGAATATATTTGCAATAACCTTGCTTAAAAGAATCAATTTTTTCTTCTGGAGAACTAAATAACTTTTCAAAAAAATCATCACTCGAAATTTTCCTAGAAGGAAGATTATCGGCACTATCAAGACCTCCAATGTATTCAGAAACAGATAATCTCCATTGTTTTGAAGAATCGTTTTTTTGTTCACCAGCTTCAATTTTATACTGCTTTGCTAAATCATCGCCATAAAAAATACCGGGGAAAAAGCAAGAAATATAAGTAGCAATTATATCTCTAACTTCTTGAAGCATGCTTACCATATCAGCGAACTTATAAGTTTTTGTCTTATTTGGAGTCTTTTCCATTTCAACTATGGAATCTTCTAAATTATTCGCGTAATTATTTAATAAAATTAAATAATTTGCCATTTCTTTATTACGTTTTTTATTACTCAAAATTTCATCAAATTTCTTTGAATATTCCTTACTGTACCCAAAATTCAAATTTGAAATATTATTTATTTTCAAATCATAATCCTCGTCATTGTGTCATTAATTATTTAACAATACAAAACACCAAAATATTGTTTTTTGCTATTTTGTGATAAAATGGAGAAGTAAAATATAATAATTGATAATTAAATATATTTTCGGGACGTAGCAGGGTCCCCAAAGCGAAGCGATGGGGGTGCGCACCTGAGTCGAGCGAATTTAGCGACA
>CALUWM010000021.1 GCA_944324485.1 Candidatus Gastranaerophilales bacterium | reverse complement strand
GGCTGTACTTATACTGCTTTATGTGAAGTCGCAAATGTATTAAATCAAAAAAATATTGAAACTGAAATATTTTATATGGGAATGGGTACAATTGCTCTTTGTAAAGATTGTAGAGCTTGTGCAAAATTAGGTAAATGCATTATTAATAATAAAGTAAATAAATTCCTTAATAAAGTAGAAAATTCTAATGAATTTATTTTTGGATCACCTGATCATTATGCAAGTGCCAGGGGTATAATTGTACCTTTTTTTAGATAAAGTCTTTTATTCAGATTCTTTAAGCAATAAAAAAGGTTTTATCTTAAACCCGGTGTAGCAATAATTTCTGCAAGACGTGCAGGAGCAACTGCAACCCTAGACCAATTAAATAAGTATTTTCTTGTGTCTGAAATGCCAATTATATCTTCAAGATATTGGAATATGGTTCATGGATGGACTCCTGAAGAGGTAAAAAAAGATAAAGAAGGATTACAGACTATGAGAATATTAGGTGCAAATATGGCTTGGTTTTTAGAAATGAAAGAATTTTACATTAAATCTAATCACGATTTGCCAAACATGGAAAATTATATTTACACAAATTTTATAAAATAAGATATGATACATCAAGTCTAAAAGCAAAGATATGATTGCCCTGTGTATTCAGATATTGAAAATTCCACGGAATTAATAGCTCGTGGAATTTTTAGTTTTCACATTTTACTTTACAGCTTGTAAGATGCTACCTTTTGAATTAGATTATTTTTTCAAATAAAATGATTATTTGAAATTTAATTTTGGGTCGGAAGTGATTTTTATAAACTGGAAAGGTTCACCGTTTATATTTAAGGAGAATTAATCAAATATTTATTCTCAAATAAAGTTAACATTTCTAAATTAAGTGTAAAAATAGAAATTTTAATATAATATTCTAGTAAGGAGTATAGTAATATGAAAAAATGCAAAATTACAGTTTTGAAAAAACACTTTGATAAAGAACTTTCACAACAATATGGGGTCGATGGTTTAACTGCTTGTCCAATGTTAAAAGAAGGACAAGAATTCTACGCAGATTGGGAATGCCCCGAAGGATTTTGCAATGAAGCGTGGAAAGCTATTTATCAATATGTATTTGCACTTTCTCACGGAATTGAAGATGTTTTTTATTACGGAGATTGGATTAAAGAAAAAGGAGTTGCTATTGTAAGTTGCAACGATGGATTAAGACCGGTAATCTTCAAAATAGAAGCTACTGATATTGATTCTAAACCTAATAATAATTAATATCTTTTATACTTTTATGATATAACTTTCTTATGAAAAAATATTTTTTAAAGGAAAATCTTGAATATTTTAATTCTCCAAATATAAATATAATAAATAACACAGTAGAATTTATAACCAAGCCAAGCAGTGATTTGTGGCAAAATACCTATTACAATTTTCAACATGATAATGCTCCCTTTGTTCAAACAAAAATTTGTGAAAAATATTTTTCTTTTACAATTAAAGTTGGATATTCGTCTAAAAAAAGATTTGATCAAGCAGGTATTATTCTATATTTAGATAGCAAAAACTGGCTTAAGGCTTCTGTTGAATATGAAAATAAGAATATATCCAGGCTTGGAAGCGTTGTGACTAATAATGGTTTTTCAGATTGGGCAACTGTTGATATTTCTTCTGATATTAAAGAAATGCATTATAGATTAAACAGAAGAAAAAACGATTTTTGTATTGAAAATAGCTTAAATGGAATTGATTTTAAACAAATGCGTATTTGTCACCTTAATAAAGCAAATGCCGAAATAAATATTGGTATATATGCTTGCAGTCCTGAAAATTCATCATTTAAAGCAATATTTAGTGATATGGTTATATCAGATTGTATTTGGATGGAGCATAAATAGAATACCCATTTTTTAAATAGGAGATATTATGAGTATTGAGCAAAACAAAAGCACAATAAAAAAATTTGAAACTATGATTAATACCATGGATATTGATTTAGCAAATGAATTGATAAGTTCTGAGGCAAAATTTACTACGCCGATTTCACCAACTCCTCTTGTTGGCGGTGAAGGGTATTTGTCTGTTGTAAAATTTATGCGCTCAGGGTTTTCTGACGTCCGATGGAAAATTAAAGAGATGGTTGCAGAGAATAACATTGTTGCTATAAACTGGACCTGCAGCGGAACACATGACGGAGAATTTTTAGGGATTAAACCGACAGGTAAAACCTTTAGTGCTAGTGTTATGAATTTTTATTATTTTGATAATAACGGTAAAATTATTAATGATATAGCAGCAGAAGGTATGATTGCTATTTTAAAAGCAATAGGAGCTTGCCCTTAATAAGCAAAATTTATTTAAAGATTTAATATTACACCATCATTAGGTATTAATAAATTCTTAACCTTGTTTTCGGTTTTAAATTTCTCTAAGTCTGCTCTTGTTACAGTTAGGTGACTTACAGTATCCATGTGGCTTGCAATTATTGTTGCATTTGGAGCATTTTGCAAAACTTCTTTTACATCATCAATATTCATAATCAATCGTTCGCCATTTAAAACTGTTGCAGCACAAGCATTTATAACTATAATTTCAGGATTGAAATTCTCAATGACTTCGCTCACTTCACTACACCAAATAGTGTCGCCTGCTATGTATAAAGTTTTTTCTTTTTCGGACATAAATATAACCCCCATAGCATCATAAGGCATGCCGATTGACTCGCATAAAGGTTTTAGGATTTCTCTTTTACCATGTTGGCAATTAGTTTTGCATAATTTTATATTTTTATAATCGATTCCTTGTTCCGTTATTATTTCAAGATTTTTAAACCCATATGATTTAATTATTTCAAAATCATTTTGTGATTGAACAAAGAATTTAATATCTTTATTTAGTACATTCACTGCATATTCATCAAAATGGTCAGGATGAAAATGGGTTAAAATTACAGCATCGACATCGACTATTTTTTCAATTTCAAAGGGTAGTTCAACTCTTGGCTGACGAATTTGTGAGTTAAGTGCACTTTCAAAACCTTCCATATAATTTTTTGGACCAAGCCAAGGGTCAATCAAAAATTTTATTTCATTATATTCAACTATAATTGTCGCATTTCTTACTTGAGTAATTTTCATAATTATACCTCCTTTAATCTGCATTTTATTATTTATTTCCTTTTTTGACAAGTACATACTATTTGGTATAATATTTACCAAAAAGTAAATAAGGAGTGTTATGGCAAAAAGAAAACAAAGTGAATATAAATGCCCACTTGAAGTTACGATGGAAATTATTGGTGGCAAATATAAAGGAGTTATTATCGGTCATTTGATAAATAAAACCTTGAGATATAATGAATTACAAAAATTAATATCCCATGCAACTCCTAAAATGTTAATCCAACAACTTAAAGAGCTTGAGGCTGATGGCATTATTAAAAGAAAACTCTACCCAGTTGTTCCGCCAAAAACGGAATATTCCCTGACAAAAAGAGGGGAAAGTCTTCTCCCTGCGATTATTGAATTAAATAAATGGGGCCTGAATTATCTTAGGGAAGAAAATATACCTTGTGCTTTTAATAGTTATATTGATTGATATATTAACAAGCTAATATATGCTTTTTAAGCATATATTATTATTAAATATAAGTATTTGCTATTTTACACATAATTATAAACAATATAAATACACAAAACTTTGAAACCAAGAATTTATATATTTTATAACAACAAAAAGGAATAAATTATGAATGAATTAAGAATTGATTGTGCAAATTTGTCAAAAACCGAAGCTAAACAATGGAAAGAAGAAATTCAAGATATTTGGAAACTTAATCACACAATGCCTTATAGTGATGAATACAAAAGCCTTTTAGATAAGCTTATTCCAAACAGAGGAAAGAACACAGACATAAGGACACCAATTAACGGCGTAAATTTAGGAAAAGTTAAAGTTGGAAGTAATGTTGTTATAATGAATGGTTCATTAATGATGGCTTCAGGGGGAATTACTATTGAAGATAACACAATGTTAGCTGCTAATGTTCAATTAATTTCAAATAATCATGATTTAGATGAACGCGCAATAATAACGTGTTTACCTATTCATATCAAAAAAAATTGTTGGATTGGTGCAGGAGCAACTATTTTAAGAGGGGTAACAATTGGTGAAAATTCTGTTGTAGGAGCAGGGTCTGTTGTAACCAAAGATGTTCCTGATAATGTAATTGTAGCAGGGAATCCGGCAAATATTATAAAGAATATATAGAAACATATTTTATTTTCTATTAGTAATAAAACAAACGAGTATAAATAATATCAATTTATATAAAATCAAAAATTCATTATTACTGTTACAAATAATCATTTAGGGTGTTTCTTTACATTCGACTATTTCTTATGCAAACTGCGATTTCTGTTTACAATGGCTTAATAGAATTTTCATCAAACAAAGGCATGTCCTGTCCGATTTCTACAAAAACAGCTTTCTTTGGAAAATCATTAAATATAACAAAATATCTTGCACCACTATTTCCTACGCCATAACCGCCACAAGTATACGGAATAGGTTCTTTAGGACTTAGATTATCCATCTCAATTTTTGCATCCCCTTTAGGGATTAATACATACTTTTGAATAGCGCCATTATCCTGTTTAATTTTAATAAATTCACAATTATTAAGTTTGTACCAACTGTTTGTTATATTAAACTCATTTTTAGGGGTTAACGTTAATAATAAACTATTTATATCATTATTTTTTAAAGTATATACTTTAATAACCGGACTCAATATAGGTTTTTTATTATCTATATATCTTTTTATATAAATCGTATCAGAGTCAGATGTAAATTTAATAGAAGAATTTTCTTGAACTTTTAAGGTTAATCCGGCTCCTGAAAAATCTTTCCAAATAAAACCAGAGTATGGTTCACGTAAATCACTTTTTGCTTGAATGCAACTACAACAAAGTAAACTTGTTACAATACACAAACCAGATAGTAATATATTAAAATATTTTTTCATGTAAAATCCTCTGGGTTTTTTATTTTGAATATTTAACATTCTTTTGAAACAATATTTATATCATAAAAAACTTTTTAAGAATATTCGATTTTCTCTTATGATACTTATTAAATTTTTTCAAAAATTATCTTTACATTCATATCGCCTTTTTTAGACTTATATTTAGGACTATTCTTCCATAACTTAAAAGTTAAACCTGCAGGAAAATCTTTTATCCTAAATTCAAGCTCTGGCTGCATAGGTGAAACGTTATTACATCCTTCAGGCAATTTACAACTATAACCGACATGTAAATAATCTAAAAATCTATATACTTCTTTAGAAACATTATTTTGCTTTGTAAAATAAATGTTATATTTATTCTGTGCATACACAAAATCATAACCAAAATCACGCGCATTAATTCCTACAAAAGAAAGCGGCATTATATATTTTGGTTCCTGAATATTTTTAATTACACTGTTATCAACCTTATAAACTATTACTATTGTTTTTTGATTCTCGTCATAAAAAATGGCATCAGGTATAAAATGTAAAACTTTATTTTTACAAAAAGGAGTGTCGCTTGGATATTTATAACCAAGATGATTTACAACACCTACAAGTATAGCTGGATTATTTATAAAAATACTTCTTAAACTTGGACCCTTAGCTACATCTTTTACAAAAGGACAGTTGCTATTATCTATACCATACCAAGGTTTCTTATCTTCAATGCCACCAAAAACATCATCATTTGGCTTATACCACTTTGATGCAAAAATTGATTCAGAAACATACTTATTTCTTAATTCAAGGATTTCATTTTTAGTCAAGTTATCATATTCACTTGGCTTATTTATTTTTATTTTTTGAAATCCCGAATATAAACTTTCAGCATTATTCGGTTTTTCTTCTATTAACTTTTTAGCTTCATTTTTATTTATTTTCAAAAGTATTAAATCAACATCAGAAAGATTTTTTGCGTTATAGTAATTTGGATTCTCTTTAATTTGTTCTTGAATATGATTTCTATACACAACATAATCCTTAAAAGCTGCTTCTTTATTATTAAGCTTTAAATAACATTCTGCTCTTTTTCTTATTGTTGCAAGAAATTCATTTTGATTTTTTGCTTCATTCAAAAGCTTTGTCTGATACAAAACAGCATTATCACAATCGCCCATATCTTTATATATTTGAGCAACTCTAGACAAGGCCTGCGTCTTATATATATATTTAGTATCACCATATTGCCACTGTTTTGCTATAATTGATTTTTTGTTTTCTTCGTTTAAATTAATTGATTTTAAAATATATTCAATTGCTTTACTATAATCCTTTTTTTCTAAATATATTTCACCTATTTTTAATGCAGTTATATAATCATCCGGATATATTTCTTCAGCCTTTTTATAAAAATATAAAGCATGTTCTATGTTTTCATCATACAAAAAATCACTTGCCTGATCATACATTCCACAATATTTGCTTTCTAATGCCAAATTTGAATTAAAGTCAACTTTATAGTTAGAAATAATTAAAAAATAAATAAATAAAGATATAGCAATTATAGACAAAGTATAATTTTTATTTAAAACTTTATTTTTAGAAAACAAAAATACAATAATATATAAAATAATAAATATTCCAACTGCAACAAATGGAGAAATATAATTATATTCAAATATATCTGTCTTATTTGCTTTATAATCCAATAATTTAGTTTTGAAATATTCAGCAAAAAAAGGAAAATAAAAACTAATTTCAGGCACCAGAGTATATTCTGCACCATTTTCATTTAATAAAATATGTATCTCATCATAAGAATGTTTGCCTGATCTTCTTGTTTTTATTTTAACATTTTGAACATCACTAATCTTAAAAGATACATCAGCCGGACTAAAAAACTCATAAGTTTTAATTGTGCATGTATTTTTTTGCTTACTGCAACTACAATTCATTGAATTAAACAATACAGCCAAGCAAAACAAAATGAATATCAATGTAGCAAATAAATATAATGCTTGTTTAAATTTAAATCCGAAGCCATTATTTTTCTTTTCAACATATTCATTTTTGATTTGATTATAAAAATCCAAAGCATCATTATTACCAAAAGTAATATAATGTATTTTGCCATCTAACAAAGTGATTTTTACAGTATCCGTACTTAAAACAACATTAGCAATACATCCGCAAGGTATAACATTTTTAACCTCATTATTTTTAATAAAAAATATTGTTTTTGTTTCATCTAAAAATCCGACTTTTTCATATTTATTCATTCTTGAAAAAAACAAATACAATAAAAAAATATTAGGAAATAATATTAAAAAAATAAATAAAATCTTAGCTTTAATATCAAGCGTTGGAAACAAAACAAATAGAACACAACAAAAAGAAATTGTTATTAAAATTACAAACAATAATAAAAAAAGCGTCTTTTTCGATACTTTATCTAAATCATATGTTCTAGATTCTTTTCCATCCATAAACTACATTTTATTAAAATTTTAAAATAAAACATCTATTAATTGTAGTATAATATTAAATAAGTCTTTTGCGGAAAGAAAAAAATGAAAAAATATAAAAAAATACTCATAACAGGAGGAAGTGGTTTTATTGGTTCAAACTTATGCAGGAAACTCTTGCAAGACGAAAATAACCACATAATATGTCTTGATAACAACTTCACAGGAACAATCGATAATATCTCAGATTTAATAAATAATCCACGTTTCAAATTTGTTGAACATAACATCATAGAACCTTTTAATACCAAAGAAGAAATTGACGAAATATATAACCTTGCTTGTCCTGCTTCTCCAAAAAAATATCAGGGCAAAAATGCTATATACACAACAAAAACTTGTATTTTTGGCGCAATTAATATGCTTGAGCTTGCACAAAAAAACAACGCAAAAATTCTGCAAAGTTCAACCTCTGAAGTATATGGGAATTCAAAAGAACACCCTCAAAAAGAAACATATTTTGGAAACGTCAATCCCTGTGGAAAACGAGCTTGCTACGATGAAGGCAAAAGATGCGCAGAAAGTTTATTTTTTGATTTTAACAGAATTTATAATACAAAAATAAAAATTGTACGTATATTTAACACATATGGACCCTTTATGGATAAAAACGATGGCAGAGTTGTTTCAAATCTTATATGCCAAGCACTTAAAGGCTCAAATTTAACTATATACGGTGATGGAAAACAAACACGTTCTTTCTGTTATATAGATGACTTAATTGAAGGTCTCATTAAAATGATGCTAAGCAACGACAATCTTACAGGTCCGATAAATCTTGGTAATCCATGTGAATATACAATTAATGAATTAGCAAATATTATAAAAGAAAAAATCAATCCTAATCTAAAAATAAAATACGAACAACTACCCTCTGATGATCCGATAAAAAGAAAACCGGATATTACATTAGCCAAAAAAATACTAAATTGGGAACCAAAAACGACATTATCCTGCGGGCTTGATAAAACAATTAAGTTTTTTTCTAGCTAAAATCTTTTTCCTTGATAACTATCTATTACAACTCTGCAAGTATATTCCCCGCCTTTGCAGCCTTCTTGAGATTTGAATTCCGGATTAACAGGAATTTCACCCAAGAAAAATGACTTAGCCCTGCTGCTGTTTGGCATTTCATCAGTAAAAGGTATGCTATAAGTAATATCAGGACTAATTGTATCGCCCCAAGCACCCTTTATAGCTTCATAAAAACTCATTGATTTAGAAAATCTATCATCTACAATAACTCCATTAACCTCTGCGGCCGGATATCTAATTTTTGCCGTTAAGTATGTATTTGAAAAAATAGGATAACCCATAGGTATTGTCTCGCCTCTTGTTGTTATTACAAAAGGAACAATATCAGGTAATACCTTGTCTTGAGGCTTTTTATCAACTCTATTTGGGGAATCTTTACCGTTTATATCCACATAAACTATAAAATAGTTTATTTCCTCTCCATTACTAAAAGTATATTTTTTTAATGAAGATATATAAAAACGAGAAGCATTTGAAGCGGTAAATCTCAATGTATTATCATTAATATTAGACGCATTATCATTAATGTCCATAGAGGTGTCGCTTTTTCCTTTACCACAATTAGCACCCTTCGGAACATTTATAAATTCTGCCATTCGTTTGCAAAAATCATAAGAATTAGTTGGAAAAGGTCTAGGGCCTAAAACACACTCCGGATCATCACTGTTTTTATCCGGACAATACATATCAGCTAAAACATTATATGAAGCCTTTTTTAGTGCAGAATAGACATTATAGTATGGTGCACCATATTGATTAATTCTTCCTTGTAAAATTAGCATCTCAATAACAGTAATTATCCCTATTATGACAAAAACTACCATTATTTCCATTAAACTAAATGCTTTTTTTCTTTTAAAATCCATTTTAAACTCCGAAAATATATAAGTAATATTAACATATTGAACAAATAATTAAAATACGTTAAGTTTTTGAATTTTTTTATTAAAGAAATTTACAAAACTGCCGATAACTATTATAATCTACATAAGAGGAATACGGAATTGCGAAAAAGCGGATTCACAATTGTTGAGTTTGTAATAAGCATTGTTACAATGTTTATTGTCATTGTTGCGGCTTTTCCAATATTATTTAAAAAAGCTACCACTACAAAGGAAGCCCCTAAAAAAGGCGGACTTTTTGTATGCTCTTGTCTTGACAGTGTAAACGGAGAATGCACTTTTAAACCCGAAAACCAATATAGCCAAGAATTTTACACAATACAAATACTTGGCGGAGGAGCCGGCGGTGGTATAGGAAGTATGAAAAAAGGTGGTACGGCAGGAGAAGGTAAGGTTATATATTATCCATCAATGCCAATTTCCGAAAACACCCAATACAAAATAAAACTGGGTGAAGGTGGTCAAGCCGGAAAAAATGGCGGACAAACTACAATATACAAAATAACAGGCTCTGATATAGAAATTTTAGATTATGCCAAAGGCGGTATTTCAACAAACGAAAATGCTGAAGAAATAGACGGAATTTATAACACATCCGGAGAAACTTCAACTTATAGCGAAAATGCTTGTGGCAGAGGTGGGGATTCAAACCAATCAGGAACAATGGGAGAGGTAATTATAAGATGGTAAAAAATCATAAAAAAGCCTTTACCCTTATTGAAGTTGTAATGTCTATGATTATACTAATGATAGTTACTGCAACAATGGTCCCCGTACTTACAAAGACAAAACCGAAAATACAAAGCATAACCTTAAGAGGTCAGTATGCCTGTTGGATGGAAGGCGGTCAACTTAAAGAACAATATATGGACGAAAGAACCGCAAGAAGACCAGCACAAAACGTTTCTAAATGCAAACTACATTTGGATCAAAGACCTGCAATGTACTATATAATTGCAAGTGGTGCAGGAACAAATAACGTTCAAGGTCAAACAATAACTAAATATACATCTGGAATTGCCTCAGATTTAGATATTACACTGGGAACAATAACAAATGGAGGCAGTACAACAATAAGCAGCACGGATTCAGGGGTGGAAGAATTAAGAGCCAAAGGTGGCGAAAATTATACCAATGGTATAATCCCTTCAAACGTAAAATCATGCAAACTATTAAGCGCAAATCAACCATGCCCAAATATTTCAAACAAAACACAAGATGGCTGCGAAGTTGTTGAACTTATTAATGATAATAACCTAAACGGCAACAAAGAATACAGAATAAGAATAAACGGCTGTGATGCTCAAGATGAATACGGATATGTTAGCAGAGACAACCTAATTGAATTTAGCGACTTGACATATTCTGCTTCATCATTATTTTTAAAAGATGATGCAACAGAGACACAAATAAAATCAATAGCAAAAGCAAATAACAACTACTTTAGAAATGGAAATATTATATTAAATCTGGAATTTGCAGATTCATCATATTATTCAAATAAACAAGATAAATCTAAGATGAGTCAAATAATAGATATGATTTCAATACAAAGAAAAAGCGACTTAACTAAATTGATTTCAAGTCTAAAACCGGGTGCACCAAACAAGAATGGAGCTGTGTTAATACTATGGTAAAAAAAATTACAAAAAAAAACAAAAAAAGATTTGGTTTTTCACTAACGGAAACCATAATTATGATTACCGTTTTAGCAATAGTTGTAGCTTCTACAACTCCAATTATTACAAGAAAAATTATTAATAATTCAGATATTGGTGCAACGCTCGGGGGCGGAAGCCATGGAAGATACGAAGTATACACAAAGGAAGTTTTAACTTTTGGTCCTGATAGGCTTCCTGAAAATCCTGACAATTCAAAAACAATCTCTGACTACAAAAAGGAAAAAGACCCTTCTGCAGCAGCAAGCACAGTTTCAGTCTATGAAAAAAAAGATAAAGACTTTTATAAAAAAATGACCGGAAAAGAACCCACACAAGGTACCGGCAAAACTTCAACTTTATATGAAGAAATCGAAGGTGTTACACCAGTTGAAAATAAAGACGGAACAATAACAACTGCCAAAAAAAATATAAACGGCAAAGTAGAAACATATGTTGCAGGAGATAAATATATTTTTGAAGATGCAACTTATAAATATGTTTCAAATAACGGACAAGTTCTGGATAAATCTAAAAACAGGGTTATTGAAGGTAATATAACATCAAAATTTGACAAAACAAATCCAAGCACAAATAATACTCTTTGGATGTTGACAGTTAAAAGTGAGGACTCAACAGAAGGTGGAATTATTGGCTATGAAAAAGTTACAGACTCATCCATAAAAGGTGATTTGATTGTCTATCAAAAAAAGGACGATTTAGAATATAAAACAATAACATCAAGTGAACCCACAACAAATGGGGAGTATAAATCTACTTTATACGAAGAAATCAAAGATGTTACCCCTATTAAAGACAAGGATGGTCATATTACAAAAGCAAAAATCAAAATCAATGGGAAAGAAGAAATAATAAAAGAAGATAGTAAATATATATTCGAAAATCCTCAAATAACGTATGAAAAAGGTGTAATAAAAATTGTAAACGGTATTACAACATTTATCCCCGACAAAAACGGAGAAACACTAGATAAATCAAAAAACAGAATAATAGAAGGTGACTTAACAGAAAAATACAGCAAAAATAATCCGGCAACAAATAACCCTCTTTGGCATATAAAAGCTTCCTCAGGTAATTATAACGGTAACGTCATAACAATACCTTGGGAAAAAGTAATTAGTGGTTCAAAAGAAATTATAGATAGACCCCTAAGCCAAGACAGCAACGGTGACTATGTCGGAAAATTCACACCACCAAATACAGCAGTAAACGTTGTATTACATGCAGTCGGCGGAGGAGGAGCAGGTGGCGGACCCAATGAATCGTCACTAAATGCAAACGTAAATCCAAAAACTGCAAACTCTAGTGAAATCGCTATAATGCAAAAACAATTAGCAAATCGTTTTAGACAAGTTGCAAAAAGCAAAGGTTTAAATAATCTTGCTTCGCTAAAAGACAGCGACATAGTAAAAATTACATATAAATCCAATATTGGTCAAGCAAATAAACCATCTGAACTTTTAAATGATAAAACATACATCTTATTAAATGCTTCAAATGGCACAATAACAGTCAAGACAGATGTTAGAACAGGGATGATACTGCCTCATGAACTCCTTGACTATACTAAAATACTTGGAGCACAAACCCAAGTGGCAGAAATTCATGATATGCCTAAGTGGTTTGATTGGCAAAACATAATAGATGGTAAATTCAGATCTGGTGCTGTTGCTTGCGGTGGCAGAGGCGGAAGTGCAGGCGATTTCATATGGAACACCACCAATGAAGAACAATATGGTATTTTATGCATAAAAAACGATTTTGGAAAATATACTTCATCTTGCATCAATAAAACCTGTACATACAATTGCAAATGTCCGGAACTATACCCAAACTGTTCATATCCAACATTTAATTGTTCTCACGAGACCTACTGTGCAACAAGAAAGTGCATTTGCAAAAATTCACAATACTATTCTTGTCCAGAATCTGAACCAAAGGGTAGTTGTAGCAGAAATAGCGGACCAAAAAATGCATCCAAATGCGACAATGCAGATAGGATAAGAAATACAAATCAATATAAACATATATACAAAGGCGGTTCAGGCGGTGCTGCGCCAAAATGCGTTTGGGTATCAACAATAGCAAAAAGCCCAATAAAAATATCAAAATCTTGTGCAGGAAAAGGTTACAGTGGTGCATCAGGAAAACCCACAACGGTTAATAACAATTACAACCAGGTCGTCTCTGCTCCAAACATAAATGGCGAAAACGGGGCAACTTGTTATGTCAATGTAAATGGAGTAAACGCGATTTCTGTTGGCGGAACAGGGGGTCTTGCTTGCATACAAGATCAAATCAAAAAAGATGATACCGGGGAAATAATAGATGATGCTGATTCTTGGTGGAATCAAACAAAAAAAGATATAGGAAATGCGATTGATAAAATGACTGAAGGCACTTTCCTTGATTCTTTATTTTCGTCATATTCGCAAACAAACTCTGCTATAACTATGAAGTATTTATTAGATGATGTGTTCTGTTGTAAAACAGTTCCAAATAATACAATTGCTTGTGGAAAAAATGGGCAATCTGGGTATGAAATTAAAGGCAAAATAAAAACAGATAAATGTACATTTTCAGACGGCACATCAGTAAATTGTATGGCAAGCGGTACTGGCAGTCCTTCAACCGGCAGCTTTGGAAGCGGAGGGTATGGCATAGGATCATCAACAGGCATATACAACTACATATACACTTGGACTGTACCTTATTCAACAAACTATCTTGGCTATGGTGAAGCAGGTAATGCCGGTGAATACTCCACAACAAAACTATCAAAAATTGAAGGTTCCCTATTTATAAAACTTGGCAAAGGCGGAGTTTGGAATGATAAATCTTGGCAAAAAGGTAAAAAAGGACCAAACGGAACCGACACAATAGTAAAAATGGGAATAAATAACATCTCTGCAAAAAAAGTCCTTGTGGCAAAAGGTGGACAAGGAGGTAGAGGTGGACTTAAAACCGACAATTATGACTTATGTTATGCAAACGACAGAAACAAGGCTTGTTCTGACGACAGCAACATCACATGTTGTGAAGGAAAAGTCAAAAATTCTAAAGAAGTTTCAGCAACTAACGTTAGATACAGCCTATTTGATGCAATTAAATCGTTTGCAGGAAACAGTAAAATCATTGGCATAGGCCTAGGAAGAGGTGCACAAGGTGCAGGAACCACAGAAGGCGAAATAGAAGTATTCGGTTCAAGATTGGGCATCAATGCAACAGCTGACTCAAGTTTTAACAACAAAATAGCAGAAAGGACTATTTATAAAAAATCAAGTCCGTCAAGCTCAACAGGTTCTCCAGAAAACACTTCTCCATCTTCTGTTTCAAGCGAAAATTATAAAAATAAATACCTAAAACCAGCTAACGTCAACTTTAAAGGTGGAGACGGTGCTGTAATAATCACATGGTAAAAAAGGAAAATAATAAATGAAAAAAATAAAAGCATTTACATTAGCAGAAACCTTAATCGTGCTATCTATAATCGGCGTTGTTGCAATATTAGTATTAAGCACGCTAATAAATTCGGTTCCGGATAAAAATAAAGCTATGTTCAAAAAAGCATATTCCGTTACAGAAAGAACAGTTGCCGAACTTGTAAATGACGAAACATTATACCCATACGACCCTGAACGCATAGGGTTTCTAAATACAGATGCAGTTCAAATCCCCGGAACAACTGATGCTGCTGAAGGAGATGAAAAACTATGCAAATTATTCTCAACAAAATTAAACATCTTAGGTGAGACTGTTTTCAAAGATGGCAATTGTACATTTGAAACAACAGATGGTATATCTTGGGAAATGCCAACAGGAATTAGTGATTTTTCAACCAAAAAAATTATTAAAGTTGACGTAAACGGAAGTGACAATCCACCAAACACAACCTCTGGCGAAGATCAAGACATCTTTTCGATAAATATATATTCTGATGGCAGAGTAAATGTATCTGGTGAAAAAGAAATCGAGTATCTAAAATCACACACTGTAAAAAAATAAAAAAGGAGCATTAAGCTCCTTTTTTTTGTATTTCAAACAACTTTATAACGTCTTTAAATATAAAAGCTCTTTTTTTATTTTTATAATATTCAAAAATTTTTTCTTCTTTCTTCGAAAGAGGCAAATTAATACCTTTTCTAATTTTAAGATAAGGGCTTTCTTTTGATTTTATTTTTATCATTTTAGAATCAAAACGATCACGAATAATCCGCAAAGTAGAAGGTTTTACATTAATTATCTCTGACATTTTTTTTAATGCGTCATTTTGATTTAAACTTGGAAAAATATCATAATGGTCATAACGAGAAAGGTAGTATGCCAAAATTTCTATTTTATCTTTTTCTAAGTTAACTTCCTCTGAAACATCTTGTAAATCAAAATTATATATACTTTTATAAAATTCCAGTATTTCATTTAATGGATTTATTATTTTTTCATAATTATTTTTCTTAGAAATTTCCTTTAGGGAACTTAGTTTTTTTATAATAATTTCAGGAAACAATAAATCTTCCATATTAATACGCCCTTACATTTTGCAATAATATCACCAAAAAAAGAAATATTAAACATATAAGTAATTATTCTTATTTTAATAAAAATTTTAACATGACTATCTTAAGCGAACCATGATATTGATATTATAGAGCAATATACACTATTATTTTAAGAATTATAAAGATGTTATATAGCGTATATTAATTTTATTTTATGTTAAAGTAAACATAACAAATAATAAATAATTTAATAATAATGGAACAATATTTTATCTATAAATTCAAAAATAAAGAATACAAGATTTCAAAAAATAAAATTACTTTTCTGCTTAGTTGTTTAACAGGAAAAAATTTGATAATTCAAATAATTATCAGATAATAAAATATTTAAAAAAATTTAAACTATTAAATGACGATTTCTTAAAAAAATTCACAGAATAATCCAATAAAATATTCATTTGATGAATTTTAAATTTTTAAAAAACTATTTACACTTTTAAAAATTAAATTATGATTTTTAAAAGAAACAACATACTCAAATTCATAAACTTTCCTTTTATTATTGAAAGCATTCCCTTACCTTAGAATGTATTGGGCAAAAATGATTTTAAAATGGAGTACATCAAACTATGAAGCTATTAAAAGAGCAATATATTTAAATGATAAATATGCTTTTGATGCACCATCTACAAACGGATATACGTCAATTTTATGGGCAATTGGAGGATTACATGATAGAGCATTTATGGAAAGACCAATTTTTGGCAAAATAAGAATAATGACACAAAAAGGAATAAGCTCAAAATTTAATATAAATGAATACATAAAAAAATATCAACAATAAAAAAAGGGAGGTTATCAAAACCCCCATTTCCCCATTAAAAAATTTCTCATTAATAAACCATTAATTTATCTTTAATTATATTTTAAACTAAACGTACTCCTTATGGCAAATTCTTTAACTTTAATTATATTTTACACACGTAGTAATAGCTTTTCATCATACAAGCAGTGGATTTTAAGGAATTAAAAAAAGTTTACAATCAAGTAGGCTTTCAAAAAATATTACTTACAATCTAAAATTTTAAATATTTGTCATGACTGATTTCAATTCAATAAATAACTTTAATTTTATTAAAATACACACAAACAGCACCCAAAACAAAGGCACTGTTGAAATTTCTGATAAAAACTTATCTGTAAATATTGAACAAAATAAAAACTTGCCTTTGAATAGACCATTAGAACAAGTAAATCCCGCATTAATTTATAATTTACAACTTGCCAAAATGGATAATGAAACATTAATAAAATATTTGCAAAGCCTTCTTGCTTTACCAAATTCAATTGATGATTTCATTAAAAAAGCAAACTCAAACACAAAAAACTCAGAAATACTGAAAATAATTGTTGAAAATCTTATAGACACCAAAGCATTAGCTGAATTTTTAAACGAAAAATCAAAAATAGCAATCGATAAAACGCTGCAAACTATATCAACTGCATTAAAATCAGGTATAGAAGATAATTCTCAATTAAAAGAAATTCTATCAATTTTAACTTTCATTCAGGCACAAAGTTCCAGCAATTCAAATATTTTGAAAGAATTTTTATTACTATATATCCCAATAAATGGTCAGATTTTTGACAAACAAGTAGAATACAATATAACAGACAACGAAGAAAAAGAAAAAATTAAAACCCAAGATCTTTCTATAATGTTTGAAACGATTAATTTTTCAAATATACTATGCACTCTAAATGCTGAAAATAACGATGTGTTGGTATATTTTTATGTACCGGATTATTTTCCAAAAAACAAAATTAAAAAAATTCTTGAAGACTTTTCAAAAAGTACCAATATCAATTCTTTAGTAGAATTTAAAATAAAAAATATCAACTTAAATAAAAAAGATGACACACAAAACTTTAAAGTAGTCTCAAAAAATTACATATCGCCAAAAATACTAATTTTGTCGCATTTAATAATAAAAATGATATTTAAGATAGACTCAGAATTTTCTATTTGATTTTTTTCAAACTCGAAATAAAGTTATTATGCTCAACATCTCCCTCAACTTGAGTTAAAAACACCTGAGTTTTATCGTTTGGAACATTTATTTCAGGCAAATCAACAAGTTCAGACTGATAATAATTAGCATCATTTCTTGTGTTTAATTGAACTTTATTTGCAAGCGCACTAAGAGATATATTTCTTAAAAATCCAAACATGGTTTTTTTATCTGAAGAAAATCTTGTATAGATTCTAAGGGAAGTATCATGTTTTTCCATATCGAATCTGCCTCTAATAAGAGCACTCAAGGTCGAAGAATATGATTTTATATTTATCTTGTTAACTACATTATCTCTAATTGAAAGCTCACCTGTAATTTTATCAAAATTACCCTCAGGTATACTTACTATATCCATAATAGCCCCAGGACTCATCATTGCAACAGGATTTCTAAAGACCGAGGCAATCTTTAAAACATATTCAACAAGACCGATTTTTCCAATAGTACCATCTAAAATCAGAAATCTTATATTTCCATTTAGTTTTAGCGTTTTATCTCCATATAATTCAATTAAACCCGAAGCATGCCCTGTGATTTCTTTTTCAAGATTAAACAATACTTTTGCCATTAAATTTGAATTGATTGCCTTTGCGCCTAGTTTTACATAATATTTTATATTTTTTAAATCACACTTTACAAACAAAGACGATGTGCCTTCAGCTATATCAAATCTGTTAGAAATTATTTGCAAAATACCATTTTCATCAAGAGTTAAATTCGCTTTTATATTTCCAAAAGTTAAATCTTTATAATTCCCTTTATGAAGAGTGAAATCTCCATCTTCAATTCTGATAAAACTTGTATCAAACATGTAATTATCATTTTCATTTGCAATATCTTCTTCAGATTCAATTTTTGAAGCATCTACTTTTTGACTATTATTTTGATTGTTTACTGCACTCAAAAACTTCTCAACATCAATATTATCGACATCTAATGTAAGATTTTTAATAACAAACGGTGGCTGAAGTTCATTTTTAATCTTTCCGCTAAAAATATATTTTGCTCTTTTAAATCTACCTTCTGCACTAATATTAATTAAATTTGAATTTGTATTCAAAGTTGCATGTTTTATAAATAATCTTTGTGTTGGAATAATTGTTTTATTAATCTCCATATTAGCGTCCAACACAGGAACTTTGTCTTTAAAATCTACATGTAAATCACCTTTTACAGTACCTTTTTTAAACAATTTTTGACCTGCAAATATATTTAAAAACTCACAAGGCATTTCTCTTCCAAAAGCAAAACCGGCACTTTTGAGTTCGCCTTTTAAATTCATTTTAGCATCCAACACAAGAATAGGTTTAATTTTAACTCCTCTTCTTATATCAGAAGCTATGTAATAATTAATATTTTTAATATCAAACAAATCACCTTCAATATGAAAATCGCCTTTAACTGCTCTATCATAATCACTTAAAGCAGATTTCGTTTCTTTCAAACCAAAATTAACACCTTTCGGAATTTTTGCAAGCCAAGTTATATCCATTATATTATTCTTAGCTTTATAAATTATTCTTGTCCCAAATGGCTTTGAAGCATATAAAACCGTGTTATTTATAAGTTTTGCAAGATAATCTTTAAAAAATTCATTTGTTATAACCGTATCAACTGTTATGTTAGAATCAAAAGTTTTATAATAATCCTTAATATCTCCGTAAATCTTAATACCATTTTTTTTGTTTTTACCGTAATAGCCAATTAAATCTATAAAATTTATTTTATCTTTTGAAATTGCAACTCTTCCTTTAGAGATGTTAACAGGAATGTATGAAACATCTTTTAAACAAGCTTTAGTATTATCAATGTTAATGTATCCATCCAGATTTCCATTGTTAGAATTTATATCAAAAGTAACTTTTCCACTTGGATTTTTAAGAGGTTGCAATAAACTTTCTCCATTCGGAATAATAATATTTGAATTAATCAAATTAAAAATATCACTAAGGGTAAATTTATCTGATTTAGCGTTAATTAAAACATCTTTTACTGTAATATTTGAAGACAATATTAATCTTGAATTATTAATTAAAACAACCAAATTATCTATCAACAATTTATCACTAAATACTTTAACTTCATTTATAGAAGAAGAAGCAATATTAGCATATACCTTAGAATCTTTATAAATAATTGATTCAAAATTAAATTCAAGATTTTTTTGGTTATCCTCTTGAACTAAAGCTATATCTCTTGAATACAAATCCAAAGTAGTTCCATTTTGTTTATAGGAAAGTTCAAGCTCATCTAATTTTATTTTTGAATTATATATATTAATTTTCCAATTTATTTTTTTTGCTTCTTTTTTTTCTTCTTGTTTAAGCTCCAAAGCATCGACTAACTTGTCTGCTTTAACTATAAGCAAGGTTGCAAATAATTTATTTAAAGTAATTTCTTTTGAAAAAATTTTATTAAAAGAAAATGAAATTTCAAAATTTTTAAGTTCAGTCAAAACAACATTATTTTTAGTTAAAGATAAATTATCTATTTTAAAATCAATTTGAGGTTTTAAATATGTTTTTAAAGTAATTTGATTATAATCAAGATTAATTTTTGCAATGTCATACACTATTTCATTTAAAGTCTTTTTTAAAACTTTAGATTGAACAACCTTTGGTAAAACAACAATATATCCAAAAATCGTTAAGACAATCAAAGTAATTAATGAAATTAAAATTGTTAAAATTGTTACTTTTTTATTTATCATGATAAGAAAATTATAACATAAATTATGGTATGATATTCTTATGAAAAAATCGATTTTATGTTTTATTTGCACATTTCTATTGGTACAAAACGCATTTGCAGTACAAGAAATTATTAATACTTATACTGATGACAATAAATTTGGTTTAATACAAGGCGAAAACAAAATAACAGAAGCCAAATATTCAAAACTGATAAGACTGGACGATAGCTCTTGGCTATGCCTATACAAAAATAAATACGGGATAATAAACAACTCCGGACAAGTATTAATTGAGCCAAAGTACACATCCGCTCAAAGATATGTTGGAAAATACGCAAAACTTGGACTTGGCGGAAAATATATGATAGTCGATTCCAATGGAAACATAATTATAGATAGAGAATATTCTTCAATAGATATTTTATACGGAAAAATGTTTCTGGTGTGCAAAGATTATAAATATGGCTTAATAAGCTTTGACGGGGATATTTTACTTGCACCGGTTGCAGACGATATTTATATGCCAAAACCTAATATAATTAAAATTCAATACGATGGAGTTTGGTATGAAATCGCACAGCCAGACAGAGAAGTTATAGAAATCCCGAAAGAAATACTTGCAGCTGATGATGCAAATAGACAATTTAAAATTACTCAAATAATTGAAAATCCGATTGTGAGCGCAGGATATGGAGTAGTTAGCTTTAGTGATTATTTAATTAAGCTTTTTTCTTCAATATCACCCGCATATGAGCAAACAATAGATGAACTCATATTTGCACACGGTGCAGATACTGCTTCTATTTTAATTAAATCTTCTTGGTTGTTAAAATTCCCATTTGTATATGGAAAAAATTATATAAACACCTTTAAAGCTCCGAATAATGGACCATTTGCAGATGTAAAAGCAAACTTAAAAAAACAAATGAATTAAAAATGTGGAGCTAATTTAGCTCCACAAAAGTTAAGTATTACCATTTTCTATTCTTATATAACCGCTTTTACCATTATTTGCGGTACTTGATGTAGATCCATCGCCACCTTTACCATAAGTTCCGGGATCACATCCAGCAGAGTATCCAGCACCGCCTGTTGAACCTGAAGCGACATTTTGTTTTGTACCGGAATTTGATGAGTATTTTGCGCTTCCGCATTGTATATAAGATTCACCACCGGAGCTGCCACCTATATGTATTGTACATTTTGTTCCGGGAGTTACAGCTATACCTGTTTTTGTCCAGCATTTACCAGAGTTACCACCGTTACCTTTAATAGAGGCAGTGGGAAAATTAATGATTACTATACCGTCTTGTCCCACACCGCACTTATTAGTATATGAAAAAGTATTATCTTGACAATTAGTAGTACCTGGACTACCATTACCACCGTCGTGATTATACTTTCCTCTATAGGTAGCACCATTACCGCCTGCACCTCCAAATGCACCACCGCCACCTTGTCCGCCGTTTCCGCCTTTGGTCCATAGACCATATCTTTCTTTTTCTGACGATCCTTGGTTACAAGTATTTGCAGCACCGCCACCGCCTCCACCGCCAGCAGTAACTGTAAAACTTCCATCAGAGACTGTACTTGCTGCTCCTCCGGCACCACCAGCTTTAGGCTTCTGATAATCGTTTGAGTGACAGTTTGTGTTCTTACAACCTTTGTTGCAACGATTGAATATAGAACACCATTGTGGATTACTAGCACCGTTTGCACCGCCAGCTACACCCACATTTATAGTTAATGAAGTAGCTGTGGAGCTTATTTGTTTAACACATTGCCCACTACCACCTGCCGCTCCATTTCCTGCCTTACCTATCCATTTTGGATCCTCACCAGGTTTATAAGATGAATAACTGGCATTAGCAGCATTTTTGCCTCCTGCACCACATAATTTTATTGTAATAGTTTTACCTTTAAGTGCCGCATAGTTTCCTGTTAATGATATACTATCGTTACTTGTATATGTTTTAGTTGTGCCGGTTACTGAAGCACCGGTTCCACCCTTATAACCACCGCCAACTAAAGTAACATTGATTTTGGTTAGTCCGGCAGGAACTGTCCAGGTGGTTGATGAAGTAAAATCTTTGCCAGGAAATGCTGAAACACAAGTTGAACCATTTTGGACTACATATCCAGATGCGCACTCTTTACAAGTTGTACCATCGCAATTTGTGCAATTAGAGGGGCAATTTATGCAACTAGAAGAGCTCGTTGAACCTGTGTTTAATGTTGTTTTACCTGAGCCACATGGATCACAAGATGTTTTCCCTGTATATTTTTGATATTGTCCTCGAGGACAAGCAATGCAGGCGGTTTGACCCGTATTTGGTTGATATTTCCCAGCCGGGCATACTATACAAGATGACTTGCCGGAATTAGGCTGATATTTTCCTTCTGAACATGGAGTGCAACTACCAGCCCCTGCAGCAGAGTATTTTCCAGCTTCACAGGTTGAACAACTACTTGCACCGGCAGATGAGTATTTTCCTGCTTGACAGGTTGAACAACTACCAGCCCCTGCAGCAGAGTATTTTCCTGCAGGACAGGTTGAACAACTACCAGCCCCTGCAGATGAGTATTTTCCTGCTTGACAAGTTGAACAACTACTTGCACCGGCAGCTGAGTATTTTCCGGCAGGACAAGTATCACAATATGACTTACCTTTTGATGCTTGATATTTTCCTGCTTGACACGCTGTACAAGAAGCTGCACCCGCGCCAGAATAAGTACCAGCACTACAAATTGTTTGAGTAATACCGTTACAAGAATAACCCGCCGGACATTTTTCACATTTACCGTTAACTAATTTATAACCTAGGTTACACTGTAAACATTTTTCATCATTACATTTAGTACAATTTGTTGCAATAGAAGAACAACTTTTACACGTACAAGTTGGAATATCGACATATGTATTTGATGTACATGACTTTAGGCATATTATACATTTTGTTTTATAACAAAGTGTACAATCAGCACCAAATTTATCTTCACATTTAGTCGAAATTGAACCTTGTCCGGACGAAATAGTCGTTGCAGTACTTGATAATCTCTTTGAAATAACCGGAGCAAATGCCGCAGATATACTTGAAATAACAATCAAGCTGATCATAAGTTCAATCAGCGAAAATGCGGAAACAAAATTAAACTTCCTCATTTAATACCTCTATTTTAATGTTTTGGTTATACAGTATTAATTTAAGCATATGATTCAATATTGTGTCAAACAAAATCATTAATTTTTATTATAAATACAATTTATATTCATATATTTTTCTTGATTAAATTTTTCAAGCCTATTATTATGCTGTTAGGAATATAACAATGAAATGGTTAAAAAATAAGTATGGAAATATTTGAAGAATTACAAAAAAGGCAATTAATTGCTCAAACTACAAACGAAGAAGAAATCAAAAAACTTATAAATACAGGGGGTGCAAGATTTTACATAGGTTTTGACCCAACAGCAGATTCTCTTCACGTGGGTCACTTTATGGCATTATGTTTAATGAAAAGGCTTCAAATGGCAGGCAATAAGCCAATTGTTCTTATAGGAGGAGGAACAGGACACATTGGAGACCCTTCAGGAAGAAGCGATATGCGTTCTATGATGACAAAAGAAACCATAGATCACAACTGCAACTGCTTTAAAAAACAAATGGAAAGATTTATAGAATTCGGTGAAGACAAGGCAATCATGCTTAATAATGCCGACTGGCTCTTAAAGTTAAATTACGTTGAACTTTTAAGGGAAGTTGGTTCGTGCTTTTCTGTTAATAATATGCTAAGAGCTGAATGTTACAAACAAAGAATGGAAAAAGGATTAAGCTTTCTTGAATTTAACTATATGATAATGCAGGCATATGATTTTTATTATTTAAACAACCACTATAATTGCAATTTGCAATTCGGAGGTGATGATCAATGGTCTAATATGCTTGCGGGTTCTGATTTAATCAGAAAAAAAACCGGCAAAGATGCTCACTCAATGACAATAACATTGCTTTTAAATTCACAAGGCAAAAAAATGGGTAAAACTGCTTCTGGAGCCGTTTGGCTTGATAAAAACAAAACATCAGTATATGACTTTTACCAATATTGGAGAAACGTTGAAGATGCTGATGTTTTAAAATGTATAAGAATGTTAACCTTTTTACCACTTGAAGAAATTGAAGAAATGGAAAACTGGGAAGGTTCAGAGTTAAACAAAGCTAAAGAAATTTTAGCCTTTGAACTTACAAAACTTGTCCATGGGGAAACAGAAGCTCAAATTGCTCAAAATTCCGCAAAAGCATTATTTGAAAAAGGTTCAGATGATTCTAACATGCCGACAACCGAACTCAAATTTAATGAAGACAGCATACATTTAGTCGATATACTTACAAATTGCGGATTATGCCAAAGTAAAAGCGAAGCAAAACGTTTAATCCAACAAGGGGGGATAAGCGTTGATGATGAAAAAATTTCATCTATCGATTATAAATTAACTAGAAATAGTCTAAAAAATGGCATAAAAATAAAAAAAGGTAAAAAAATCTTTCACAAAGTATTTGTAAAGTAAATAATATATACTTAAAAAGCCTGCGTTTGCAGGCTTTTAATTGATTGTTCAAAATATTTTAAATCATATCAGAAACAATTGTTTGAGTGGTTTCATCAGACTTAAATGTATTATACTCACGCTTTATATTTTTAATAAAGCTCCTGGTTGCACTAAATGGCGGAATTCCATTATATTTTGCAACATTACCAGGGCCTGCATTATAAGCTGCCAAAGCAAGTTCCATAGAACCATATTTTTTATATAACATTTGATAATACTTTAATCCGCCTTCAACATTTTCAGTTACGATATATGGATTTACACCAAGTTTTTTTGCAGTTGAAGGGGTAAGTTGAAACAAGCCGATAGCCCCTTTTGGACTTTTTACGCTTGTATTAAAATTAGATTCAATTTTTGCGATACTAAGTGCAATATAAGGATCAACTCCTAATTTTTGAGCAGTTTGAACAATCAATTTCTTTGCACTTTCTGGCGATTGGGAAGCATTCGCATTGTTAGATGCAATAAGCACGAAGCAGAAAGCAACTAACAAAGTTTTTACTAGCTTTTTCGTCATAAATAAATATCCTCATTTTTCTCATTAACCGGGTAAAAAACTCATCCTTATAATATCAGAGCCACACACCCTAAGTTTTAACGACAAAAAAAAAAAAAAAATGATATTTTGCAACTTTTTATAAATATATACA
>CALUWM010000020.1 GCA_944324485.1 Candidatus Gastranaerophilales bacterium | reverse complement strand
TTTTGAATTGGTATTCACAGCTTCAAACCACTCGTTTTCAATTTTTGTATATTCATCTGCAGTTGGAAGGAGTGTATCTACCCCAGAAGCCTTAATAGGCTTAACAACAGTTGCGTGTTGAGAATAATATGGAATATTACTAGTTTTTTTTGATGATACAGGTACTTTTTTAGCTTCAGATTCACCAAATGGTGATAAAATCTCTTCCACAGGTGAACCCGTAAGGGATTCTATTTTGGCGTCTATCATGTCTATAGTCATTTTTGATGTTGCAATGATTTGGTTAAAAAAGTCTTTATTTGCTTTTACATATTCAACTTTATAATAATCATTCCAGAATATTTCGTCCCATTTTTTTCTTACTTCATCCGTCTTGGAACCCAAAATATCATTGAAACGTGTTATATTTTTTTGTCTTAATTCCTTTTCTATTTCCGTATCTATTTTGCGTTCTGCTTGTTTTTGATTGTACGTATTTGCATAATTTAATTCATCTTCTGCTTTTTCAAGAATAAATATTGTTTTTTTCCTTTGTTGCACAAGTTCTTCAATTGACACATTTCTTACACCTTTAAAAGATGTATTTGATATTTTGTTTTGTTTTTGAATTTTGCAATAATTATTAGTATAAAATATGGGATTAATTTTCATTTTGCCACCTTATTCATCATCTTCATTATCATCTTCATTGCCTTGAACTATTTCCGCACGTAATGCTTTAAGTCTTATTTGTTCATCTTCTGATAATGTACCCATAGCTTCTTTTTCTTCAAGGTTTCTTAATTCAGAGGCTTCTTTTATTCTTATATAATCCAATCTTTTTTGCGCTTTTTCATCTAATAGATTCATTCTTTCCATTCTAATAAGCGATTCTTTTTCATTGTGTTCAGCAGGTGCGAGCATGTTATATATAGAAACAAATTTTTTATATCTTTGAGGATTTATATCTCTTCCTGAAGGAATGACAGCGCCATTTGGAAGTTTTTTAGAACGATCTTCTCGGTCTAAATTATCAATAAAATAATATTCATAATTATGACTAGGATCTTCTAAATACATATTGCAAGATTTTTCTGCTATTTTTCTGTAAGAATCATTGCTAAATGCTCCTTTTTTCATACTTGGATTAAATTCTTGGGCAAATTTATCATATGGAATATTTTTATAATCTACGTGCAAACTATTAATTGTGCCATTTTCCATCATTTTTTTGATATTTTCTTTAGCTTTTTTAGTTATACCAACAAGGCAATCTATGTCGCTTGGCTCTTTCATTAATTTTATTTTCTCTACAAGCTCATTTGCTTTTTTAAAATAATGTTCAACAACAGCCTCTATGTTTTCATTTCTTGCCGGATTAATAGCAATAAACGGCATTTTACCGTCTCGAGATAATAAATCAGGGTGTATTAAATGCGGATAATTTGAAGTAATAAATATTGTTAAAGCTCCACGTTGAGTATCATTTATGTGTCTAGGTGCTTCACTGCAAGTATCTAACAGACTTTTAAATTCATTTATATATTCAGCACTTTGACCATAGTTCTCCATATATTCAATGTCCATTGCATCAAACATGTTTTCACCATATAAAATTTTTGCCTCTTCTGGTGTCATCGATAAAAATCTTTCGGCTTCATTTACCAATAAAATTGTTCTTGTTTTCTTTAAATTTTTATTATCATCCAATTCGAAATAACGAGCCCTGGCTTTTTCCATTTGCCTTTTTACTTCTTTTGGAAAATCTTCCGCATCAATATCAACAGATAAGTCAACAACTTCTGCAAAATCCTTGGATTGTTCTCCTATGCCATTCAGAAATGTGGTTTTGCCAGTTCCGGTTGCCCCATGAAGAAGAACGGCGGATGGAACTTTTACTGTTGGATCATCTTTTGATTTTGCAAGTGGTTCCACAAACATTTTTGTAATTTCATCCTTTTCATAATCATAACCTGCAATTCTGTCTTTTAATCCTCCTGATTTATTGAACATGGCATTAATTGTTCTTTGAACTCCATCAATTCCTTCTTGGCGTATTTTTTGTTTTTCTAATTGCTTCTTTTGTTCTATCATTGCATCAATTTGTTCTATTAGTATTTTTACTTGGCTAGTACTAAGGGGTGAAGAGCTTATTATTGCCTCATCAACTTCTTTTCTTCTTTTTAGTTCATCTATTGCTAGTTCTTTTTTATGAAATTCATTATAGTGCTTTTCTCGTATTGCATTGCATTTAAATGGATTCCAAAAACGACTTAAATCTTTTCTGTCTATTTCATTTTCGGCATCAACTTTTTGCTGATTATATTCTTTGTTCCAATTCCAAGCTGCTATTTTGTCTAAATTAGCTTGAGCAGCTTTTTTCTTTTTATCAATTTCATCTTGATTTGACTTATAAACTTTTTTTAACTCTTCAAGTTGCTCAATTGTTTTCTCACTTAATTTTAATGAACCGGAATCTCCTTTAAAGGATATTAAGCTTCTTCCTATTGAATTAAAATTAGACAATTCCATGGAATTTTGTTGCACTAAACTTTTTTGTTGTTCGTTCTTAACATAGAACTGTAAATTTGATGATTTCAGAATTTTTTGAGTATTTAAAGTTACTTGCATCTTATTCCCCTTTGTATATTTTCTTTTTATTTTCTTCTTGAGTAACAGTTTGTGATTTTATCTCGGTTTTCTGTGATTTCATATCGTTTAATATTGTTTGATATTTATTTCCATGTTGATGTTCATGATGATGTTCATGGGTATGTGGAGCACCAGTTAAATGATCCATTGTGTGTTCGTGGTCCGGATAAAAAACTTTTATTAATTTAACAGGATGTTTTTCAGATTTTTGCACTGGTTCTCTTCTTCTGTCAATAATATTTTGCTTTTCAGCTAATTTGGATAATTTTTCTTCAAACTCTGTTGGCAATTTCAAATCTTTCGAAATACAATCGATTTCAATTAAAAAATTAAGTGCAGTCTTTTGGTCCTCTAATGAAACCTTTCTTCCCATTTGACTTAATTTCTCAACTCTTTCAATAATGTCATCACCATATATTTCCTTAACTGTCATTTCTATCATTTGGATAAGTTCTTTAATATCATCTTGCGTTGAATTAAACTGCAATTTCCCAATATTTGCTTTGATTTGATTCAACAAAATCAAAGTAGAATATAATTGTGCTGCTCTTGTTGCTTTACTTTGGTGAGATTGTGGAAGTTCTTTGTTAACTCCATTTATTTTGGTTATATTGTTTATTACAATTAGATTATCGATTGGATTCGTAAAGGTTTGAGTTTTATCCATCGCCTCTTTCAATTTTGTACCTGTAACAATAGTGTATGCAGGGGGCATTTCAGCAAAAACAGTTTGCATATTTGAATATTGCATTATAATTTTTGCAGCTTCAATATTGCTTTCATCTTCAAGCGAATATCTTTGTTGAGCTTTATTTTTTAATTTTTCATGTTGCCCAATTCTTTCTGTAATTTTTTGAGAAAAGTTAGTATCTATTTCATACATTTTTTGATAATGTCCACCATTGCGTTCGCAATAACCAAATGAAATATATGCTTTCATTGGATTATTAGAACCTGATAATTTGACATTCTTTTCATTTAAATTGTTTGGTAAAAAGGTTTTGTTTTGTCTTTGTCTTATTAAATTATTAGTATTTGCACCATTTAACATTACAGGTATTATCATTACTTTTCCTTCTTTAAAATTTTATTATTGCTTAAATATTCTTTTAATATTATATTCATAGTTTTTTTTACATTGAGTGGTGCATATTCAAATGCAGAATTATTGTTAATATCAAATTGAGTTATTTTGGGATTTTTCTTTAAAATTTCATTAAATAATATTAAATTTCCACTTTGACAAATTTTATGCAAAGCACTTTGTTTATTATCGTCAACCAAATCGACATTAGGATTTGCATCTAATAATATTTTTATATTTCTCAATAAATTAATTTTATCTTCTGTGCTAGTTGCACACAAAAATTCATTTAATGCACTAATTAATGGCGTCTCGCTGAATTGATTAGTTGCATCGATATTAGCACCCTGTTCTATAGCAGCTTTTAAACATTCACTTGCATATTTGCTGTTTGATTGAGCAATTAAATGTAAAATGGTATTTCCATTATCGTCTTTATAATTTACAGTGCTTGAATTTAAAAGAATATTTTTAGTTAAATTTAAAATTTCATAATCAGCATTCTGCCCTGATAAAACAAGTGATGATAAGTCATTAATACTATAAAGCCAGTTCAACTCATCGCAATTTGTTTTTTCTAAATTTCCTGAATATTTTTCGCTTATACCACTTATTTCATATAAATCACGCTTTTCTTGAAATTTATCTATAACTTTGTTTTCTATTTCATCATCATATAAGCATTCTTCTGGTGTTAAACCATTTAAATCTTTTATTAATGGGCTAGCATAAGAGTCAAGTAATAATTCTATTGCTTCAATATTACCATTTGTACAAGCGTGATGTAATGGAGTTAATCCAACATTATCTGCAATATTAGGATTTGCACCATGTGCTAATAAAAATTTTATTGTCTCTGTATTTCCATTATTTACGGCATTTATTAAAGGTGTATTGCCATTTTCATCAGAAGTATTAATACTTAAACCTCTTTTTCTTGCAATTTCCATATAATTTGTAGACAAGGTATCATTTTTTAAACTACTAAAAAGTAGCATGGAATCTGTACCATCATTGATTCTAACAAAAGGAATATCTGTTTGAGGTAATAATCTTGCAACAATGTGGGGCATTTTGCGATACAAAGCATTTCCTATGGGTGTTTCATATTTTTCATTTCTATTATTTAAATCGGTGCCAATTTTTTCTGCATTTAATAATAAAGCTAAAGCTTCTTGTTCGTCATCAAGAGTTGTTAATACATTCGCAATATTGTTTCCCTTTGAATCCCTGTAATTTTCATCTATAAGACCATTTTTTTGAACATCTTGTAATCTTGAAACTTTTTTTATTGAATCCTTTAATTCTTTTGGGATATTTATTTCTTGTGAGAAATTTATACATCCTGTTTGATTGTCATATTTAGGCAAATTTGGATAACATTCTAATAAAAGCCTACTTAAAGGAGAAATATCGCCAGCTTTTAAATTTTCAATTTGAGCTTCTACTATGTTTTTCATTTTAGGTGATGTTAATAAAACGTATACACAAGAATCAATATGATTATCAAATGCTCTTTCTAATATTGTTTTACGAGTACATACACCAGATATAATAGTTGGAACGACATCGTTTCTTTTTAATGCTTCTTGTAGGGTGTATGGTTCATTTATCGTTGTAATTACAAATAATGGCGTACAACCCGCACTGTACCAATGGTTATCTAAATGTTTATTAAGATTCATATTAGGATTTTTAACAAATTCTAACAAAACTTCCTTATATTCTTCTTTGATTTCCTTTGATGGTTTAATAATGTATTTAGGATCCAAGATAAAATCATTGAAAGAATTAAATAAAACTTCTGCATCATTGCATTCTCTTATTTGTTTTAATAATTCATCATTTTCTTGGAAATGCTTTGGAGGTGTAATATTTAAAAATATATTTTCCGAAATAACTTCCATATCTATATCCTGAAGAGGATTTTTTATTTTTCCTGTTTCAATATCAATATTTAAATCATCTAAAAATATTTTTTTGGACTCAAAAAAATCTTCTAAAAAGTTCAATCTTGGTATTCTTTGATGATTTAAATTCCAAATATTGCTGCTCCACAGAAGGTGTGGCTTTATTGCAATATCTTTCAAATCATAATAAGAGTTGCAAAACAAGCAACGATTATTGTCCCCAACTAAATTATTTTTATTGCTTAAAGCATAGGAATTAGAAATTTGGGAATTCAATCCCCACCCAACAAGTCCTCCTGATTTTAGTTCACTTGCAATTGTTCCATTATAACAGCAATTTTCTATGATACTTCTTTCTGAATATCCAATTAAACCACCTGCTTGTTCGTTTGCAATTAATGTAGCGTTTGAAAACGAGTTTTCTATTTTACTTTCTTCATCGGACGACACAAGCCCACCAATAATCCCTGTTGTTGAAAACTGATGGTTATTATCTCCAAAAATATTGTCATCAATTGAATTATTTTGAGCTTTAATAAGCCCAGATGATAAACAATTGACAATTTTGTTTTGCTTACTTAGCGCAATTAAACCTCCGACTTTTTTCTCGCCTTCTATATAACCATTAAATTTGCAATTATCAAAATTTGAATTTTTAGAATACCCAGCTATTCCTCCGACTTGTTGTTTTCCTCTAATGTATGCTTTACTAACTTCCAAATTAGAGATTTTTGCATTTTCAACTTTAGCAAATAGTCCGATATTTCTGCCTTCTGGTGCATTAATTTTAAAGTTTGATATCTTGCATCCGTTACCGTCAAATTCACCTCTGAATGGCTTTGAAGTAGAGCCAATAGGCTTAATTTCAGCACCGTTTAAATCAATATCGTCGGCTAACACTATTTTTTTATTCCACACATTTGGACTATTAATTAATGCTAGAAATTTTTCTGCAGAAGAAATCATTATAAAATCGTCATTATTTGAAATTTTATTATCAGATATATTGGCTATTTTATATCCATTGCTTATTAAATCAGAATTAGAAATTAATCCACAAAATGAAATCGGATATGTATTTAATAAGTTTTGTTTTTGAACACAAATAGGATTAGTAATTTGAGTAGTTTTTTTATTATTTACATTATTTTGTTTATAATATTGAATAGATATTGGACGAATATTCATATTAGTTATTTTCCTCATCTATTGTTTCTTGGGATTCAAAACTAAAAAATAACTTTTTAAATTTATCTGCCTCTTCTTGAGAAAGCTTGCTTGCTAAAAACATTAATTGCTCCAAAATATTTTCTGGTTTATTGTTTTTCATTTTATTATTTTCAACTTTTTTTCTTTCAATTGTATTTAAAAGGTCATCCATTGTGACAAAAGAGTTATTTTTTCTGGCATGTTTTGAACATTCATTAATAACAGTTGAAATTGTCGCATTAGAAAAACCATTTGTTTTTTCAACTAATATTTTTATATTTTCAGGATTTTCTAATATATGTTTTGTTCTTTTTTTGCTCGCTAAAATTTTAGATAAAACCTCTTTTCTTGCTTGTGCATCAGGATAATCAATTTTTATTTTTCTATCAAATCTACCATCTCTAACTAATGCGTCATTTAGATTTTCAATTTCATTTGTTGCTGCAACAATAAAAATGCCATCTTTTCCTGCATTTTGCATTTCTTCCTTTAATGTATTAATTATTCCTGTTCTGTAACCTTCATTTGAATTCGCAACATTTCTAAAGAAATTATCACATTCATCAAAAAACAAGATACTTGCTTCATGTGTATCAGTGTTCCTGTATTTAGTTCTTAATTGATTAAATATTTTCTTTAAATTATTTTCTGATTCATTAACCCATTTACTTCCTATTTCAGATAATTTAACTTCATACAACGGCATATTTGATTGGGCAGCTAAAGCTTTCAAGATAAAAGTTTTTCCACATCCTGGAGGTCCATATAAAAGTATACCATTTGATGGTTGATCTCCATCTTCTTGCATTGCAATTATTGTATCTGAGTCAATAAACTCCTGCATTGCTTCATTCAACGCCTCTTTCGCCTCGTTCATTCCGCCAATATCATCTAAGGATTGAGGATCGCTTGATTTAATTTGAGTTCTTTGAATAAAAGTATCATATTTTGAAGTTGCATTCCTCTCATTAATTTCCGGAATATTGTGTTCAACTGCATATTTACCTATGGCTTTTTTAAATGTTTCAACAGAAATTGGGCTGTTATCTTCTTTGATTTTTGTAGCCATAGTATTAGATAAAATCGCAGTAATTTCTCTTGAACTAAATCCTGCAAGACTTTTTGCTATGCTTTGAATGCCTTCTTCGTCAATATCCTTTGTAACAATTTCGTTGTTAAATAGATTTTTTATTATGACCTCTCTCATTTTTTGTGATGGTGGTTGTATTGATATTGCGGTTGTTAATCTGTCCTGTATTGCAGAATCAATTTCATCAAAATAATTTGTAGCAGCAATTGCGATGATGCCTCTTTTGCCTGCATTATTTAAATGTTTTAATAATTCATTTGTTATCTTTTTGTCAAATTCATTTGATTTAGAACGATCTTTTAAAATTCCATCAGCTTCATCGATTAACAAAATACTATATTCACCAGTTTCTTCGAATTTAGTTTCTAGCTGTTTAAAAATTTTAGCCAAATTCCTTTCCGCTTCTCCGACCAAAGAACTTTCAAATGTTGCAGAGTCTAATTTATATAAAGGTATTTTAGATTCGCCAGCTAATGCTTCTACTATAAATGTTTTCCCTGTACCTTTTGGACCATACAATATGAAGCCAAAATTAATCGGTGGAATTTTACTATTTTTAAATCTATTAAGTGCATCAGGTTTTATACGGTCTATGATTAAATCCCTAAATGCTGCTTTTACATCTTCCATACCTGCGACATCTTTAAATGTTGGAAGTTTTGACAAAGGTTCTCTTTTAAATTCTACACTATCGTAATTTGCAGTAGTGCCTTCATCACTAAGTTCGCCAAAATCGTTATCTTTTGCATATTTAATTATTAACTTTTCAATATCATCTAAATTTGGTTCATTTAAGTCATTGATATTATTTATAATCGTCCTTAAATTCCTATAAGAAAAACCGGAAGTTTTATTAATTATTTTTTTAAATGCATTTTCATTGTAATTTTGATACAAAGATAAGTATTTTGCAAAAATTTCTTTTCTTTCATTGGAATCAGGGAATTTTAATTCAATATGATTGTCAAATCTACCTTCTCTAATTGAAGCAGGAGATATTGCATCTTTTTCTCTTGTAGTCGCTATTATAACAAAACCTTGGGCAGATGAATTTTCTATAAGTTGTTCTGCTTTTGTTACCGAATTGGATAAGACCGCATCAACATCAGGCAAGATGCCTTTTATCTCATCGATATATATTATTGCCTGTTTTCCTGTATTTTTATAATTTTCTTTTGCAAAATCAATAACTGACTCTAATTGTTGAACATCTTCAACTTTAATTATGTTTTCATCAAAAATTTTAGCAATATTTTCATTGGCTTTATTATTAGATTCTGTCAAAGCCTCGTCTATAAGTTGTTCTAATTTTTTTACAACTATCACGTCTTTATTTAAACTCTTTGCTAAAGATTGTAAAAGAAAACCCTTGCCGCTTCCACTTGGTCCATGTAACAAAAAGCCGTTGTCAGTGACATTTTTTCCACTTTTCAACGGTTGGACAATTTTGTTAGTTAGAATTTTTTTGGCTTTTGTTAAGCCTGCAATATCATCTAGTGGCAAAATATCTCTAGCTTCAAATTTGTCATTAAAGACCGAACTAGAAGCATTTTCGGGCACCTTTGTGCTTAAGTAGTCTTCTTCTATATCAATGTCATCCATATTAGGAAGGTCTATTGGCTTATCTTGTATGTCATTAATAGCTTTATATGTTTCAACTGGAATCGATTGAGGTTGTAATTCTGAAATTTCTTTTCCCATTCTGCGTGCAATTATTTCAAGGAGTACTTTGTCTGTTGTGCACTCATATGGTTTTTTATTTTCATTATTACATTGATTTAAAATATCATTTGCTAATTCTGGATAATTATTTGTTTTCTGACCTAATAAAATTATTGCTTTATTTACAATTTGTTTATTGCCAGTTTTTATGGCTGAATGAAGAAAATTATCACCAGTTTCTATATCATAACCATTGATATCAAACCCTATATTACTTAAGCACTTAAGCTGTTTTGAAACATCTCCAGCTTTAACAGCTTTAAAAAAATCGTCATCAACTTGTCCTTTGAATGTAATCGTTTGCTTAGTTTTTACGTAAGATTTAGGATAGTAGAAATTGCTACTATTTAAAATTGGCGAAATAATCATTGACATTCCTTTTGAGGTTTATAAAGTCATTACATAAGTAATACTTGTGAATAATTTTTTTTGTTAGTTCTTAATAAAAATTTACAAATATTATTTTTAATATTTGGCGTTTCTTCTATTAGAAATTCCGGATTAAAATCAACTCTTGTATAATCTTTGTTTTCATATTCCTCGACTTCTTTATGGATAGAACACCAAGCGTGCTGATAAGAAGATTCACTATGTCTGTAATATGTATATTTATATCCATTTGCCGTATATCTATATTCAACTGCAAAAGCATAACAGCAAACTGAAAAAAGTGTTATTAAACTTATTATGATAGCTTTAAATTTCATTATAATAATATTTTAAATTTTACTTATGTCAAAAATGGACACATATTTATTTTGTTAAAATTTCTTTGATAAATTTTAATTTGAATTAAACTCTTTTGATATTCTAAAAATAGTACATTCGCTAACTCCAAATCGTTTGCCTAATTCGTATCTTGAAATTTTAGTTCCATCATATTTTTTTGCAATATACCTATTTTTTAAATGAAAAAAGATATTTTTAGGAATTGAAATATTAAACCCTGCAAGTTCAATCATTAATTTAATTGCAATATCAAGCCCAATAACACCTGCAATAATTTGCATGTCTTGATTCGGTAAATCTTCAATTGTTAATTCATTTAGCCAAGATTATTCAATTTGCAAAATGACATGCTTAATGTAAAAGACAATAATTTTCTTAATAATGCACAGATTAATTTAATGGATGACATAAATGAGTGATAATTATATAGTGTGCTCAGATAAGTTTGATGAATTATACGATTTTATATATGCACATTCTCATCAAAATTATACAGATAAATTATATGAAAAATACTCGAATCCACCATTCGCAAGGTTTTCATGGATATTAGAAGCAGATTCAACAAATGAACAATTGGTTATATTTAATTATCTTTTAGCAAAATGGTTAGATAGGCAGATTTCATCTTCTGAGAAAAATATATTAGAGAAACTTAAAATGATTATGAATGATTCAAATTCTGATTTCATGAAAATTTCATATCAATACATAGATAATGATTTTATAGAAAAAATGTTTTTGCTAAAAGATGATCTTAGTGACTTAGAAGATAATTTAATTAACCTTATAGGACAAAAAATATAGCAATGGAAGAATTTTATGTTTTAGATACTTGTTCATTTTACAGTTATTGTTGTAAATATTTAAATCTTTTTACAGATAAAGACATTTCACTTGATGATAATTCATTAAAAATGTTACACAATGCTTTTAATGCGAGTGAAATAAAAATAATTATACCAAGCGTTATTATGGTTGAGATTTTTGATCACTATTTTAATGATGAAGAATTTATAAATAAATTTAAATATGAAGTTTATTATCGTTTATTTAATACTGATAATGAATGTAATAAAATCGCAATTATTGATATTGACACTGAAGTACTAGAAAATTTATTTAATTGTTATACCGAGAATGTAAATGTTGATTTGCATGATAAACTAATTTTAGCCACAGCTTTAAAATACAAAGAGCAAAATACTACATTATTTACCTCTGACAGAAGAATTAAAAAAATTCAGAGGCTAAATCATTTATCAATAAATATTAGATCATAATCGACTCAATTGTATTTGTAAAATCTCAAACCTGCTGTTATTTTTTCTCAAACTAAGTGTTACTTTACACGGATAGTTTGATTATTTTGGTATAGTTCGGTTGTGCAAGGAATTAAAAATTTATCTTCTTTTATATTAAAGCTGGAAGTTCTATTCTAATTTACAAATATTATCAGACCTTATATTTTTTGTATTGCATAAAAAACGAACTTTGCGCATGGTTATTAAAATGTTTTCGTAGTGAAAACTATTTTGCTTGTCTGCAAATTCGAAAGTATTTTTTAAATTGTGCTAACAGTCTATTTTTTTGCTTTATTTAATAAATATAAATACCATTCCATAATTCTTTTACCAAACACCGTGTTTTCAAATTCTTCTTGGGAAAATCCATATGTAATTTCATTAAAGTGCTCATTAAGCATTTCTTCTGACGTTGTATATCTATCAATGTTTGCGTTTATTTCTCCTGTTGGAAATGTTTGTGCAAATGTACCATTTTCTTTTATTTTTTGTACTTCTCTTTGATAATTGTGAACTTTTGCTTGTTTTGGCAATTTATCAAAAGGAATAATATCAAGTTCTATTTCATCTCTTGTAAAATATGGCGTTCTACTTTTAAATCTATATATCAAATCTCTTGCAAGTAAAATTTCTTCCTCATTTTTTTCGCTCCAAGTATCGGGCATCCCCTCCATATACACACCATGCGTGCCTTTTGGTACATTAATTTTAAATAATAACCCACCTTCATTGTTAATAAAGGATTTGGAAACTTTTTCTGATAAACTTGTACATGGGTATGTTTCAATTGTAAAATAGTCGCCATCTTTGTAAAATGCATTTAAAAATTCATTCGAATTTATTATATCATCAAAAATAAATTCCCCTGTGTTTGTTCCTCTATATAAAGTCGTTTTTTGAGGAATCTCACATTTGGCTATTGCATTGTCTAATTTTTTAATTGTATCATAATTATAATCTCCGACCATAGCGTAAAATGGTGTACGGATATATTTTGATGCATTTTCTAATGTTGATTTCATTATGCGTAATTCTCTTAAGGACTCATCGTCCAACTTTTCTCTTTGTTCTGTCATCTTTTGAATTAATGATGACTTTTTTTTACGAGATATTTGAATACCTATTTTTTTTAATAAACTTGGCTTTCTAATTTTAATGCCGTTTTTTAATCGATATGATTCAAATTGCTCCAATGGGGTAGATAAAATTGTATTTTTGACTTCTTGCATAAAAGTTGAATCAATTCTTACATTATCAGGTGCTTTTCTTATGATTTCTAAAGCATAACTTAAAAATTCTTTTCTTTTTAGAAGCGTATTCAAGATGGATGGTTCTATTTTATATGACAAAGCCAAGCTTCGAAGTAAATCCTCGTCTATATTTACAACTCGCTCTAAAGAATTAACCAGTTCTTTTTTTGTCATAGTTGAAAATAATTTAGCAGATCCACAATTTTTTTCAAAATCAATCATAGTTGTCAGTTCATCAACAATGCTTCTAAATTGTTTATGTTTACCTTGCGCCCTATAATTCAGTGAGCCCCCAAAGTCAATTCTGTAAATTTTATTTCCTTGTGCTTGAGCGTTGTTTGAAATAACTGCATCCCAATTTGCAAGAAAAACATCCGCGCCAAATCCGTCATTCAGTCTTGAATCGGGTGCGTATATTGGCTTTAAATCAGGTATATATTTACTTATTATCCCTATTTGTCCGTCCGAAGTTTTTATTAATTGCATTTCAGGAACGTTTAATCCCAATAATTCATACACTTTTGAAGCAAACACTTCGGTATTTGCTTGTGTACTTTCAGTTTCATTTGGAAATTTTGCATAAAATAATTCTTGCGTTTTAGTATCTATGACATAAAAACCCCTATTGGAGCCTCTTTGAGTATTATTAAAGATCTTAAATCTTGCTAATGCGCCATTTGACAAATTCCATATTTGCGTAGTTGTATCAGTTTCTTTTGCAGACAACTCTTTAATAAATTCGCATGTTTTTTCTTGCCAACTTCTTATTGGATTCTTCTCAACAAATATTCTGTTGTGTTGTGCAACAATATCCAAACAGCTACTCAATGATTTATCAGAAGCAGCTTTTTCGGGTCTTTCAATTAATTTAGAAGCTTTTTTTATTCCAGAATAATAAACATTATTTATACCATTAGAAACTAATTTTAAAATTTTCATAATTCAAGTATCTCCTTCCTTATTTATTAAAAAATATATTTTGATTATTATTGCTTATCGTATTAACAATTGTTAGTTTTTACAAAAATAATGCTAAAAAGAATTTTTGCACTAAACAAAGAAACTTAATTATCTGTTAAAAAAATTGTAATAAACTATACTTACTCAATTAACAAGTGTTCATGTTTTTAGATACAGGAGTAATTATTGCTATATGAATTATTTAAATGATAGTATTTTGATAACACTATCTAATATGTTTTATAAAAAAATAAGGAAAAACCTATAAAATCCAGTAGAAAACATAAACAGAGAAAATTTAAAAACATTACAATATGCTTTATGAATTGATCTTATTTTAAAATCTTAAAAAAATTATCAATATAATCAAACTAACCATACACAACAATCAAACCTTGTGTTTCTTTACAATAAATAATATCACAGATGATAAAGAAGAAATAATGATAAGAGCTAAAAATTTAGTTATTAAATTTCTTAATTTATCAATATAGTTAAAAATACCAAATAATTTAGCTATAATATAACAAAGAATAGGTGAAAAAATAATTGGCAAATATATTAATAAAACACTACTAATATTTTCAATATTTCCATTTAATGCCAAATCATCGGGCAAAATGCTATATAAAAGTATTACTAAAATATCTGGTATTAAAAGAAAAAAATCGTATGCAATCCATAAAAATATAATATACAATATTGCCTTTAAAATATACTTCTTAATATGCTTATTATCTATTTTTTGTTCCATATTTTATCAAGCTCATTTTTTGTGATTATTATATCATGGATTGCGAAATAGCCTTCTAAACGTTGTATTTTTCAAATTAAACAGGTATACTTTGGAGGGGCTTAAAAATTTTTCATCTCTGTGCTAGATGGCTTTGATAAATGTTTTGTAGCAAATTTTGTCATTTTATCTAAAGTTATTTCATTTAAAAATTTATTTGTTTTTGAAATATTAGCAACACCATCGGAATAATTTTGCATTAAAATTGCTGCGCGATTAAATGAGTCCTTATAAAAAGAACTGATTTCTTTGGCTGCTTCTTCTTTGGCTTTTTTAAATTCTGTTGGAGTTATTGAAATATTTGTTAAACTTTTTATTGAGTCATTGATTCTTTTTTCAATTTCATTTCCTTGATATTTTTTATCTTTAGAACTTAGGTAGATTTCTAAATAATCATCTTCAACAAAAGTTGATTGGCATCATGTCACTTCCCCCTTTTTTCTTTTTTGAAAAGTAACATTGTTAACATTGTTTATTTTTTTAATATTCATTTCTTAGTCTTAATATAGTTCTTCTAGTTGTTCTTTGAATTCTTGTAAGCGTTTAGGTTTAATATTTCTTTTTGCTTTATCAATTCGATTGTTTAAATATTCTTCAAAGGGCTTTTTATTATCAATATCATTATCAAAATCTTGACAAGCTAATTGAACTATTTTTTTAATTTTATCATTGCCAAACGCCCCTTTTTCATCGTCTGGATTCATTTTTTCAATTATGGCATTATAATCAATACTGTCAGGATCTATCATTTCTCTATTTTTATCAAATTTTTGAATATAAAATCTTATTATTGCTTCAATGTTACCTTCAGCTGCGGGTTCAAGCGAGATTATTTTTTTGATTTTTTCTTCCCTTGGTAATATCTCATCTGTTATCTCGAGAGGATGATTTGTTGCAAAGAAAAATGTTGTTGCATAAGCATTTTGTAGGTTGTTAGTTGGAAGTTTAGCACAATTACTAAGCCAGGATTTCATCATTGATATATTTTCATGATTTATTTTTGTATCTTCAAGATAATCTTCAATTTCATTAAGGACAATTATAGTTCTTTTTCCTTCATTTAAATATCTTTCTCGAGCTTCCTTTAGTTTTTCAAGAACTTCTTTAGAGAAATTATCAGGATCAGGATTCATTTCAACTAATTCGCAGTCCGTTTCATGTGCTACGGCACGAATAAAGGTAGTTTTTCCTGTTCCGATGGGCCCGTACAATAGAATGCTATTGGGAATATCAGCTTTAAGGCCGGCTTTTTCTGCTGCGATTTGATCTGTGAACAAGCTTCTAATAATTTGTTTTTCGGCATCATAACCTGCGATTAAATCATCAATATTGCCACCATCAGGTATGCAAAAGGCTTCTGCTAATCTTGCTGCTTTTTCCATTTTTGAAACATTTTGAGTTTTTAAATTTAATTCTGTTTTTCTTTTGTCTTTATCCCAATTCTGCGCCCAATCAATCGTAGTTTGGGGCGTGGTTGGACATTCGAGCGGTTTTTTAGCACCAAATGTTACTTTGTCAGAAATACCATTTTTAAATAATTTTGGTGCGGCATTTTTGCTTTTTTGGTGATATCTATTTGGCGTAAAGTTAATTGGATAGATTTTCATAATAATCCTTTCTTTTGAATGCTAAAAATGCCGTCAACAATGACGACATTTATATTTTTTGGAGGCTAAATTATAATCGGAGTTGCTAATTCCTTTTATTGTGTGTATAAAATAATAGTTTATTTTATATTTCATATAACCTCAAAGTTCTTATTATTTATAAGATACAAGAAAAAAAATTTTTTTGTTAATTATGTAGTATAATTTTAATAAAAATTAATATTATTATTTTAACGTACAAAAAGTTGCATGATGCTTGTGTTATCACTCTAAATATTCCTATGTAAAAAGCTCTATCTTTAGAAAAGTTGAGTTTTTTATTGGAAAGATTTAATTAAAAAGGGCTTTTTAGCCTTTTTCCTTAGCTCCAAGCAACAAATCCTTATAAAATTCAATCGAGCAATGATTTATTATATTGTTATTGCTAAAAAATGGAGTCTTTATAATATTGTTAATATCATAGCGACTCATATATAAGTTCTAAATTATCAATATCGATGAATTTTTTGTATTTGTATGGTATATTTACAACTAATTCGCTTTTGTTTTCGTAATTTTCAAGTGAATTTGAGTTAATAAAGCTGTCATCAAGTTTAATTATATAATTTCCCGGAGAAATTCCTGAGAAATAAAAATTACCATATTCATCAACCGTGCTGTATGAAACTTCTTCTCCTTCTTTATTGTTGAGCACAATAATAAAATCTTCTATATTCATTGTTCTGCCAAAGTCATCAATGATCTTTAATTTGCCTTTAATGTTTCCAATACAGCTTATGATTGGAATTTCAATTTTGGTTGTTTTTCTCGGTTCGATTCTTATGTTTTTCCCTTGTTCGTGTTTTTTTTCAACAGTTAATGTGGCAGGCAGTTTTTCTAAATCAACTTTAACATTATATATTTTACCGTCGACTCCACTTGCAAAAGCTCGTCTTCTTCTGTTTGTGTATGTTGTATCATTTTGCCAGTTGAATTTTATAGGCACATTTTTTACTTTTATATCTTTTTTATCAAATTTTCCGTTTTTATTTTTGTCTATATAGGTAACAACATCGACATATCCCTTATTTTCATCATTATACCCGACAGATTTTATACCTGATGGCAAAAGAGCAAAAGCATCATTTACGACAAGATTGATTGAATGTCTTGAATTCATTGGTAAAAACATGTTGTTTATAATATAACCACCCATTTGATTATATTGGTAATTAAGGCTTATAACCCTACCGCTTTTAGTCCTGTAAGCCAAGTTTGCATAAATATCGAAGCCATTATCTGACCCTGTGTATTTGTAGCCGGTACCCAGACTTAAGGTAACTCTTTTTATTTCCGGAAAAGTATAAGCAATTTTCATCATATTATACTTGTTTTCTTGATTTGAGTAATTGTAATTGACAATATCATGTCCTAAGGTTAAAGTTCCTAAATCTTTTGGCATTTTGTAGTCAGCCTTTAAGTATATAGTTGAATATTTTGAATTGTAGTCATCGTAACTTGTGGTTTTAGAATATTCTGTCGAGTAATTGCTTTCAGTCTTTCCTCCTTCCAGACTAATATTGCTGCCTAAAAACTTGTGAATAAAAAAATGACACATAAAATAAATAAACGCTTTTTAACAGTTTTTAATGTTTTTTAATTTCTTCTTTTTGATATTATTTTTGCTCTTTTCTTTTTATAAATAAAAAATTTGTAATAAATGTACTTTTATAATGGTTAAAAAGATTTTTTTGCTTTTTTTATTTAATAAGTGTGAAGTTTGGTAGTTGGTGTAATGAAAAATAAATTTATGGGTTTGGTTTTTAAAACAGGAAATCAAAACAGAAACTTAATTTCAAGTTTGCTTTTGGGGTAGATAGTTTGGTTGTTTTCAATTTAATAATGTTGACAAATTAATTTATAAATAATATATAATTTTAAATTTTATGTAATAAAGTAAATTTAATATAATTATTTTTTGATTTTTATGATAATATATGTTTATCTTTGCTTTTAATAAGATGATGTTTTATTTGGAAGTAACGGTGGCAATTGGAGAATTTTATAAGGATTTTAGTTGATTTTTTAAAAAATGTAAAAGTTTTTAAATAAAAGTGGAAGTAATATTTTTTTTAATGAAAATGATAATATCATTTAAGGTAAGTGTATGGTAAAAGTTTCAATAATTGTTCCGGTATATAATACAGAAAAATTTTTAGAAAAATGCTTAGGGAGTTTAGTATCTCAAACGTTAAAGGAGATAGAAATCATATGTGTTGATGATGGTTCTGTTGATAATTCGTTAAACATTATTAAAAAATTTGCAAAAGAAGATTCAAGAATTAAAGTAATTGAGCAAGAAAATAAAAAGCAAGGGGCGGCAAGAAATAACGGTACAAAGATTGCAAAAGGTGAATATATTGGATTTGTTGATAGTGATGATTGGGTTGATATTGATTATTATGAGAAGATGTATATTGCCGCTAAAAAATATGATTCCGATATTGCACTTGCTACAAATATTAGAATTGGAAATGGAAAAACAAAAAAGCGTGTAAATATTGAAAAAGAAGAATTTTATACAGACTTGCAATCAAAATTTGATGTTTGCAACCAGTGGAAAAATCCTTGTCCTACAAATAAAATATATCGGCTGTCGATGTTAAAGGAAAATAATGTAACTTGGCCCGAAGGTTGTTATTGTGAGGATAAGTTGTTTACTGTTCAGGCTGTTTATTGGGCAAATGGGGTCGTAACTGTTCCAAATGTTAACTATTATTATTATAGAAATCCAAAATCAACAGTAAATCTGGCATCCAGCAGTCATGTTAAAAAATGCACAGAAGATAAGAACGCTTCAAAAAAAGCAGTCTTAGATTTTTTAAGAGAAAAGAATGCCCCATTAAGAGATGGTGAATTTTGGGAAGTTTTATTTGAAAAGAGAATTTTTGGAATTCAAGTGTTTAGTTTACAAAAAAGTTTAAGGTTAAAACGATTTGTATTGCTTGGTATCAAGGTTTGGGAAAAAGTTGATGAAAATATTTAAGAAATTTATTAATAATACTGATATCAAAAAATGCAATAAAAATTATAAAAAAATATTGCCACAGATTGCTTTGCGTTCCAAAAATAAACCGTTAAATGTTTTGTTTTTAGTTAGAGAGAACTCAAAATGGAGCTATCAGTCTTTATATGAGTTATTTTTGAAAGATGATAATTTTAATCCCATTGTTGCGGTTAGTGTATTAACACTTGTTCATGACGGGAAAGACAAAACACGTAGTAATTTGGAAGAAAGTTATAATTTTTTTAAATCAAAAGCCATGAATGTAGTATATGCGTACAAAAATGGTGAATATGTTGACCTAAAAGAATTTAATCCTGATATAATATTTTATGATGAACCTTGGGATTTGCCGGAAATTCATAAACCAAAGTATGTCTCTGATTTTGCTTTAACTTGTTATTCTTCATATAGTTATTTATTGGTACCTTATAAAGAAGAATTTTTCGTTGATTTTTATAATTCTTTATTTTGTTATTTTTCAGAAGACGATAATGTGTATGACTGGTATTATTCTTGCAACAGGAGAAAAATAAATAATTGTTTTAAGACAGGTTATATTAAATTTGATGAATATTTAAATAATTCAAGCATAAAAGATTATTCAGAGTGGAAAAATCCTGAAAAGTATAAGATAATTTATGCGCCACATCATTCTTTTGAAAATAAAGGAATAAATATTGCTACTTTTAGGGAAAATGGTAAGTTTATTTTAGAGCTTGCCAAGAAATATCCTCAAACTACTTGGATATTTAAACCTCATCCCAGATTTGAACATAGAATTTTAAGATCCGGAATAATGACAAGAGATGAATTAAATAATTATTTTGATGAATGGGAAAAAGTGGCAAAAATTTATCAAAATGGTGATTATATAAGATTGTTTGCTCAGTCTGATTTAATGATAACGGATTCCAGTTCATTTTTGGCAGAATATTTATATACTAAAAAGCCTTTAATCAGGCCCGTTAATAAAAATCAAACCCCGTTTAATAAAACAGGAAATGAAATAATAAAAGCTTATTATAATGTTTTTAATAATGAAGAATTGGAAAAAACATTTAGTGAAATAGTTATAAATAAAAACGACTATAAAGCGCAACAAAGGATTGAGTTGAGTAACAAATTTTTTAATGATAGAGATTTTGTTGCGAAAAAAATTGTTGAAATTTTAAAAAGGGAGATTGGGATAAATAAATGAAAGTTGTTATTTTAGCGGGCGGACTAGGAACAAGATTATCTGAAGAAACAAAACTTATACCAAAGCCTATGGTTGAAATTGGCGGAAAACCTATTTTGTGGCATATTATGAAGTCTTATTCTTACTATGGATTTAATGATTTTGTTATTTTGACGGGTTATAAATCGCATATAATAAAAGATTACTTTGTACATTATTATCAGCAATATTCTGATATTACGGTTGATATGAGCACGAATTCTGTTGAAATTCATAAGATGGAAACTGAACCTTGGAAAGTTACTATGCTATATACCGGCCAAGACACCATGACTGGCTCAAGAATAAAAAAAGCACAAAAATATATTGGAAAAGAACGTTTTATGCTAACATATGGTGATGGAGTGAGTGATATAAATATCATCGAACTTATAAAAAACCATGAAAAGAGTGGTAAGTACTTGACTTTAACTGCTGTTAAGCCGGAAGGAAAGTTTGGTGCGTTGGACATTTCTGCTGACGGAACAATACATAATTTTGCAGAAAAACCCCATGGAGATGGTAATTGGATAAATGGTGGTTTTATGGTGTGCGAGCCTGAAGTGTTTGATTTCATTGAAGCAGACAGAAATGATGTTATTTTTGAGCGAGCACCGCTTGAAAATCTTGCAAAAGCAGGAAAGTTGAATTCATATAAACATGATGGTTTTTGGTATCCTATGGATACTTTAAAAGGAAAAAATGATTTAACTAAAATGTGGCAAGAAGGCAAAGCACCATGGGCAAAGTGGTTGAGTAATAAGGAGCCGTTACATGTTTAATAACATTTATCAAGGAAAGAAAGTATTTTTAACAGGTCATACCGGATTTAAAGGAAGTTGGCTTGCTTTGTGGTTAAGTAGCCTTGGAGCAAAAGTTTGCGGATATTCTTTAAGTCCCAATACAAATCCTTCAATGTTTGATGAATTAAAAATAAAAGATAAAATTGAAAAATCTGTAATCGGAGATATTCTGGATTACGATAAATTAAAAAAAGAAATCAATGAATTTGAGCCGGATATAGTTTTTCATTTGGCGGCGCAACCGCTTGTAAGACTTTCTTATAAAGAGCCCATTTTAACGTATAAAACCAATGTTATCGGAACTTTAAATGTCTTAGAGATTTCATCAAAGTGTAAAAATACAAAAGCATTTATAAACGTTACTACTGATAAGTGTTATGAAAACAAAGAAATAGAAAGAGGATATAGAGAAGACGAACCAATGGGCGGATATGACATGTATTCATCTTCAAAGGGTTGTGTTGAAATTATGTCTTCTTCTTTTAGACGTTCGTTTTTGCAAGAAAACAATTCTATGTTAATGGCAACTGCCCGTGCCGGAAATGTTATTGGCGGCGGCGATTGGGCACAAGATAGACTTATTCCGGATTGTATTAGGTATATAAATGCCGGTGAAAAAATAGAAATAAGAAATCCTGTTGCTGTACGCCCTTGGCAACTTGTTTTAGAGCCATTATCCGGTTATCTGCTTTTGGGACAGATGTTACTTGAAGGTAAAAGACAGTATGCAGACGGATTTAATTTTGGTCCTAATGAAGATAGTGTTTTAAAAGTAGCTGATGTTGCTAAAAAAGTTTGTGAGTTTTATGAAAAAGGTGAGGTAGTGGTTCACAAAAAAGATGAATTGCACGAGGCAAACCTTTTAATGTTAAATATTGAAAAAGCAGAAAAGACTTTGGGCTGGATTCCAACATATACAGCTAACGAAGCCATAAAAGAAACTGTTGATTGGTATATTAATTTTTATTCAAAAAATGTTGATATGCTTGATTTTACAATGAAACAAATTAGAAAATACGAGGAGAATATAAAATGGAACAAGAATTGCGTAATAAAGTAAAAGAAGCTGCAAAAGAATATTATAAGGAAGTTTTTGGTAAAAAAAGAGAGTTTGATTATATTCCGCCTTCAGGAAAATTATTGGGAGAAGAAGAACTTATGAACATGATTGATGCTTCTCTTGATATGTGGCTCACAGCTGGCAGATTCAATAAAGAATTTGAAACAAAATTTGCAAAATACCTAGGTGTTAAATATGCGCTTTCTACAAATTCTGGTTCAAGTGCTAATTTGTTGGCTTTTTCGGCTTTAACCTCTCATAAATTAGGGGATAGACGCCTTAAAAAAGGTGATGAAGTTATTTCTGTTGCTGCAGGTTTTCCTACAACAATTAATCCTATTATTCAACAAGGAATGGTTCCGGTATTTGTTGATTGTGAAATTGGAACATATAACATTGATGCAAATAAAATAGAAGAGGCTATTACAAATAAAACTAAAGCAATTTTTTTGGCTCATACATTGGGAAATAGCTACGATCTTGATAAAATAATGGAATTAGCTGAAAAATATAACTTATGGGTCATAGAAGATAGTTGTGATGCTTTGGGCGGTGAATATAAAGGTAGAAAAATAGGTACTATCGGACATATTGGTACATTTAGTTTTTATCCTGCTCATCATTTAACTATGGGTGAAGGTGGAGCCGTTATTACGAATGATGCTCAATTATATAAAATTATTATGTCTTTTAGAGATTGGGGTAGGGATTGTTGTTGCCCTCCTGGACGTGATGGTGTTTGTGGTAAAAGATTTTCTCAACAGTTAGGAAATCTTCCATATGGTTATGACCATAAATACACATATTCCCATATTGGTTTTAATTTAAAGATTACTGATTGGCAGGCTGCACTTGGCTGTTCTCAAATTGATAAATTAGATGGCTTTTTAGCTATTCGCCGCAGAAATGCAAAACTTTTGACTGAAAAATTATCTGATTTATCTGAGTATTTGATTTTACCTAAGATAAATGATGGTGTGAAACCTTCTTGGTTTGGGTATTTGATTTCAGTTAAAGATAATGCACCTTTTACAAAACAAGAAATGGTTGAATATTTAGAAAACCATAAAATTGGAACACGTCAGCTTTTTGCTGGTAACATTTTGCGTCAACCTATGATAGTTGATAATGATGTTAAATTTAGAATTGGTGCAAGTGATATATTAAGTTCCAAGGATTTAAATGAAGATTGGTATAAAAAACTTCCAAATACAGAATTTATTATGAACAATACATTCTGGGTAGGAACATTCCCCGCTCTTGGAGAGGAAGAAATAACAAGAATTGCAAATACAATTAGGGAATTTGTAGAAGGGAAAGTTTAATGAAGATTACCCCGCTTGATATAAAAGGCGCTTTTTTAATCGAAATGGAAGAATTTAAGGATAATAGAGGTTCTTTTGCAAGACAGTTCTGCAAGAAAGAGCTTCAAGAGTTTGGTATTGATTTTGATATAAAGCAATGCAATTTGTCTAAAAATTCTAAAAAAGGCGTCTTAAGAGGATTACATTACCAAAAAGAGCCTTATCCTGAAATTAAGATGGTGTCTTGTTTTAAAGGAAAGGTATATGATGTAATTCTTGATATTAGGAAAGATAGCCCAACATATAAAAAATGGACTGCAACGGAATTAAGCGAAAACAATGGAAAAATGTTATATATTCCATCAGGAGTAGCTCATGGATTTTTAACCTTAGAAGATGAGAGTTATGTTTATTATCAGTTGGGCGAGTTTTTTATGCCGGAATATTATAGCGGGGTAAGGTACAATGATCCGGCTTTTGGCATAGTATGGCCTAAAGTAGGAGAATTAATAATAAATGAAAGAGATGCCAATTATGAATTATGGAAATAAAAAAGTACTTGTAACAGGCGCAACAGGACTTATTGGAAAAGAATTAATAGAACCATTGAAAGAGTTAGGTTTTGAAATATATTCAATAACTATTGATGAAAATAATCCTGATAATGGTGTTAATTGGATGAAAGGCAACCTTTTTGATAAGAGTTTTGTTAAACAAGTGATGCAAGAAATAAAGCCAGCATATTTACTAAATATGGCATGGGCTACTACCGGTGATTATTTATCTTCTGATATTAATTATGATTTTTTATCTGCAGGTGTTAATTTAATAAAAGAATTTAAATTGAATGGCGGAAAAAGAGCGGTATATGCAGGAACTTGTTTTGAATACAAATTTAAAGATGAACCATTAAAAGAAACAGATGATTTAGATGCTGATAAAACGGAATATACATTTTGCAAAAATAAACTCCATGAAATAACAAAGCATTTTTGCCTTAAAAATGATATAAGTTTTGGCTATGGAAGAATTTTCTATGTATATGGAAAAAATGAAAATATAACAAGATTAACTGGCATGGTTATAGATAAATTATCAAAAGATGAAAAAGTGATAATTAAGTCAGGCGATTTAATTAAAGACTATATGTATTCAAAAGATATAGCCGGAGCTTTTGCAAAATTCTTAGATAGCGAAGTAGAGGGTTCTGTAAATATATGTACAGGTAAACCTATTAAAATAAAAGAATTTGTTCTTGAGATTTCAAGGCAATTAAAAAAAGAGCATTTGATATGTTTTGAAACGGTAGAATCAAACCAGCCGCCAATGATTGTTGGAAATAATGATAGATTGTTAAAAGAAGTAAATTACAATTTGAAATATGATTTCAAAAAGGCAATAGGAGAAATTATAAATGGATAAAAAAATACAACCATACGGATACGTAACAGTGGATATTTCAGGAGTATGTAATGCAAAATGCAAATATTGCGCTACCGGTGCAAGGTCTGCAAATCCTGGAGGGATGATGAGTCTTGAACTATTTAAAAAAACTTTAGATAGGTTAATGGAGCTCGGTGCAGTTGAAGTTGGAAAAAGTACAATAGGTTTATTTAATAAGGGAGAGCCTTTTTTAAATCCAAATTTTTCAGAAATTTTGGATTATATAATTTCAAAAAATTTACCATTTAGTTTGTCTTCAAATTTTAATGTTTATAAAAAGATGACTCGAAAACAAATTGATGCTTGTACGGGAATTATAGTCTCTGTTCCCGGTTGGAGCCAAGAGTCATACGACAAGGTTCATAAATTTGATTTTGAGCATATAAAAGAAAATATTTTAAAGTTTTTAAAAGATTTTAAAGATGCCGGACAAGCAAATAAATTATTTTTAACTTATCATTTATATCAATATAATTTAGATGAACTGCCTTTAGCAATTGACTTTGCAAAATCCAATAAAATGTCTTTTAATTCATATTATGCTCATATAATTGATTATTGGAAAATAAAAAATTATGTTGAAAATAAACTTGATGATGAAACGCTTAAAGATATTAATAATTCTGTTTTTATAAATCACTTAACAAACGGTTTATCTAATGTGCCGAGTGATTACATTTGTCCTCAGCATGGCTCATTAAATATAGATGAAAAGGCAAATATTTTAGCATGTTGCGTGCTTCCAAATAATATTGAAGGTTATAGCCTTGGAAATTTGTTTGATGAAAATGCTAAAGAATTAATTTTAAATAGGCAAAAGATTAAAGAATGTGATTATTGTATAAAAAGCGGAATTTCTAAGCTGATGCATACATATGCTGATACGCCTTTATTTGTTAAAAGATTAAACGAACAAGCTGTATTAGCACCCAAAAAGAAAAAGAACATATTTAAAAAAATATTTAATAAAGGCTAGTTAATTTATGAAAGACCTATTAGAAATAATAATAATTACATACAATAGAGAAAAAAATCTAAGCGAAACATTGAATAAGATTTTATCAGAATCTTCACCTGTTAAAGACTGTAAGATTACAATTCTTGATAATAATTCAACAGACGGCACAAAAGATTTGTGTAAAAGTTTGATTTCAAAATTTCCAAATATTATATATTTTAAAAATAATTTTAATGTTGGTTTGTCCGGAAATATTTTAAAAGCTATGGAAATACCGACAGAAAAGTATTTTTGGTTGTTGTGTGATAACGATGAGATAAACTTTGAAAACTGGTATGAAGTGGAATCAGCAATGAAAAATGATTGTGATCTTATTGTTATTGCAAATAGTTTTGAGCAGTACTGCAAAGCAGCTAAAAATTATGAAAGCCCTTATATCAAATATCTTCAGTGTCATCTTTGTTCTGCTGCGATATACAAGACAAGTATTATCACGGATGATTTAATTACGCTTGCAACGTATCAGATTCCAAGTGTCGCTCCCCATCTAACACTTGTTTGTGAGGTTTTAAATTCTTCTGGCAAGGTGGCTGGTGTATCATCTTCTATAATTGTTCAAAAAGAAAATGAAATAAAAAATTATACTTTAAATAGGATTTCGAAACAAAAAAAATGGACAAGTGAACTTTTAAAAAGAAAAGAATCTGATTCTCCAATGCATTTTTATAATGAATTTTTAAAAATGATAGAAGATAAGTCAAAAAGAAAAGAAATGCAGATAATAATATTTAAAATTATGCCATATTTTAAACCCGAAAATGTTTATGCTTGGAATAAGGTTCATAAGCTTTCTTCGGAAATGGCTTTGGTAAATTTACGTTATAATACTTTTTACGGAAAAATAATTGATAAGATTGTAAATGGTTTATTAGAATTTAATATTTTTAAAAATTATCTTTTGTATAAAATTAAAAAAGCATTAAGGATAAGCAGTTAATGAAAGACCTATTAGAAATAATAATAATTACATACAATAGAGAAAAAAATCTAAGCGAAACATTGAATAAGATTTT
>CALUWM010000019.1 GCA_944324485.1 Candidatus Gastranaerophilales bacterium | reverse complement strand
CACTCTCGGGACTTGCGCACCCCCATCGCTTCGCTTTGGGGACCCTGCTACATCCCGAAAATATATTCAATTATCAAATATTGTTTTGTTTCTTCACTCTCGGTTGGTAAGGACTTCGCACTTGGCATAAGCTCATCGCTTTTGCCTACGTGCTTCGCACACCTTTGCCTTCGTCTTCGCTTATTAAGCTGTCGCTAAATTCGCTCGACTCAGGTGCGCACCCCCATCGCTTCGCTTTGGGGACCCTGCTACGTCCCGAAAATATACAAAATAATATTTTCTTGTCAGCTTAACTACTCTAACAATAAAATGTCTTAAAGTCAATAGATTGACATAAAAAAATAAAATCAGATAATTAAAATATGAAATATAAGGATATAAAAAATATATTATTTATAAACTATGGTGGCATAGGTGATGAAATACTTTTTCTGCCAGCAATAAATTCATTCAAAGAAGAGTACCCAAATGCAAAAATAACTCTGGCGCTTGAACCACGCTCAAAAAGTATCTGTAATTTAACTACAAATATAGATAAAATAATCGAAGTAGATATCAAAGCAAAAGGACTTATAAAATATATAAACATAGTTAAACTTATAATAAAAGCAAGGTTAAATAAATTTGACTGTATAATTTCAAGCGGAAAAAGTCCTTTTATAGCTATAATTCTATTTTTAACAGGTATAAAAGAAAGAGTTGGGTATAAATCTAAAACGGATTTCTTATTAACAAAAAAAGTCAAGCTAAATGAAAATCAATATGCAGCGAAAATGTACCATGACTTAGTAAAACCAATAATAAACACAGAATACAAAGATCCTTATATAATAATTCCAAAAGACATTCAACTAAACGAAGACATCCCAAAAGATGGTTATATAGCAATACATCCAGGGGTTTCTAAAATGTCAATTTCTAAAAATATTATCAAATGTCCAAAATTATCATTTTGGGAAAATTTAATTAATGGACTTCTTGAAAAAAATAAAAAAGTCATTCTGCTTGGAACAAAAGATGATAAAGATTTAATTGATAAAATCATCTCAAATCAGCAAATCAAAGAACATAAAAACTTTATTAATTATTACAACAAAACTAAAAGCTTGATGGAGATGGCATTAATTATGAAAAAGGCCGATTGGGTTATATGTGTTGACAGTGCACCACTACATGTAGCTGTCTGCACAGATTCCAATATTTTTGCAATTTTTGGACCAACAAATGAAATAAAACTCGTACCAAATAAACCTAATATTAGCATAATTAAAAATAATATAAATTGCAGGCCATGCTTATGGCACAAAAGAATGAATAATTGCGATACATCAGAATGTCTCGATATAGACTATAATCTAATTCTAAATAAAATTAATTGATTTTAACCCTTTATTATTGTAAAATATTAAACGTAAAACATCATAAAACAGCCTGTAATATGAAAAAGAGGTATAAATGAAAAATTTATGTAGATTATTGGTTATCACCATAGCAATTATGACGTTAAACACGGCACTAGCACTTGAAATAATTGATGTCAAAAATAGCCATTGGGCAAGTCAAGAAATAATTAGAGCAATCCAAAATGGCTACATAGGAATAGTTGACGGAAACAAATTTAATCCAGAAGGTACAATGTCAAGAAGCGAATTTGTATATTCTCTTTTAAAAGTAATCAGAAGACAAAATGAACCGGTTACACAAGATACAACATTTAAAGACATTGATGATTTAACTCCAAATAAAAAATTCATAGAACTATCCGAACAAATAAGAATGGCTTTTGGATATCCTGATAAGACATTTAAACCAAATGTAGCAATCAATCATAACGAAACTATGAGTATGATAGCTAATATTACAAACGGATATTACAATGCAGCAGATATAACAAACTTTGCTGACTATAATGAAATTCCTCTATGGGCAAAAAGACCATATATAAAAAATGTCGCAAATAACTTGTATGTAAACCATCCGGATGAATCAAAATTTACACCAAACAATAATTTAACAAGAGCTGAAGCAGCAGTACTGTTTGATAAAATTGCAGCTAATTTAGACAAAGTCAAAGATGAATTCAAAGATTTATATGACACAATGTCAAACGCAGATGATGAAAATGATTTTAATAAATCTGAATTTATCGCTGAAAATACTTTAAATATGGCACCCTTTGCTACAAACAACAAAGTTCAAATTTATGACAACAAAAAAATAATAGAAGCAGGAAATATATTAATAGGAACAGCACTAAATCCAGTCAAAGCCAGAAAAGATTTAGTAGGGCATGAATATATATTTACTGCTCCCAATGATGTATACACCGAACAAGGAACATTCCTTTATCCAAAAGGAACTGAATTCTACGCTAGAGTTGAAAAAATAGGTTATTCGGCTTGGAGATCAAAACCGGAACGCTCAAGAGTAATTTTCCACAAATATTCTCTACCAAATGGTGAAACATATGATATGGCTGCTGTTCCATTCACAAAAAATGACAAAGTTATTTATGTAAATGATGTTAAAAACCCTAAAAAAATTAAAAATCTCACAAGCTTTAAATTATCCCAAAAAGAATACATGATTGCTTGCGCTCACCAAATGGCACCATTAATTGAATATGATATTAAAAACAATAAAACAATTTATATTCTAATAACAGGTGATATGGTTATTCCGCAAAATGAAGAGTATATGAATTTAAGAACCAAAAAAAGCGTACTCGAAGAAGATAACAATATATAATAATAAAATTTAAAAGATACTAAAAGCCTCCTTTAAAGGAGGCTTTTTTGAAATAGTTTTTATATAAAATAATTTCTATTTAAAAATTGTTTTTAATATACCGACTGCAGCACCAGCTAATCCACCAATTATAGCACCGGGAACAGCACCAATACCGCCAGATGGTAATCCACAAATCGCAGCACCGGCAGCAGCATACGTACCAGCGTTAGAAATAACAGCACCAAGTCCTTCAACAAATTTGTCTTTTAAATCAGTGCTTTGACCAGCTAATTTTGCAGTAGCTTCAGCTCTGGATGTACCGTTAACAAATAATCCAATTAATGGTATGCCTTCAGCTAAACCTGTTGCAAAAGCGGAAGAAGTTGTTTTATCAACTGTTGTCAATAGTGTTGAACCAGTAGCATTTTGATATGCAGAATTCAAAATAGATTCAACCTGAGAATCAGTTAATGTATAGCCATAATTAGTAGTTGAAGATTGTACATCATCAAATAAACTATCATATAGTGCCAATGCTTTATCAGTTTTTCCTTGTTTAAAATATGCATTTATAATTTCAAAATCCGATGAATATCCTGAAGCGATATCTTTAGCTACTCTTCCAATATTTGTACTTGATGCTACACGCTTTCCTGAATATAAACCATATCCATTACCGTAATATGAGCCTGCGTTTAAATTAAGACCTGCATATAATGACATAACTAACCTCCATAAACTTTTAAACTAACCTACATAATAATAAAGTATTTATGTTGAAATTAATTGCCAGTGTAAATATTATTGCTTTACATTTCTTAATAAAAAATGAAAATAAAAAGCTTGAAAAAAAAATATATAATTGGTAAAATAAAGAAGTCGCTAAGGTTAGCTAGCTAAAGTAAAGCAGTTATAAATTAAAAAGACCTTAAGTATTCAGTTAACAATAATTTTTGTTATTGAAAAAATATAGACGGTATTATTATCGTAAGTCAAAGGTCGTAGTAATTGAAAACTAAATATCATCAAGTCGTCACGGGCCTGTGGCGCAGCGGTAGCGCAGAGGACTCATAATCCTTTGGTCGTGGGTTCGAATCCCTCCGGGCCCAATTTTAAAAATTATAAAACAAACCACGATTGCAAGTTTTTATTTTGAAGATGATATATTGTTTTACAGTTATTTCTCAACCAAGTACAGAATTAGCTGAGCTTAAATTTTCCATCTGAATATAATAATGATAGAACGAGATTTTGCCGACATAGCTCAGATGGTAGAGCGGCTCATTCGTAATGAGTAGGTCAAGGGTTCAAGTCCCTTTGTCGGCTTTAAGTTTAAATATTAACTTTACATTTAATTTTAATCATATTAAAATCTTTTTACTAAATAGCCTAAAGATATGATTTCATTTTTTAAAAAATTAATAATACTATTTATAATTATATCCAATCAACCCATATATGCTATTGAAGAAGAACAACCAAGCAATAAGCATCCTTTTAAAAATCAAGAAATTATCGAATTGGATATTACAAAGGATGAAGAAAAAAAGAAAGAACAAGGTAAAAATAGCTCAAATGATTGGATTCAAAAAGATACTCCAAAAGACAACACGGATACAGAATTTTCAATTTTTGACAATCTAATTGATACAGACAAAGAATCTCAACATCCTTTCAAAATTGAAGAAGAATCACTATTTGGAAGAATATACAAAAAAGATATCGAAAGAACTTCAATACCATCATTTTTATTAAAAGATGAATTAACTCTTAAATACGAAAAAGGACCAATAGACAAAGTGCAATTCTATGGTGCCTATCAGGGAAACACGAGCTTTAATTTTAAAGACTCAGATTTTGACACAAATTATGGCTTTGGTTTTGCGGAAGCAGGATTAATTGGCGACTTTAAAGATAAATACACGAATTTCAAACTGCAATTTAACTTCAAAGAAGGAGAAAACAGAAGCTATTTACAAGGGCTTATAACAGACGCATATTTTATGAACACACGCATACCTCATCATAGGATCATTATAGGAAATTCAAGAAATCAAGTAGGCTTTGAAGGTGGTATGAGTTCATATGTTTTACCTTTTATCACAAGATCTCAAATTGCAAGAACCTTTGGAAATACAAGAGCGCTCGGAACAAGGATTGTTGGAAATTATGATTTAATCGATTATAGCTTTGCCCTTAACAGCTCGGACAGGTTTTTTAAAGATTTTTTTCCGGGAGGAGAGTTTACAGGCTGGGTAAATTTAAAACCACTGGGAAAAACAAACGGAAAGTTCGGAGAAATAATACTAGGGGGAGGCATTAGCACGGGCAAAAATACAACAGATTACACTGTTGCAGGAGCTTATGCCAGTTATCGATATAAAAAATTTATGGCTAATTTTGAATATTCACACGCCGACGGTTATAACGGTACTTATTTAAGCACAAACAAAGCCGAAGGTTTCTATACGACACTGATATACAGACTTACAAAAAAACTTCACCTATTAGCAAGATATGATTGGTTTGACCCAAATAAAAATACAGCAAACAACAATAGAGAAGAATACTCAATAGGTCTAAATTATTATATTAAAGGACAGGCAGTAAGACTAATTTTAAATTATATATTTTGCAACAACGATAACGCTAAAGATTCACACAAAATCATGCTAGGAACTCAATTCTTGCTATAACAAGCTATGATATAATTAAAATATACAACAAAATGAGGCGCAATGATTACCCAATTACTCGATTGCACGCTAAGAGACGGCGGATATATAAATCAGTGGAATTTTGGCAAAAAAGTTATATTGTCAATATTTGAAAATCTGCAAAATGCCAACATTGAGATAATTGAAGTAGGCTTCCTAAACGATAAAACTCAATTTTCCACTGAAAAAACCATCAATCCAAAAACAAAAAATTTTGATAGCATTTTTTCAGAAATTAACAAAAAATCCATGACAGTTGCCATGGTTAATTTTGGTAATTGCAACATTAAAAATATTGATGAGCCGGCTTTTCTAGATGGCATAAGAGTTATTTTTAAAAAACATAATATAAATGAAGCAATAGACTATTGCAAAGCAATTCAAGAAAAAGGATATAAAGTATTTGTTCAACCTGTATCTATTACAACATACTCAGACTCTGAAATGCTCAATTTAATTGAAAAAGTAAATTTAATAAATCCATACTCAATTAGCATAGTTGACACATATGGTTTAATGCACAAAAAACAATTATTACACTATTTTGAACTGATAAATAAAAATTTAAACGAAGATATAAAAATAGATTACCATTCACACAACAATCTGCAATTAGCATATTCAAATAGTATTGAATTTATAGAGATTTCCAGCAAAAGAAATAAAATCATAGACGCCTCATTATATGGCATGGGAAAAAACGCAGGAAACACTTGTACAGAATTAGTTGCAATGTATTTAAACAATTATCTGAACAAAAATTACAACCTTGAAGAAATACTTATTGCAATAAATAACAATATTATAAAATATAAAAAAGATGACAAATGGGGCTATTGTCTTTCATATTTTATATCTGCACTTAATAATTGCAACACAGGCTACATTCAATATTTAAAAAATAAAAATTTTGATTTAATTTCAATAAATAAAATCTTAAAAAATCTAGATAAAGAAAAACAACTTATATATGATGAAGACTACATAAAAAACTATCTTCTAAACTCAATTAATTAAATATTTATCAAGTTCATCCCTGTTAAAAACTTCTATGCTTTGCTTATTATGTATAAAAATAAGACAGCTTATAACCGATTTAAACATCGTAAATTCGCTAAATTCAAATTTTCTTCTCAAGTCATCAACATTTTCCGCCATAAACTCTGTAATCAAGGTTTTATTTTTCAAAGTCAAAGAAGTGAAAAAATCCAAACCTTCTTTTGTTGTAATTCCTTCAAAATATATTATATCAGGTGATTGAAACTCAATAAAACGCATAGCTTTATCTAAATTAAAACCAATATTTTCATTCAATTCACACTGGGAAACATTCTTCAATTTATATTTTGCAATCGATTCTAACGTCATTACATTTTTATATTTAGGAATTAAATTTGATAAAATTGAATAAATCAAATGTGTTTTTCCTGAAAGAGATGACCCGCATATCAAAATAATTCCAGGTTGATTTAGCGCCAGTTTAATTATTTCAATTTTGTCAGGAGAAATATTTAATTCCTCTATTGATATAGGAGGATGATATATTTTTATCAATATTCTTTCCCCATTTATTGTAGGAAAAGCAGATACGCTGGCTGTAAGCTCTCTATTATCGACAGTGAAGTTCAATTTTCCCAGTTGCGGAATTTCGAAGACATTTGGGTCTAAATTACACAATGATTTTAAAGATTGAATAAAAGAACTCGTCAAAAGACTTGGAATGACGCCAGTTTTAACAACTTCATTTGGTTTTTTAAAATTAACACATAAGCCTTCATCAGTATTTTCAAAAAATAATTCATGCACATCCTGACTTATTGCTTGTTTTAAAATAGCTCTAAATAAATCTTGAATATGTACTTCTGTTAGCTCATCACTATGCAATTCATCTTGCCAGTTGTAATTTTTTAAATTGCTTGTATTGATATCATCAACCTTAGCTTTAACATCATAATATTCATTAATTTTTTTTAATATACTTTTTTCTGATGCAATAACAGGGTCAATATTTTTCTTTGAAATTTGCATAATTTTGTCAATAGAAAACAAATCCATAGGATCAGCCATTGCAACAGTCAAAGTATCCTCAATAATAAAAAGCGGTAAAATTTTATAATAAAGTGCATCTTTATATGAAATAAAATCTAAACATTTTTTATCAATAGTATAATTTTCTAAATCAACACAAGGAGTATGTAACTTTTCTTCTAAAAATTTCATCAAAACATCTTCTTGTATCATTTGAGTGTTAATTAAAATTTGCCCAATATTAGTATTCTGAGCAATAGCTAGCTCAGTAGCATGTTCAATATCATCATAAGTAACAAGCCCATCTCTTACAAGATCATACTTTAATTTATCTATTGTTTTATTGTCCAAAAGATTATTTTCATTTAATAAATCCATTTTGCACCATTTCTATTTATTAAGGTATTTATTTATTTTTTCAAGCACCTCAGAAAACTCAAAAGGCTTTGTTATATACTCGTCTGCACCTGTTTCTTCGCCGATAATTTTATCTTCATCCTGACTTCTTGCAGTAATCATAATAATCGGAATATTTTTATATTTATTATCAAATTTTAACAATCTGCATATTTTATATCCGTTTATTTTAGGCATCATAACATCCAAAATAACCAAATCCGGAGATTCGTTTTTTGCCATATTTAAACCGCTTTCACCATCGAAAGCATGTATACATTCAAAACCTTTTGCTTTCAACATAAAAGAAAGGGTTTCAACAATATCTTTCTCATCATCAACAATTAAAATCTTTTTCATTAAATTCTCCGATTTTTAAAATTCCTCAAGCATATTTATATCAAAATTTTCATTTGGACAATACATCTTTTTTAATATTATATCATGTTCAGAAAGATTTTCTTTTGTAGAATAATTTTTGCAAAAATCACACAATGTCTTAAACAAAGCATCAAAAGAGCTATTGGATATTTTAGGAACAAAAGCAAAATAGTTGGTTTTACCATCCACATTTTCAAAAAATTCTTTTGATAAACAACTTAAATTTAAAAGTTTGCTTTCTTTTAATTTATCTATTAAATCAAGCTCTGAAGGGAAAGCAATTTTTAAAAGTCCTACATCGGAATAATTTGTAATTGTATGTAATAAATCCATTTCAAAAACCTTTTTATCGTCAACTAAAGGCAATATTACATTAAAACACGCACCATTTTTTTCTTCACTATCAACCCAAATCGCTCCTAAATGAGAATCAATTAGTTGTTTAGTAATAGTTAAACCAAGTCCGACTCCACCCTTATTTCTATTTAGAGAACTTTCAATTTGAGAAAACTTATCAAAAATCTTAGGTATGTCTTCACTTTTTATTCCAATACCATTATCTTTTACGCTTATTTTTATGTATCTTCCTGAAGGACTAATTTTTGGCATGACAAGCTTTTTATAATCAATTTCAGCACCATCTACAACAGACGCGAAAACATTAATTTTTCCACAATCGGGAGTAAATTTTAAAGCATTAGATACAAGATTTGATAAAATCTGTTCTATTCTTCTAATATCTGCGTATATTTCAGGTAATTTATTCTCTATACACAAATCTAAATCTATATTTTTTTCTCGAGCTACCTGCAAAAAAGTTTTTTGTAATAGTTCCAAAGAACCTGTAATATCAACTTTTTTATATTTAAAATCCAATTTTCCGGTTTGAATTCTAGATAAATCTAATAAATCCTCAATAATTCCGGATAACCTTTGTATGTTTCTTTTTGCCATTGAAATAAAATTTTTGGCTTCAGGCGAAATTTCACCTGCCTGTTCACTTAATACAATTTCAAGCGAATTATTAATAGGTGTTAATGGAGTTCTTAGTTCATGAGAAACAATAGAAACAAATTCTGACTTTAATTTTTCTAATTTTTCCAATTTTTTATTAGTAATTGAAATTTCTTCATATAATTTTGCACTTCTTAACGGTAAAGCGACTTGATGTGTAATTGCTTGAAAACAAGTAACATCCTCTTGACTAAATGGTGCTTTTCTAAAAAGTTCAACCACCCCAAAAAAATTATCACCAACCTTTATAGGAGCAAACAAAGAATCAAAACTAATCGCATCAATTCCGAAAACCTGATTAGAACGCGTTTGCTTTGTTTTTTGTATAACTTCAACATCATCGAACTCTTTTACTATGGGGATATCAGAATTATCAAACATTGTCTTATAATTCAATAATGAACGAATTTTTAGCGCATCAACCAAGTTTTCACTTGGAGCATATATCGTATTTAAACTAAAAACCGGTTTTAATAATGAAGAATTAAACACAAGAACTGAAGAAATATCAAAACTCAAAGTTTTCTCCATAGCTTCTATCATAATATCGTAAAGCTTAGAAGTATTAAGAGTGCCAGCAAATTGCGAACTTGTATTATATAAAACATTTAGCTGATATAAACTTTTAGATAATTCTTTATTATTTTCATAAAGTCTATCTAGTGATTTTTTAATTTTAAAATGAGAATTCAAAGTTGCAATGACAATACTGGTATCTAAAGGGAAATCTATAAATCCATCGCACAAATTTAAAAATTCACAAGCACAATTTTTCTCTAACAGCAATATGATTTGGGTATTTTGATTTTTAGAGGCAGACTTAATCTGTCTAATTAAGTACTCGCAATTCTCAATCCTATAATCAAGTATTATAATATCAGGAAGAAAATTAAGTATCTGCGTGGTAATATCATCTGCATTACCCTCGGCTTCCATTACTTCAAAATCAGAATTATTCAATATACAACTGATGTCTTGACGTGCAATAGCATCATTTAATATAAGATATGCTTTAATCATAATTAAATTTTAACAAAATAGGCATTTTAGAGCAATTTATAAAATTTTTGTAATATTAACTCAAAAACTCCAAAAGAGAATCGAAAGAATTAATGCCATAATCAATTAAAATATCTGCTTTTGTTTTTCTGTGTATCAAAATATCAAAAAAGGGCTTTAAATATAATCTTTCTTTGGAACTAAGTTTTTTTCTTGCAATATTAAATAATTTAAAGACAATATCCCAACCATCATATTTTGAATTTACTTTAAAATCTAAACCGCAATTTACAACCAACTCAGAATAATAACTTATCTTATCAATTTTTAAAAAATTAAATAAAGTTAAAAGTTCTTGTATATCACATAAGCACAAACCTTTATAAAAAGCACAAAGGGCAAGTGCCACGTTAAAATCAGAGCTATCATGGTTTCTTATCTCAATGTAATTTTTTAATCTAACATCCGGAAAACACAAGCTTTGATGTAAAATATAATCATCAAGCGTAGCAAAATATCCATTATAGCCCGAATTCATGTATGTCAAAAAATCTACCTTACCGGAAAAAGGTATATTTTCACCATTTCTTTCAATATAAACCATTGGAACTTTTAAAATTTGCTTAATATAATTTTTCAAAAAATTCTTTTGCTTAAAAAATATAGGCTTATATACATCCTTATAAAAGAAATTACAACGATTTTCTCCCGTATATAACCAAGCATATGCTCGATTTGTCTTTTTATTAGTTAAAACATTATTCTCAATAGGGCTATTTGCACATAATCCACTCATAAAAGGCATAATTAAATTAAAAAATAAAACCTTATTATAAGCATCAGCTATATTTTTGTAATCAATATTTATTTGAATACCTGCCGTTTGTCTCATCATTTTAGGGCAAAGTTCCCCTTTATTACAATAAGGTAGGTAATCATTCATTATCTTATATCTATCTTTTTGAAGAATATTAATTTGATCAACGGAATTTTTAGGGTTTATTCCATAGCCCAAAAAAACGACATCATAAACATTTGCTATTTTATCTAAAAGATTTAAAATTTTTTCTGCTTCTGATTGAATATCAACTAGATTTTCAAAAGGTCTTAAACTTAATTCAATTTGACAACCCGGCTCAAGAGAAATTGAACTTCCATTTATATCTTTAGCACCTATAACTATTCCTGAATCATAAATTAGATCCCAATTTAATATTGAAGAAAAATTTTCAATGATTTTTGAAATTTTGTCATAAGTAGCAACGGATTTTGTATTCTTATCAAAGCTAATTCTTTCATATTCAATACCATATAAGGATTTATAGGTTATTCTTGAAAGATAAAATTCCTCAATATCTGAAATTGTTAATTTAGAAGAATTAAAATTGTTGTTAATATTTTTCGGTTCTTTTTCAATAATTAAATTTTGCATATTCAAATTTTAGCATAAATAATAATTAAACAAGTTAAACAAATTACCTAATTCAAATTTTAATGATAAAATCAAAATATGGATTTAAATTACATTCTAAGGGCAAAAAAATTCAAAGCAAAAAAATCTCTGGGGCAAAATTTTTTAATAGACACAGAGACTATTGACTTTATTTCTAATTTTGCAACGAATAATGATGAAATTCTTGAAATCGGTCCCGGATTAGGTTTTGTAACAGAAAAACTTATAAAAAATTCCAAAAACGTTGTTGCACTCGAAATTGACGATGACGCAATTAAAGTATTGAACAATAATTTATCTCAACATAAAAATTTTCACTTAATTAAACAAGACATTCTAAAAACAAACATTAACGAGCTTCCTTTTAATGATGAAAAAATTAAAATTATAGCCAATATACCATACTACATAACAAGTCCGATACTTGTGCATTTGCTCGGAGAAATAGACGAAATCACAAACAAAAACCGCACAAAAATAAAAGAAATGATTTTAATGGTACAACTAGAAGTTGCAAAACGCATTGTAGCAAATGAAAATTCAAACAATAAAGAATATGGCTCTCTTTCAATATTATCTCAAATGTATGCAGACGTTGAAATCATAAAAATTGTTCCAAAAAGTTGTTTTCAACCAAGTCCAAAAGTTGACAGTGCACTTGTTAAATTTACAATAAGAAATGAACCTAAAACAGAAATTACTAAACTTTTAAAAAAAACAATAAAAGCAATTTTTTCAACAAGAAGAAAAAATATAAAAAACGCGCTTCAGATTGCCGGTTTTAAAAATGTCAAAGAATCATTATGTAAAGTTGGCATAGAAAAAACAAAAAGAGGCGAAGAATTGTCACTATTTGAAATTCAAAAATTATCACAAGCACTTGAGGAATTTAATTGATGAAAAAAATAAAAATACAATGTCCTGCTAAAATTAACTTGGATTTAAGAGTTTATCCTCGTGATAAAAAAACCGGCTACCATGATATAAAAAGCATAATGCAAACAATAAACCTTTATGACTACATCACACTTGAACTTGAGGAAGGTGATGAAATTACCCTATCCGGTACATCAAACGAAATTCCATATGATGAAAAAAATTTATGCTATAAAGCTGCTAAACTTTTTTTTGAAAAAATCGATAAAACATTTAAATTAAAAATTTTTATCGAAAAAAATATACCTGTTTGCGCCGGTCTTGCAGGAGGATCAACAGATGCAGCCGGAGTTTTATATGGATTGAATAAACTTTTAAACAGTCCTTTAAATGATGCTGAAATTGATGAAATAGCACTAAAACTTGGTTCTGACTTGAATTTTTGTTTAAGAGGAGGAACAAAACTCTGCAAAGGCAGAGGTGAAAAAATCATAGATATGCCATTTTTTAACTTTAAACTTTCTCTAATAAAGCCGAAAAACCTTAAAATTTCTGCAAAAGAAGCATATGAAGCCTTTGACAAATTAAAAAAAGAATCCAACTTAAGAAACGACTTAGAATTTGCTCTTCTTGAAACAAAAAAATATCCGGAAATAAACTATCTTTCATCGCTGAATTTACAAATGTCAGGTTCCGGACCTACTTTCTTTGCAAGAGAAGAAAAAATAGACTTAAAAAATGACGATTATTTAATAATTAATAATCTAAATTCAATAAATTACGGTACAAGAGAAATGTAGATTATAACAATTCATCTTCTATCAAATATCTTGGACGTCTTTTAACCTCTCTAAAGATTTGTCCCAAATATTCACCAACAATTCCTACACAAAATATTTCGATACCGCCAAAAAACGATGTCAAAATAATAGAAGTTGCCCAGCCATCAGGTGAATCATTATAAAATAGTTTTGCAAATATGGCCCATAAACCCATAGTAAAACCAAATATCATACAAAATATTCCAAGTACACAGATAAGTTTTAAAGGCACAATACTATAAGAAGTAATGCCGTTAACCGCAAGTGCAGTTAAAGAAAATAAATTAAACTTTGATTTTCCGACATTTCTTGGTTTTACATCAAAATATACACTTGTTGTATTGAAACCAATTTCATGGAAAAAGCCTCTTAAAAATAAGTCTGTTTCTTTGAATTTTTCTAAAACATCAAGTACTTCTTTTGAAACAAGCCTATAATCTGAATGATTTTTAGGAATTTTAACCCCCAGAATATTCATCAATTTATAAAAAGCAAGAGCAGAAAGTTTTTTAAAACAGTCATCAGTCTTCCTGTTATTTCTTATACCAAAAACTATCTTATACCCTTCATCAAATTTATCTATAAATTCTTCAATTTTATTTTCATCCTGCTGTAAATCAGCATCAATAGTTACAACAGCAGAGCAACCGATTTTATTAGCACCCAACATGCCTGCAAGCAATGCTTTTTGATTACCAAAATTACTTGAAAACTTTACAGCTTTTATTTTATTAGGATGCCTTGCAACAGCTTTAGCAATTTCAAGCCAAGTTTCATCACAAGAACCATCATCAACAAGGTAAATATAGCTTGAATCGGATATTTTTTCTTTTCTTTCTAAATCAGAAAGAACCTCAAGCAACCTTTCTGTTGTCGATTTAATAAGATCCTGTTCATTAAAGCAAGGAACAGCAATCGCCAATCTTGTATCTTTTGCCATATTTACCTCCTAAGTTTATGCTAGCAAAAATAATTTACCTTGTAAAACAATTTATGATAAAATCAACAAAGAGGTTTAGATGAAAAAATTTATTTTAAATGCAGACGATCTTGCAAAAAGCGAATTTCATAATAATGCAATCTTAGAAGCATACAAAAATGGCTTCTTAAAAAGCACGAGCATTATGTCAAATATGCCATTTTTTCTAGATGCAATTCATAGAGTGGTTCAAACAAGTCCAAAGCTTGGAGTTGGCATACATTTAAACCTAATAGAAGGTAAAGCGCTAAATCAAAATCTTAAAACCTTGTGTGATGATAATGGAAATTTTAATAATGGATATTTAAGTCTTCTTTTAAAATCAAATAATAAAACTTTTTTAAAAGAAGTTGAAATAGAATTTTCATCCCAAATTGAACTTGCACAAAAATATATTCAATTAACACATCTTGATTCACATGTTCACATTCACTCCATACCAAACATCTTTAAAATAGCTGCAAAATTAGCTAGAAAATACAATATAAAACAAATCAGAACGCAAGCAGAAATTCCTTATTTTATTCCAAGAGAAAAAAAGTATAAAAATTATCTTGTTAACTTATTAAAAGTAATTATTTTAAACTATTTTACCTTAAAAAATAAACCCGTAGTCAAAAAATATAATCTTAATACAAACGACTATCTTATTGGAGTAGGCTATACTGGCATGATGAGTTCATCAACAATTCTTGAAGGACTAAGAAAAATCAAAAACGATAGTATAGTAGAAGCGCTGATACATCCGGCTATATATTATGACAACACAATAGATTCGCACACAAAAGAATTTGAAATAACAAAAGACCAAATGTTAAAAGATTTAATTGAAAATATGGGTTATTCAATAGATAACTACATAGAAAAACAAAATGATATTTCTCTTTTAAATGTATAAAATAAATGTTATAATTTTTTCATATTTTATAGAGGAATTAATTTTATATGTTGCAATCAGTACCCAATGCCATCAAAAACGCGTTCAGAGGAAGTTTTATAAAAAAAATATGTAACTATTTACACGATTGTGTAAGAGAAGAAGTAAAATCGTCCACTTTTCGCAACCTAAAAGGTGATAAAGAAAACAAGTGGGCCTTCTTAGATGGAAGCGAAAAAGTTTTTACAAATTTCGATTCTCCTTTGATACTTGACGGAACGGATAGTTATCTAACAGAATTAATGATTCAATCTGAAATGAATCAAAAAGATAAATATTTAATATACGGTTTTCTTTTTCTTGTCGGAAAAAATGGAAAATCAAAGAAAAACAATGAATTTCTGACTCCTCTTTTATATGCTCCTGCAAAACTAGAAAGAAATGGAATAAATCTTGAACTTTCTATACAAGAAGATACACTGTCTCTTAATACCGGAGCGATTGCTCAACTTATTCAAAAAGAGGATGAACAAGAAACAGATGCCATGTTATCCGGCTTGCTTGATGTAGTCCCTTCCCTACCTTTAAAAGAGGAAGAACTGAAAATATTTTTAACTACTCTAAAATCACTTGCACCAAGCATACAAATTTCACCAGATATCGGTGCAACTTCAGACATCAAACAAAATGAAGCAGATTTTTACAATACAGAAACAACAATTGAAGACATAGAAAATGGGAATTTTGATTTTGATTCAATAGAAGCAATACAAAACGCACCAAAAGTTAAAGTTGATACATTAATACTTGAAAAAACACAAGCGGTAATTCTTACGACAAGACCAACCGTAACAGCCGGAGTTCTACATGAACTTATGCAAATAGCAGAAAAACCATCAGGAGTTCATAGAGAAACTGTTTTAAATGTAATCAACCAAGAATTTTTAGAATCAACAGGTCAAGCAGAACTTAAAATTGAAGAAACCGAGCTTAAATCATTTTTCCCAATAACTCCTCTTAGTTTGTCAGATTCACAGGAAGAAGTTATAAGAAAAATAGAAGAAAATGATTTTCTTGCCGTATATGGACCTCCCGGAACAGGAAAAAGCCAAACAATAGTTAATGTAGCAGCTCACCTTATTGCAAATGGAAAGTCTGTTTTGGTTGCAAGTAGAATGGATAAAGCTGTTGATGTAGTAGCAGAAAGATTAAATGAACTCAATGCGCCATATTTAGCACTTAGAGCAGGAAGAGCAAACTATCAAAGACAATTAAACAATGAACTACAAGAATTGCTCTCAAGCAAGGCTGATTTAAACGGAGACATAAGTGACAATCTAACAGCAGACGTAGATGATATGAAAGATTTACTAAAAGACATTAAACGTCTTGAAGATTCAGCTCTTGCAATTTTGTCTCTAGAAAAAAAATATACAGAAATTTATGAAGAATTCAAAGATGCAAAAGATAGCATTTCAGACCTAACTTTGATTATTAATAAAATAAGATACGAACAACTTGAAGAAGCGAAGAAAACATTTTCAATAATTGAAGAAATAGAAAATAAATACAAAAAATCACTTTTTGACAAGATAAAACTATTCTTCGATTATAAAAAAATTAAAAAACTTTTAAAATTACAAAAAGTTCTTAACGAAGAAATCTTAAAAAGATTACCATACGAACTTAATATCGCAATGGAAGAAGCTAAATTAAGGCAAGTTGAAGACGAAATTAATGCCAAAGGTAATCTGCACCAAATTTTAAGAAGAATTAAAACTCTAAAATCCAAACAAAAAAAACTGGCAACAGATATATTAAAAAACAAAAGAAGAACAGCACTTAAAAATGTTTTATGCGATGCAACAAAAAGAAGAAGATTAATGATTCATGCTAAATCACTTGTATCACGAAAAACAAACTTACAAAACAAAGTTCTTGAAAAAGAAGATTTTAAACCTTTACTAAGTGCTTTTCCATGTTGGTGTACAACTACATATGCAATTTCTAACAGTCTGCCTTTAAAACCTGCTATGTTTGATGTTGTAATTATAGATGAGGCATCACAATGTGACATAGCTTCTTGTATTCCTGTATTATACAGAGCAAAAAAAGCAATAATTGTAGGAGATGATAAGCAACTGCCACACCTTTCCTTTTTAGAAAAAGCAAAAGAACAAAGCTTTTTAAATCAATACGGAATTGATGATAAATACCAACTTATGTGGCGTTTTAGAGACAACTCTATGTTTGATTTAGCAAACTATTACTCAACTAATCCGGTGCTTTTAGATGAACACTTCAGATCTTCTGCGCCAATAATAGAATTTTCAAGTAATGAATTTTATGGCGGCAAAATCAAAATAATGAGCCCCAATATAAACAATAAAGACATAGTTGAATTAAAAATAGTAAAAGAAGGTAAAGTTGACCATGATGCAACCAGAAATGTAGCTGAATGCGAAGAAATAATAAAAACAATTCAAGAGTTAATTATAAACGACTCAAAAAATGAAAATCCTGTTTCAATAGGTATTATTTCACCTTTCAGAGCACAGGTTGATTTAATCAAAAAAGCACTCCTTAAAGTTTTTGACGGAGATACAATCTTAAAACACAAACTGGATGTCGGTACTGCACACACTTTTCAAGGGGATGAAAGAGATATAATGCTTTTATCATGGACTTTTGCTCCAAATTCACATCCGCAAAGTTTAATTTTTGCTCAAAAGCCAAATTTGTTTAACGTTGCAATTACCAGAGCAAAATATAAATTAATAAACTTTATCTCAAGAGAAATAAACGAACTACCGGAAGGACTTTTAAGAAATTATCTTGAATATGTGAAAAAAATTAATTCAAACGAGAAAAAAAATGTATTTAAAAATCAATTCGAAAAAATTGTTTTTGATGAATTAATAAACGAATTCCCAAATTTAAACAAAGAGGGAAAAATTCTTGCAGGAGTCGAAATGGGCTCTATCAATGCAGATATAATTATAAATAATACAGTAGTTGAAGTTGATGGGGTTGAAGACAGCATAAAATGCCGATATAACGACATGAAAAAACAGGCAATAATTGAACGTTGCGGATATAAAGTTATGAGAATAACCAAAAGGGAATGGATGATATCAAAAGAAGCATGTCTGGATAGGATAAGACAAAACATATGTGAATAAAGACCCGCAAAAAGCGGGTCTTTTAATTTATTTATTTATTTAACATTTGTTTAATGCCATCGATTGAAGATAAAATTCCGGTAGCCTCATAAGGCATATAAACAACTTTATTATCTTGGCCTTTTGCAATATCCTGTAAAGACTCTAAATATTTCATTGCAATTAAATATTTATCAGGTTGACCTTGATTTTTAAATGCATCCGTTATTCTTTCAATAGCACCTTTTTCAGCGTCTGCTTCAATGAGTCTTGCTTGAGCATAACCCTCAGCTTTTAAAATTTCAGCTTGTTTAATACCTTCAGCCTGATTAATTGCAGCTTCTTTTTCACCTTCTGCCTTTAAGATTGCAGATTTTTTAAGCCCCTCAGCCTCAAGAATTGCTGCACGTCTATCACGTTCTGCTTTCATCTGTTTTTCCATAGCAGTTTGAATATCAACAGGTGGAATTATATCTTGTAATTCAACACGATTAACCTTTACACCCCATTTATTTGTAGCCTCGTCTAATATCGAACGTAATTCAACGTTAATTTTGTCTCTTGATACCAAAGTTTCATCCAAATCAAGCTGACCGACTAAGTTTCTCAAAGTCGTCTGCGTAAGTTTTTCAATCGCCTCAGGTAAATTTTGAATTTCATAAACAGCAGATTTAGGATCAACTATTTGAAAATACAAAAGTGCATTTATACTAATTGAAACATTATCTTTAGTGATTACTGTTTGGCGTGGAAAATCATAAACAGATTCTCTTAAATCAATTCTTGTTCTTTCTTTTATAAAAGAATAAGTTTGACCGTCATATCCTTTTTGAACAACTTTCCAAGCAACCCCCCTTGGAGCTTCTATAATAGGAACTATAAAATTCAAACCTGATTCCAAAGTTTTTTTGTATTTTCCCAGTCTCTCTACAATTACAACTTCGGCTTGTTGGACTATAATAACACCTTTAAGTACAAAAACCAAAACAAGAACCATTAAAAAAATTAAAAAAATTACCAAAACTACATCTCCTTATAAAATCTAATCTACTTTTTTAACAAACATAACAATGCTTTCATAATCAATTATTTCAACATCCGAGCCGGATTCGATAATTTGCTCATCTCTAACTCTAGCTTGCCATCTTTCATCATAAATTGAAATCACACCCGAATTTTTATCGATTTTTTCAACCGCTTTTGCCCTTTTTCCAACATATTTAGCGCAGATTCCTGTTTGTTGCTTCTTATTTTTCTCGCACTTAACCAACAGAGGTCTTAGAGTATACATTAAAATAACCGATAAAAAGCAAAATACTACCGTTAAAACAAAAATACTTTTAATATACAAAGAAAGCAATGCACACAAAAACGCAGCAACTGCAAAATTCAAAAAGAAAATACCCGGTATCATCATTTCAAGAATTAAAAAAGTTATTCCAAAACATAATATAATCTGCCACATATAACCTCCATAAGTCTATAAACATATTATATTATATTTTTGAAATATGCAAAATTGTAATATTATCCGATTAAAATAGCTATAAAAAATTTGGCAGAATATTTTCTGCCAAATTATCTAATTATTTATTAAAAAACATCACTGAAAAAATCAGAAATTTTTTCGCCTAATCCTCTGTTATCAATGTGTGAAATTGTCCCATCAGGATTATAATGCGTTTCATACTCAACAAATCCATCTGAGTCTTCATCAAAATATTCACTTAATAATGAACCTTGGTTATATAATGCCTGATATTCATAATTACCATCAACATTTTCATCTTTATTAACCTCTGTTAATAAATTATCTCTATAATACATATTTTCTAAACTGGTTAAATTCAAATCGCTATCATGAGTTCCGGTTGAAACTCTCCTATAATTTCCACTTGTTTCCGTTTCAATAAACTCTGATTCACCGGTTGAAAAATATAAAGTATCACTAACAATTGTTGAATCCGCTGATTCTTGGGTAATTCTTACTGTTTTCATGCCATTATTATATTCATTAACGACCTGTTCAAAATATGTACCTGTGCCTTTTGGTAAGGTGCTTGCTGTAACTTTTTGTGTACCATTAGGCAAAGAATAAACAACAGTGTTTGTATCCATAAAAAATCCTTTCAAAACTCTCTCATAAGGTAATAAAGTTTTTTTATGAAAAAAAATTGCTATTTTAATTTAAATTTCTTAATTTATACAACTGCTTTTTTTGAAAATCATTTAATCTATAAGACTCGATCGCCTTAGTAAGTCCCTTTTTTAGAACCCATGGGTGAAAAGATTTTCTTTTAATATCTGACAAGGACATGTTAAAATTCTTAACTAAACAAACAGATAAGCACCAAGCAGCAGCCATTTTGGCATAGTAATTCTCATTTTTAAAATTAATTAAACAATTACGTACATAATTATAATCAATATCAATAAAATACATTAACAACACAACATAACAAAATCTTATTTCAAATTCGTCTTCAGAATTTAGATATTTATCCAGCAAGCCTCTAGTTCTTTTAATATCAGCAGATAGAAATTTACAAGAAGCACATAAAGTATCACAAATTGACCAGTTTGTTATTTTAGGAATAAATTTTTCAAGCAAAGCATAAGCTTCATCAATATCTTTAATCAGACCAATCACCATGGCTTCTATCAAAGCTAACTCCATAAATTCATAATCATTTTCAACCAAAAAAATCTTATAGTTGCTTTTTGAAATTCTTTTTGCAATTTTTCTCAAAACAGGCAATCTGACACCTAAAACATTCTTTGTATTAGGAAGCAATTTTAAAGAAAATATTTGATATTTTTTATCAGCCAAACTTTCTAATTCTTTTTTTAGTTCATCAATCATAGCAAATCTACAATAACCACACCATCTTTACCCTCAGACTCATCTCCGTATCGAAATTTCGCAACATACGGAGAATTTTTTAAATAATCATTTACAGCACTTTTTAAAGCTCCTGTACCATACCCGTGAATAACAGTAATTTGACTTAATCCTCTTAAACTTGCTTTATCTAATTTTTCATCAAGATATTCAATTGCCTCTAATACCCTCATACCTCTTAAATCAAGGCGTGAAAGCAATCCATCATCAGAATTAAAAGAAACTTGAACCTTCTTTAAATGCGGAGCAACTTTTTTATCGGTTTGTGCCAAATCTTTTATATTGACCTTTGATTTTATATTTCCTATTTTTATAGTTACAAAGCCTTTTTTATCCGGTAAAGTATCTAATAAGACAACTTGATTTAGTTTCTTAATTAAAACATTCTGCCCGATTTTAAGATTATTTCTATCCAGTTCAACAAATTTATCTGAAATTTCATCATCACTCTTTGAAAATTCTTCTCTAATAGCATTTTCTATTTTATTTAGACGATTATAAGCTCTAAGTGAAACCTTAAGTGATTTTTCTTTTCTTACTTCATCAACAACTTTTTTAATCTCATCTCTGGCGTCTTCTAATTGAGTTTGAAATTTTTTCTTGAAGTTATCTAAAGATTTTTTCTTATTTTTCTTTAATTCATTTAATTTTTCGTCAAATTCAGTTTTTATCATCTTTGTTTTTTCAAGATTTACTTGTGTCTCTTTTTCTTTTTTAATTAATTCTAAATTTGTTTTTTCTATTTCAGAGAACAAACTCGAAGAATTGGACCCGTTTTCATTTAAATATTTACGCGCATTTTTAATTATTTCATCTTTAATTCCTAACTGGGAAGAAATATCTATTGCATTAGAAGTACCGGAAACACCGAAAATGATTTTATACAAAGGCTTTAAAGTATCTATATCAAAAACAACGGTTGCATTTTCAAAATAATTGTTTAAATATTTTAAAGATTTTAATCCACCAAGATGAGTAGTAACAATTATATTAGCACCAACAGAAGCAACGTATTCTAATATTGCACGTGATAATGCGCAACCCTCTTCAGGATCAGTACCAGAGCCTAACTCATCTAATAAAATCAAGGAATCCTGAGTCATTTTGTTAATAATATCAGCTATATTTTTAATATGAGCGCTAAAAGTAGAAAACCCTTGTTCAAGACTTTGTTCAGTAGATATATCACAAAATATTTCTTTATAAGGAAAAATTTTAGCTCCCAAAGCAGGAATATGAAGACCGGCTTTTGTCATCAAAACCAGAAGTCCGACAGTTTTTAAAGCAACAGTCTTTCCACCTGTGTTTGAACCCGTAATTAATACAGCTTGACAGTTATTTTTTGAATTTTTGCCCAAAGCAAAATCATTTTCAATAACTTCATCTTTCATTTCAACAAGTAGCGGATGACGCATTTTTTGTATGTCGATTATTTTTTCTTCAGATAATTCAGGGCAAACAGCTTTCAAATGTATTGAATACTTTGCCTTTGCAAATACTACATCTAATCCAACAAGTATCTTTTGGTTTTCAAGTAGCTGCTGATATATATTTCTAAATTTATGTGTTAATTTTAATAATATTCTATCAATTTCAGCTTTGATTTCAATATCTATTGAACGAAGCTTGTTTGAATAAGGAACTAAAATAGAAGGTTCTATAAAATATGTTAAATTACTTGCAGATACATCATGAACAATACCGGAAACTTTGTTTTTACAGCTTGCTTTAACTTGAAAAACCGGTCTTTCATCTCTTTGCGAAACAACAGTATCTTGTAAATTTTCAACAAATGTATTATTTTGCAAAAGGTTATTTATGGCAATTTTTAAATTTTCCTTATTATCACGAAAAGAAGACCTAAGCGAACTTAATTTTTCACTTGCAGAATCTTTTACATTTAATTCGTTATCAAAAATATCAAATACTTCATCTTCAAAATTCTTATCAATATATAAATTTTTAACTATATTTAAAAAATTATCGTATTCAAACTTAGATAAAAAATTCTTAACTAGTCTTGCCGTTTGAAGATTTTTAGCAAGCTCTATAATCTCTGATGGCACAAAAGATTTATTTTTAAAAATTTCATCTATATCAGCTATTTCATTTATAGGAATAGAACTTTGCGAATTTTCAATGATGTGTTTTGCATTTGTAGTAAGCTTTAAACTATGATTTATCTGGGGTGCTAAATCGAAAACTTCCAAATTGCAACATGCCTTTTTTGCTAAAGTAGAGTTTGCATACTTAGACAAATTCAAAAGCACTTTATCAAATTCAAGAGCTAAATAATGTTGATTTTTTAAAAAAGTTTGACTCATAAGAAAATTGTAACAAAAATAAAATAAAAAAGAGCGGTATACTATACCGCTCTTTTAATATATAAAAAGTTTATTTTGTCATTGCGTTTTGTACAGCAACAGCAACAGCAACGGTAGCTCCAACCATAGGATTGTTGCCCATACCTATTACGCCCATCATTTCAACGTGAGCAGGAACTGAAGAAGAACCGGCAAATTGAGCATCACTGTGCATTCTTCCCATAGTATCTGTCATACCATATGAAGCAGGACCGGCTGCTACATTATCAGGATGAAGTGTTCTGCCTGTTCCACCGCCTGAAGCAACAGAGAAATATTTTCTGCCATTTTCATTAGCCCATTTTTTATATGTACCAGCAACAGGATGTTGGAAACGAGTTGGATTTGTTGAATTTCCTGTAATAGAAACATCAACACCCTCTTTAATCATTATTGCAACACCCTCTGAAACATCATCAGCACCGTAGCACTTAACTTTAGCTCTTTCGCCATCAGAAAACGGAGTCTCTTTAACTACTTTTAATTCGCTGGTTTTATAATCATATTCTGTCTCAACATGTGTAAAACCATTAATCCTTGAAATAATGTACGCTGCATCTTTTCCAAGTCCGTTCAAAATTACTCTTAAAGGTTCTTTTCTAACTTTGTTCGCATTCCTTGCAATACCAATTGCACCTTCAGCAGCAGCAAATGATTCGTGACCCGCCAAGAAACAGAAACATTTTGTTTCTTCTCTTAAAAGCATAGCTCCAAGATTACCATGACCAAGACCAACTTTTCTTGTATCTCCAACAGAACCCGGAACAGCGAAAGCTTGTAAACCAATTCCTATTGCCTCAGCAGCATCTGCTGCGTTTGTTATGCCTTTTTTAATTGCAATAGCACAGCCTAATGTATATGCCCAAGAAGCATTATCAAAAGCTATTGGCTGAATACCTTTAACAATCTCATCTACATTAATCCCTTTAGATAAACACAACTCATTAGCTTCATCCAAAGAAGAAAAACCATATTCCTTCAACACTTTGTTAAGCGTCTCTTTGCGTCTATCTTGTCCTTCAAATTTTGCCATATTATATTTTCCTTTATAATCTTTAACTACAAACTACTTTTTACGTGGATCAATTGTTTTAACCGCATCAGCAAATCTACCGTATGTGCCGATATTTTTTTCATAAGCTTCTTTAGCATCAACGCCGGCTTTGATTGCATCCATAACCTTACCAAGATTAACGAATTTATAGCCGATTACTTCATCATTTTTATCTAATCCAAGTTCTAAAATATAACCTTCAGTTAAAGATAAATATCTTACACCTTTTTGTTTAGTTGAGTGAATTGTACCTACCATAGAGCACAAACCTTTTCCTAAATCCTCAAGACCGGCACCAACAGGTAAACCATTTTCAGAAAAAGCTGTTTGAGTTCTTCCATATACAATTTGAAGGAATAATTCTCTCATTGCAACATTAATAGCATCACAAACAAGATCAGTATTCAAAGCTTCCAATATTGTTTTTCCCGGCAATATTTCTCCAGCCATAGCAGCAGAATGAGTCATGCCAGAACACCCGATAGTTTCAACAAGTGCCTCTTGGATTACACCGTCTTTTACATTCAATGTAAGTTTGCAAGTACCTTGTTGAGGAGCGCAACAACCACAACCATGTGTAAGACCTGAAATATCTTTTATTTCTTTACATTTTGTCCATAAACCTTCTTGCGGAATCGGTGCAGGTGAACCTTTAACGCCACGAGCCACGCAACATTTTTCTTCAATTTCTGAAGTTACTTGAATACGATCCATTTGACCTCCTTATATACTAAACGTTCAACCACTATTTTAATATAAACATAATTTAATTTACAAATAAATTATTTCAAAACTCTTGCATAAAATAAATAATTAGTGTTTTAATATATTAAACGTTTAAGCAAGGATTTATATATGAAGGACGAAACAAAATGTCTACATTCAGGATATACGCCTCAAAACGGCGGTCCTGGGGTAATGCCAATATATCAAAGCACAACTTTTAGATTTAATTCAACACAAGAAATAGCTGAAGTTTTTGATGATCCTACAAAAGCTCATATATATTCACGTTTTACAAATCCAACCGTAGATTGTGTTGAAAAGAAAATAGCAGAACTTGAAAACGGTATTGCTGCAATGTGTACTACATCAGGGCAAGCTGCTTCTCTTATTTCAATTTTAAACATAGCTTCAAGCGGAGATAGAATATTATCCAGCAGTGCTATTTATGGAGGCACGGTTAATCTTTTTGCAATCACCTTAAAAAAATTTGGTATAACAGTAGATTTTATTGACTCTGACGATGACGAAAACAAAATTCAATCAGCTATAAAACCAAACACAAAAGCTATTTTTGGTGAAACATTAGCAAATCCCTCACTAAAAGTTTTAGATATTGAAAAATTTGCAAAAATTGCCCATAGCAACAATATTCCCTTGATTGTAGATAATACATTCCCAACGCCAATACTCTGCAAGCCAATAGATTTTGGAGCAGATATTGTTATACATTCAACTACCAAATACATGGACGGACATGCGCTACAAGTAGGAGGAGTTATAGTTGATTCGGGTAAATTTGATTTTACAAATGGAAAATTTCCTGATTTCACAAAACCGGATGAATCATATCATGGAACAATTTACACAAAAGATTACCCAAACTGTCCATATATAATAAAAGCAAGAGCTCAACTAATGAGAGACTTCGGCTGCTATCCATCTGGAATGAGCGGTTTTCTGCTTAATATAGGACTCGAAACTCTTGCGCTCAGGATGGAAAGATACTGCCAAAACGGACTTAAATTGGCAGAATATTTTAACAATCATCCAAAAATTAAATCTATAAATTATCCTGCACTAAAAAATGACAAATATTATAATCTTGCTCAAAAATATTTGCCAAAAGGAACTTCGGGTGTAATGAGCATAACAATGAACGGCACAAGACAAGAAACCATGAATTTTATGGATAAATTAAAGCTTGCTTCAAATGAAGTCCACGTTGCAGATATAAGAACATGTGTACTTCATCCTGCAAGCGCCACTCACAGACAACTAACCGATGAACAGCTCGTTGCTTGCGGAATAAATCCTTCAATGGTAAGAGTTTCAGCTGGACTTGAAAACATTGATGATATAATTCAAGATTTTGAACAAGCGCTTACATAAATTAATTAATAAATTTTAATAGTATTTCTTTAATTTGAGGCAAGAAAAACAAACAAATAACAGAAGAAAATATAAGCGCAGGACCAAAAGGCATAAAACAAAATGCAGTCTTTTTAATGTCATCATTTTCATTGTTATCAATAAGTCTTTTTTTAAGAGACATTTCTTTTAATATATTCTTTAAAGCCCAAAACAAAAGAACACAAACACAAAATGCAAAAATTAAATATTTACCTTCATTGCTAAATAAATCAAAATAATTAACACAAAAAACACACAAAATACAAACAAAAACTACTAAATATGATATCGAAAGAAAAAATTTTTTATCTTTAAAAGCAGTATAGCCAATAAAAGGAATAGCAATGAAACATTGTATAATAAAGCTCAAAGCTATAACTAAAAACAATGTTTTATATCCAAAAATTGTACCCAAAGCAACAGCAATAAGACTATCACCTTCACCAAACATCCTTGTGCCAATTATCTTTTGAGCAACACGGGCAAAAAATTCAAAAAAAATAAAACCCAAAAAACCACCAACCAAAGATTCTATTATGGTAATATCAGATAATTTAAACACTGTATATAAAACCCCAATAATAGCTAAAATATAAGCATGGGTATCAATTATTACCATTTGTTTGAAATCTGTACCTGCAAGCAATATAAAAAAAGATAAAATTAAACAAATAAACAAAGTTTTTAAAGTTAAACCAAAAGCTAAAAATGCACCTAAAAAACAAAATCCGCATACAAGCTCCACCAAAGGATATTGAAACGAAATATGTTCATTACAAAAAGCACAACGACCTTTTAAAAAGATATAAGATAAAACAGGGATATTCATATACCAAGTTAATTGATTGTTACATTTGGGACATTTTGAACGAGAACGCACAAATTCTTCGTTAGCCAAACCGCGCAATATAACGACATTCAAAAAACTTCCTAAACACAATCCAAGTACGAAAATGTATATCGCAATCAAATTAGAGGAAAGATCATTCATATTGCTTTAAACCTTTTTTTGAAATTATTTCAAAAAGCTTAGTCAAAGCTTTTTTTAATTTTCTGGAGACTTGCATCTGACTAATGTTTAATTTTTCAGATATCTCCCTTTGGTTTAAACCTTCATAATAATTTAAAACAATCAATTTTTGTTCTATTGGCTCAAGCTTCCTAATCGCATCATCCAAAATCATCCTGTTTTCATAACAATTAAAAGCTTCTTTCTGACTTTCATCTTCTATTTTTTCAACCAAAGAAATTGAATTTTCATCTGCACCAATTATTTGATCTATCGAAATAGTTGTTGTACGTCTATCTAAATTATTACATTCTTGAACTTTTTCAGTTGGCATTTGAAGCGCTTCAGCTATATCTTTATCTGAAGGAATTTTTCCTAATTTTTCCGTTAATTCAAGGGTTAATTTATGCACACGAAAAGAAAGTTCCTTAATTTCTCTGGGTGCTCTTATAATTGTTATTCTATCTCTTAAATAGTGTCTTATTTCACCTGTAATAAGATAAGTAGCATAAGATTTAAAATTCTTCGATATTTCAGGATTATAAAGATCTACTGCTTTAATTAAACCCAAGGAACCAACCTGAGTAATGTCTTCAACAGGGTCAGTAGAACGTCTTGCAAGCGAATGTGCAACCTTCTTAACTATTGGCATGCAAGCAAGAACTACTAATTCTTTTAGCCTTTTTTTTGTACGTTCATCAGTAGTTTTTTTATATTCTTCCAACCAAGAATTTACATCTTCAATTGACAAAGAATGTTCTTCTGTTTTATTTTCCGAATTATTTTTCATCATTCCAAGAATACATTTTCCTAAGTTCTTTTCCAACTGCTTCAAGAGGATGTGCGGCCTTTAATTTTCTAGTGGTTTTAAAATGAATTTGATTAGTATTACATTCATTAATCCAATTTCTTGCAAAAGTACCATCTTGAATTTCTGCAAGCACCTTTTTCATTTCTGCTTTTGTTTTATCTGTAATAATTCTTTTTCCTGTTTCATAATCGCCAAATTCAGCAGTATTTGAAATTGATTTTCTCATTGCACCAAAACCGCCTTGATATATCAAATCTACAATCAATTTCATTTCATGTATGCACTAAACATAAGCATTTTCAAAAGCATAACCGGCTTCAACAAGTGTTTCAAAACCAGCCTGCATTAAAGCACAAACACCGCCGCATAAAACAGCCTGTTCACCAAACAAATCTGTTTCAGTTTCTATTTTAAAAGTTGTCTCAATAACACCAGCACGTGCGCCACCAATTCCTGCAGCATATGCAAGTCCGTTTGCAAGAGCATTGCCTGTATAATCTTGTTGAATAGCAATTAAACAAGGTACACCCTTACCTTCTACATATTCACTTCTCACTGTATGGCCGGGTCCCTTAGGAGCAATCATTATGACATCAACATTCTTAGGAGGCTCGATAAGATTATAATGAATATTAAAGCCATGAGCAAAAGCCAAAGTTTTTCCCTCAGTCAAATATGGTTTAATTTCTTTTTCGTATACACCGGCTTGTAATTCATCAGGAAGCAAAATCATAATCAAATCAGCTTTTTTAGCTGCTTCTGAAACAGTTAAAACATCTAGACCTGCTTCACGAGCTTTAATTGCAGATTTTGAGCCCTCATAAAGTCCTACAACAACATTAACGCCAGATTCTTTTAAATTGAGCGCATGTGCATGTCCTTGAGAACCGTAACCCATAATAGCAACTGTTTTACCATTCAATCTGTTTAAATCACAATCTTGAGCATAATATATTTTAACCATATTCACCTCAATTAAAACTCTAACTTAATACCAGTTTATTATTTTAATAATATTTCGTCAACAAAATTAATAACAAAAATTATTTTTTACCAGTTTTGAATATTTACAATGAAAATTTTAAATTTTACAAATCAAAACAATATAACAAAATACATAACAAAACACCAATCATTTAAAGGTAAAAGAAATGACAGCAAGTGCTGCGAACAAAAAGGCTCCATACCATACGGTGTCTATATTCCATCAGAAATAACAATACAAAAAAACATTCAAGATAGAAAATTTCAAGATTTTTTAAACAAAAAAGGCAAAGTAACCATAGAAGAATATAGGGATATAGAAAAAAACTCTCCTGCAATCATTTTACAAGCACGAAAATTTATAGAAAAAGAAGCCAAAGATATCATGCCACCAGAGGTAAATGCTAAAGCGGCTATTGCAATAAAGAACATGCTGGATGAAAGATTTAAATCCACAGGCTACACGTTAATTTCAATGGGAACAAGCCCCGCAAGCATAACAGAGACAATGCAGGCAATAGGGTCAGAAGTTATATTTGTCCCTGTTTCAGGTCTGAATTTATACATAAACTATTCATTCACCCCCTACAATGGTCACAATATCAGCAGGTATCCGAATATTTCCAAAATTTTAAAATATTTAGAAAAAAAAGGTGTAAAATCAAAAAAAGAAGATTCAAAACCATATGTATTAACTGATTTTTGTATAACAGGAAAAAGTCTTTCTACAATGTATGATTTAATTATTGAACATAACAAAGTGCCAAAAAAATCAATTAAAAGATCAGATATAGCGCTGCTTTTATACAACGCAAGAGAACACTATCTTGAAAAGAAATCAAACTCACCTTTAACCAAAGAAGATATTAAACTTATAATTGAAAAAATTGTTCAACAAAATATTGAAAAAATAGCAAACGTCCCACATTTTCATATAGACCAAAAAAACGAAAGACCGCCGGCAGGAAATATTGATTCAAGAAAAAAAACAGATAAAAAATTATTTGAAGAATTTGAAAGCTTTTCGCAGCCGTTAGCAAGAGCATACAGTCTTTGCAGTATTCATGAAGCAATTAAACTCTTGGACAAAAAAAATCCGGACAAAAATCCGGACTAATGCTATAAAATCTGCATATGGAGGAAGGAGTGGAAAAGAGAACAACTTGTACTTTATAAGTACCCGTATATATATTTTATATAACTTGTATATATCATATGTGAAGTTTTTTTAAGACATGTAACTAGACAAGCAAAAGTATTGTCGCACATCGTTTCGCTCGGCTCACCCTGATACGGTTGCGGGCTGTTCGCTGAAGCTCCCGCTTCACCGTCACGCCCTTCACACATCTTTGCCCTCGCCTTCGCTTAACGTGTGCAGTCGCACATCGTTTCGCTCGGCTCACCCTGATACGGTTGCGGGCTGTTCGCTGAAGCTCCCGCTTCACCGTCACGCC
>CALUWM010000018.1 GCA_944324485.1 Candidatus Gastranaerophilales bacterium | reverse complement strand
GTATCAGGGCTTTGCGCATGCATCAAATTAACTCTTGTTAAAAATTCATTTGCACTATATACACCGTTTAAATTTTCACCAGGAATATTCATCATTTTTGGTAAACCGGCACCCGAACAAATAAAAATAGCACTATATCCATCTTCTTGAAGCTGTTTCAAAGTGATTGATTTTCCAACAATAACATTCTTAAAGAACTTCACACCCATAGCTTTTAGAGACTCGATTTCTCTATCTAAAACATTTCTCGGAAGTCTAAATGGAGGAATTCCATATCTTAAAACGCCGCCAAACTCATGCAAAGCTTCAAAAATTGACACATCAAAACCTGCATTTCTTAAGTCAGCAGCAGCTGTCATGCCTGCACAACCTGAACCAACAATTGCAACTTTCTTACCATTTGGTATTATTTCTGTTGAGCTTGCAGAAGTATTATCTCCAACATATCTTTCCAATGCGCCAATCGCAACAGGATCTCCTTTAATGCCTAAAATACAATTTCCTTCACACTGTTTTTCTTGCGGACATACCCTACCGCAAACAGACGGAAGCATGGAAGATTGGCGTATAACATCACCGGCAGCTTTTAAATTGTCATTTTTCACTTCTTGAATAAATGAAGGAATATCAATGCTAACCGGACATCCTTGCTTACACCTTGCATTTTTACAATGTAAACACCTTGAAGCCTCTTTAAGCGCTTGTTCTTTTGTTAAATTTTCTTCAACAGCCTCAAAATTGTGTCTTCTCTCAAATTTATCCTGTTCTTTAGGTCTTTGTCTTTCAATCTTTTCAACCATGGCTTTTGTAAGCTCCTTATCTTAATTACATCTTATTTTTATTGTATAATAAAAATGACTAATTGAGGTAATGTTGTGACAAAAATTAAACTTTGGATAAGTGACATAGATGGAACACTCATAAATTATGACGGAAGCTGCACAAAAGAAATGATGTCAACTATTGAAAATGTCAAAAACAAAGGAGTAAAAATTGTTATTGCCACCGGAAGAATGTTCATGGGAGCCCAACACGCAGCCAAAAGATTTAATCTTGACACACCTGTTGTCTGTTACCAAGGGGCAGTAGTCAGAACAAAAGAAGAAATTTTATGGCAAGCACCAATAAAAAATTATCTCGTTCCTGAAATTATTGAATATCTAAGAAAAAATAAAATCCACACTCATATCTACAACAACGACACTCTATACATTGAGGACAACAATAAAAGAATTATGGATGAATACTGTAATGGTAGAGGAACCACATACAAATGCGTAGAAGATTTTTTAAAACTTAAATTAAACAATATTCCTAAAATTCTTGGCGTAATAGAAGATGACCTAAAAATGCAAGAAATAAAACAAGAACTTAAAGAAAAATACAAAGGTATCTTAACAATTGTCCAAAGTGCAAAAAACTATCTGGAAATTACAGATATAAATGCTTCCAAAGGAAGTGCGCTAAATTTTCTTAAAAAATACTGGAATTTATCAAATGATGAAGTACTTGCCTCCGGCGATCAAGATAATGACATAGAACTTTTAAAAAATGCAGGAATTAAAATTTGTGTCGGAAACGACAGTCAAGAACTTTCAAAAATAGCACAATATCATTGCAAAAGTGTAAACAGTAACGAGCTTGTTAAATATATTGAGGAATTTATTTTATGCGAATAGGAATAGGTTATGATATTCACAAATTAACAGAAAACAGGGATTTAATCTTAGGGGGAGTAAAAATCCCCTTTGAATTAGGTCTTTTAGGACATAGCGATGCAGATGTCCTTGTTCATTCAATTATAGATGCAATTTTAGGTTCAGTTGCTATGCGTGACATCGGTTACCATTTTCCTGATACAAATGAAAAATATAAAAACGCAAACAGCCTAAAATTACTTGAAAAAACATGTAAAATGATAAAAGAAAAAGGCTATAAAATAATCAACATTGATACAAATATAATATGTCAAAAACCTAAACTTTCCGGATATATAGAAGAAATGAGAAAAAATATCTCAAAAACAACAAATCTTGAATTAAATCAAATTTCAATAAAAGCAAAAACAAATGAAAATCAAGATTCAACGGGACAAGGGCATTCGATAACAGCCCAAGCAGTTGTCCTTGTGGATTTTATCTAATTCCAAACATTAACTTATTATAACTTCCCAAAGAAGACAAACTATCCATCCCATCTTTTTTTGAAGATGTGTATCCACTTGGATAATAATATCCGCACATACCATTTAATTCATCTTCTTTCTTGTCTTCACTGTTTACATTTGACTCTAATTGTTTGACAGCAAGTTTTAAACAAGTTCTTGCTTCTTGAAGATTTATTCCATATACTTTAGCAATTTTATTTATATAGTTTACAGGCGAAAAAGACTTCGGCAATCCTTGCTCAACTAAAGCCTCAACAACTTCTTCGCAAGTCGAAAAACGATTAGCTTCGCTTGATTGAACACTTAACTCATCATATTTTGAAATGTTTTGAACTTGACTCATATCAAACCTGCTTTAATTAAATACTTACATATTAATAAAAACATCTCTGAAGGGAGTATTTCAAAAGTATATACTTTTTTAACATTTCTTAATATTAAGAACAAATATCAAAATTTAGACTAACCCTTAATTTGATTAACAATGTTACCGAGTAAATCCATTGAATTTTGGAATACATCTGAATTATACCAGTCTGTAAACGTATCAAATTTTTCGCTTAATTGTTCATCAGTTATCTGTTTTTTTATTTCAACTTCAGCATTTATAGAAGCCTTAATACTTTTTATTTCACAATTATACAGAGCGATTTTTTTAGCTTTCTTTAATTTTGGAATTGATTTTAGCTGAGTATTTGCAATAAAAATATTTTCAACTTCTTCAAGCTTATTTAAAATAGATAATTCTAGTTTTTTATTTTCATCAGTTGAGCATATAAAAAGTTCTTGTGCAAATTCAAGATTTTTTAAATCATCAAACGGACAATCAACAATGCACATTTTTCCAACACGTTCAAGGCAAGGAAGTTCTCTTAAAGCACTATTTTGTGCAACCAAAATTGCAACTTCTTTTAATTTTGGTAAAGATTTTATAATTGAATTTTCCATTGAAATTGAACCTGCAGACTTTAACTTTGGTATCTTTTTTAAATTTTCATTCACAAGCAAGACGCCAACAGCTTTCAAATTTGGTAATTCTAAAATTTTTGTATCAGAATCCAACCTAAGTTCACGACACGCAATTAAAGGAAAAGTACTAAGTGCCGATTTTCTTGTATCAAATCTACCTTCACAAGCAATTACGCGCTCAATCAACTCATCTTCATTAATTCCAAGTTCCAAAAAAGTTTTTTCTTTTGGTTGCGAATAATGAGAAATAATAATCATATCATTATTATCAACTTGAGTTTTTATGCCGTATTTTTCAAATATTTCAACAGCTTCTTTGGTGTTCATAATACTTTGCTCCACTTCTCTACCTTGTGCATCTTTTTATGAAATTCCCTGAAAATAAATTTTATATCACTTAAAGCAATATGTAATACTTTCATCGTTATCAATTCCATATATAAAAGAATTTTTAGGAATTTCATCCAATTTAAAATTAATCTCCTTTGTAAAATCACCGTCAATTATTACATAATTCTTATTGAATTCATCTAAAACATTAAAAGCTTTTTCCTTATTTCCAAACGTAATTGCAAACTCGGCATCAATTTTTCTTAAACATTGAGCTTCGATACACTTTAAATCAGGACCTGCCGGTATAGAGCGAGCTTTATTTTTTGGATTTGAAATTGTGCCAATAGCTCTTAAAAGACAAATTCTAAGCTCGTTATTATATATTTCATACTCATAAAGACCTTTTGTGATAAAAATTCCGCCATTAGCACAAACAAAATTTTGCATTGGAAATATATTTGTCTTAAGTTCTGCCGGTCTTTTTGCAGGCATATTATCCTGAAGATTGTATTTATAGTCAACCTTTCTTTGAATTACCCCAAAAGCATCATCCGATACCGTTTTTGATATATTCTTGTCCAAAACCAAAACTGCTTGCAACTTATGGTTTTTATTTTTATTATTTATTTTTGCAACAAATCTCAAAAATTTTGAACAATTATTTAAATACACTCTTAAATCCAAATTTCTAAACTTGATTTCAAGGCAACTTTCAATAATCCCATCGTATAAAACTTTACTGTCGCAAACTTTTAAGCAACTATAAGAACCTTTTGGAGCAAAATTATAACTATCACCCATATCGGCAATATCTGTTAATTTTAATTGAAAAGTCTGTTTAAAATCAGACACGTAAATCTTGCCATTTCTAATCTCAAGCTTTACATTTTTGTTTTCAATTGATTTATTAGTTACCTTTACCTTTTTACTCGGCTTTTTAATTTTTACGGTATTAAAAGAATATTTTTCATTTGAAGTTATTTCAACCAGTTGAGTATATATTGAGGTTATATCTTCTGTTACCGGAATTTTATAAACATCATATAATAAATCATCACTAAATCTTTTTTCTGCATCAATTATCTGTGAATTTTTGACAATATACGGTAATTTCACTTCAACAACATTTAAATTATCAATATTTGAGAGATTAAAAATACCGACATTATTTTTTATAAAACCTGAAATATTATTTTCAAGTTTAAAATCACCAACTAATCTTTTTAATACAGCAGAAATTGCATTTTCACATTTTTCAAATCTTGAATCAACTGCCCTTTGGACAGAATCAATAGAACAACCATAGATTCCATCATGTGCATGGTTTTTAATTAAAGTTTTATAAATAAAATCGATATTTTCATTATATTTTTTTCCCAAATAAAAATCCAAAGGCTCTATTATTCTTGATAATCTATTTTGAACAGTCGCATTTTTAATTTTTTGATAAACTCGAGAACTATATACTCCCGAAAGCAAATAGGTATCAGAATTGTCTAAAAATTCCTCAGGAACACTATTGTTATCAAATTTAGCATTTAAAAAGTAATCAAACGGAGAAGACAAAATAATTTCATAATTAACAAGTTTTTTATTTACTTCGGAAATCTTTTGTTTGGCATTTCTTAACATACCCAAATGATCTGCACCAATAGGAAGCAGTAAAGGGTTTTTTGAATATATATTTATCTTATCTAAGTACTTTTCAAGCCCCTCAATATTATCGTTATGCAAAAAATCATTAAAATAGCCTTGAACAAGCCAAGAGGTTCTGATGTTATTTTTTAAAAAGTTACAATTACGGTTAATTAATCTTGGATTTACACCACGCCATATCAAAGCTTTATCGATATTTTTTCTTTCTAATGCTAAAAAAGCTGATTTAGACACTCCAAAAATATCTGACATGTAGCCTATAAAGTCTTTTTGTCCGTAATCTTTTGAAATTTTCATACCTATATCAAGATTTTTTAACATCGAACAAAAATTAACAAGATAACTATCGGCACTCACAAAATAAGGTCCGATTGCAAGTTTTTTATTTTTTATAAAATATAAAACCTCTTGCAATTTACTTTTTCTAAATTTTAAATAATCTAAAAGCGCAATTACCTGCCCATCAAAGTAAAAAAATGGAGCGTTATCCTTTTTCAACTCATCTAATACAATATCGAACACCTCTAAAAGTCGTAAATTAAAATCTTCTTTATCTCGATACCATTCTCTATCCCAATGAGTATGTAAATATGCAAAAACAGTCTTTTTCATACCAATATTTTAATTCTTTTTTTATATTGAAAAATACTATATTTGAGTGAATATAACAAATGTTTGTTTATTTTCCATATTATGGATGAGTTTTAATTTTTTAAATGTTGTATTATAAAAAAGCAAAGGGAAAATCCCTATTTGTTTAATCCCCATAGTTTATTACAGAGAAGAGATATGAGCAAAAGTAATCAAAAATCTTTAGAATTAGAAATACTAAAATGCAAAAAAAAATTGAAAGAATTGGCACCTGATATTGAAATAGATAGTGAAAAATCAATAGAATATAATAAAATTATTGTCCAAAAAGCAATTTTAGTAGATAGATACAAAAAACTCTGCTATAAACCTTCTTTAAGTCAAAGAATAAAGGAAGCAATCAAGAAAAATCCTTTTAAGAAAAAAGAAAAATTGATTTGTGATTATTTTCTTTCGTAAAGTGCCGTTATTGATGTTTTAGCAATAGAATGAGCTAAAATCTTCTTTTCTACTTCGATTGGTTTTGAATCTTTTTCAACATCAAGTTTTTCAACATCAAGAGCATAGACTGTGAAGTTATAATGATGAATGCCATGACCAACAGGAGGGCATGCTCCGCCATATCCGTAGGTCTTAAAATCAGTTATAGTCTCAAAAGAACCTTCAGGTAATGTGTTTTTATAGGAATTTACGTTGGAAGGAATATTTACCAACAACCAATGATACCAACCATTTGCCCTTGGTGCATCAGGATCGTGACAAATTATAGCAAAGCTTTTTGTATTTTGCGGAGCATTTATCCAAGATAAGTCGGGAGCTATATTACCGCCACTGCACCCATACCCGTTATAAACCTGCTGATTTGGAAGAAAATCGTTATTTTTAAACTTTGAACTTACTACGGTAAAAACATCCACTTTATCCAAAGCACTTGACATGATTATTCCTCCTAAATATAAACAAACTATAAATAATATAATCTTTTTCATACATACTTCCAACTAATCTACTGTACCTATCGCTGCAAACAAAGCAAAAAATAACGAAAAATTCCTTGCTAAGTAAAATCTATACATAAAAAACGCTATATTTTTTTGTTTAATCTCTTTCCAATTTTCAAAAAAACCATAATACCATCTTGGCTCAAACTTAACATCATTTATATTTATATAATCATTCATGGATTCTTGCAACTTTGTTGCAATTGGTAAAGTTAAAAACACATACAAAGTATGAGGGTTTAAATTTAGAGACAAAACACCAAAAACAACAATAAAATAAGATGCAAATATCATTGCTTTTAGGGCTCTCATTGCATTAGTTTTGTTTTTCAAAAGTAAACAAAGTGTTTTTTTACCATCTGATAAATCAAACTCCCAATCCATCAAACTATGTGTATGCAACAAAATCAAAGTTGAGAAAAAAACTGACCAAGAAAGCAAAAACAAATTCGAATTAAAATCCCCTGTTAATGCAAAATATCCACCCATAATCATCAGCGGACCGTATATTAAACCAATTATAATTTCTGCACAATAAAATCTTGAAGAAAACGGATACAAAAGAGTTAAAATACCGCCTATAAGAGCAAAAAGCAAAACCTGCCAACCTGAAAAATAGGCAAAATATAAACCAATTAAAACAGGTAAAACAAATAAAACACCTAAAATAAAATTAATTGCATTAAATGAATATGTTTTATTTAAAATCAATCTTGCCTTTGGAACAAAGCTATTAAACTTTATTTCATCCAAGCTTAAACCGGTATTTAATTTTTGTCTTACATCCATATAGTCGTCAAACAAATTTGCACCCAAATGAACAGAACAAAGAGCAATGACAAGCAGTATAAAGTTAAGAATACTAAATTGTTCACTAAATTGTGCAAATGCCAAAATTACAAAGCATGAAGCAAAAGTAACGCCAAGCGAATATGCTCTTGTTAGCTCCACAAAAGTAATTATGTTCTTATAATTAAACATAAAAAATTCCCCCTCTAAGATTTTATAATTATATCAAAATAATTATTTAAGTCATTCACATTAAGTATAAAAAAACTTTTGTAAATTTATTTTTTTAAAGATTGATTTTTTAAAAATTTTAACAAAAGTTAATAAAAAAGATTTAAATATGCTAAAATTAAAGATTTCTAGATAATTGAAAAATCTTATTGTGTTGTATGTTTAAAAAAATCATTATTCAAAAATCTGTAAAAGTCCCAAAATTAGTGAGTTTTTTACAGTTATATTACTTGCAAAGAAAAATTCAACATGTATGATTGAGTATACTGAAATAATAAATAAGGAAAAATATGTCAAAAGACGTAATAGAACTAGAAGGAACAATTCTCGAATCATTACCCAATGCAATGTTTCGAGTGGAACTTGAAAACGGGCATGAAATTCTAGCCCATATTTCAGGTAAAATCAGAAAGAATTTTATTCGTATTTTGCCAGGTGATAAAGTAAAAGTCGAAATGACACCTTATGACCTAAGCAGAGGAAGAATTACATACAGATTAAAATAAAAGGATAAAAAAATGAAAGTAAGAGCATCAGTAAAAAAAATATGTAAAGACTGTCAAATCATTAAAAGACGCGGCAGAGTTACAGTTGTTTGCAAACATCCTAAACACAAACAAAGACAAGGATAAAACAAAACATTACACAGATTAAATGTCAAAATAGGAGAAAATAAATGGCAAGATTAGCAGGGGTCGACTTACCCCGTAATAAAAGAATGGTTGTAGCATTAACCTATATCTACGGCATCGGACCAACAAGAAGTGCTAAGATTTTAGCAGCTTGTGACATTTCTCAAGATTTGAGAACAGATGACCTAACAGATGACGATATTAAAAAACTAAGAAATGAAATCGCACACTACACAATAGAAGGTGATTTAAAAAGAGAAGAATCACTACACATTAAACGTTTAAGCGAAATCAATTCATATCGTGGAATACGCCACAGAAGAAAATTACCTGTACGTGGTCAAAGAACAAAGACAAACGCAAGAACAAGACGTGGCAAAAAAACAGGGCCAATTGCCAATAAGAAAAAATAAAAATAACTGTTAATCAAACAGAAATGTTAAACGACTTATAACTAAAGGAAATATACAATGGCTAAACCAACAAAAACTAGAAAGAAAGAAAGAAAGAATATATTGCAAGGGGTTGTTCATATACAATCAACTTTCAATAATACTATCGTAACTTCGACCGACACTCAAGGTAACGCTGTTGCTTGGGCTTCTGCCGGCGGTTGTGGCTTTAAAGGTGCAAGAAAAGGAACTCCTTTTGCAGCACAAAGTGCAGCTGAAATTGTTGCCAAAAAATCAATAGATCAAGGCATGAAAAAAGTAGAAGTATACGTAAAAGGACCAGGATCAGGCAGAGAAACTGCAATAAGAGCAATTCAAAGTGCAGGACTTGAAATTACATTGATAAAAGATGTAACACCAATTCCACACAACGGATGCCGTCCACCCAAAAAACGTAGAGTATAGTAATTTATAAAAAGTAATTAATAAACAATAGGAGCTAAAATGGCTAAATATACAGGACCTACAAATAAATTATTCAGAAACTATGGTGTTAAAGATTTGTCTAACCGCAAATTAACAACATCTATGAGACAAACCGCGTCTGGTCAACACGGTGCCCTCAGAAAAAAGAATTCTGACTATGCTTTGCAATTAAAAGCAAAACAAACTATCAGAATGACATACTTAGTTAGCGAAAAACAATTCGCAAAATACTATGAAAACGCAACAAGAAAAACAGGCGTTACCGGTACAATTATGTTACAAACACTTGAATCAAGACTTGATAATGTAATATACCGTGCAGGTTTTGCAATTACCAGAAGACAAGCAAGACAAATAGTTAATCACGCACACGTTCTTGTTAACGGTAAAAAAGTAGATATCCCTTCTTATTTATTGAAAGCAGGCGACGTTGTTACAGTTAGAGAAAACTCAAAAGAATTTGTTAAAAACGTTATCGCATCAATCGACTTAGCACTTAATTATGCTTGGTTAACAGTTGACAGAAACGAATTAAAAATTACTTTTGACAGAATTCCTCAAAGGGAAGAACTAGACCCTGAATTTAAAGAACAACTCGTTATAGAATACTATTCTAAATAATTAGGAGAGAATAAAATTATGGAACTAAAAATCAAAAATATCAATACCACAACTTCATCTGACGGTTCACAATATGGTAAATTTGTTGTTGAACCATTAGAAAGAGGATATGGTGCAACAATAGGTAACGCTTTAAGACGTGTTTTACTTTCCAGTCTTGAAGGTGCTGCCGTAACCTCTGTTAGAATTGAAGGCATTACTCACGAATATACTTCAATTCCTGGGGTTGTTGAAGATGTTATAGACATAATGTTAAATTTAAAATCAGTTGTAGTTAAAACAGATGCTATTGAACCACAACACCTAAGATTAGATGCAACAAAACCCGGACCTGTCTTGGCAGGGGATATTGAACTTCCGGCAGGAGTAAAAATAGTCAACCCTGATTGTGTAATTTGCACATTATCAGAAGGCGGTTCTATTCATGCTGATATAACAGTTGAAGTAGGCAAAGGTTATGTTACAACTGACGTTTTAAAAGAACAAAAAAATGGTCTTCCAATTGATTTACTTCCAATAGATGCAGTGTTTATGCCTATCAAAAGAGTTAGCTATAATGTAGAACCTGCACGTGTAGGTGAATCTCTTGATTTTGATAAATTAACACTTGAAATTTGGTCAAATGGTTCAATAGAAGTAGGTGCGGCACTATCTAAAGCATCAAATCTTCTAATCGAGCACTTTAGCCAAATTGCAGGAATATCAGGAACACCTGTTCAAATTAAACAAGAAATCATTGAAACGCAAGAAGAAGATGTTGAACAAACTCCTTCTCTTACAATAGAAGACTTGGAATTATCAGTAAGAGCATATAATTGCTTAAAAAGAGCAAGCATAAATTCAATGTCTGAACTACTTAAAAAATCAGAACATGATTTATTGAACATCAAAAACTTCGGTAAAAAATCATCAGACGAAGTAATTGAAAAACTTCACCAGATGGGACTGGATTTACAACCAAATCCGGAAGATGCCGATGATCTTGAATTAATATAATAGTCAAAAGTAAGGAACAAACAAAATGAGACACGGTCGTAAAATTCATAAACTATCTAAGGCAGCTGATCAAAGAAAGGCTTTAATGCGTACTTTGGCTTCACAACTGTTCTTAAATGGTGAGATTACAACAACAATGGCAAGAGCAAAAGCTCTAAAACCATACGCCGAATCAATTATCACTTTTGCAAAAAAAGGCGACTTAGCTGCTCGCCGTGAAGCAAAAAAAGATATATATGATATAGAAACAGAAAAATTTATTGATGTTGAAACAGGTGAATTATATGATACCTTACCTGAAGGTAAAAAATTACCTAAACAATCTGTTTTAAGACAATTATTTTCTGTAATCGGTAAAAAATATGCAACACGCAACGGTGGATATACAAGAATCTTAAGATTAACTCCACGTCGTGGTGATAACGCAGAAATGGCATTAATTCAGTTAGTTTAATGTTATTTCAGACTCGCTACATCATATGCTTTGAATTTCTTGGAAACAATTTTTTCGGAAGTCAAAAACAACCCGATAAAAGGACAGTCCAAGGTGAAATAGAAAAAGCACTTTGCACATTGACAAAAAATAAAGTTAACATATTTCTATCAGGAAGAACTGATGCGAAAGTATCAGCAAAGTATCAAATAGCACATTTTGATACTGAAAGAATAGAAAACCCAAAAAAGTTTTTATATTCTCTAAATTGCATTCTTCCAAATGATGTAAAAATTCTTGAGCTAAAAGAAGTAAACCCGACTTTTCATGCTCAAAAATCCGCACAATATAAGCATTACAGATATACAATCTTAAATGACCATGTTGCTTCGGTCTTTTATGATAATTATTTGTTTTATCCTTATAATGAAATTAATATCGAAAAGACCAATACAGCTCTTTCATATTTAATCGGACATCATGACTTTTCAGCTTTTAAGTCAACATCAGACAATCCATATAATGACTGCAAAGTATATTATGCAAGAGCAACAAAAGTCAAAAAAGAAAGACATAACTTTATTTTTATTGATATTGTAGGAAACAGGTTTCTCTACAATATGGTAAGAACAATAACCGGCGAAATTTTATACATAGATCGAAATAATTTAGACCCTAAGGTTATGTATGAAATTTTAATTTCGAAAGACAGATCAAAAGCCGCCAACGTAATAGATGCAAAAGGTTTGTGTTTGGAATATGTCGGATATGATGATGTAGAAAGTTACATTAAAAATCAATTCTCAAAAAGGAAGGTAAATAATGAAAACATATAGTGCAAAACCACTAGAAGTAACACGCAAATGGTATGTTATTGATGCTGATGGAGCAACCCTTGGAAGGGTAGCTGTTGCAGCCGCTAACATATTAAGAGGCAAAAACAAACCTCAATACACACCAAATGTTGATACAGGGGATTTTGTCATAATTATAAATGCTGACAAAATAACAGTTACAGGTAAAAAAGAAACAGATAAAATGTATAGAAGCCACTCTGGATATCCAGGAGGTTTTAAAGAAATCAGCTTCAAAGCTATGATGGAAAAAACTCCAACACGTGCTATTGAAAAAGCTGTTAAAGGAATGCTTCCACATAATACTTTAGGCGATGAACAATTCCAAAAATTAAAAGTATACGCAGGAGCTGAACATCCACATGCTGCTCAAAAACCTGAAGTATATGAATTAAAAGGAGATAAATAATGGCTGCTAAAAATACAGATAAAAACGAAGTAATAAAAACAGGCAGAAGAAAATGCTCAATTGCTGTCGCTAAGGTTGTTTCCGGCAAAGGCAGAATATTTATTAACGGAAAAACTCTTAAAGGATACTTTGGCAACAGACCATCACTTGAGATGACAATATATAGTCCGCTTGTATTAACAGAAAATCAAGATAAATATGATATTAGAGTTAAAGCAATTGGTGGCGGTGTCAGTGCACAAGCTGATGCTATTAAATTAGCTATTTCAAGAGCATTGGTTGAAATTAACGAAGAATACAAATCTACTCTTAAACAAGAAGGAATGTTAACTCGTGATTCACGCATTAAAGAACGTAAAAAATACGGTCGCAAACGTGCAAGAAAAAGATTCCAATTCTCAAAGAGATAATAAAAGCATTAATTGTTACAAAAAAACCGCCTATAAAGCGGTTTTTTTGTATTTATATATAAAATCATACAAATATGCCATGACTTAAATAAATAACAATGTAATAATTATCATGACTTAGGGAGTATTATATAAATGTTTGAAATTGAAAACACCAGTATTATATGTATAGATGTTCAAGAAAAACTTGTAAATATGCTTGATAATGGTGAAATTATTAAAAATAACGCTATAAAGATAATGCAAGCAGCAAAAATATTAAACATTGATACAATAATAACCGAACAATATCCAAAAGGTCTTGGCAATACTATTGAAGAAATTTCTAATAAAAACTTTAAAACAATAGAAAAAACAACCTTTAGCGCATGTCAAACAAATGATTTCGAAAAAGAATTTAATAAAATAAATAATAAAAATATATTAATATTCGGAATAGAAACTCATATATGCGTATTGCAAACAGTGCTTGATTTATTAGAAAAAGGTTATAACGTATACATTATAGAAGACTGTTGTGCTTCACGCAATAAAAATAATCATAAAACAGCTCTCCAGCTATCAAAACAAAAGGGAGCGTTTATAATAACACTTGAAATTGCATTATTTAACTTCTTAAAAAGCTCAAAACACAAGAACTTTAAGGAAATCCAAACACTAATTAAATAATTGCTACTGTTCATGCCTTGATTATTTTAATCAAGGTTTTACTTTAAATTTTAGAAAGGCAAAAATGGTAAATTCAATAGGATTCTCAGCATCAGAAATGTTATCTCTTCAAAGTGATGTATCATTAAATAATACATCTTCATTTAATGCACAAGAAGCCTATGAAAACACTTTTGAGGATATTCTCCTTGAAAAAACAACTGAAAATCAAAAAAATCTACTTGATAACACCAAAAAACCTTTTATTAATATCGAAATAGAAAATATAATTCAAATCGAACAATCCTCAAATCAAAACAACTCAAATCAAAATTTTTCTACATCAAAAGGATTTGAAAGTATAAACTTCAAAAATGCAATTAACAAATATATATTAGAAAGTCTCAAATAAGCTATTTAAAGGCTATAACTTCTATTTCAACTCTAGCTCCCTTGGGTAATTTAGCTTGAACGCAAGATCTTGAGGGGTTAGAAACAAAGAACTTGGCATAAATATTATTAAACGCTTGAAAATCATTCATATCATCAAGAAAACAAGTTGTTTTAACAACATTTTCAAATCCAACGCCCGCAGCCTTAAGAACAGCGTTTACATTTTTAATCACTTGCAATGTTTCATCTTCAATAGAACCTGTTATTAATTCATTTGTCTCGGGATTTATTCCAATTTGTCCTGAACAAAATATAAAACCATTCTTTATAATTGCCTGTGAATATGGTCCCACTGGATTTGGTGCATCTTTTGTATAAATTATACTCATTTTAGCTCTCCTTATTGTACAGTTGATAATATATTGTAACCCGCATCAACTAATGCTCTTTTAATTTGTTCGAAATGTTCAAAATCTCTTGTTTCCATAGAAATTTTTAAATAACAATCGTTTATATCAGTACCCTCTCCGCCTTGATTATGACGCACCCTAATCACATTTGCGCCATAATGCGCAATTATCGAACTAACTTCTTTTAATTGCCCCGGTTTATCAAGCAACTCAACTGTTAAATTAGAAATTCTGCCAGTCTTCAAAAGAGCTCTGTTTATAACTCTGGAAAGAATATTAACATCAATATTACCCCCAGAAACCACGCAAACAATATTTTTGTTGCTAAGAGAAATTTTATCAAACATAATTGCAGCAACAGGAAGAGCCCCCGAACCTTCAGAAACAATTTTTTCTTTCTCCATCAATAAAAGAACTGCACTTGCTATTTCATCATCAGATACAGTTATTATCTCATCAACATAATTTTTACAAAACTCAAATGTTAAATTGCCGGGCAATTTTACTGCCGTACCATCAGCAAAAGTATTAACATGCTTTAATTCCACTCTCTTATGTTCACGAATAGAAACATACATAGAATCTGCATTTTGTGCTTGTACGCCATAAACTTTACACTCAGGCTTAATCTGCTTAATTGTAGCGGCAATCCCGGATATTAAACCACCACCGCCTATTGGAACAACAATGGCATCAACATCTTTTAATTGTTCATATATTTCCAATGCTATTGTGCCTTGTCCTGCTATAACATCTTCATCATCAAAAGGATGAATAAAAATTCCTCCTGTCTCATTTTGAAATTTTACAGCCTCTTTATAAGCGTCATCATATACTCCATCAATTAACTTAATTTCGGCTCCGTATGCCCTTGTTGCTTCAACCTTAGACAAAGGAGCAGTCGCAGGAATAAAAATAGTTGCCTTAATATTATTTTCCCTTGCTGCAAGAGCAACTCCTTGTGCATGATTTCCGGCAGAACAAGCAATTATTCCTTTTTGCTTTTGCTCAGCTGATAATTTTGAAATTTTATAATATGCACCACGCAACTTAAATGAGCCTGTTAATTGCAAATTCTCGGATTTCAAAAATATATTATTTTTCCTGCTCAAAAAACGAGAATGGATAAACTCGGTTTTTCTAGCTATTTTGCTTAAAACATCCTTTGCATCATAAACTTTTTCTAAAGGTAGTGAAATCAATTTTAACCCCCTTTTTTAAATATTTTAAAAAATCAAAACAGGTTTTTCAACTTTTATTTTAGAAACCTTAAAAGAATTTCTCGCAATGGTAACTGCCTCATCCAACTTATTTTGATTTACATCATTAAAATAAAGCTCCATTACAACATCGCCTTGATTTATTGAATCTGAAACTTTCTTTTTCAAGATTACTCCTGCACCAAAATCGATGCTATCCGATTTTTTATCTCTTCCTGCACCTAATAATTTTGCACAATATGCAACATCTAACGCTGACAATTTTGAAATATAACCACCTTCAAGTGCTTTAATTTCAATTTTATTTTTTCCAATTTCAAACAGTGAATAATTATTTATAACATCGGGATTTCCACCTTGAGCTATAATGATTTCCTTAAATTTATTTAAAGCACTACCATTTTTAATAGCTTCATCCATCATTTTCTTAGCATCAGACATATCATATGCAAGTCCGCAATTAATCAGTGTTTTTGTAAGCAATGCCAATGTAACATCATATAAATCTTCACCATAAAAACCTTTTAAAAACTCAATGGACTCAATAACTTCAAGACTATTTCCAATATTGTATCCCAAGGGTTGTTCCATAGAGCTTATAACTACATCAATTTTTTTGTTTAGAAGCTTGCCTGTTTTAATCATAAGTTCAGCAAGTTCGCGCGCCTCTTCTTTTGTTTTTAAAAAAGCACCCGAACCAAATTTCACATCTAAAACAATCGAAGTTGCACCTGATGCAATTTTCTTAGATACAACAGAAGCACAAATTAAAGACTTATTATCGACAGTAGCAGTAACATCACGCAAAGCATAAATTTTACCATCTGCAGGAGTCAAATTTGGACTTTGGGATGAAATTGCAACATGTACATTTTTAATTTGATTTAAAAACTCATCCTTTGAAAGTTCACATCTAAAATTTGGAATAGATTCCAATTTATCAATCGTTCCACCTGTAAAACCCAGTCCTCTACCTGATAATTTAGCAGTATATACACCAAGACTAGCTAAAATCGGAGCTAAAACAAGAGTAACTTTATCGCCAACTCCGCCCGTTGAATGTTTATCAGCAACATGAACTGCAATATCCGAAAAATCCAAAACTTCTCCGGAATCAACAAAACTCTGAGTTAAATAAGCAGTCTCACTATCACTTAACCCCTGAAAACACACAGCCATTAACCAAGCCGACATTTGATAATCTTCTATTGAACCATTCATATATCCATTAATCAAAAAATTAATTTCTTCTTTAGTATGTTCAATTCCTTGTTTTTTCTTTTCAATTAAATCAACTGCTCTCATTTTATTTTTCCTTACTTATGATATGGCTCATTATTTAAAATTTTATACGCCCTATAAATTTGCTCAATTAAAATCAATACCGCCTCTTGATGTAAAAATGTCATTTTTGACATAGAAAGGCTAAAATTAGATTTGTTTCTCACCACAGAGCTTAAACCTTCAGCACCGCCAATTAAAAACAATATTTCATTATAATATCCTTCACTCTCGATTTCACGTATTTTTGTTGCAAAATCCGAACTAGAAAGCTCTTTGCCACCTATTTCCATTGAAATTAAAAAGGAATTAGACTTATTTTTTATGTAATCTTCAATGCTTTGAACTTCAACAACCTCAACGCGTCCTAAAAGGCGCTTTTGATACTCAAAAACGCCTTCTTTATAAAAACTTTCCCTTAATTTTCCTTCAAGTAATATTTTAATATTCAATATAAACTATGCCTTATTTTCAACTGACTGACCGCACAACAATTCATAATTAAGCTCATTTTCATTATCAGCTATAATCGCAGCAACAACTGCATCCGATGTAACATTGCATATAGTTCTCAACATATCAACAAATCTTTCAATTGTAAACAACAATGAAAAACCGACAACTAACTGCTGAGGTGTTAATCCAATTCCGTTTAAAATAAGTGCAATTGTAATCAAACCCGCACCAGGGATACCTGCGGAAGTAGAAGAAGCAATTATAGCTAAAAATGCTATTTCAAATATTAATAATGGAGATAAATCAATTCCATACATTTGAGCTAAAAATATAACAGCAATTGTCTGTACAATAGCGGTACCATCCATATTCAATGTTGCACCTAAAGGAAGCACAAATGAGCAAACTCTGTTTGAAATTCCTCTTTTTTCGCAGCAAGTTATAGTCAAAGGTAAAGTCGCAGAAGAACTTGCCGTACCAAAAGCAACCATTATAGCTTCTGATATAGCAGCATACAATTTACCCACAGGAACTTTTGAAAACACTTTTAACATTAAAGGATAAACTATAAAAAACTGTACAGCTAAAGCCAAAGTGATAGCAAAAGCATATTTAGATATATCATTAAATACTGAAACCCCGAAGCTTGCAACGGAAGTGGCTGTAAGAGCAAAAATACCCGGAGCAGCCAAATACATAATCCAATCAGTTACTTTCATTGTCGCAGCAAAAACACTTTCAAATAAAGCAACTAAAGGTCTTGAAATTTCTCCCGCTCTTGTCAAAGCAATTGAAAATATAGTAACAAAAATGATTATTGGTATCATTTTTCCATTTGATAATGCTTCAAAAGGATTTTTTGGAATTAAATCCAAAAATATCTGGGTTAAATTCTCTTTCTGGTATTGAATTGCATCTGCAACACTTCCTTGAATATTCTGAATAACATCAGGATTAACAAGATTTTGTGCATTAAGTCCCGGATGCAGAGCAAGTGCTATAAAAGAAGCAACACAAACAGCAATAACTGTTATAATACCATAATAAAGCAACATTTTTGTACCCAGCTTTGCAAGTTGTTTTGAATCACCTATGTTTGAAATTCCTATTATTATTGCGCTTATAACCAAGGGTAACACTACCATTTGAATTATATAAATAAAACCCGTTGCTATAAAATTCAATATACTATAAACTCTAGGGTATGCCTCCTGTGGGAACAAAAAACCAACCAACACACCCAAAAGCAGACCAATAAATATATGACCATTTCTTTTAATTCCAAGTAAAAGCGCAATTATAACTTGCATATGTAAACCCATGGGTAAATTTCCTCATAATACTATTTTGATTTATTTTACAACTTTTTAGACTAAATTGCAAAAAAATTCAAACGAAAAACCGATTTAATAAAAAAGCAAATATGCCATATTTTCAATATGGAAGAAAAAAACACAAATAAAAATTTTTTAGGCATAATGTTTGAATGTTGCAATGTATATGCAAGGATATACAAAAACAAAGAAGGAACATACTACGTTGGAAGATGTCCCAAGTGTATGAAACAAATAAAAATTAAAGTTGGTGAAAACGGTACAAATCAAAGATTTTTTAAAGCATATTAACAAAAATTACCGCTGCCTTAAAGTAAGGCAACGGGTAAAATACAAAGGAATAATAGAATAATAGGAGTGATATATTAAGAATTATAAGTTTTAAATACTGAATTAATTGTATCTTCAATTACTTTTGATATAGATTCCATTTCGGTTGAGATTGCTTTTTGTTCAGTATCTAATTGATTTAATTGCATTTCAAGACTTCTATCTTCTTTTTGCAGAGTTTCTGTTTTTTGATTTATTCTTTCAACTTCTCTTTCATATAGCTGTTTTTGGTAATAATACTCATTCATCGCATCCTCATATGCAGCTTGGTCATCTTCAGAAGCAGTTGTGATTGAATAAGTATTTCCAACCAAATCAGCATCATCGCAATCTAAAATTTGAATAGACATCAATCTTCCGTTTGGGTCTTGCGTTAAAGCTGCTTTAGCATGAACATTTTCAACTGTCTTTTGAGCACCCTGATAATCAAATGTATATGAACCATAATACATATTTTTACCGTCAACAACTTCAAAAGCAGTTGAATCTAAATCATTTTCAGAAGTATAATAAGCAACTCCATTTTTCATATACATATAAAATGTTCCTGAAGTTAACCCCTGAGAAGACATAATCGTTGATAAACCCGAATATTTTTCATAATCTGAAGTAATTTTGGTTATTGTAGATGTATCAGGATTATTCTCATCATAAACATATGATTCTGTACCCAGTTGAAAATTTAAATAAGAATAACCATTCGAACCTTTTTGAGCAGTTATAACGCTATCCTTTGCACTGTAAGTGTATGCTTTAGGGATTTCAGTTTCACAAGATAATGAAACATCATAATAACCTGCGTATTCGCCATCTATAATTTTAGTAAAATTATCTATTTGATAACCGTTATAAGTTGAATCTAACTTATATACTGTTTTTTGATAATCATTAACTGCAGGAGGAACAGGAACATCAAGGTTATTATACTCTTGATATAAACCCATCACTTCATTTGATAAAGCAACCCTTTGTTGATTTATCTGTTGCCCTTGATACTCCACATTGCTCTTTCTTGCGGTTAAGCCAAGAAAGCGGGCTTGACTCGCTGCTAATCCCATATTGTCACCTTTTCCTTCGTATTTACATTTTCATATACGACAGTTAAACAATATGACTTTAGAATTATAGAAATTTTGTTTACATTTATTAACAATTTTTAAAATCCATATTATAATCTAAATATCAATTAATAATATTTAAGGAAAAGTCAATTGAATAATATTTTTTATATAGATAATCACATCCATGGAAGTTTTGGCATAAATTTCAATTATGCAAATTATGATGAAATAAAATATGTTCTAAAAGAACTGTTTAAAAAAAATATAAGAGGCATTTGCCCTACCTTAGTTGGCGAAACACCTGAAAACATACAGAAACAACTTTTTTTATTTCAAAAAATACAAAAAGAACAGCTAAAAAATATAAACAAAGAAACTTATCTCATAGGAGCCCATCTTGAGGGTACCTTTTTAAGTAAAGAAAAAGCAGGAATTCAAGATAAAACAACTTTTCTAGAACCAAATATTGAAAACTTTAAAAAAATATCAGGAGATTTTGAAAACATAATCAAAATAGTAACAATAGCTCCTGAAAATGACATAGATTTAATAAATTATTTAAATGAAAAAAACATTAAAACTCAAGCAGGACACACAATTGGTCAACATATAAAAAACTGCAAAGCAACAACGCATCATTTTAATGCAATGAACCCAATTCATCACAGAAATAGCTCAATTTGTCTTGAAGGATTAATAAAAAACGAAATATATTGTGAAATTATAGCTGATTTGATTCATATTTCAGAAAATGCCTTAAAACTTTGTTTTAAAATTAAACCAAAAAACAAAATCCTCTTAATAAGCGACAGCTTGCCTTCATCAAACAGTAAAAAAGACATAATTTTCTGTAACAAAAAAATCAACAAAGACGGAAAAGACGAAAAAGGAACACTTGCAGGCTCAAACAAAACTCTTGATGAAATATGCAAAAATCTGATTAAAAAAAATATACTAACCGAAAAAGAAATTAGACAAATGGCCTTTAATAATCAGATAAAATACCTAAACCTAAAAAATAGAGAGATTGATATTTTAAATCAATAAAAAATATGCTACACTATTGCTTGAAAATGTTTTAATTTATTACAAGAGGAAAAAATGAACAAAAAAATAATAAATTCAATTACTTTTATTATAGCTTTCGGATTATTTGCATCGTTTGGTAATTTTGTATTTGCTCAAAATCAACAACCAAAACAAGCTTCAAAACAACAAATAACTGCAAATAAGCCTATAAACACAACAGCATTAAATATAGTAGCCAACCCACAAAAATATCTTAACAAAACAGTAAAGCTACAAGCAACATTCGATAAATTTTCGACACTTGGACTTGATTACAGCAAAGCAATGAGACCAAGCACAAAATACATAGGAATATTAATACAAAGAGATGATGTAATAGATCATAACATTCCTCTGTCTGAAATGAAATTGTTTCTTAAAAAAGAACTGGCAGAAAAACACATAGATTTGGATACCGGAGACAAAATTGAAATAACTGCAAAAGTATTTTCAACAGCCCTTAATGACCCTTGGTTAGATGTTGAAAGTTTAACAGTTATCAAAAAAATAAAAAAAGAAAACAAGTAACAATTAAATTGCTGAGTGGAAAAGATGAGTGAAAATAAAAAATATTTGACAATTCATGGTCATTTTTATCAACCACCAAGAGAAAACCCATGGATAGAAGAAATAGAGATACAAGAAAGCGCCTACCCTAATCATGACTGGAATGAAAAAATTTCTTGGCAATGTTACGGTCCTAATGGTGCTTCAAGAATAGTTGACGGACATAATTCAATTATAGAAATTTCAAACAATTATCAATATATGAGCTATAACTTTGGACCGACATTATTGAGCTGGATGGAATATCATGATCCTGCAGCATATAAAAGAATTTTAGATGCTGACAAAAAATCAATTGAAATGTATAACGGACACGGATGTGCCATAGCGCAAGTTTATAACCATATAATAATGCCCCTTGCAAACCAAAACGACAAATACACACAAGTTATTTGGGGATTAAAAGATTTTCAAAAAAGATTTAACAGAAACTCTGAAGGAATATGGCTGGCAGAAACTGCAGTGGACGCTCAAACGCTTGAAGTGTTGATTGATTGTGGAGTTAAATTTACTATCCTATCTCCACATCAGGCAAAGTGTATCAATAAAATCGGAGAGCATAATTGGCAAGATGTATCTTGGGGAACAATAGATCCCTCGCAACCATACAGATATTATGTGGAAGGAACAGACAAACAAAAATATATTGATTTATTTTTCTATGACGGCTCAATTTCAAAATCAGTAGCATTTGACAACCTTCTTCAAGACGGTAAAAAATTTGCATACAGATTAAACGAAGGTTATGTTGAATCCAGAAACAGAGCTCAAATTGTAAATATTGCAACGGACGGTGAATCGTACGGACATCATACAAAATTTGGCGACATGGCTCTTTCATATGTTTTAAGAGTAGGCGCAAAAAATCTCGGATTTGAAATCACCAACTATGGACAATATCTTGAAATGTATCCGCCCGAATACGAAGTCGACATCAAGCCTGTTTCAGCTTGGAGCTGTTGCCATGGTGTCGGAAGGTGGATGGATGATTGCGGATGCTCAACCGGAGCACAACCACATTGGAACCAAAAATGGAGAAAACCGTTGCGTCAAGCAATGGACTACCTGAGAGATGAACTTATAAAATTATGTTCAATCCAAGGCACTAAATATTATAAAGACTTCTGGGAAGCAAGAAACAATTATATTGACGTTATTTTAGATAGATCAGAAGATAATGTTAATGAATTTTTTAAACAAAATGCAAGAAAAAATCTTTCAGCTCAAGACAAAGTAAAAGCAATAAAATTGATGGAAATTCAACGTTTTGCACAACTAATGTATACAAGCTGTGGTTGGTTTTTTGCTGATATCTCCGGCATTGAAACAGTACAAATTCTAAAATACGCTTATAGGGCAATGGAGCTTTCAACTGAATTTGTAAAAGCAAACTATGAAAAAACATTCCTTTCAATCTTACAAAAAGCAAAAAGCAACATTTCCGAATTTGGAAACGGAAAAGACATATATAATCGTTGGGTAAAACCATCCACAATCGGATTTGACAAAATAACAGCACAATATGCAATCGAATCTTCATTTGACGAAAATCAAAAAGAAAACCTTAAAAAAGAGGAAAATTTATATTGTTATAAAATAAAGAAAAACGGTTCAAAAAGATACACAAATTTAAATAACACCCTTAACTGTGGAAGAATCGAAATAACCTCAAAAATAACTTTTGAAAAAAAAGAAATGAGCTATATAATGCTCCAAACCCAAAACTATGACTTTTATTGCGCAGTTAAGGAATTTAAATGCCTTGATGACTATAATCTTGAAAAAAAAGAAATTACAAAAGCATTCCTCAAAGGAACAACTGTTGAAACTCTTCAAACAATAGAACTATACTATGGTTCAAGATTTTATTCACTCAAAGATATACCAATGGATAAAAGAAAAACTATCCTTGAAAACCTCATATACTCAAGACTTGAAAAAGTCGGTCAAACTTATAAAGACTTATACGATAGCTTGTTAACGCCTATAAGCTATCTAAACGATCTTGGTATGGATATCCCTGAAAGCTTTAGAGTCAGTGCAAAATATACATTGCTTGCAAACCTCACAAGATTACTCAATCAAATGACAACATACGGAGACAAACATAAAATCCAGAAAATACTTGAAATTAAAAAGCTTACAAATAAATTTAAAATTAAACTAAACAATTCAAATGCAAAAGACATTCTATCAAAAAGTCTGGCAAAATTAATTACACAATTAAAAAATCACGTAACCTGTAAAAATACACAAGAACTATTGCATTTCTTTGATTTGCTGGAAAAATTACAAATAGAAACAAAAATAGATACAGCTCAAAATATATTCTATGAAATGTTTTGTCTTGATTTCGAAAATTTCTATGAAAAAATGAAAGCTTCAAAAGAAGAACATGACATAAGAAAACTGTTCTTAAATCTCCTTGAAATAGGAAGAAAATTAAATATCAATATGGACTTTTATCAAAATAAAGTCGACAACTTGACCGGAAAAATCAACTAAAACTTTTTCTTTCTAATACGGGAATACCATCAATTTCAAACATTGTTGATGTCTTTTCGCCATTAACATATTCCCATACAAACATAGCAACAATAATCGACTCTAAAGACGAGGCCGGAAGCATATTATCAGGTAGCTCGTCAAAACCGTACTTGATTTTAAGAGAAATTTGAAGATTTTTGCAATCTAAAGAAGTTCTTGATAAATAATGCGGACAAAGTCCATAGGAACGGCGAAGTTGATTTATCTCGCACCTTACTACATTTATATTGTTATCAACCAATTTTTTAATTATTTCAAGACATCTTTTTGAGACTCTATTGGTCCAATCGTCTTTATTTACTTTGAAATAATCAAATAATGCCTTATAGTTCTTTGAATGTATTCTCCATTTCCCGTCTAACATACGATTATCATAAGGCACACTAAAAGCAACAGCCGAATTTTTAACATAAGGAGAATTTTCAAAAAAATAATCAATATCTTGAGCGTAATAAAACTTATCCAATAAAATTATTTTTTTATTTCTATCTAAAACGCAAATTGAGCTGTCATAATTTGATGAATTTGAAAGCGCAACCCCGATAAAAAAATTTTCTTTGCTTGACATATTCTGCATAAACAAGAGTATAATTAAATATAATACTTTTTTCAAGGAATTTATTTTGCAAGGTATCTTATTTAACAAAATAATTAAAAAATTTTATAACAACAAAAAATATAAATTTTATATTTTATTTTTGTTGTCGATTGTTGCCGGTTTATTTGAATATTTAGGTCTTATTCTTATTTTTCAATTTATATTATTTTTATCCAATCCAAACGCAAGCTATTGTCAAAAAATTATACTTTTTTTTAAAGAAAATTTAAATATATATGAATTTTCAAAAATAAGCTTAATTTTGGGTCTTGCAACTATATCAATTTATATTTTAAAAAACATCTATATGCTTATTTTTACAAAAATAAATAATAATATTTTAGAAGATTTATCGGTCAAAATTACCTTAAAAATTTTAAAAAATATTACTTGGCAAGACTATATAACAGTAAATTCAATTTCTGAATCGGAAAAATTAAATATAATTTCAAAAATAACCATCGTGGTGTGGCAATATTGCCTAAAATATATAAACCTAATTACTAATCTTACAGTAGCAACAATTCTTGTTGGTTATCTTTTTATAAAATTTACAATATGCGCCTTAGTTGCGTGTATATTTATTTTAATTTTAGCAATAATTGGCTATTTATACCTTAAAAATCAATCAAATTATCAAAATAAAAATTTCAATAAAAGTTTTGATTCAATAAACAAAATTCTTCTAACAATAATTAACTCAATAAAAGAAATTAAACTAAATAAAAAAGAAGAATTCTTCTTTAAAAAATTTGAAAAATCGATGATAAAGTATGCAGCCCTCAATAAAAATCGTTGTTTTAACAATGTATTTCACATTTATTTTACAGAAATTTCTATTATGTGTGCTTTTGCGCTTGTTCTTTTTGTATTATTTTTTACCTCTAACTTTAATAATTCAATAATTTTAACGTCTATTTGCACAATTTGTATCATAATTCTTCGCCTTACTCCTGCAATCAACAGAGCACAGAGTTGCTTATATTCAATAAATTCAAACAAAAAAATTGTAGAAGAATTACTTGAATTTGATGATAAATTTAAAAATATAACAATTCCTCTAAAAACAGATGAATTTTTACCTTTTGAAAAAATAAAATTAAACAATATATGCTTTTCATATAAAAATTCAAAAAAGTCCCTCAATAATGTCAATATCGAAATAAACAAAGGGGATTTTATAGGAATAGTAGGAGAAAACGGAAGCTATAAAACAACATTAGCTTTAATTATTGCAGGCATAATAAAACCAAAAAGCGGAGAACTTGCAACAGAAAGATACGCAATAAATGAAAAAAATATACAAAAATGGCAAAATAATATTTCATTCCTTAGTCAAAATTACGGATTAATTTTTGACAATATTTATGAAAACATAACTCTCAATGAAGACTATGATATAAAAAACATAAAAAACTTTATAAAAGATTACGACTTTAACTTTATAATAGATGAGAACAAAAACACAGAAGAACTTTCAGAAGGACAAAAGCAAAAAATAGCCCTATACAGCACTCTATACCAAAACAAAAATATAATTATTCTGGATGAAGCAACATCCTCAATAGATTTATTTTCTGAAGAAAAAATAAATCTGGCTTTAAAAAAACTGCAAGGTAAAAAAACAATAATATCAATAGCTCACAGATTACAAACCCTTAAAAATTGCAACAAAATAATTTTTATCAATAACGATGGAACAGTTAATTTTGATACTTTTCACAACTTAGAAAGAACAAATAAAGACTTTATGAAAATCATAAATCTCTTAAAATCAAGCCTTATTTAAAGAATCATATGTTTCAAGAAGTCTTTTTGCTTGTTTTGTTTTATTTAACTGCTTATAACAGTATGCTAAATTATAATAATAGTCTTTATTTTGAGGTTCGAGTTCAATAGCCTTTATTAAATTTTTCTTTGCTTGAGAATAATTTTTAAGTTTAATTTGACAACAAGCTAAGTTATAATAAGCATCAGCAAACGTTTTATTATATTTTAATGCAAGTTCAAAATTATTAGCAGCTAAAAGATAAGAATTCTTTTTTGCAAAAATGCAACCTAAATTATAATAAGCTTTATAAAAAGTATAGTCCCTATCAAGAGCCTTATTTAGGTATTTTATAGCATCATTATCGCTTTTTAATTCTTCCGATAAGTTTGCTAACATCAAATAAACCTCTCCGTTTTTTTCACTGACAGGAAGATTCTCCAATAATTTATAGGCCTCTTCAAAATTCTTTGTAGCATATAAAGCATACGCCTGCTGTTTTATTTCATCTATATTGCTATTATTTGATGCTAATGATATATTATATATCGCAGTGTACAAAAAAAATAAAAAAATCAAAAAATATTTTATATATTTTTTCAAATAAACCCCTTTAAAGCCTGATATATAACAAAATAATACACTAAAATTCGACTTTTGTGTATAGTAAAAATAAAATATTTTTGGTTTTTATTTATGTAGTATAATAAAAAATATAAAATAATTAACGGTAATAAAATGAACAGCCTAGAAGAAAGAACACAAGTATACAGAATTCCTATACGCCCGCAATATAAAAGAAGAAGGAGACCGAAGAAAAACAACAACTTTCCAAAATTTCTACTTTTAATAGGTATTATTTGTGTTGCTGTTTTTTATTTTTTAAATAATAAAATCGAAACGGATTTTATAGCTAAAACAGAATCAAAAGCTCATAATCCGATTGATTTAAGTTTTAATTTTTCACCAAGAAGACAAAATATTTTACTAATGGGCGTTGATGTTGCATCAAACACTGAAAATCCATTTAAAGGAAATCGTTCAGACACAATGCTATTAATAAGCATTGCACCCTATGGAAAAAACATAAATGTTATTTCAATTCCCAGAGACTCAAAAGTATATATAGCAGGAAAAAACAAAGCAGACAAAATAAACCACGCTTTTGCCTTTGGCGGAGCGAAATTAGCAGTCAGAACAGTGGAAGAAACATTTGGTGTTAAAATAAACAATTATATTGCAATCTCAAACGAAGGTGTCATAAAAATGATTGACACATTAGGCGGTTTACCTATATATATTGAAAAAAATATGAAATATGATGATTATTCAGCAAATCTTCATATAAACCTAAAACAAGGTGATCATATCCTTACAGGAAGGCAAACTGAAGGTTATTTGAGATTCAGGCACGATTCTTTTGGAGATATAGGAAGAATCCGCCGCCAACAATGGTTCTTTAATGCACTATTAGAAAGGCTTAAAGACCCTACGGTGATAGTTAAAATTCCGGAGCTTTTGAAAATTATACCTGAATATATACAAACGGATTTATCAGCTTATGACCTTGCAAAATACGCAGGAATGGCAAAAAATGTTGACACATCAACTATTCAAATTGCAACAATTCCTGGATCACCCTCAACAAAAGGTGTTATAAGTTATTGGATTATAGACCCAATAAGAACACAAGATTTAATCAACAAAATGATATACAGAAACAAAACCGATGTTGACTATAAAGAATTAAATGTAGGGATTCTTTATGCAAATGCAAAGGAAGAAAAAGCAAACACGCTAAAACAAGAGCTTGAAGCAAGAGGTATTACAAATATAAAAATGCAATCCTCGAATTCTGCCTCTAAAGACTACATAGCAGTTCATAACGCAGATATTGCAGGTGAAATTATAAACGACCTTAAAAAAACAATCCCCGAAATAAAAGATCAACATACAATATATGATCCCATAGGCATAAACCGCACAGGAAAAGACTTTACCATTGTCATTTCAGACCTTTGATTTATAAAAAATACATTGTTTAAAGTATAAAATTCAACACTAAACTGTTCTTAAGGTTGATTTAATTATGTTAACAATATAAGAAAATTTTAATATGTTAAGCAACCAAAATGAAAAATGTTTATTAAAATATATATCCGGTGCAGATGAAACTCCTTTAAAAAGCGAGCTTTTTAATCTTATGCTCAATTTTGGCATCAAGCTTAAATTTATAGACAACAACCCCGTATATAAAATTATTGATGAATTGACATATGGATTCATTAATGGAAAATAAAATGAAAAATAAAAAACTTACCTACATCATATACACAATAATTGTAATTTTGTTATTTAGTCTTTTAATTTGGCTTGGACATTTTGCAAAATTTCAAGAATTTATAACAAAAATCGAACAAAGCTCATTTGATTTAAGACAAAATATAATTTATAAAAACAAAACACCAAACAAAGATATAGTTATTTTAGCAGTTGATGATGCAACATATGAATATATCATGGACAAATATGGCTCATGGCCAATATCAAGACAAATTTGGAGCGATGTTGTTAATTCAATAGAAAATGCTAATCCTAAATATATTATTTTTGATATGCTTTTTGTTAAACCAAATTTATCTGATAAAAAAGCTGATAACAATTTCATAAACACTATAAAAAACAATCAAAATATATATTTATCAATGAATTTTGACAATTATTCTGATGAAATAAGAAAATCAGAAAAGCTGGACGATAAATTAAAATTAAAAATAAAAGAAGGTAACCTTATAGATAATCCCTATATTACATTTATAAATTGCAGAACAATAATGAAAGAACTTATTGAAGCAACTAAAAACATAGGCATTATAAATGTTACAAGAGATAGTGACGGAATCATAAGAAATACAACACCTGTCTTTAAATACAAAGGTGATTATTATCCAAACTTATCACTTGCAGTTGCAATAGACATATTAAATCAAGACAGTATTTCTTTTAAAGATAATAAAATAATACTAGATAACAACCACGAAATACCACTAGACACCACTCAAAGAGCAATTTTAAATTGGTACGGAAAAAGCGGAACATTTAAGCATGTTTCTTTTTGGGAAGCTGTTAAAGCAAGTAAAGAAAATAATTCAGAATATTTTAATAAAAACTTTAAAAATAAAATAATTTATATAGGAACAACAGCAACAAGTCTTTCGGATATTAAAAGCGTACCTACTGAATCCAATCTTGCAGGAGTAGAATTGCATGCAACTTTTCTAAATAATATTTTAGATAACGATTTTATAAAAAAAATAGCACCGGAATTTGATTTAGTTATATCAATATTATTAAGCTTTTTTGTAGGTTATGTAGTATTAAAAACAACCTCTGTACCTAAAACAATAGTACTTTTAGTTGCAACGTTAATAATATATACTATTATTTCAACATTTATTATGGCAAATTGGAATATTTGGATTTCTCTTGTAATGCCCTATATAACAATAATAGCAACATTTATCCTGATATATTGTGAAAAATATCTGATGAAATCAAAAGATTACGAACAAACATACAAGCTTGCAGTAACAGATGGATTGACCCAATTATATAATCATAGATATTTTCAAGAACAAATGATTAACCAAGTTAATAATTATGAAAGATATGGCAATGTGTTTTCAATGATTTTAATTGATATTGATTTTTTCAAAAAATTTAACGACACATACGGACATCAATCAGGCGACTGCGTCTTAAAACAAGTGGCAAGCATTTTAAAGAAAAACTCCAGAACATCCGATATAGCATGCAGATACGGTGGAGAAGAAATGGCAGTCATATTAACAAACACTAACAAAGATGAAGCAATAATCACAGCTGAAAAAATATGCAATACCGTAAGAAACAACAAATTCATACTTGCAAACAATGAAAAAGTAAATGTTACAATCAGCGTAGGTGTTGCAACAGTAGGCGAAAACGGAACAAAACCTCAAGAAATAATTGAATATTCTGATAAATGTCTATATAAGGCAAAGGAATCAGGAAGAAATCAAGTAGTTTCGAAAATCTAGTCGATTAATTGAAAAGGACATTTTGTACACCTTGCTTTTGGTCTTAATATCAAATTATCCTCAAGATCATATAATTTTGCAATTCTTGTAGATAATTTTTCTCCACAAACAGGACATTTAATTACAAAATTAGGATTTGATGAGTTTAAAAGTATCGCTTCTTTAATTTCATCCATAACTGAACTATTAGTTAAATTAAATCCAGCTTTTATTTCATACAACTTTATTTCTTTGTTTTCAATTTTCAAACAATTAGCAATTTTCTGTCTTACCGTTGTTGACAAAAACAAATCAAAACCCTGTTCAATCGATTGTATTACATCAATCGGAAGTGCTGATTTTAAAGCAAATTCTTCTTGAGAATAGCCAAATTCTTCTCGTTTTGAAGCAATAAACTGAGCGAGAGAAGCATATTCTTTTTTATTTTTTTTATGCATGTTTTTTTTCAATTCGTTCTTTTACAATGAATAAAATTGGTCCGGCAGTGAATATTGAAGAATAAGCACCCGCAACTACACCTATTATTATTGCAAGAACAAAATCTTTAATAGTAGAACCACCGAAGAAATACAAAGCCAACAATGTAAACAAAGTAGTAGCAGATGTATTTATAGAACGAGCTAACGTTTGATTTATGGAAGCATTAATAATTTCACTGGATGAATATTTTTTTGCCAGAAAGCGCATATTCTCCCTGATTCTATCAAAAACAACTATTGTATCATTAATAGAATAACCAATTATTGTTAAAAGTGCCGTAATAAAAAGACTATCAACGGTTGTATCAAAAAATATACCTTTTATAGCGAACACACCTACTACAACAATTACGTCCTGAAACAATGTCAAAAGTGCAATCCAACCATATTCAGTTCTAAATCTAAAAGAAATATATACAACCATTAATATAAAAGCTAAAATTAAAGCTGTTAATGTATTTCTTAATAATTCAGACCCTAATGTCGGCCCCACTGAATTAACCTGCACTAATTTTGCAGAACTAAAATCTTTAACGATTGCGTCTGTAATTTCGCCAACCTTATCCTTACTTTCTTTGTCACCTATAAAGGTTGTTCTGATTGAAATTAGATTTTTAACCTCAGATTTAGATTCCTCAACACCTGCTTCAGTTGTAGTTTGAATTACAGGGTTTTTAACACCAATTTTTTGTAAATCAGTCCTTATTTTTCCAATTTCATCAATAGAAACTTTTTTATCTATACTATATTGAAGTATAGTACCGCCCGTAAAGTCAATTCCTAATTTCAAAGGAGAATGATTTGGCTGAGTAACCATAAGATAAATTATTGCAAGTATGCAAGGAATTAACAAAATTCCTGTAAAACTTAACCAAAAATATCTATATTTAACGATATCTAATTTATATTTTTCTTTAATTAAATTTGTATTTGCCATTATAAATTTCTCCTGATTTTATTATTAATCCAAAACGCCAAATTTTGCCTTTTCACGTTTTGTTTCTTTGGCTACATAAGCATTTTCTATATCTTCTTTTCTTAACCCGAATAATTCCGGATATTTCATTTCCTTTGAACCAAATATTAGATGCATAAAGTTTTTTGTAACAGTTATTGCACTAAACATTGATAAACATACACCAATAATCAATGTCAAAGCAAAACCTTTAACCATAGATGCACCAAAATAATATAAAATTAAACAAGTCATAATTGTTGAAACATTAGAATCAAAAATACTTGTAAATGCTCTATCAAAACCCGAATTTATAGCAGTAAACAATGATCTGCCCATCTTAAGCTCTTCTTTTGTTCTTTCAAATATTAATATATTAGCATCAATCGCCATACCTATCGAAAGTATAAAACCGGCTATTCCCGTTAAAGTAAGAGTTACAGGTATAAGCTTAAATATTGCAAAATTTACAAGTGAATAAATAATCAAAGCAAAACAAGAGATAAGACCCAAAACACGATAATATAAAATCATAAACAGCATAACTACACTGATACCGATTATTCCGGCAACTTTCGATTTGTTAATACTGTCTTGACCCAGAGTAGGACCAACTGATTCTTCCTGTATAACCTCTGCACCAACCGGCAAAGCACCTGCATTTAACAGATCAACCATTTCTTTGGCTTCATTGTACTCAAATCCGCCTTCGCCGCCTGTTATTTGAGCTCTTCCGCCTGAAATTTGTTCATTTACTCTTGGAGCAGATTGCAATTTATCATTAAAGAAAATTGCCATTTGTTTTCCGGTCAATTCTTTTGTTAAATCAGAAAACTTTTTAGCGCCTTCAGCATTAAACTCCAATTCTACCATCCATTCTCCCGTAGTAGGCGCAGAACCGACAAGAGATTTTCTTAAGTCTTTACCTGTTAATCCGGTAGATTCCCACTCCATAGTGCCATCAGGTAAGATTTTTGGTCTTTTGAATTCTAATTGAGCTGTTTGCCCAATAAATTCTTTAGCTTTTGTAGTATCGGTTATATTTGGTATTTCAATTAAAAGTCTTTTTGTACCTATTCTTTGGACTATTGTTTCACCGACACCCATAGCATTAACTCTGTTTTCAATAGCATATTGCAAACTATCCATAATCTCAGGAGTAATTTTAGGAACAGAAGCAGAAGTTTGAGCCTCAAGCATAAGTCTTGAACCACCAACTAAATCCAATCCTAAGCTAGCAGGCTTCTTATAATCAACAAAAATGCTAGCTATGGTAATTGCCATAATAATCCAAAAAAGAATGAGTTTATTTTTCATTTGATTTCCTCAAAACTATAATAATTATTTAAATTATAACAAAAAAATATTTTAAAGTTAAATTATTAAGAATGGTAATAGACAAAGGTATAATTTAATGTAAATTTTTGTATCAATATTTAAAGTTATACAAGAAAAATGACGACAAAAATATTATCTTATCAACGTAACATACATTTACAAAAAGACAATTTTTATTTCGTAGTTGCTTTTATTAAAGTAGGACTCTCTTTAATAAAAGCAAAACAAGGAGAAGCCTAAAATGCAGCAATCAATTGCAGCAAGTATAAAAAGATTAAAAACCTTCTTAAATTATTCAAGAAATTATTTAAGAAGAAATAATCCGATAAAAATCTTGCAAAAAGAGATTGTGGCGGGTTTAAAGGATGCACTTTCCATAAATAAAAAAAGGAAAATGGTAAAATACAAATTAAAATACCAAATGCACCAATTAAACCAAATGGAAAAACTAATAGCTCAAAACAATGAGCATGTTTTTCTAAGGGGCAACAAATTTAACGAAATGAGATAGGTATGGGACTATTAATCGCACAAATGCGA
>CALUWM010000017.1 GCA_944324485.1 Candidatus Gastranaerophilales bacterium | reverse complement strand
TATTGCAAATAGTTTTGAGCAGTACTGCAAAGCAGCTAAAAATTATGAAAGCCCTTATATCAAATATCTTCAGTGTCTACTTTGTTCTGCCGCGATATACAAAACTGAAAATATTACAGATGAGGTTATGACTTTAGCTAATTTAATATCATATACAATTGCTCCTCATATGGCATTGGTTTTTGATATTTTAAATGCCAATAAAAATGTTATAGAAACTAAACCAATAATCTCTCAAAATGATAATGAAGCAGAAGATTATAGTGTTAATCGAATCAAATACAAGGATGGTTCTTGCACTAAAAATATTGTAAGAGAAATTGAAAATAATGCTCCAGTATTAGCATTGTCTACTTTTTTGAGGATGATTAAAGATAATAATATAAGAAAGGATTTTAAATATCTTGTAACTGAAGTAATGCCTTATTTTCATCCTAAGCATACATTTAATAATTATAAAGATGGTAAATTTAATATTTTTTCTATGTCCGGTTATTTAATGTTGCGTTCAAAATTAAGGTTTTTTGTAGAAAATTTTATAGAAGTAATTTTTAGGGTAGATGTATTTACAAGGTATTATTATACAAAACTAAGAAAAAAAATGTTTTGTTGTAAAAATTTAGATAAACTTTAATAGTTTTGACAATAGTCCTAAATTTTGTAGAGATATAATTGTTGGAGAGCATCATGTTGAAAGATAATTTAGATATATTTTTAATAACATATAATAGAAGACCATATTTAGAGGTAACTTTAAATTCTATTTTTGCACAAGATAGTCCTTTAAATAAATATCCTATAACCATTTTAGATAATAATTCAAATGACGGAACCGAAGAACTTTGCCGAGATTTTGCAACAAGATATCAAAATTTGACCTACATTAAAAATAAGAAAAATGTCGGTTTATCAGGTAATATTTGTAAAGCGTTGGAAAATGCTTCAAGAAAGTATTATTGGATAATTTGCGATAATGATGAAATAGATTTTACTTCATGGCCTGAAATTGAAAAGGCTATGGAGGAAGATTATGATTTAATTATGACCAGTGTTGATTATAATTGTGATAAAGTTGAAGATAAAAGATCTTTTGCCTTAGCACAATCTACGTTTTTGCCTGCATGTATATATAAAACCGAATATTTAACAGATGATGTCCTTGTCTATGCTTTAACTGATATTCATACTATTTTACCCCATGTTTGTGTTGCTTGTAATACAATTAATCATAATGGCAAGATTTATATACCTAAAACTTCTGTTATTACTTTAACTTCAAATGTTAAAATTAATAATCTTAAAACATATTCTTACGATAGAGTTGAAACTAAAAATGATAAAAAATTAGTCCATGCAAGAACAATGCAGATACATTTTCCGGCTGGAATAGTTGCTTCCTTTGATTCACTAGAAGATAAACATTTACGTGAAGAAGTTATTGTAAATCTTATATATAGATCAAAAATAAATGATTATGGACCGTTTTTACCTACGGTAGATTTGTTTATCAGACAATATATAAAAATATTCTCTAAGGCTAGAATGAAACCATATATATGGAAGCAATTTATTGATGGACTTCCGTTTAAAGAAAAATGTAAGGCTTTTTTCTGGGCTTTATTCTTTACATTGTGCCCTGTTGTTATCATTAGGAGTTTTGATAAATATTATTATGTTAGGTTATTTGGTCTTATAAAAACTAAAATTCCAAAGATAGCAAAGGCAAAAAAGGCTGCGTGCTAAATAAAAAAATTAATGATTACTATATAATTTGTATAATAAAAGAGACTTTCATTTGAAAGTCTCTTTTATGGTGGGCCATCCTGGACTCGAACCAGGGACCTCACCCTTATCAGGGGTGCGCTCTAGCCACCTGAGCTAATAGCCCATAAATTAAAACCATCTAGTCTTAATTACTTGCAGTATTTAAAATATCATAAACAAATTTTAAAATCAACTACATTTTTTCAACAGCTTCGACACCTATTAAATCAAGCATTGTTGCCATTATTATTCTAAAACAATTAACAAGAGAAAGCTTCATTAAGCTATCTTGTTTGTCTTCCGATAATACCCTAGTGTAATTATAGAAGTGGTGAAAAGCGTTTGCAAGCTCAGTTAAATATTTGCAGAGCATGTAGGGAGCTCGATATTTGACAGCATTTGCAAGCAGAGCTTTGCCTTCTTCTAATTTTAAAATAAGCGCTTTAGTTGCTTGATATGACTCATCTGAAAGATTTTCAAATAAATCATTTATATTTGCATTTTTATAGAATGTGTCAATTTCTTCTTTTGTTAGAAAAGCCTCTAGTTCAGTTTTATTGTCTATATCAAGCCTTTTTTCAACTGCCTTTCTTATTATTGAACAAGCTCTTGCATGGGCATACTGCACATAAAAAACAGGGTTTTTATCGCTTTGTGATTTTGCAAGATCAATATCAAAGTCAATTGTCGTATCTGATGAACGCATAATCATCCAGAACCTAGTAGCATCAACTCCTACTTCTTCGATTAGGTCATCAAGAGTAACCATTTTTTTGCGTTTTCCCATGCGTTGTTGTTCGCCGTCTTGGATAAGATTAACAAGTTGACCAAGTATAACTTCCAGCTTGCTGCTGTCGTATCCGAGTGCTTCTATGGCTGCTTTCATTCTTGGGATATAACCATGATGATCAGCACCCCAAATATTTATAAGTAAATCAAAGCCTCTGTCAAGTTTATTTTTATGATAGGCAATGTCTGCTGTCAGATATGTGTTTTTCCCGTCTGTTTTAATTAGAACCCTATCTTGATCATCTCCGTAATCTGAGCTTTTAAACCATACGGCACCGTTTTTTTTATATATTTTACCGGCTTTTTCAAGAGCTTCCATTGATTTTTCTACTTCTTTATCTTCATATAAAGTTAGTTCTGAAAAGAAAAGATCAAAGTGTGTTCTGAATTTTTCTAAAAGCTCTTTTTGAAGCCTTAACATATCTTGTTTTGCAAAATCCGAATATGAAAGATTTTTGCTATCTTTGATGTATCTTTTAGCACAATCAATTAAATATTCTCCAGGGTATAATCCTTCTTCAAGTTCTATATTTTCACCTTTTAATTGGCGTACTCGAATTTCAAGTGATTTGCCGAGTTTATTTATCTGATTTCCTGCATCATTAATATAAAATTCTTGAAATACATTGTAATTACAGTATTTCATTATGTTTGCTAAGGCAGAACCCAAGGCTGCCCAACGCCCATGACCTATATGAAATGGGCCGGTCGGATTTGCACTGACGTATTCAATATTTACTTTTTTGCCTTTGCCGATATCGGTTTTTAGGTAATTGCCTTGTTTTTCTAAAATTTCAACTATGATTTTGTTTAAAAATTCTTTTTCCAGTTTGAAGTTTATAAAGCCTGCAACTGTATTTACAGTGAAATTTTGTAGCTTTATATATTTTGAGATTGTTTCAGCTATAATCGGAGGTGCCATTTTTGCTGTTTTTGCCAGTGCGGAAACATTTATTGCAAAGTCTCCAAAATCTTTATTTTTTGGCGTATCGCAAACCAAATCAAAATTAAGCTCTTTTGTTTCACCAAGTTTTGAATCTTTTATTGCCATATCTATGGCATTTTTCGTAATTTCTATAAAATAATTTTTTAACATAGCTCGTTAATTTTAATACAAAAATAATAAAAAGTGAAGAAATGTAAATAAATGTGTATATCATGCAAATCTTTTGTAAATCTTGACAATTCAGTTGTTTTCGATATAATGGGTAATGCGCCGAAAAAAGAGAACAACATTATGGCAAATATTAATGGTATAAATTACAACATAATGAATAACGGCATGAACTTGTATACAAAGCGTACTTGTTCGGATAATTCCGAGTTGTTTATAACATCGAAGCTAAATATGTTATACGAACAAGCATTATCCAGCAAGAACTTGTATAACAGCAGAAGAAATTTAAGAAAAATGGTTGAAGGAAATCATCTTGATGAGACTGTTTAGTTAAATTTTTTTCTTGAGTCTTGTTTGTAATTCGTTAGCATAATTTAAATATTTAATTAAATCCTTATACCTTGTTTCATTTTCCCCGTAAGGTATGGTTTTATTGAGTAGAGTTTCAGTGTCGATATTTAATTCGATAAATTTTGACATGGCTTCTTTTACAAGTCTAGCTTTATACAATCTTGGGAAAAATTTAGAAAAAAGGAGCTCAAAAAGCGTTGCATTTCCATTTTCTAGTTTAATCTGCTTAAAGTTTAAAAATCTTTTTATGGAGTCATATGGGTTTTTTTCAGGCTTTATTGTATTTTCAGAATTGTCTATTAAATCCAAGTCATAATGATTTAATCTTTTCTTTGTTTTTAATTCTCCTTCATTTGAAGTTGTTGTTTTTTCTTCATTTTCAGATTTGAAAAAATTCTTACTGTCATCTTCTTGATAAAAAATATCAGGCGAGGACAATATACCATCTTGTATTAATTTTTCTGTTAAAGAATTGTATAAAGGATTGTTCATATTATAATTATGCACTTAAATATCATTTTTTTTGCCATATAGGCGTAGGATTTTTAGGTGATATAATTTTTAATGTAGTTAATGAGAAGGTTTTTATGTGGGAATATTCCGAAAAAGTTAAAGAACATTTTAAAAATCCGAAAAATGTTGGATTCATAGAAAATGCTGACGCTATTGGTGAAGCTGGGGCTCTATCTTGCGGAGATAAATTAAAATTATATTTAAAAATAGAAAACGATAAAATAATTGATGCAAAGTTTCAGACATTTGGATGTGGTTCTGCTGTTGCAGCTTCAAGTGTCTTAACTGAAATGGTAAAAGGGAAAACTATTGAAGAAGCAAGAAAAATAACAAATAAACAAATAGCTGACGCTCTTGATGGTCTTCCGCCTGAAAAAATGCACTGCTCTGTTATGGGCAGAGAAGCTTTAGAGGATGCTTTAAAAAATTATTTGGGTGAAGATTGGGAAGAACTTATTGTTGATGACGATACTGAAAGTTCTATGATTATATGCCATTGTTTCGGTGTTAGCGAAAAAGATATAATCAACGCTATTGTTGAAAATGGTGCAAAAACAATGGATGATGTTTCAAAAATCACTTCTGCGGGACTTGCTTGCGGAAGGTGTCGAGAAAACATTGAAAAGATTATTAAAAAATATGTAAAAACAGAAGAAAAAGAGAGTCTAACTCCTGTTCAAAAAATAATTAAAATAAACAATGTAATAGAAAAAGTAATTTCACCCGAATTACAAAAAGATTTTGGTGATATTGAACTTGTTAATGTTGATGGAAATAATGTTTATGTAAAATTGAAAGGACATTGTTCAACATGTGCAAATGCAAAATTAACTCTTAAAAATTTTGTGGAAACAAAGTTAAAAGAGCTTGTTGATGATGAATTAATTGTATTTAATGAGTAGAGAATTATGGAAAAAATCGTATATTTAGATAATAATGCAACAACTAAGATTGATGAAAGGGTTTTGGATTGCATGTTACCGTATTTTAAAGAACAATATGCAAACCCTTCTAGTATGTATGATAGTGCTCATGTATGTTCAAATGCTATTGATGAAGCAAGAAAAAAAATTGCTGATTTTTTGGGGGTTGTTGATAGCGGTAATATAATTTTTACATCCTGTGGAACTGAATCTGCTAATACTGCGATAAAAGGTGTTGTTAATCAATATGGTAATCTTGAGACAAAAAATCATATTATAACAACCCAAGTTGAGCATCCTTGCGTTCTTTCAGTTTATGAAAATCTTGAAAAAAAAGGTTATAAAACAACATATGTTGCTGTTAATGAGAACGGAGAAATAAGTATTGATAATTTATTATCAAAAATTACTCCACAAACAATATTGTTATCTGTGATGCATGCAAATAATGAAACCGGAGCGGTTTATCCGGTATATGAAATCGCACAAGAAGCAAAAAAAATAAATAAAAACATAAAGGTTTTTGTTGATGGAGTCCAAGCTGCAGGTAAAATACCTATTAAATTGCAGGATACCGAAATTGATTTTTATTCTATTTCAGGTCATAAATTCCATGCACCAAAAGGTGTTGGAGCTCTTTATGTTAAAAAAGGTACCTTGTTTGAACCTTTTATGCTGGGAGGACATCAAGAAAATTCTTTACGTGCCGGAACTCAAAATACTCCTTATATTGTAGGTATGGGAGAAGCTGCAAGGCTTGCAAAAGAAAGTCTTGATTTTGAATTAAACGAAGTTAAAAGATTGCGTGATAAGTTAGAAGATGGTATTTTGTCTTCATTAAAGAATGCAAAGTTGAATTCAAAAAGTAAAAATCGTGTTCCAAATACTACTAATATCGGATTTGAATACATTGAAGGTGAGTTGATATTATTATATCTTAATGAGCTTGGAATCTGTGCTTCATCAGGAAGTGCGTGTACTTCCGGAAGTCTTGATCCATCTCATGTATTAAGAGCACAAAAAGTTCCTTTTGAATCTTTACATGGTTCAATCAGATTTTCTTTATCAAGATTTACCACAGAAGATGAAATTGATTATGCAATAAAGAAAATTCCTGAAGTTATAAAAAAACTTGCAAAAATTTCACCTTTTCAAAATGAACTTATGAAGCTCGGATTATAACCAGTTTATACTTGTTTCAAATTTTGTTTTGTTGTAGTAATTTAAATCTTTTTCAGGAAGAATGAAAATATTGTTCTTTTTTTGAATTGGAAGAAAAACACTGAAATTTTTGTCTTCATATGCTAAAAACCAATTTGAATCTTTTTTTAATTTTTCATATATGGGATAAGAATTGTCGATTATTAAAATATCTGTGTGATTTTTTTCAAAAAAATTGTTATAATCTTTTGCAAGAAATACTTTTGCCATTTGATTTATTAAATCAATATCATAAACTTCTTCATATCTTCCATCCATAAAAATTTGATTGTTTGGATATAACTTGTATGAAACATAGCTGCCTGTATGGAAACTTGTAAAAACATTTCCTTTTAAATTATTGATTTTTATGAATTCTGTACAAAAAATCGGGTATTCGCTGGGTTTTACAATATTTATAAATTTATAGTCAATAATGTGAGATGTTGTAGAAATTAATATTAAAATAAAAAGTATTATTTCTTTAGCATTGTCAATATTTATTGGTAGTTTTTTATTAAAAATATTGTAAAAATCATTATAGCAAAATGCTATTACAGTGTAGACAAAGAAAACATGAAAGCGTATAGATTTAAGTGAAATTAAAAGTGCAAATATAATTATTAAATATTTAGTTTTATCAATTTCTCTAAAATGTTTGATTAGGTTTTTTTGTTTAACATTTTTTAAGAACACAATAATAAAAGTTGCGATACTTATTATAAAAAAAAGTTCGTATTTAAATAATATATGTTGATAATATTTCGAAAAAAATAAACTTTGCCATTCTGTTATATATGTTCTATTTAGACTAAGTGCAGAAATTATAAAACTTATATATTCTAGTCCATAAGGATTTATTAGACTTGTTAGTAGAGTTAAGGCAAACGTTATAATATATGGTTTATATTCTTTTTTATTTAAATATTCTCCTATGGCATAAATTAAAGTTATAATTATTCCAACTACAAAGCCACCATGGAGATTGGTCCAAATTATATTTAGAATTGGTATGCACCAAAGAATTTTATAGTTTTTTTCACAAGATGCTTTTTTTAGTATGTATAAATAAATTGCAAAAAAGAGAAATGAAAATGTTTGACATCTTATAGTAGAAAAAATATTATATGTTATTGCTTGTAGCGCAAAAAAGAAAAATAAAAAATGAAACGATGCTTTTTTGTTTTCCAGTCTGATAATTTTTGTAATGGTAAAAATTGTAAGAAATATAATTATGGATTTAAAAAAGTAAATTCCAATATCTCCAAAATGATTTTGGATTAAATAGAAAATTAAACTTGAACCCCATTCATGGTCAATAAATTTATGCGTAGAGCCCCAGGATTGAAAATCAAAATCAAAAAGAGTACCTGTTTGAAAAAAATTCTTTCCAACAATTAATCTTGCCCAGAAATCATAATCAATATTGTTATCTAAAGTTCCAAAAAGCAGGATAAAAAGTGCAAGAGTTAAATAAAATATTAAATCCATATCAAGCATTATAGTATAAAATTTATGTTTAAGCTATTATAAAAATACAGGAGAGATATAAATGGAAAATAAAATAAATAAAATAAGAGAAAATGCGCTTTTAAAAATTGAACAAGCTAATGATTTAAAAACTTTAGAGACGGTTAAGAATGAATTTCTTTCAAGAAATTCAGAGTTTAATAATTTAAAAAAAGGGATGAAAGATTTATCTCCAGAGCAAAAGCCTGTAATAGGAGCTCTTTTGAATAAAGTTTCAAATGAACTTAGTTCATTGATTGAAGAAAAAAACCAAATTTTTTATAAAAAAGAATTAAATGAAAAGCTGTTAAGCGAAAAAATTGATGTAACTCTTGATGGTGACTATATTCCAATGGGACATGTTCATCCGCTTACAAAAACAGTAGATGAGATTGTTGAAATATTTAATTTGCTTGGTTTTTCTTTGATTAAACCTGAATTTTCTCCTGAAGTAGAGATGGAAAAATATAATTTCGACCTTTTAAATGTTCCAAAGGAACATCCTGCAAGGGATGTTCAGGATACTTTTTACTGTGAAAATATGCCAAATGTTGTTTTAAGGAGTCAAACATCTAATGCTCAAGCCAGACAAATGATGAATTCTAAGCCTCCTATAAAAATCATTTCTCCTGGCAGAGTATATAGAAATGAAAATGTTTCTGCAAGAAAGAACAACTTATTTCACCAAATTGAGGGGTTATATGTTGATAAAAACGTTACTATGGCTCATCTAAAAGGTGTTTTAAATGAGTTTATACGTCTTTATTTTGGTTCATCCCGTCCGACTCGTTTTAGAAGCAGTTTTTTCCCTTTTACGGAACCTTCTGTTGAAATTGACGTTCAATGTATTATGTGTAAAGGTGAAGGATGTTCAATATGTTCCGGCACAGGCTGGCTTGAAATTCTGGGGGCAGGCATGGTTGACCCTAATGTATTAAAAGATGTTGGAATTGATCCGAATGTTTATTCAGGCTTTGCTTTTGGTATGGGCATTGAAAGGCTTGCAATGTTAAAACATGCAATTGATGATATCAGATTGTTTTTTAACAATGATGTAAGATTTTTAAGACAATTTTAATATTATTTATCAGGTATAAGATTATATAATTTTCTTTTCTTTATGATTTTAACGGATTTTTTATCCGGATAAGCACCTTTTAATATTAGTTGTTGTGCAATGTCCAGCATGTTGTTTTTTAGAGCAAAATAAAGAATTGAATTATTTGTAATTGAATCTTGATAATTTACTTTTGCTTTATTGTCTAAAAGAATTTGAGCAAGTTCGGCATTTTTATTTTTGACTGCCTCGTATAGTTCGCTATAAAAGCCTTTATCTGGTTTAGCACCATATTCTATTAAAAGTTTTGCAATTTCGCTTCTGTTTAATTTTGAAGCATAGTATAGGGGATATTCGCTCAAATAGCTTTTATTTGGGTCCAATTTGTATTCAAGAAGCAATCGTACATTTTCAACATTATTTTTTTTGATTTGTTCGAATAGACAAGCAGGAGCTAAATATAATTTTTTTGAGGTTAGTATGTCTTTTTGTTCTTGGTTTATGGTTTCTTTTCCGTATAGTGATTTCATAATTAATGATCGTTCAGAAAAGTTTGGCATCGTGCTTTCATAGCTTTTAAATTCCGATGCCAATACCGACAGTTTTAAAACTGTCGGTATTATTAGTAAAAATAATAGTTTTTTATTAATTTTCTTCATAAATTAAATTATCATTCCGCCATCTACTTCAAGCACTTGCCCTGTTATGTAATCGGAATCAACTGCTAAAAATTTAACCGCTTGAGCAACGTCATCGGCTGTTCCTAAGCGTTTTAGTGATATTAATTTAAGATACTCATCTATATTTGCAAGATCTTTTGTCATATCTGTTGCAATAAATCCCGGGGCAACGGCATTAACTCTTATATTTCTTGCTCCAAGTTCTTTTGCAAGTGATTTAGTAAAACCAATTAGACCGGCTTTTGCAGCTGAATAATTGGCTTGACCAACATTTCCATATACGCCGACTACACTTGTTGTGTTTACGATTGAACCAAAACGTTGTTTCATCATTAATTTAACAACCGGTTTTGTAACATAGAATGCACTGTTTAAATTGGTGTTGATAACAGCTGACCATTTATCTTCTGTCATTCTGATAAATAAATCATCTCTTGTGATTCCGGCATTATTTACAAGTACATCAATTCTGCCGTATTTTTCAATTATTTTAGCAATATTTTCTTCAACTTCAGCTTGATTTGATACATCAAATTTGTATGCTTCTGCTGTTACATTGAATTTTTTAATTTCTTCAATTGTTTGATTTGCTGCTTCAGTGTTACCTGCATAATTGATAACTATGTTGTATCCGGCACTTGCTAATTTAGTTGCAATTGCTTTGCCTATACCACGTGAGCCACCTGTAACTATTGCTAATTTATTTTCGTTCATTTTATACTCCTACTGTTAATTCTTCAATTACTGCTTTTAAAGTTGCTGAATCCGAAATATTATATGTTTTTATTTCGGGGCATATTTTTCTGTTTAGTCCTGAAAGAATTTTTCCGTTGCCGAATTCAATAAATGCTTCAATTCCTTCTTCTATTGCTTTTTCTATTGATTGATTCCACATAACTGAAGAATTAATTTGATTTGGCATTTTTAGTCTAAAATCTTCAATGTTTGTTGTTAATTTGGCGTCAACATTTGTTATTACAGGAATATTTGCATTGTTTATATTTAAATCTTTTACAAAATTTACAAAACCATCTTTTGCACTGTTCATAAGTTTTGAATGAAAACCACCTGAAACAGCGAGTGGTACAATTTTTCTTGCTCCTTTTTCTTTTATTAATTCACAAGCTTTATTAACAGCTTCGATTTCTCCTGTTATAACGATTTGAGTTGGATCGTTGTAGTTTGCAATCTGAACAAGACCTAAATTAGATGCATTTTCTAATGAAGTGTTTATATCTTCAATTTTTGCTCCTAATATTGCTGCCATTGTTCCTTTTGTTGTTTTTGTTGCTTCGTCCATAAGTTCGGAGCGTTTTTGAATAGCTTTCATTGTTGTTTCTAAATCCATGACTCCTGCGGTATACATAGCGCAATATTCACCTAATGAATGACCTAGTGTCAAGGTTGGTTTAATATCACATTCATTTTTAAATGATTCTAGTGCTGCTATTGATGTTGCAACAATGGCGCTTTGTGCATTTATTGTTTGTTTTAAGGTTTCATCTGGTCCATTGAAACAAATGTCAGATATTTTTTTCCCTAATACACTATCTGCGATATCATATACTTTTTTTGCATTTTCAAAATTATTATATAAATCCAAACCCATCCCAGTCGCTTGCGAACCTTGGCCAGGAAATATAAAAGCAAATTTTTTCATTTTCTCCCCTTTTTATTGGTTTAACTGATTATTTCTGCGATTTTTTTGTTTACATCTGATTCAACAGCTTCTTTTGCTACCCTAACAGCATTTTTAATTGCATAGGATGAGCTTCTTCCATGAGAAATTACTGTTATACCTTTTACGCCTAAAAGTAAAGCGCCGCCAAATTCTTCATAATTTATTCGCTTGTATATTCTTCTCATAAAAGGTTTAGCTAAAAGACCAACAATCATTGAAAGAATGTCGCTTGTAAATTCTTGTTGAATTAGCTTGAATAGCATCATAGCTGAACCTTCAATAGTTTTTAAGGCTACATTTCCAACAAAACCTTCGCATACGATTATATCGACATCTCCTTGGAATAGTTCTTTGCCTTCAACGTTTCCTATGAAATTTAAACCTATGGTGTTTTCTTTTAATAGCTTGTAAGTGTCTTTAACTAATTGGTTTCCTTTTTCTTCTTCTTCTCCAATGTTTAAAACACCTATTCTGGGATTTTTTCTGTTATATACATTTTTTACAAACGTTGAACCCATTGTTGCAAATTGAAATAACATTTCAGGCGTACAAGAACTGTTTGCACCTGCATCTATTAGTATAACAGGCTCTTTCATTGTTGGAAGCGTTGCAGCTATGGCCGGACGTTCTATACCTCTAAGTCTTCCGAGTCCAAACAATGATGCTGCCATTGCCGCTCCTGTTGATCCTGCCGCAACAACCGCATCAGAGCTTCCTTTTGCAACGGCATCTACTGCCAGAACTATTGAAGCATTTTTCTTTTTGCGTATGGCAGTTCCTGGAGCTTCTCCCATTTCTATAACTTCATCTGCTTGGGTTAATTTTATATCAAGTTTTGATAAATCGACTTTTATTTTTTTGACAAAATAGCCACCACGAGTTGAGCGAATACCTTTTTTTGAAATCTCGTCAAGTATTCTTTGAATTTCGTCAATTTTTCCAACTAATTCAATAGGGACATTGTAATCTTGTGCAGCCCAAACTGCCCCTTTAACTATTTCATCAGGAGCATAATCTCCCCCCATTGCATCAACCGCAATTCTTGTCATTTTTAATTCCTTAATACTATTAACTCTTTTTATTCAGCTTCTTTTTCTTCAGTTTTTTCTTCTGATTTCTTTTCTGTGTCAGCTTTTTTAGCTCTTGGCTTTCTTGTTTTTTTTGGTTCTTCTTTAATTTCTTCAGATGGTGTTTCTACTTTTTCAACAGTTTGTTCTGCTTTTACTTCTTTTGTTTCTTTAGTTTTTTTAGAAGCAAAACCGTCTTTATAGTATCCGCATTCAGGGCAAACTGTGTGAGTTAAAACTATTGCTTTGCAATTTGGACAAGTTGTAGTTGCAGGAACACTTCCTTTCCAGTTTGCTCTTCTTGTTGCTTGACTTGCTTTTCCTGTTCTTTTCTTTGGTGTAGCCATTTTTATTTCCTTTTCTTATTAATAATTAAGTTTATTTGATACTTTTCTATTGTCTAAAAAAAAGAAATCCTTGTCAACATTTTGACAGGGATTTCTTTTTAAAAGTTAAATTTTGTAATTATCTTAAGCTAATTTTTGTGTATGAACCTTTTTTGTTGAAGTTAACTTTGTCTTCACGAGCTAACCAACCTAAACCAAGGCTAGCAAAGTTTTCATTTAAACCAAGATCTTTGTTCATTTTCTTAGTTGTTACTTCACCGTTTTCATTTAGGTATTCCCAGATTTTTCCAGCTGTTTCGATAATTGTTTCTTGCATTGTTGTACTCCTTTTTTAATGCTTTGTATACAAGTTACTACTGTGTGAATTTGTTTTTCAAATTCCTGTTTGCATAATTATATTAATTTATAATATAGTGATTGTATATAGTTTAAATGGATGAAAAAAGGTTAAAAATATGAATTGGATTTATGGCGATGATGTAGATACTGACGTAATAATACCAGCTCGTTATCTAAATAGTGCAAATGCGGATGATTTAAAAAAACATTGCATGGAAGATATTGATGCCAGTTTTTCAAATTGTGTTAGAGATGGAGACATTATAATTGCCGGTAACAACTTTGGTTGCGGGTCAAGCAGAGAACATGCTCCTTTAGCTATCAAGTCTTCTGGTATCAAAGCCGTCATTGCCAAGTCTTTTGCAAGAATTTTTTATAGAAATGCAATTAATATAGGTTTGGTAATTATAGAAAATTCTGAAATTCAGTCTGAAGTTCAAAAAGATGATATTATAGAATTGGATTTAGATAATGGAAGAATATATAATAGAACAAAATCCATAGATTATAATTTCTCTCCTTATCCTAAAGAAATTCAAAATCTGGTAAAAGCCGGAGGTTTGGTTGAGTATACAAGAAGTAAACTAGGGTTGAAAAAATGAAAAATATTACTGTTTTAATGGGTGACGGAGTGTCAGGTGAAATTTTATCTTGTGCGGTAAAGGTTTTGGATAGGATTTCTCAAATATATAATTTATCTTTTAAATACAATTATGTTCCAATTGGTGGTCGTGCATATGAGGAAACAGGTTTTCCTTTGCCTAATAAAACGGTTGAAGCTTGTTTAAAGTCTGATGCCGTATTATTAGGAGCTGTCGGAGATTGGAAGTATGATAATCTTGCTCCCGAATTAAGACCAGAAAAAGCATTATTAGGGATAAGAAAAAAACTTAATTTGTTTGCAAATTTGCGTCCGGTGAAAGTTTTTGATGAACTTTTATTTGCTTCACCATTAAAATCTGAAATAGCAAGAGATATTGACATAATGATTATAAGAGAATTGACGGGTGATGTATATTTTGGTGAGCCAAAAGGAATTATAACAAAGCAAACTTTAGATAACAGAGAAATAAAAGTCGGATTCAACAACATGATATACGATGAAGATGAAATTCGCAGAATTGCTCATGTTGCTTTTAAATCAGCTCAAAAAAGAAAAAAAAGAGTTTGCTGTGTTGATAAAGCAAATGTGTTGGATGTATCCAGATTATTTAGAGAAATCACCACAGACGTATCAAAAGAGTATAACGATGTTGAGCTTTCCTATATGTATGTTGATAATGCTGCCATGCAATTAATTCAAAACCCAAGGCAATTCGATGTTATTTTAACGGGCAACATTTTTGGTGATATTTTGTCTGATGAAGCTTCTACTATATGCGGTTCTTTGGGTATGTTACCTTCAGCTTCATTGTCTGATGGAAAAACCCCATATTTATATGAACCTATACATGGCTCAGCACCGGATTTAGCGGGTAAAAATGCCGTAAATCCTATTGCAACAATTCTCTCTGTTGCTATGATGTTAAATTACTCTTTTGATAATAAGCTTGCATGCGATTCTATTTATAGAGCAGTGAAAGAGGTTTTAAAAGAAGGATACAGAACAAGGGATATTTTTGAAAAAGGTAAAGAACTTTGCACTACTTCAAAGATAACCGATTTGATAATTGAAAAGTTAAGATAATTATCTTTCTTTAATTAAGTTGCTAATTTGCATTTGCTGCATATGTTTGCTTTTTGTATAATATCTTCTTTTTTTGTTTGCTGAGTCTTCAAGATATTCTTCAAAAGGAATTGAGGAATCCTTAGAGTACTTTTCTATGGCTCTTTGCACTATATACATATATGATTCGTTAATGTGACTTCCTTTTTGGTTTGGCATTAGTATTTCAGCGAGTTTTTCATAGTCAATGTTATCTGTGTTAATTTTTCCGCCATTTTGTTTGTATCTGTTAATGTAGCTTTTAATTATTGCAATAATTTCTTCATTTGATGCAAATGGGATATTAATAATTGTGTTGATTTTATCTGAAGACAGTAGTTTTTTTGAGATGTATTGAGGTTTGGATGTCTCAAAAAAGATTGTTGTTGCAAACCCTTCCATGGATTCTTTAGGAGATTTTGCACAGTTATTTAAAATGTTATTTATAAAATATACATTATCTTTGTTTTCAGGCGAATCATCAAGTGTTATATCGGCACCTTTTAATAAAACAATTGTTCTTTTACCTGTTTTGTTAAATAGATTTTTTGCATAAATTAAACTGTTTTCTATTTCATTTGTAAAATCTTCAAAGGGTGATATTTCTATTAGGTTGCAGTCGCTTTCATATGCTGTTGCTTTTATAAAAGATGTTTTACCGGAACCTTCATGTCCATATATTAATATGCCGTTTGGTATATTTCCATTTGTACTAGGATTTTTAATTTTATTTATAAAAGAAGCTCTTATTCTTGCTTTAGCTTTTTGCATACCGGCAATTTTTTCATCAAGAGTTTCTTTTTTTGAACTGTGAAATGTTTTATTTATTCTATCTATTTCTTCAAAAGAAATTGATTTAAAAGAAATGGTGTCAGCTTTTAAATTTGTATTTGTGTATAAATTACTATGTGGTTTAGCTTTGTATGTTTGTTTTAATGAGTGTATCTTAACGGGTGATATTGTAAGGTTCATGTTTATTTCCTTTGTTTTTCTTTATTTTATATGTTTCATAATGTGCAATCAAGAGTTGTGTAAATAAAAATTTACATGTTGCGGTTTCGTGCTAGAATAAAATTAATCGATAGTATAAAAAGGAAGTTTTAATGGAAAAACATATTGATGAAAAGCTGCATACACTCAGACATTCTTGTTCTCATATTATGGCTCAAGCAGTACAAAAACTTTATCCGCAGGCAAAATTAGCGATAGGTCCTGCTATTGAAAATGGTTTTTATTATGATTTTGATATAGAAGGTGTAACATTGTCTGATGAAAATCTTAAAGAGATAGAAAAGACAATGAAAAAATTAATCGCTCAAAATTTAACTTTTGAAAAATATGTTATTCCTGATGTTGAAGCACAAATTAAAGAATTTAAAGCACAAGGTGAAATATATAAGGCAGAATTATTAGAAGAACATAAAAATGATAACCCTACTTTGTATTTAACAAAAGATAAAGCTGGTAATGTTTTGTTTAACGATCTTTGTTCGGGTCCTCATATAGAGTCAACCAAAGAAATCAAAGCTTTTAAATTAATGAGTGTGGCAGGTGCATATTGGAGAGGTAATGAAAATAATAAAATGCTTCAAAGAATTTATGCTACTGCATTTTTAACTCAAGAAGAATTAGATGATTATATCCACCAGCTTGAAGAAGCAAAAAGACGTGATCATAGAAAATTAGGAGCACAGCTAGATTTGTTTTCTGTACGTGATGAAATTGGCGGTGGGCTTGTTTTATGGCATCCTAATTTATATACAGTAAGAGAACAAATTGAAAATTATTGGAGAGAAGAGCATAGGAAACGTGGTTATGTAATTGTGCAAACTCCACAGTTGGCTAAAACAAAACTTTGGGAACTTTCAGGACATATTGATCACTATAAGGAAAATATGTTCTTTATTCAAAAAGAAGATGAAAACGATGAACAATATATAGTTAAACCCATGAATTGCCCTTTTCATATATTAATATATCAGTCTCAAAGACATTCTTATCGTGATTTACCTTTACGAATGGCAGAGTTGGGAACTGTATATAGGCGTGAAAAATCAGGAGCTTTATCGGGTTTGACTCGTGTTCAAGGTTTTACTCAAGATGATGCTCATATTTTTTGTACTCCTGAACAGTTGGTGGATGAGATTAATGAAATTATAGATTTTGTTTCAGATACCATGAAGATTTTTAATATGGATTTTGAAGTTGAACTGTCAACTCGTCCTGAAAGCTATGTTGGTGATTTAAAAAACTGGGATTTAGCCGAAGCAGGCTTAAAGGAAGCTATGGACAAGCGTGGCATGAAATATGAAATTAACGAAGGTGACGGTGCGTTTTATGGTCCAAAAATTGATTTTAAAGTTAAAGATGCAATAGGAAGAACTTGGCAATGTGCGACAATACAGCTGGATTTTAATTTGCCGGAAAGGTTTGAAATTAAGTATCAGGATAAAGATGGTGCTTTAAAAACCCCTGTTATGCTACATAGGGTTATATTTGGTTCAATGGAAAGATTCCATGGAATTTTGATTGAACATTATGCCGGAGCTTTTCCAGCGTGGCTTGCGCCTTATCAAGTCGCTCTTGTTCCTATTGCAGATAGGCATAATGATTACATGGAAGAGATTTATAAAAAACTCAGAGAAAATGGAATTCGTGTAGTCTTCGAAGAAAAATCAGAGTCTATGAATTATAAGATAAGAGATTATTTGCAAAATAGAAAAGTCCCATACGTCCTAGTTGCAGGAGATAAAGAAATAGAATCCAAAAAAGTTGCAATTAGAAAACGTGGAGTAGGGCAAATTGGCGAAATGACTATTGATGATTTTATTGATAAATTGCTTAAAGAAATTAATTCAAAAGGAAAAGAAGAAATTTTAGGTTAGATTTAAAAAAATAAAGCGGATAAAATATCCGCTTTTGACCTAAAATAAAACTATTTAATCATTTTTTTGATTTCTTTTGCTGTTTTTACGATTTCATTATAATTTTTGCTTTTATATAATTCTCGTCCTATCCCTACTGCGATAGCACCTGCTTTTAAGTAGTCCGTTATTTCATCAATTTTAACAAAACCGCAAGGAAGCAAGTTTAAAAACGGCATAGGTTTAACCATATCTTGTATATATCCAACACCACCCATTTCAGATACTGGATATATTTTGATTAATGGCATTCTTGCTCTCCAAGCACCATATGCTTCATTTGATGTTGTTACGGACGGTATTAAGAAAACTTTATAACAAGATGCAAACCTTACGAGATTTGTTTGAAAAATCGGACTTGAGATAATATTTGCTCCCGCATCAAGTGCCTTATGAGCTTGAGCTGTTGTTATTATGCCGCCTTGTGATATTATAACTTCGCTTGATGATATTTTTTGAGTTACTTCAAGCGGCGAATTAAGCTCTATGACTTTAATTCCACCTTCTATGTATGCTTTTGCGATTTCGTAAGATAGTTCCGGATTATCTTCTCTTATAATTCCATAGATTTTTTCATTTTTGATTATGTTAAAAATATTCATGATGCCAGTTTTGCTTCTTTTTTATTTATGACTTCTTGTTCTGTGTTTTTCAGTCTTAATATCGATATAGCTCTTTTAATCTCTTCATCTTTTACAAGCCAGCATATTTTCTTTTTAAAGTTTCTTATGAAACAATATGTAGAACATAAAATAGCATATTTAGTTGCATTGATTAAATTGTACGAACTTATGTCTACAATATACTTGTCTTGTATTATTTTATAGGGTAATTTTAATGAGGTTGTTTCTAAATTAATGATAAATTCATTTTTAGAAAGTCGAATTTCTTTAATTTCGTTCATATTAGTTCTTTATTTACTACATTTAAGTTTTCGGCAATATGTATAATTTTTTAATTGAATAAGTATAAAACTAATACATTTAGTGTATAATTTTTTTAATGGAGGCTAAAAAAGTGAGAAATTCAGATTTAAAAGAAATTGCAAAAAAAATCAAGATTGTCGCATTTGATGTAGACGGAGTTATGACTGATGGTTCTTTGACTTTTTTGGAAGATGGCAGAGAAATAAAAACATATAATGCAAAAGATGGACTTGGTGTTGTAATGTTATCTAAAGCAGGAATAATAACTTCGATTATTACTGCAAGAGAAAATAATGCTGTTAAATTAAGAGCTGAGATGATAGATATAAAAGAGTTGTATATGGGGCAAAAAAATAAAATTCTTGCGCTTCAAGAGTTAGCTAAAAAATATGAAATATCACCAAATGAGATTGCTTATATGGGAGATGATTTACCTGATATTTGCGTTTTAAAAGAAGTCGGTTTAAAGTGTTGCCCTAGTGATGCTGTTATAGAAGTAAAAAAAGTTTGTAATTTTATTTCTGATTTTAAGGGTGGAAAGGGAGCCGTTAGAGAACTTTGTGATTTTATTTTAGATTCTAAGGGTTTAAGTTTTGATATGATATCAAAACCGTCCAAACAGTAATTTTAAAATAAAAAAAACCGAAGATTAAATCTTCGGTTTTTTTATTATTTGTTATTTTATTTAATGTTTGAATATGTCCAAGCATCTTGGTTTGGTGCTTCAAATGGTTTTGATTCGCCTTGGTTTTCTTCACCTGCTTGTGCTCCACCATGAGCTATTGGCTTATATATTCTGTTGAAATATTCTATAACCATTCTGTCTGAATTGAAATAACCTTCAGCAGTCCTCATAGCTTGACGCATTAAGCGAGCCCATTCCTGTTTGTTTTCATAGTATGTAGGTATGATTTCGTTTTCAAGTGTATTCATCATACATCTATGATCTTTCCAGTGTCTTTCTTCCCAAGGAATATCGTCATCCAATCCAGGATATTCAATGGTATATCCGTTGATTCCGGGGAATGTTCCTTCTACTGTCCAACCATCATAGGTTGAGAAGTGTAAAGCACCATTCATATTAGCTGACATTCCTGAAGTTCCTGAAGCTTCAAGTGGTCTTGTTGGTGTATTTAACCATATATCGGAACCTTTTTTAAGTCTTGCAGAAAGTGCTAATTCATAACCGGGAAGAACAACAACATTTTTCATGTTGTAAGATTTTTTTAGAATATTATTAAATGTTTCTTTACCCATAACATCATCAGGATGGAATTTGCCTGCAAAAATTAATTGAACTTTGTTTTCGTTTAATAATTTTGCAATTCTGTCTTCATCCATTAAAATTAACCAAGCACGTTTATAATCAGCAAATCTTCTTGCCCAAGTAATAGTCAGTACATTTGGATCAAAACGTTTTCCTTGTGTGTCTGATATATATTGGAATAAGTCTTTTTTCATTTCATATTTTGCATCAAGCAATTCTTGCGGAGTTTTTGCTTTTGCAATTCTTTCATCTTGCCAATAATGAAGGTTGACAGCATTGGTAATCGCTTTAATTGGACATCTGTCTTTAACCCATTCCCACATTTTATTAGCTACAAGTCCGTGTAGCTGAGATACTGCATTTGCTATTCTTGACATTCTAAGAGCTGCAACAGTTAATGAGAAGTTTTCTCCGCCTAATTCAACCGCAGTTTCTCTTGAGCAACCTGAGAAAAATCCGCCTTCAAGTAAAGTGTCAACCCAGTGAACTTCGTTTCCTGCCGGAACCGGTGTATGAGTTGTAAATACTGTTTTTCTTCTAACTGCTTTAAGGTCTCCATTGTATTGTCTTAATAATTCAAATGCAGCAGGAAGTGCGTGACCTTCATTTAAGTGGATTGTATCGAAGTTATATCCGACCGCTTGAAGTATTCTGACACCACCAATACCAAGTACAGTTTCTTGTGCTATACGGATTTTTTCATCTCCATCGTATAGTTTGTGAGAGATTTTTCTTGCCCATTCTGAATTTCCTTCGACATCTGTCGTTAATAAATATATGGGGCAAGTTCCAAATAATTCGCCTTCAACTTTGTATGCTTTTACGATTACATCTTCTCCAAAAACTTTGACTGATGTTGAAACATTAATATCGGTTAAAAAGTCATAATGTTTTCTTATATATGCAACTTCAACATTACCGTTTTCGTCAATTCTTTGATCATAGTAACCGAATGACCACAGCATAGTTACACCAACCATTGGCATTTGTAAGTATCCAGCTGATTGCATGTGTGAACCTGCTAAGAATCCTAAGCCACCTGAATATGTTGCTAAGGATTGATCTATTGCAATCTCCATTGAAAAATAAGCTACGTTTGGTAAAGCCATAATTTAATCCTTTTAATACTAACTACGATTTGTTTAATAAAATATTAACACAAATAAAATTATAACCAAAAATAATTCTAAAGTGTTAATTCATATGCTTTATTATTATATTTAAAAAATAAAATTTTTTTAATGATTAATTTTATATGATACAAAACTTAATAATTCAATTTTGAATTATTAAGTTTTACTGTTGTTTTAATCTATTGTTAAAAAGAGGCATTTGATTATATCTTCTGTCCATTTTTTACAAGTTTCGGGTTCTGTTGAATCAAGCTTTCCTCCCCCTCTATCTGAATGACCGCCAATAGAAAAATTATAGGGAATATTTTTTTGCGCATAGTTATAAAATTCATCAAGTGAGATTCCCTTGGCATGAAGACTTACTCTATATAAATTTTTAGCTTCATAAAAAGTTACTGCCACTTTTGTGTTTGGATTTAATTTTAAGATATTTTGTCTAAATTTGTTTAATATAGCACTGGTTTTAGTGTTATCCCCGCCTAGAGATTGCCAGATTTTGTCATCAGGAGGAATTTCTACGTATGCAATTTTTTTGTTTTTGCTGTATTTGATTTTTTTGTATAAAGAATCCCTGAATTTTTCTTCTTTGGGTGTTAAAGTTGAAGTTATATCTACCATTTTTGCAATTTCTGAAATTTCTTTAATTGAAAGAAATCTTTTTAATTTATTATATATTTCAAAAGCATCTTTATCTTTTTCAAATTCTTTACTTGGGGTTATAGTTCCTTTTGTTCCATCACAACTTATTAGCCCTCTTTTATTACAGTCGCTTATTAGTCCTAAAAATAAATCATATGCAGTTTTTTTAATTGTTTTTTTGTTTAATGCTTCAAATAGCCTATATATTATGCTGGTTGCTGATTTTGCACTTGTATCTATGTAAAAAAAGTTTTGTCCGACATCTTTTTGCAGATTTTCCCCTTTGTGATGGTCAAGACATATGACTTGTTTTGCTTTTTTTATATAGCTTAGCGTTTTGGGTGAAATTCTTTCTTTAGAACTAAAATCAACACATAAAATTGTGTCTGGGGTTTCATCTTTTAAATCTTGTGCTTGGATTATATTATCTTTTTTTCTTAGCGGAAGGTTTTGCAGATTTTGTGAAATTATTATTCTTGAACTGATGTTGAATTGTTTTAAATATTCTTTCATTGCTAAAGCTGAATTAGCAGCATCTGAATCAGTTGATTCATGACATATTATGTCGACTTTTGGGGATTTTTTTAATAATTCATCGATTTGTTTTGCTTTTAATTTTGGAATTTTTTTTGCTTTAAAGCTGGTGAGAGAGTAATTAATTTTCATTTTAAATAAAATTTTCTTTTATGTTTATTAAATCTTTTTTAAATAAAAATCTTGGAGAACCATCTCTTTCAGAGTGTTGTCTTAGTAGGTATGACGGATGAAATATAGGTATAAATTTTCTGATTTTTCCTGCAAATTCTTTTTCAAAAACTTGGCCTCTTGCTTTTGTTATTGTTGTTTTTTTATCTATAAAGCTTTCAAGAGCAGTTGAGCCCACTAAAACAATGATTTTTGGATTAACAAATTCTATTTGTTTTTTCAGAAAAAATTCGCAAGCTTCTTTTTCTTTTTTTGACGGTTTTCTATTTTCAGGCGGGCGACATTTAACAGTGTTTGCAATATAAATATCATTTTCTTTGAAGCCAATCTCTTTTAAATAATTTCTTAAAAGTTGACCCGCTCTTCCGATAAAGGGTATTCCCGTTTCGTCTTCGTTTTTTCCGGGGGCTTCTCCTATAAACATAACTGGTGCTTGCTCGCATCCGTCAGAAAAAACAGTGTTTGTTCTGTTTTCACTTAAAGGACAATTAAAACAGTTTTTAGCCTGTTTTTTAATTTCATTTAATTGTTCTTTAATATTCATTTTGACCCTTTAGTCTTTTTTATACTCGATTTCAAAACCAAACAAGCTGGAAACCGATTTGTCATCATGTATCCTTGAAATAGCTTCTCCAAGCAGAGGAGCAACACTTACTTGTTTAATTTTTTCAGGAATTACAGTGTCTTTTAGCGGGATTGTATTTGTTACTATCACTTCTTTAATTGGTGATGCTTCCAGTCTTTCAAGTGCAGGACCTGAAAAAACAGGATGTACTGCGCAAACATATACTTCACGAGCACCTTTTTCTTTTAACATTCTTGCAGCTTCACAAATTGTTCCTGCTGTATCTATTATATCGTCAAACATGACGCAAATTTTGTCTTTTACATCGCCTATTATGTTGCATGCAATTGCGCTATTGTGTTTGTCTCTTCGTTTATCAATGATTGCAATAGGCGCTCCTACTTGTTTTGCTAAAGCCCTTGTTCTTTTAACACCTCCCATATCAGGGGAAACGCATACCAATTCAGAACCTTCTGTATTAATATTTTTTACATAGTTTACAATGACAGGTGTTGCATAAATATGATCAACTAAAATGTTAAAGAATCCTTGAATTTGTCCTGTATGAAGATCCATTGCAAGAACTCTTGTTGCGCCTGCTTGGGTTAATAAGTCTGCAACAAGTTTTGCTGTAATTGCCTCTCTGCCTGAGGCTTTTCTGTCTTGTCTTGCGTATCCGTAATATGGAATAACAGCTGTAATCGACTTGGCACTTGCTCTTTTAAAGGCATCTAATAAAATTAATAGCTCTACGAGGTTTTCGTTTACCGGATTGCAAATTGGTTGAACTATAAATACATCGTCTCCTCGAACTGAATCTTGAATTTGGACATATATTTCTCCATCTGAAAAGTTTTTAATTGTAATAGGTTCAAGACTTGTTCCTAAATATTCAGCAATTTCAGATGCGAGTGCATTATTTGAACGACCTGAAAATAATTTAATATCATGAGTTGGAAGTATCTTTTCCAATTTCTCCATTTGTGTTTCCAGTTCGAGACTCATTTAACTTTTCTCCTTTTTTATTTTTAACCCAATTTTTTATTTCTTTTTGGGGGCCACGAGTCATTACAAGAGATGATTCTTCCACGTCTTTTGTAACGCAACTCATTGCTGCGACAAAGGCGTTTTGTTTTATTTCAACCGGTGCAACTATAACCGAATTTGAGCCTATTGAGACACCGTCTGAAAGTGTAGAACCTTTTTTCTCTTTTGTTATTGAATTGTAGTTTGCAAAAATTGTGCCTGCACCGATATTAACGTTAGATCCAATTTGTGCATCCCCTACATAACTTAAATGACAAACATTAGTTTTTTTTGCTATTTTTGCATTTTTTAGTTCGACAAAATTACCTATTTTTGATTCTTCTCCTACCTCACAATTGCCTCTAATATGGGTCATGGGACCAATTTTACAAAACTTAGCAATTTTATTTTTTCCATTTATATATGTATTTGGATAAATGATGGTATCTTGTCCGATTTCTGTTTCAGGTGATATATATGTGGTTTTTGGATCAACTATTGTAACTCCTGAATCCATGAGTTCTTCAAGTTTTCTTTGGTTCATTAGTTCTGTTGCATAAGACAGGTTTCTTCTTGAATTGATACCATATATTTCCCTGTTGTCTTTTATTTCATATCCAAGTACTTTTAAACCTTGTTTTCTTGACCATCTGACAATATCTGTTAAGTAATATTCACCTTGTGCATTGTTATTGTTGAGTTCTGCAAAAGCATGTCTTATTTTTGTCCATTTTGCGCAGTATACACCAGTGTTTACTTCTTGAATTTCTTTCTGGGTTTCTGTTGCATCTTTTTCTTCAATTATTGTTAAAATTTCGTCTTTAGAACTTCTTATAATTCTTCCATATCCGGTTGGATCATCAAACCTTGTTGTCATAACAGTCAAATCGGAGTCGTTATCTTGGTGAAAACGAATTAAATTTTTTAAAGTTTTTGTTGTAATTAAGGGAGTGTCTCCACATGTTATGATTACCGTTCCTCTGAATTGACTTAAAAGAGGTACTGCTTGAGCAACAGCATGTCCTGTTCCAAGCTGGTCTTTTTGAAATGTAGTTTTAACATATTTATAGTTATTGTTTAAATAGTCTTCAACATCGTGTGATTGATGTCCAATTACAACAATGCTTTCTGTTTCATGTCCCAGTCTTTGTATCGCTTCAATTACCCAGCCTAATAATGGTTTAGAGAATATTTCATGCAAAACTTTTGGTATGGTCGAGTGCATTCTTTTACCTTTGCCGGCCGCCAGAATAATTGCTTTTATTTCTTTTTCCATTGTTTTTGCCTCTAACCTTGCACTAAGTTGATTTTCTCACAAAAGATGTGTTTGTTGAAGTCTTATGTATTTTTTTGACATAATTTTTAACAAAGTTTGTCGAAAATTATTTTACTTCTCCATTTATAACTTTATTAATATCTGATTGGTCTTGGTTTCTTCTTGAATTAATTAAGTTTATTGTTTTTTCGTTTTCAAGTGCTTTTATTGACTTTTCTTTTACGTTGTTTAGGTCAAAACCCTTGTTGTATCCAAACCATACGATTGCAGCAATAATAATTAAAGCTATTATTCTTCCCATTTTTTTCTCCTTTTTTTTAATTATATATAATATTTTAAAATGTTGTATAATATGAAATATGGAAATTTTAAAGCAAATTAAAAACGAGGTAATAGTTTCAATACAAGCTATGCCTGATGAACCTTTGTATGATGAAAATTGTATTCTTGCCTTGGCTCAAAGTGTTATAGAACTTGGCGGTGCAAAAGTTCTTAGATTAGCAGGTCAAAGAGATATTAGAAATATTAAAAGTAAGTACCCAAATATTATAGTAATAGGTATTACAAAACCAAAAATAATACCTGATAACTATAAAGAACTTGTTTATATTACACCTACTGTTGGAGATTGCAGAGAGATTATTGATGCCGGAGCCGATATTGTTGCTTTTGACGGTACACTGAGAACTCGTCCAAATGGAGAAAAATTATCAGACTTAGTTGATTTTATAAAATCCTCTAATAGGCTTGCTATGGCCGATATAGCAACTTATAGAGAGGCGATACATGCTTATGAATTAGGTTGCGATATAGTTTCTACAACTCTTAGCGGTTATACTAAAGAAACTATCAATAAACCTGATAGTCCTGACTTTGAGCTGGTTAAGGAAATTAAAAATAATATAGATATTTTTACCATACTTGAAGGAAAGATATGGCAAAGATCTGATGTTGAGCTTGCATTTAATTTTGGTGCTGATGCGGTTGTGATTGGCTCCGCTATTACAAGGCCTCAATTGATTTTTAAAAGATTTAAGGGAGTATAAATTTTATGAATTTTGCACTGGGTATCGATATAGGCGGAACCAAGATTTCTTATGCTTTGATAGATAATAATGGTTTTATAAAAAATGATGTTCAAAAAGTATCTACACCTAAAACGGCACGAGAAATCGAAAGTATGCTTAAAAATATAATTTTAAAATATGAAAATCAAATTGAATTTATTGCAATTGCGACAGCCGGAACAGTTAATAATGAAAATGATAAGGTAATAGGGTCTACTGCAAATTTGCCGATTGGTTATAAGGATATTGATTTTTTATCTTTGTCTGAAAAAAAAGTTTTTGTAGAGAATGATGCAAATTGTGCGGCTTGGGCAGAGTATAAAATCGGTGCTTCTATTAATTGTAAAAATTCAATTATGCTTACTTTAGGAACAGGTGTAGGCGGTGGAATAATAATTAATGGTAAATTATTAAAAGGTAAATCAGGCGGTGCGGGTGAAATGCATTTTTTAATGTCCAGAAATAAATCAAGACGTTGTACCTGCGGCGCATGGGATTGTTTTGAAGCATATGCAAGCGGTAATGGTTTAAGGCAAACTGCTGTTGAAATATGTAAAGATGAGAATATAACAACATACGATATTATTGAAAGAGCGAATAATGGAGATGTTGATTGTCAAAAATCTCTTGAAGTATGGCAAAATGATATAGCTTTAGGAATTTTGGGACTTGCAAATTTATTCGATCCGGATTGTTTTGTATTATCAGGTTCAATGGAAAAATTTGTTGATGTTGAAAAAATTGAAAAGTTTGTTAATTCCTTTGTGCTAACTTCTCCAACAAAAGTTTATCATGCAAAAGCAGGTAACTATTCCGGTATGATTGGTGCTGTTTTATTGGGAAATGAGTTGATTTAGTTTTTATATGCTTTTAGCATTGCGATGTTTGTCCAAAAAAGCAGTTGGACTTGCGGTCTGAACCAAATTGTATCAAACAAACCATGTCCCATTGTAGCAAATATCATCAAAATTATACAAAGAGAAAGTATTTTTGTATTGTTATCGCTTTTTTCATTTAAACAATTTTGAAAACATGTTTTGATGACCAAAATAAGAAAAACTACAAAAGCAATTAGGGCGAAAATTCCACTTTCGACAGCAATTTCCAGAGGAATGCAATATGATCCCAACGCATCAAATCCTGTTTTCATATATAGTCCGTATATTTCTCTAAAGTTTTGATTTCCAACTCCTATACCTAAAAAAGGATTATCAAGAAACATTTTAAAAGCTGATTCATATACATTTAGTCTGAATGATATTGAACTGTCTGCTCTTAGAGCGAAAATAGATTCTATTCTTTTTGTTAGTGCCGGATTTGTTAATATAAAATATGAAAGTCCGATCAATATTGCTATAATTGTGTTTTTATATCTTTTTTGTATGTTTGATAAGCCGCCAAGATTTTTTTTAATATAATAAATTAATGCTGCAAATAAAGTCGGAAAGAAAAATAAAAATCCAAGATATGCGCCTCTACATCCGGTATCTATTATTGCTATTAGGCTTATAATAAATAAAATTAAGTATATTATCGCAAATTTTCTTTTACCTTTTTTAAGATTATTTAGTATTAAGAAAATAAATGAAGAAAGTCCACACAGTAAATACCCTGCTAAAAGATTGGGGTTGTATGGTTGTAGGGTTCCGTATGCTCTTGATATAATTTCTTCAGGGTTAATATTGCTTGTATCTTGCCAACCTGAGATTTCTCCTATGTCTGCTGAATTTTGTAAAATAGCAATAATTGATTCAAAACTCATTAAGCAACAAGTTAGGATAATTGTGGGTAATATTTTGTTTTTATTTTCGTGATAAAAAATGCCTGCACAATAGAAAAACATTACATAAATTAAGGTTTTAATATACCCATGTAGGCTTAGTTTAAATAATGTCGAGCCAAAAAGACTCATTGTTACAATTAAAAAGAAAATAAAAAGCGTTTTTTCATATTTTGTAAATTGATAATTCTTATCTTCTTTGATTATTTTTTTGAAAATTACAAGTATGCAAAATATTAATGCTAATATACCCATAATTTCGGAAGATAAAAATATAGCAGAGCACAATATTGAACATAAAACAAAAAAGTTTATGTTATCAATATTATCTGCAAAAAAGCTGTTGTTAATGATTTTTCTTATGTTATTGAACATCTTGATTTAATTTTGTATGCTTATCTAAATCTTCATGGATATCATTTTCGGGTTCGGGACTTATCATTATGTTTGATATAACCCCGTTTAGCTTATATTTAGCACCTTCAAGCGTTATAGGAAGTCCTATTTTAACCTTGTTTCCGCCGACAACCGCATCTCCGTCTTTTGTTATTTTTGCGCTGTCTGTTACTTTTACTAAATAGTCATATTGATATGGCGTAGTGTCATCATTTACAGTTATATATGGCTTTTTGGGATTGATTGTTGGAATCATAATTTTTCTTTTGTCAAATTTAACATCTTTTATTTTTAATTTTGTATAAGGTACATTTCTTATTGTTATAAAAGTTTCATCGTCTTTCTTGAATAACGGTTCATTAGATGTAACGTTAACGCCTCTTAAATATACTTCAATTTCAACATTTGTTGTTGCTTCTATTTGATTTGATGAGGTTGCCCTCTTCCCACTGAAGGTTAAAAATCCTACCAGTGCTATAACTAAAATTATTCCGATAACTAAATAATCAAAGGGTCTGAGTTTTTTAATAAAATTCATAAGATTTCCTTTTTATTATGTGAGTTCTTCTTTTAAATCTTCTATGGTTACAGTATGACATCCGAAATATCTTATAACAATACTTGCTGCTAAATTACCAAGATACATTGCAATTTCTCCTGATAGTCCTGCACAAAGTGCAAGTGTAAAGGTTGCCACAACGGTGTCTCCTGCACCGGTAACGTCAAAAACCTCTTTTTTGTTAAAGGCTGCAACTTTTTTAAAATCAATTCCGTTTTTTGTTTTTTCAAAAAGTGCCATACCGTTTTCACCTCTTGTTAATAACACTTTTTCAAGATTTAAATCTTCTAAAAGCTTTTCTCCTGCTTTTTTTAAAGTTTCGTCATCTTTAATATAGAATCCGACTTGTTTTTCTGTATCGGGTTGATTTGGAGTTATGGCAGTGGTTCCTCTATATTTTTCCATATCTTTTTGTATGTCGGCAACGATTATTTTGTTGTGTTTTTTGGCTTCTGTGATTGCGCAATCTACTATGTTTTTTGTCAAACAACCAAGATGATAATCAGAAAGAATGATTCCGTCAAAATTTGAAATTGATTTTTTAATGTTTTCTATTACTTTTTTTTCAGTTTCTTCACTTAATGGAGTCTTTGTTTGTCTATCTATTCTTACAATTTGTTGTGTTATGCTTTGATTGCAAGAACCTGAAATTCTTGTTTTTGTGGTTGTTTTTCTGTTTGAATCCATTACCATTAAAGATGTATCTATATTTTTTTCGTTTAATATTTTAATTAATTGTTCCCCATAATAGTCATTACCATAAACACCCAGAGCTGCTGCTTTTCCATTATTTAGTGATGAAACGTTATTGCAGGCATTTGATGCAGCCCCCAGTATTTTTTTTGTTTCATAGTGTTCAAGTATTAAAACAGGGGCTTCTCTTGAAATTCTTTCAGTTGAGCCGTAAACCATTTCATCAAGAGCAAAATCCCCAATAATTAAGATTTTTGGGAGTTTTAATTTATCTATATATTTAATAAGTTCTTCTTTTTTCATTAAATCCTCAACGTCATAATATATTATCACAAAATTTATTTTTTGTACTTATTTACTCTTAATTCATACTGAATATCTTCTAAAAGCTTACGATTGATTGTAAAAAGGTCTCCTAAAATTGCTATCATATAAAGTATAAAAGAAAGAATTGTTGTTATTGCACATAAAATAAGAGATTGGATGTGTCCTGAGCCATCATTTGAAATATAAAAGTGCAGATATCTTAAAGCTAATATTATTCCAAAGAATAAAAATATATTAGCTAAAGTAGTAAAAAATTTTACGGGTCTATATATTATAAAAAAGCGAATTAACGTTTTTGCTTGTTTAAAAATATAGTCGTAGTTATTTTTAAAAAGTTTAGATTTTCTGTTTTTTTGTATGTTTACATCTATATCAACATTTTTTATTAAAAGATTTTTGTTTTTTGCTTGAATTATAGTCTCAATGGTATATGTGAACGAATTAAATACATTAATATTTAATAATGCTTTTTTTGAAAATGCTCTAAACCCGCTTGCGGCATCTTTTATATCTGTTTTTGAAATTAATTTAACAATGAATGAGCCAAATTTTTGTAGAATTTTTTTAAATGGTGAAAATGTTTTAATTTTGTTTATTGGTCTAGTGCCGATTACTATATCACATGTATTTTCAAGTATAGGTTTTATTAGTTTTTCTATATCTTTTGCGCAATATTGATTATCGCCATCAATGTTTACCAAAATATCAGCATTTTCTTCAAGCGCTTTTGTTACTCCTGTTTTAAAGGTGTTAGAAAGTCCAACGTTATAATTCGATTTTATTGTTTCAACCTTGTATTTTTTTGCTATTTCAGATGTTTTATCGGTTGATCCGTCATCAAGAACGATGACTTTAATTTCTTTGATTCCTTTAATTTTTTTTGGAATTTCCTCTAAAACAGATTGAATATTGGCTTCTTCGTTAAAACAAGGAATTTGAATAACTAATTTCATAGCTAGATTATACATCAAATGATGGATATTTAAAAATAAATGTTAAAGAATTGTTCTTGGTGGTACGTAGATAAAAATGTAAGTCAAATAAACGTAAATAATATACACACCATATAACTTTATTGTCATCCTTATTAGAGCCTATTGTATACTAAATACAATAGCTTTTTTTTATTCTTCTTCTATTTTTTCTAAAGCATCTTTTCCGACAAGGTTTTCTAATATCGCCCTTGATGTCATAAATTCATCTTGAGCTCTTTGTGCTTGTGTTTTAGCTGTTCTGTAATAGACATCTGCAATAACTAATTCTTCTTTTGATTTATTTTGTGAACTTAGATAATTTTTTTCTCTTTTTTCAAAGTTTTCTTGAGCCATTTTGTATAGGTTTTCTTTAGTTCTGTAATCTACATATAAATCAAGTAGCTTTTTTTGCAAATCGTCAATTTTTCTTATTAAAAGAACCATATCAGCATCGGATACTTTTGAAAATCTGTAATTAACCTCTTTGTCATCTTTCATAAAGGCGTTGACAAGTCCTCCTCCAATTAGTGCTCCTGTCGCCATAAATGGGTCTCCTGCAATGCTTGCACCTGCAAGTGTAGAAAGATTTGCAATTGGTCTTAATATTTTCTTTAATGTTGATTCATCGGGTTTGTCTTCATCAGGGTTTGAAAGTTTATAAATTGTGTATTTCATTGTTTCAGAACGCATGGTGGTTGCATTCCAAAGTATTGCTAAATCAGCATTGATTTTAGCAGCATCTATGTCGAGTTCATAACTTACATCATTTGCTAATTTTTTTAGACTTAAATCTGCCCAGTTTGAATTTATTGTGTCGGTTGTTTGTTCTTTTGGAGCTTGTATTTTTGCTGTTTCTTGTTCGTTTGTTGTTTCTGTTTTTTTAATTTCTTTTTTTTCTGTATCATTTGATTCAACTTTATTTGAGTTTGCCATTCTGCCCATTAACGGTTTAGGTTCTTTTAAGTCTGACAGTTCAGTACATAAAGCTATGGGGAAAAATAAAATTAAACTTATGAGGAATATTTTTTTCATTTTTTATCTCCTTCATAAGTGTTAGATACATCAATTAATTTTTTTTCATAATTTAAATCTTTTTTGTTCACGTTTTGTGTGGTTAAGTCAAATTGTGCAATGTTTAGGTTGTCTACGGTTTTTTTGCCTGCAAGTCTGGTTAGTGCCAGCTGATATTTTTTGACTTCTTGTTTTAATCTGTATTCTTCAATTAATTCATCTTCCCATTGTGAAGAAGTTATTGTTATGTCTAAGGAATTGTTGTTTTTTAGGGCTTCTGAATAATTTTTGTTATGCAAAAGTAGTTGTTCTCTGCATTTTTTTAGTTTAGTTAATGCACCTTTGTATTTAAAATAATCAACAATTATTTCATCTTGCAAATCTTCAATCAGACTGGCAAGTTCGATTGCTTCTGTATCTGTTATTGAAGGGTTTTGTAATTTGTCGTTATTTTTTTTATTTATTAAACTTGTTGCAAGTCTTCCTGCTGCATAGCTTCCTGATTGTATGCCGTAATTCATACCCAAAAATGAAGGCAAAAGTGCAGCTCCTGAAATAATTGCGCTCATTGATTTAGCAAACATTGAGGAGTGAATTCTTCTTTGTTCTGCCGGAATTGCAAGTTTTTTTAGACAAAAACCAATCATAGGATTATTTTCAACTGTTGCATTCCAAAGATTTTCAATATCTTCCATATCTGCTTTTTGTTGTTCATTTATTTGATTTTGTGCTTCTAGAGTATCATCCACAAATAAAGAACCTTTAAGCGTTTGAGTTTGTTCTTTATATTCAATATCAAAATCTTTGACTTTGTCTAATTTAATTATATCCTGTGCAAAAATTGATCCACAGGAGATAAAATTTATAGAAATAAGAAAAATCGATACTAACTTCCTCACCATAGTAAAATTTTATCATACAAAAATAAATTAAGATTTAATTGTTTAATTTCTTAACTTTTTAAATTTCTTGCAAGTGAATTTTTTTGTAGTATAACTAGTGTGTAGTATTAATTACATTTTAGAAGGAGAGACTATATGAGAAAAGTCGCAATTAACGGATTCGGCAGAATCGGAAGAAATACTCTTCGTGCTGCTATTAGAGAAGGTATTTTTGATAAAATCGATTATGTTGCAATTAACGATCCAGGATTAAAACCTGCTGATGCTGCTCACGTATTCAAATATGACTCAGTTATGGGTAAATTTGATGGTACTGTTGAAGCAACTGAAGATGGAATTATCATCAATGGTAAGAAAATCTTAATGTTTGCTGAAAAAGATCCTGCTCAATTACCTTGGGCAAAATTAGGTGTAGAAGTTGTTGTTGAATCAACCGGTTTCTATACTGATGCTACTAAAGCAAGAGCTCACATTGATGCAGGTGCAAAGAAAGTTATTATTTCTGCTCCTGCTAAAAACGAAGATAAAACAATCGTTCTTGGTGTTAATGGAAATGAATATGATCCAAGCAAACACGATGTAATTTCTATGGCTTCTTGTACAACAAACTGCTTAGCTCCTGTTGCTAAAGTTGTTTTAGAAAAATTCGGTATTGTTAAAGGTTTAATGACTACTGTTCATTCATACACCGGCGACCAAAGAATTCTTGATGCAGGACATAAAGATCCTCGTAGAGCTCGTGCTGGTGCATTAAATATAGTTCCTACAACAACAGGTGCAGCTCGTGCAGTTGCTTTAGTAATACCAGAATTAAAAGGTAAATTAAATGGTTTTGCTATGAGAGTTCCTACTCCAGACGTTTCAGTTGTAGACGTTGTATTTGAAACAGAAAAACCTGTTACTGTTGAAGCAGTTAATGCAGCTTTAAAAGAAGCAAGTGAATCTGCTGAATTAAAAGGCATTTTATGCTATGAAGAAGCTCCTCTTGTATCTTCAGACTTCATTGGATCTTCTCAATCTTCAACAGTTGATGCTGCTTTAACTATGACAATGGGCGACAACATGGTTAAAGTTGTTTCTTGGTATGATAACGAAATGGGTTATTCTACAAGATTAGCTGAAACTACTTTAATGGTTGCTTCAAAACTATAATTAAAAAGTAGTTTTTAATAATTAAGCCGGAAATTTTATTATTTCCGGCTTTTTTAGTTGATTATTTTTGTATTTATTTATATCCATGAAAAGTTTTTGATGTAGTTTTCTTTGTTGATGTCACCCAGAACTTTTACTTTAAAATATCTAGGTTCAGGGTTTTCAATTTCTATTGAAGGAATTTTATCTAAATTGTATTGCAAATCTTCATTTATTCCTTTTTTATTTTTCTTTGGTGAAATAGAATCTATAAATTGTTTTAATGAGGCATTTCCTAATGCTCGAAGTGCATTTGAACTATTTTTTTTTTTTTTTCTATATATTTTTTTATCAGCAGATTTTTATAATATGCTATAATTACCTCTT